>NZ_LQIM01000001.1:0-645331 GCF_001499985.1 Mycobacterium sp. IS-1556
TCTCGGCGGACTCGCGCGCTTCTTGGACTCCTTGGCAAGGACCTTGAGCACCTCGGCGTCGGTCAGTTCTCGCGATTGTTTGCCGGAGACCTCCTCGGTGCGGATCGCGGCGAGCAGCATCCGCAACGTCGCGGTGCGCAGCTTGTCTTGGGACTTCATCGCCGTCGTCAGGTCGGCCCGCAACCGGTCCTTGAGTTCCGCCATGAGCCAAAACTACGCCGCCGAAGTCCGGCACGGCCGCGCGACGACGTTGTCAATTCGCATCGCCCTCGACAGGATGGTGGCCATGAGCACCCACGCCGGCGGGTCCGGTACCGCAGGTCCGCCGCCGGGGTACGGGCCACCACCCGGCTATCCACCGCCGGGCTACGCGGCGCCGCCGGGTTACGGGCCGCCCCCGGGATACGGGCCGCCCCCGGGATACGGGCCGCCCCCGGGTTACGGGCCGCCGCCGGGCTACGGGCCGCCGCCGGGATACGGGCCGTTCGCGCTGAAGCCGGGGGTCATCCCCCTGCGGCCCCTGAGCCTGTCCGACATCTTCAACGGCGCGGTCGGCTACATCCGGGCCAACCCGAAAGCGACGCTCGGCCTGACCACCATCGTCGTGGTCATCACGCAGGTCCTCGCGTTGATCCTGTCCATCGGCCCGCTGGCCGTCGGCGGTCAGCTGGTGCCGGCACTCAGCGGCGAAGAAGAGGTGTCGACGGGGGTGCTGCTCGGCTCCATGATGTCGAGCCTGGCCGGATCGGTGGCAACCGGGTTGTCGTCGATCCTGCTCAGCGGGTTGCTCACCGTCGTCGTCGGCAGGGCCGTCTTCGGCTCCGGGATCACGATCGGCGAAGCGTGGCAACGACTTCGGGGCCGGCTGTGGGCACTGATCGGGTTCACGGTCCTCGAGATGATCGGTGCACTGCTGCTGATCGCCGCGGTCGTCGGCCTCATCGTCTGGATAGCTGTCGCCGCAGGCGGCGCCGCCGCGGTGATCATCGGAATCCCGTTGGTACTGGCGCTGATTGCGGCGCTGGTGTACCTGGGCACGATGTTGACCTTCGCGCCGGTCATCATCGTGCTCGAGCGGCTCGGCATCGTCGCCGCCGTCCAACGGTCGTTCGCGCTGATCAAGCGAGACTTCTGGCGGGTGTTGGGCATTCGGCTGCTGGCGGTGATCGTCGCTCAACTCGTCGCGGGTGCCGTCGCGTTCCCGTTCAGTCTCGGCGGACAGATCGTGCTGATGGCGGCCACGACGACGGCTGCCGCGATGCTCGCGCTGATCCTGCTGACCGTCGGCGGTGCGATAGGTCAGATCATCACCGCACCGTTCAACGCCGGCGTGGTCGCGCTGCAGTACACCGACGGCCGGATCCGCAGAGAGGCCTTCGATCTCGTGCTGCAAACCGGCGCGGGGTACGGCCCCGCCGCCCCGTCCGACTCCACCGACCATCTTTGGCTGACCCGCCAGAACTGACGTGCCGACGATAGACATCGACCGCGATGCCGCGCACGAGGCCGCGCAGCGCGAACTCGCAAAGCCGATCTACCCCAAGGGGTCCCTCACCGAGCAGGCCATCGACTGGATCGAGGACCTGTTGTACCGATTGGCGGTGCAGGGCGCATCGGTGCCCGGGGGGTGGGTGACGGTCACGGTGCTGCTGATCCTGGTCGCGGTGGCGGTGGTCGTGGCGGTCCGGATCGCGCGACGGTCGATGAGGACCAGCCGCGGCCGCGATGAGGCCTTGTTCGGTGGCCAGGAGCTGACCGCGGCACAGCACCGGGCCGCCGCCGAACGTTCGGCCGCGGCGGCGGACTGGACGGCGGCGATCCGGCACCGGCTGCGCGCCGTCGCCCGCCAGTTGGAGGAAACCGGTGTGCTGGATCCCGTCCCCGGCCGCACCGCCACCGAACTCGCGCGTGACGCGGGACGACAGCTGCCGCATCTCACCGGTGAATTGGACGCCGCTGCAACGGCTTTCAACGACGTCACTTACGGCGACCGACCAGGCACCGAGGACGCCTACGCGCTGATCACCGGTCTCGACGACCACCTGAGGTCGCGGTCGCCAGTGGCCGCCTCCGCTGCGTCCGCTCCCGCCGTATCCGACGGTTGGGCGGAAATCCGTTGATCGTCGAAGCCACCCCGGGCGGGCGAGGCACCGCCACGGAACCGACGATCGGCCAGCGGTGGCGCGGTGCCCGTTGGGTGCTGCTGGCGCTGGCCGTCATCGTCGCATTCGCGACGCTCAGCGCCTATCTGACCGCACCCCGGCCAGGGGGGCGGATGGATCCGGACTCCACTTCGCCGGACGGCGCTCGGGCGCTGATGACGCTGCTACGCGAGCACGGTGTCGACGTCGTCGAGGCACCCGATGTGGCCGCGGTCGAGGCGGCCGCCGGCCCCGACACCCTGCTGGTGGTGGTGCAGACCTATCACCTCGTCGACCGTGCCGCGCTGCGCCGGTTGGCCGGGCTGCCCGGTGATCGTCTTCTCGTACAACCGATCTCGCGTAGCCGGGAACTGCTGGCGCCGGCGATCAAGTTGAGCGGGGCAACCACCTTCGGGGGCGGTGAGCGGCCGAACTGCGATCTGCGCGAGGCGACCCGCGCCGGGGCGGTGCAGTTCGGAGTCAGTGACGCCTACGACGCATCAGACGACGACACCAGCGTGACGCGCTGCTACGACGGCGCGCTGGTCCGGTACACCGCCGACGGCCGGGACATCACGGTCGTCGGAAACTCCGAATTCATGACGAACGGCGGGTTGCTCGAGGAAGGCAACGCCGCGCTGGCCATGAACCTCACGGGCACACATCAGCGGATGATCTGGTATGCGCCGCAATTCACCGAGGGCGAAGCAGAGGGTGGGGCAACGCTATTCGACCTCGCGCCTGAGCAGGTGAAGTGGATCATCTGGCAGCTCGTCGCGGTGGTGGTGTTGCTGGCCGCCTGGAAGAGCCGGCGCATCGGCCCACTCGTGGCCGAACGACTCCCCGTCGTGGTGCGAGCCTCCGAGACCGTGGAAGGACGGGGCCGCCTGTACCGTTCGCGGCGGGCCCGCGACAGCGCGGCCGCGGCGTTGCGCACCGCCGCGCTGCAGCGGATGCAGCCCCGCCTCGGCCTTGGCGTCAACACCGACCCGGCCGCGGTCGTCCAAGGGATTTCGGCACACTGTGGCGTCCAACCGCAGTCGGTGGCCTACGCGTTGTTCGGCCCACCACCCCGGGACGACGCCGAACTGGTCAGTCTCGCACGCGAACTCGACAACATCGAAAGGCAGGTCGCACGCTCGTGACTCAGGCAGGCGGACACGATTCGGCGCGAACCGCGCTACTGGCGCTGCGCTCGGAGATAGCCAAGGCAGTAGTCGGACAGGACGCGGTCGTCAGCGGACTGGTGATCGCGCTGCTGTGCCGCGGCCACGTTCTCCTCGAAGGAGTCCCGGGGGTCGCCAAGACGCTGTTGGTCCGCACGCTCGCCTCCGCGTTGCAGCTCGACTTCAAGCGGCTGCAGTTCACCCCCGACCTCATGCCCGGTGACGTCACCGGCTCACTCGTATACGACGCGCGCACCGCGGAATTCGAGTTCCGGTCCGGACCCGTGTTCACCAACCTGCTGCTGGCCGACGAGATCAACCGGACACCGCCCAAGACCCAGGCGGCACTGCTGGAGGCGATGGAGGAACGCCAGGTCAGCGTCGAAGGCGAAGCGCGCCCGCTGCCGGATCCGTTCATCGTCGCCGCCACGCAGAACCCGATCGAGTACGAGGGCACCTATCAGCTCCCGGAGGCGCAGTTGGACCGGTTCCTGCTCAAGCTCAACGTGCCGCTGCCGTCGCGGGAACAGGAGGTCGCGATCTTGAACCGGCATGCGCACGGCTTCGACCCTCGGGACCTGTCGATCGTGCGGCCCGTCGCGGGAGCCGCGGAACTGGCCGCGGGACGTGCGGCCGTACGGGAGGTGTTGGTAGCCGACGAGGTTCTCGGCTACATCGTCGACATCGCCTCCGCGACAAGGCACTCGCCTTCGCTGCAACTCGGAGTCTCGCCGCGCGGGACGACCGCGCTGCTGGCGACCGCCCGGTCGTGGGCCTGGCTCTCGGGACGCAACTACGTCACGCCCGACGACGTCAAGGCGATGGCGCGCCCGACCCTGCGCCACCGCATCCAGCTTCGGTCCGAGGCCGAACTGGAGGGCGCCACCCCCGACGGCGTGCTCGACGGCATCCTCGCGGCAGTACCGGTGCCGCGCTGGTGATTCTCACCGGACGTGCCGGATTGGTCGCAGGAATCTGCGTCCTGCCGATCGCGGTCTCACCACGCCCGGCCCTCACGTTCGTCGTGCTGCTGATCGCATTGCTCGTGCTCATCGCGGTCGACGTCACACTGGCCGGCAACACCCGGCGCGTACGCTTGCGCCGGTCCGGCGACACCGCCGCACGGTTGGGACAGCAGGTGGCAGCCGTACTGCTGGTCGACAACGCCGGCCCGCGCCGCATCAAGGGGGTCGTCCGCGACGCCTGGCCGCCGAGCGCGCGTGCCTCCCCCCGTCTTCACCCGGTCAATCTGGCTGCCGGCCAACAACTCCGCCTCGTCACGACACTGCAGCCCGTGCGCCGGGGCGACCAGGACTCGGCATTGGTCACCGTGCGCGCGACCGGACCGCTCGGGCTGGCCGGACGACAGAGCTCGCACCGGGTGCCATGGCGGATCAGGGTCCTGCCGCCGTTCCTGTCCCGCAAGCACCTTCCGTCGCGACTGGCGAAACTGCGTGAACTCGAAGGTAATACGCCGGTGCTGATCCGTGGCCGGGGCACCGAGTTCGACTCACTACGCGAGTACGTCATCGGCGACGACGTCAGGTCGATCGACTGGCGCGCCTCCGCCCGTCGCGCGGACGTGGTGGTCCGCACGTGGCGCCCCGAACGGGATCAACGCGTGGTCATCGTGCTCGACACGGGCCGCACGTCGGCCGGCCGCGTCGGCGTCGATCCCACGGCGAACGACCTCTCCGGATGGCCACGGTTGGACTGGTCGATGGACGCCGCGCTGCTGCTCGCGGCGCTGGCGTCCCGCGCCGGTGACCACGTCGACTTCCTCGCCCACGACCGCGTCACCAGGGCGGCGGTGTTCAACGCCTCGCGCACCGAACTCCTCCCCCAACTGGTGGCCGCAATGGCCCCCATCGAACCCGCGCTGATCGAATCCGACGCCGGCGCAATGGTCGCCGCGGTTCTGCGCCGGGTCCGCCGGCGTGCGCTGGTCGTGTTGCTCACCGACCTCAACGCGTCCGCGCTCGACGAAGGCCTGATGACCGTGCTGCCACAGCTGACGGCAAAGCATGGGGTGATCGTCGCTGCGGTCGCCGACCCCCGGGTCGAGGTCCTCGCCGGCGGACGCTCCGATGCGCCGCAGGTCTACGACGCCGCAGCGGCCGAGCGCGCCCGCAACGAGCGGCGGGCGATCGCATCGCGGTTGCGGCGCCGCGGTGTCGGCGTCATCGACGCCCCGCCTGAGGAGCTCGCACCCGCGTTGGCCGATCACTACCTGGCGTTCAAAGCCACCGGCCGGCTCTAGTGTCGTGAGTCATTAGTTCGGGAGCAGAACTTGGGGTGCCTGTACGCATGCACGGGGCCGGGTGGTGCTGGTCTGCGAGATGGTCCTAGCGCCGAGATTGCATTCAGGGTTGTGCTGATCTGAGAAACGACCACAGCCGTGTGTGCAATCCGAGCATAGGAAGCCGAAAACGGACCACACCGAACGCGCGAACCTCGAATTCTCACTGACGACGAAGTAACGACTCAGGACACTAGCCGGTCGGCACCACATCGGGCGCGTGCTCGACGTCTCCGGTTTCGCCGGCCCTCTCGGCTCGACGTCCGAAGTGGAATATGTAAGCCAGGAAAGCGATCTCGACCGCCACGCCGATGCCTATGCGGGCCGCAGTCGGCAGCGGCGAAGGTGTCACGAGTGCCTCGATGAGGCCAGACACCAGGAGCACCGCCACCAGCCCGCCCGCCACCGCACCGATCGCGCGGCCCTGTTCGGCGAGCGCCTGCCCGCGCGGCCGGTCCCCCGGCGAGATCACCGTCCAGCCCAACCGCATCCCCGCCCCCGCCGCCAGGAACACCGCGGTCAGCTCGAGCAGGCCGTGCGGGGTGATCAGACCGAGGAAGATGTCGCCCTTGCCCGCGCCGAACATCAACCCCGCACTCACGCCGAGATTGGCGGCGTTCTGGAACAGGATGTACGGGATCGGAATGCCGAGCAGGATCGCAAAGCCGAGGCATTGCAAGGAAACCCAGGCGTTGTTCACCCAGACCTGAAGCGCGAACGAGCCGGCCGGGTTCTCGCTGTAGTACGAGGCGAAGTCGTTGTTGATCAGCTGGTCGAGCTCGTCCGGTGTGCCGATCGACGCCCGCACCTCCGGACTGCCCGACACCCACAACGCGATGACCGCGGAGACGACGAGGAACACGACGGCCGTGCTCAGCCACCACCGCCTGGACCGGTAGGCGACCACCGGAAACGACACCGTCCAGAACCGGACGAACTCCCGCCACAGCGGTGCGTGCACACTGGTCACCGCGCTACGCGCCTGCGCCACCAGGCCCGACAACCGGCCCACCACCACCGGGTCGGCGGATGCGGCGCGCAGCATCGACAGGTGCGTCGACACGCGCTGGTAGAGGTCGACGAGCTCGTCGACTTCGGCGCCGGTGAGCCGGCGGCGCCGCTTGACCAGCTGTTCGAGCCGGTCCCACGTCCGGCGGTGCGCCAGCACGAACGCGTCGACATCCACGAATCCGAATCCTAGTAGCGTGAGGTTTCATGGTCGGGCCGCAGGAACCAGTCGTGACCGGGGACGCGGTGGTCCTTGATGTTCAGATCGCCCAGCTTCCGGTTCGCGCGGTCGCAGCGCTCATCGACGTCACCGTGGTCTTCCTGCTCTATCTGATCGGGCTGCTGCTCTTTTCGCTGACGATCACCCAGTTCGATCCGGCGCTGTCGGCCGCGGTGATGATCATCTTCACCGTGCTGGCCCTGCTCGGGTATCCGCTCGTATTCGAGACCGCGACACGGGGTCGGTCGCTGGGCAAGATCGCGATGGGGCTGCGGGTGGTGTCCGAAGACGGTGGCCCGGAACGCTTCCGGCAGGCGTTCTTTCGCGCGCTGTCCGGCGTGATCGAAATCTGGATGCTCGCCGGCGGTCCCGCGGTGATCTGCAGCTTGTTGTCGGCCAAAGGGAAACGGCTCGGGGACATCTTCGCCGGCACCGTGGTGATCAGCGAACGCGCTCCGCGGATGTCGCCCCCACCGCCGATGCCGCCGCAGCTCGCCTGGTGGGCATCGTCGTTACAGCTGTCCGGACTTCGGCCCGAGCAGGCGGAGCTGGCGCGCCAGTTCCTCGGCCGGACAGCGCAATTGAACCCTGCGGTTCGCGAACAGATGGCATACCGGATCACCGCCGGCGTCGTCGCGCAGATCTCACCGCCACCGCCGCCGGGTACGCCGCCGCAGCTCGTACTCGCCGCGGTACTGGCCGAGCGGCATCGCCGGGAATTGGCTCGCCTGCAGGCAGCGCAGTCGGCACGCCAGCAGCAGTGGCCGGGGTATCAAACGCCACCACCGGTGAACCTCCCACCGCAACCGATGCCGCGTCCGGACTCCGGCGGGTTCACCCCGCCCCGCTGAATTCAGTTGTAGCGCAGAGCTATCACCATCAGGATCGCCGCGGTGATGCTGGTGGCCGTGCGCACGTGATTCCATGCGGTCCACGGCGAGTAGTACTCCCGCCATTCACGTGCCGCCTCGGCGACCGAAAGGCCGGCGGGGTCGACGGTGTCGAGGTGGTTGTTCAGCGGCACATTGAATGCGATCGTGATGATCGCGGCGAGCACACCGAAGACGGCGCCCACCAGCGCCCAGACGCTGCCAGGCTGGCCCCACTTCACGACGGCCATCACGCCGACGGCGACCGCGAGGACCGCAGGACCGAAATAGCCGAGCAGGAAAGGCGCATTGGTGTTCGCCTCGGCGTTCATGCCGCGCATCGCAATGATCGCGTCGACCGGACCGGTCCGATCGAGTCCGCGCAGCACGAAGGTCGAAAACACATACATCATGCCGGCGGCGGCCGCCGCGGCAAGCGCGGCAATCGAGGTCAGGATGACGAAGGGAGTGGCTGTCATGGCTTCAGTCAACCGGTGCGCGCAGCGGCATGCCATCGTCGAGCGTCCTGCGCGCATACGCGCGCGTCTAGGTGGCCCGCACGCCGCGATAGAGCTTGGTCGACACCGCCGCCAACCAGCCCCACACCAGCACGACGGCCGCGGTGAAGGTCAGAACCGCTGCGGCTCCGCCTGTTCCGGCCAGCGCGAGGAAACTCAGCCCGAAGACGGCGCCGGTGGTCCGCGAGAACCACGCCCACGCCGGGTCACCGGTGCCTGCGAACCAGCCGGCGATCACGAAGCAGGCGGCCACCAGACACCCGAACGCGAGGCCGGCGATCGCGAAGTGCGCCATGCCGTGCCAACTCACTTCGCCCATCCCCGGCGGCGTGCCGGGTGGGAAGCCGTCCGACGGATCCGCGCGGAAGACGCCGGCGCCGAGCAGTCCGACGCCGTAGGCGCCGAGCAGCGCCGCCGCCCAAGCGGACCGGCGTCCCCCACCGAGTGCGCGGCGCACACCAACCGCCGCGGCGACGGTCATCGCACCGGTGATCAGAAAGTTGACGATCTGAATCCACCCCCATGGGCCGTTGGCGAGTTGGCTGATCGCATGCCGCGTCGGGTCGTAGCCGTCTCGAGTGAGTGCCTGCGCGGCCGCGACGACAACGTAGATCGGTCCGGCGATGATGCCGTAGCCCAGCAGTGACTTGGTCACCCGCACATCCAGGGGTGGACAGTCAGTCGTGGTCATCGAGCGCTCCCTCCGAATAGACTGGACGGTACAGTACTGAGAACTGGACTGTCCAGTACTATATGGTCGTGACGACGGAGGCACTCGGCCGATCCGCCCGCAAGCGCGCATCGATCCTGTCCGCGGGCCGTGCGCTGTTTCTGGGCCACGGTTACCAGGGCACCAGCATGGATCAGGTGGCCGCGACGGCCGAGGTGTCCAAGCAGACTGTGTACAAACACTTCGGCGACAAGCAGGAACTGCTTCTCGCGATCGTCGACGACGCTCTCGAGCACACGGTCGCCCCGTTTGCCGACCGCATCGAAGCGCTGGCCGAGACCTCCGATCTCGAGGCGGACCTGACCGCTCTTGCGGGTGACTATCTGCGCGCGGTACTGCAGGAACCCGTCGTGCAGTTGCGCCGACTCATCATCGGCGAGGCCAACCGATCGCCGGCGCTGGCGCGGTTGTACTACGAGCGCGCGCCCGCCCGAACGCTGTCCGCCTACGCCGACTCCTTCGGTCACCTGCACGGCCGCGGTCTGCTCCACGCGCCCGAACCCCGCTTGGCCGCCGAACATTTCGCGTTCCTGATCGTCGGCAGGTGCATCGACCAGGCGCTGTTTCACGGCGGGCCCGATGTGCTCGAGGCAATCGATGTCGACCAGCATGTCGCCGCCGGTGTCGCGGTCTTCCTGGCGGGCTACCGCGCACCCGCGGGATAGGCTCACAACGTGGACGCCGTTGTCGGCTTGCTCGACGGGGTGCGGGCGCGCGGCGCGTTTGTGCTGCGGATGCGGATGGACCCGCCGTGGTCGCTGCTCATACGCGATGACGCGCCGCTGACCCTGATCTGTCAGACGCACGGCAGCGCAGCCATCGTGGGCGAATCCAGCGGAACGACATGGTTGCATCCCGGCGACGTCGCATTGACCCGCGGCATCGATCACTACGTGTTCGCCGATGATCCGTCGACCGCCCCGATGATCGTCATCCATCCGGGTCAGCGCTGCACGACGCTGACCGGTGACACCCTCGAGTTCGCGATGTCGATCGGCGTGCGGACCTGGGGCAACAGTGCGTCGGGCGCGACCCGGTCGGTGATCTGCGCCTACGAGGGCCGCAGCGAGGTCAGCGCCCGCCTGTTGGATGTGCTGCCCGCGGTGCTGGTGCTGCGTGCCGACGAGTGGGACACGCCGCTGGTGGACCTGCTCGGCGCCGAGGCGGGCTGTGACGGCCCCGGGCAGGAGGCCTACCTGGACCGCCTGCTCGATGTGCTGCTGATCGCGGTGTTGCGGGCCTGGTTCGGTCGTGACGGCAACGCGCCGACGTGGTGGCACGCCGAGCAGGACCCCGTCGTCGGACCCGCGCTCAAACTGATCTACAACAATCCCGAGCATCCCTGGACGGTTGCGAATCTCGCTGCGGCGGTGGGTTCCTCGCGGGCGGTGTTCGCTCGCAGGTTCACAGATCTGGTCGGCGAACCACCCATCGCGTTCCTGACCGGTTGGCGGCTCGCCCTCGCCGCCGATCTGCTGCAGTCAAGCGGGGCGACGATCGCGGCGGTCGCGCGGCGGGTCGGCTACAGCACGCCCTTCGCATTGAGCAGCGCATTCAAGCGGGCCTACGGCGTCAGCCCGAACACCCACCGCGCCGCGAGTGCGTCACCCGGCGATCCAGTTGCCGTGGAAGCCGTAGGGAACCCGTTGCGGTAGCTCGATTCTCGCCACCGGCGGGCCGGAGAAGTCGGAGGCGTCGATGATGACGAGGTCGCTGCCGTCACGCGCGGGGTCGTAGACGTAGCCGAGATACCAGCCGCTGCTCTCGTCGGCGGGCGCCGATGCCGACGGGACGAACACCGCCTCGCCGGGGCCACCGGGGGCTTCTGCGGTACCGAAGGTGTGCTCCACCGCGGCGCCGGTCGACAGCTCGTAGCGCACGAGCCGGCCGTCACCGACGGCGACGGCATAGCGGGCCGGCAGGGTGGCCAACCGGTCGTCGATGCGCGGGAACTCAACCGCGCGCTCGTCGAGCTGCCGTTCGGAGACGGTGCCCGTGGACGGATCGATCGTCCAACTCCACAACACACCGTCGGCCTCGAAGCCGCCGGTGCCCCGCCACAGCTCGGGATAGCGGACCGCCTGCAGCACAACGGAATCCCCGCTGTCATACGCGTTCGCGACGTGGAACACATAGCACGGGTCGATCTCGAACCACCGCACCTCGCCGAACGGATCGTCGCGGCGCAGCAGGCCGAACCGAGCGCCGTAATCGTCGTCCCACCGATACGGCATGTCACTTCCGGCCTTCATGGCGATGTCGAGGTCGAACACGATGGGCAGGTCCATGAAGACGACGTACGACGCGGTCAGCGCGAAGTCATGCATCATCGTCAGCGCCGGCACGTCGAGCGGCCGGTTGACGGTCAACTCGCCGGCGGCGTCGGCGCGGTGATACGTGACGTGCGGGGCGAAGATGTTGCCATAACCGAAGAAATGCAACTCGCCGGTCGTCGGGCAGATCTTGGGATGCGCGGTCATGGAGTCGACGAGTTTGCCGCCGAAATCGTAGGCACCCAAAGTCTCCAGATCGTTGGTGATCTCGTAGGGCAGAGACGATTCGACGAGCGCGAGAGTTCTGCCCGCGTGGTTGACGACGTGGGTGTTGGCGACGCTGGCCCGCAGATTGCGGGTGCCGTCGGCGTTGTAGAGCGGAAACTCGGAGATGAAACTGTCCGTTCGCACCCACCGATTGCGGTACCACTTGGCCCGTCCGCCTTCGATGCGGACGCCGTGGATCATGCCGTCACCGGTGAACCAGTGCACCGTGGCCTGGCGCGGGTTGGGCCCGTTGCGCAGATACCAGCCGTCCAGTTCCGCCGGTATCGCGCCGTGCACCGGAAGGTCGTATTCGGTCAGTTCGTCTGCAACCGGGGCGTAGTTGTCGCGCCGGAAGAAGTCGTCGGTGCCGAAAAGCGTCGAATCGGTCGTCTCGGTCATCTGGGCCTCCTGAAGTCGGTGAACCGACACTGACATGTCACTCCTGACATGTCAAGAGTGAAGTATGCTGAAGCGGTGAGTTTGCGGATTGCGGCACTGGGCCTCCTGGCCCAACAGCCAGGCAGTGGATACGACCTGCTCAAGCACTTCGAGAAGTCGATGGCCAACGTGTGGCCGGCCACCCAGAGCCAGTTGTACGGCGAACTGAACAAGCTGGCCGACGCCGGGTTGATCGAGGTTTCGGCCATCGGGCCCCGCGGCCGCAAGGAGTACCGCATCACCGCGGCCGGCCGGGCCGAGTTGCGGCGGTGGATCGTCAACCCCCAGGATGATCCGCCGTTTCGCAGCCCAGCGCTTCTGCGCATCTTCCTACTCGGTGAAGTCACTGATGAGCAGGCGCGGGCGCACCTCACGGCGATGGCCGAGCGCGCCGACGCCGAAATCATCCGGCTCGAGAAGCTACGTGACTCGATCGCCTGGGACGACAGTGACGGGCTCTTCTACGGCCGAGCCGCGCTCGAATACGGGCTGCAGCTGAATGCGATGGAAGCGGATTGGGCGCGGTCCGTCATCGAGGGGATGGACGACCGGGACCGACGCCGCGACGTTGCATCACGATAGTTTCCGATATATCGTCTACGTATCGGAAGCGCACGACGCGCTTTCTCACGATTAAAGGAAACGAACATGACAGACCCATTCACGCCGCCGCCCGGCGGCTTCGGCTTCACCCCACTGGACCGGCGCGCCCTGCATCAGCAGCGGCGGCAGGCCCGGCGCGAGTTCCGCGAGAACCTGCGCGAACAACTCCGCCAGCACGACGGCGGGCCAGGCTTCGGCGGCCCACCCGGGTTCGGTCCGGGTCGCGGCGGCTTCGAGTTCGGCTTCGACCCGCGCGGCTTCGGCTTCCGCCCCGGCTTCGGCGCGGGATTCGGCCCCGGCGGCCTGCACCGCGGCCGCCGTCGCGGCCGTGGCCGTCGCGGCGATGTGCGCTCGGCGATCCTCAAACTTCTCGCCGAACGGCCCATGCACGGCTACGAGATGATCCAGGAGATCGCCGAGCGCAGCCAGAACCTGTGGCGGCCGAGCCCCGGGTCGGTATATCCGACACTGCAGTTGCTCGTCGACGAAGGGCTCATCGAGGCGACCGAAAGTGACGGCAGCAAGAAGCTTTTCGAGCTCACCAACGACGGACGCACTGCGGCGGAGAAGATCGAGACCGCGCCGTGGGAGGAGATCGCCGACAACGTCGACCCGAGCCACGTCAACCTCCAGACCGCGGTCGCCCAGCTGATGGGCGCCGTCGCGCAGGCGGCCTTCGCCACCGGCGAGGAGCAGCAACAGCGGATCGTCGACATCGTCAACAACGCCCGGCGCGAGATCTACGGCATCCTCGGCGAGTCTGAGTAAACCGTCCGGTTTGCGATTTGTGGAGTGTTCGCGGCGGTCAGCGCCGCTAGCGCTCCACAAATCACTCGACGTCGACCCAGTCCAGCGTGCGCTGCACCGCCTTCTGCCAACCGGCGTAAGCGAACTCGCGCTGCTCGTCGCTCCACGATGGCGTCCAGCGCTTGCCCTCCTGCCAGTTCGACCGCAGGTCATCGGCGTTCTCCCAGAACCCGACGGCGAGACCGGCGGCGTATGCCGCGCCCAACGCGGTGGTCTCGGCGACGACAGGCTTGACGACGTCGACGCCGAGCACGTCGGCCTGAATCTGCATGCACAGATCGTTGGCGGTGATGCCGCCGTCGACCTTGAGGACCTCCATGCGCACGCCGGAGTCGGCCTCCATCGCGTCGACGACGTCGCGGCTCTGGTAGCAGATCGCCTCGAGGGTTGCCCGCGCCAGATGCGCGTTAGTGTTGTACCGCGACAGGCCGACGATCGCGCCGCGGGCATCCGAACGCCAGTACGGCGCAAACAATCCCGAGAATGCGGGCACGAAGTACACGCCACCGTTGTCCTCGACCTGGCGCGCCAGCGCCTCGCTCTGCGCCGCGCCGCTGATGATGCCCAGCTGGTCGCGCAGCCACTGCACGGCCGAACCGGTGACCGCGATCGAACCCTCCAGCGCGTAAACGGGTTTGGCCGGCCCATCTCGGTCCGTGAACTGGTAGCACAGTGTGGTCAGCAAGCCGTTCTCGGAGCGCACGATTTTCTCACCAGTGTTCAGCAGCAGGAAGTTCCCTGTGCCGTAGGTGTTCTTGGCCTCACCGGCATCGAGGCACACCTGGCCGACCATCGCCGCCTGCTGGTCGCCGAGGATCCCGGTCAGCGGCACCTGACCGGCGACCGGCCCGTCGTCGCGAGTGATGCCGTACGACTCCGGATACGACGACGGTTTGATCTCCGGCAGCATCTGCCGCGGAATCCCGAAGAACGACAACAGTTCGTCGTCCCAGTCCAGCGTCTCCAGGTCCATCAGCATGGTGCGGCTGGCGTTGGTGACATCGGTGACGTGCGCGCCGCCGCGCGGACCACCGGTCAAATTCCACAGCACCCACGTGTCGGGTGTACCGAAGATCGCGTCGCCGGTCTCGGCGGCCTCCCGGACGCCCTCGACGTTCTCCAGGATCCACTGGACCTTGCCGGCCGAGAAATAGGTCGCCGGCGGCAGGCCGGCCTTGCGGCGGATCACCTCGCCGCGGCCGTCCCGGTCCAGCGCCGAGGCGATGCGATCGGTGCGGGTGTCCTGCCACACGATCGCGTTGTAGTACGGCCGTCCGCTCCGCTTGTTCCAGACCAGCGCGGTCTCCCGCTGGTTGGTGATGCCCAGCGCGGCCAGGTCGGTCGCCGCCAGGTTCGTCTTGTTCAGCGCCGACATGATGACCGACGCGGTGCGCTCCCAGATCTCGACCGGATTGTGTTCGACCCAACCGGCCTTCGGCAGGATCTGCTCGTGTTCGAGTTGATGGCGGCCGACCTCGACGCCGCCGTGGTCGAAGATCATGCAGCGGGTGCTCGTGGTGCCCTGATCGATCGCGGCGACGAATTCGGCTGGCATTCCTTCATGATGGACTACATGACCGGACCGCTCGCCGACATTGACCGCATGCCCCGCGGTGGACCAGACGCCTCGTGCCTGGACCGACTGCTTGAAACCGACCGGCTCGAGTACCTGGACCGCGACTCGGACCGTCCTGCCGACGCCGCCCGCAAGCGCAGGGTTATCCGCGCGCTGGAATGGACCGGCGAGCGGTTCGGCACCACCGGCAAGTTCGCCGAGATCGCGCTCGCCGAGGTCGCCGACGTAGCCGACCCGAAGATCCTCGAACTCGGTGCGGGGCACGGGGGTTTGTCGCGCAAGCTGCTCGACTGGCATCCGACCGCGCACTTGACGATCACCGACGTGGAAGCGGCCTCCGTCGAGGCGATGGCCGACAGCGACCTGGGCCGGCACCCCCGCGCCGCGGTCCGGCAGATGGACGCCACCGCGATCGAGGTCCCGGACGGCGAGTTCGACCTGGCGGTGTTCGCACTGTCCTTCCACCACCTGCCGCCCTCGGCAGCCGCGCGCGCGATCGCCGAAGGCACGCGGGTGGCCGGCAAGCTGCTGATCATCGATCTTCCTCGGCCACCGACGCCGCTCCATCTGCTGCGCCTGGCGACCATGCTTCCGTTCGCGCCGGTGTTCCCGTCCATACATGACGGCGTGATCAGCTCGATGCGCGCGTACAGCCCGTCGGCGCTGCGGGCGTTGGCCGCACATGCCGGACCGGGCATCGAACTGGAGTTGCGCGGCGGGTTGATGAGCCCTCAGGTGGTGGTCGCGCGCTGCTGACGCTCCACGGCGCGCCACACCGACGGCCACCGCTGCTGCCCGTACTCGATGAGGGCGTCGAGCACGTCGTACAACGCCGGATGCCGCGCGATCAGCACACCGATCAGTTTCATGTTGACCTTGATACCCGCGTCGCCGCAGGTCAAACCCTGCGGCGGGGACGGGTGAGCCGGTGCAGAAGCCACGCGGCGGGGATCGTGAGCGTCAGTGTCACGACGAACAGCACCACCACCGAACCGGTGTAGACCTGCCAGCGCAACACCGACACCATCGCGATCTCCATCACGAGCACGTGCAGCAGGAAGATCTCGTAGGAGATCTCGCCCAGCCACACCATCGGCCTGCTGCTCAACAACCGCGAGTACCAGCCGGTGTCGCCGAGCGCCAGCGGTGCGACGACGAGCGTGGCGATCGCCGCGTAGAACATCACCTTGACCAGATCCTGCCCAAGGTCGAGCGCCGGGGCGTCGGTCCGTCCGGCGATCGGGGTGGCCACCACCAGATAGGCGACGAGCGCGACCGGCAGCGCCGCGAATGCGTAGCACCGAACGTTGTTGTGCGCCAATACCGCAAGCGCCATCCCGCCAACGAACCACACGAGGTAGTGCGGCAGCCACAACCCTGCACCGTTCGGCAGCCAGTCGGTCTGGTGCATGACGACGAGCCACAGCGGGCTCAGCGCACCCGCGGCGGCCAGGCCGGCCAGTAGCACGCCCGGTCGCCAGCGACGCCGGCACAGCCATACCAGCAACAGGTAAGCGAGTGCGGGCAGCACGGCGTAGAACGCCACCTCGACCGCCAAGCTCCACATCTGCGTGAGGCCTTGGTGCACGTACGTCGTGAGGTAGTTGCCGCTGTAGATCTGCGTGAGCGTGAGGTTGCGCAGCAACCCGTTCCAGCTGTGCCCCGGATTCGGGTTGATCGGACGGAATTCGTAGACGACGTAGGCCAGCAGGACCGTCACCGCGTAGGCCGGCATGATGCGGCGCACCCGGCTGCGGGAATATCGGCGCAGGCTCGGCGGTGCGGTCCCGGTCGCGGCGGCGCGCACCCACGAACCGAACAGTAGGAAGCCCGAGAGCACGAAGAAGATCGCGACACCGATCTCCATGCGCGCGAACGTCAACCCGAGATAACCGCGGTTGTATGCCCCCGTGCCGTAGGCGGCGTGGGTCCCCATGACGAGCAGCGCCGCGACAGCACGAATCCCTGTGAGCGACGCGACCCGGTCGACCGTCGAAACCTGTTCGAGGCCACCCTGGTCGTCGCCCGACCATGGACCTGACACCGGGTCAGTATCAGACCGTGACCGACGAACCGCGTTCCAATTCGATGATCCGCTCACCCAGCCCGCGCCTCTTCATCTCGTCGAGGAAGTCGGACAGCGGGGAGGCGAACACCCCGTAGTCGTCGAAGTGCACCGGGATCACCTTCGGCAGGTCGACCAACTCGACGACGTCGGCGCCCTGACCACCGTCCATCGTCACCGTCAGCCCGAACGGCAGGTGCCTGCCGAAGGGCAGACGAGTACCGCCCAGATGCAATACGCCGAGGTCGATCGATTCGAATCGCACTGGTATGTCGCGCAATTCGTCGACCAGCAGCGTGTCTCCGGAGATGTAGAGCCGCCGGCGCGCCGCCCCGTCGGAGAATTCGACCATGCTGCCCATCACCGGCGGCAGCAAGCGGTCGATCGGGGTGGGCGCATGCCGGCCGGGCAGTGAGGTGACGGTGACCGACGTCGTGCCCTTGACGAATGCGTGACGCTGCCAGGTGTCCAGTGCCACGGCACGGCCGAACCCGCGGTGAGCCAACCGCGTGGCCGCGTGCGGTGTCGTCACGATCGGCAGCGCATGGTCGAGTCGGCGCTGCGACACCCGGTCCCAGTGGTCGCCGTGCATGTGCGACAGCACCACCCCGTCGAGCGCGGGCAACTGGTCGATGTCGAGCGCCGGTCCTTTGCGCCGCTTGGACAGCAGGCCGTAGCCCAGGTAGGCGTGCTGGCCTTGGTGCAGGAAGTTCGGGTCCGTCAACAGGGTTATGCCGCCGCCGGAGATCAAGGTGGTGGCATTGCCGATGAAGGTGACGGTGACGTCCATCGCCTCCGACTACCCGCCGCGGCGGGGTTTATGCCGCCGACTTCCCGGCGTGTGTGCGCGAACGTCGACGAATAGCGGCGTGTCTCGGTGCAAATACCTGCGCTCGCCGACAATGGGGGTGTGGGTGAAGAAGTCAAGGGCACCGGCTACAGCGGCGCGCACCGCCGGGAGTACCGCCGCAAGGTGCAGCAGTGCCTCGACGTCTTCGAGACCATGCTCGCGCAGTCGAGTTTCGAGTTCGAGCGGCCGTTGACCGGCATGGAGATCGAGTGCAATCTGGTCGACTCGGCCTATCAGCCCGCGATGAGCAATCAGGAGGTGTTGCAGGCGATCGCCGATCCGGCGTATCAAACCGAATTGGGCGCTTACAACATCGAATTCAACGTGCCGCCACGCCGGCTGCCGGGGCGGGCTGCACTCGAACTGGAATCCGAGGTGCGCGCGAGCCTGAACGCGGCCGAGATCAAAGCCAGCCAGCACGACGCGCACATCGTGATGATCGGGATTCTGCCGACGCTGCTACCCGAGCACCTGTCGGGCCACTGGATGAGCGAGTCGACGCGGTATCAGGCGCTCAACGACTCGATCTTCACCGCGCGTGGCGAGGACATCCTGATCGACATCGTCGGACCGGAACGGCTGAGCCTGCAGACCGCGTCGATCGCGCCGGAGTCCGCGTGCACGAGCATGCAACTGCACCTTCAGGTGTCGCCCGCCGAGTTCGCGCAGAACTGGAACGCCGCGCAGGTGTTGGCCGGGCCGCAGCTCGCGCTGGGCGCCAACTCGCCGTACTTCTTCGGCCACGAACTGTGGGCCGAGACCCGCATCGAATTGTTCGCCCAGGCCACCGACACCCGACCCGACGAGCTCAAAGCGCAGGGCGTGCGGCCCCGCGTTTGGTTCGGCGAACGCTGGATCACGTCGATCTTCGACTTGTTCGAGGAGAACGTGCGCTACTTCCCGTCGCTGCTGCCGGAACTGTCCGACGAGGACCCGGTCCGCGAGCTCGCCGAGGGCCGCACCCCGAAGCTGGCCGAGCTGCGGCTGCACAACGGCACCATCTACCGCTGGAACCGGCCGGTGTACGACGTCGTGCACGGCCGTCCGCACCTGCGGGTGGAGAACAGGGTGTTGCCCGCGGGTCCGACCGTGGTGGACATGATGGCCAACGCCGCGTTCTACTACGGCACGCTACGGACGCTGTCCGAGGAGGACCGCCCGTTGTGGACCAAAATGAGTTTCCCTGCGGCACAGCACAATTTCGTGCAGGCCGCGCAGCACGGGATAGACGCCCGGCTGTACTGGCCGGGCCTGGGCGAGGTGACGGCGGACGAGTTGGTGCTGCGCCAGTTGTTGCCGATGGCCGACGAGGGCCTGCGCCGCTGGGAGGTGGCGGCCGAGGTGCGCGACCGGTATCTCGGGGTGATCGAGGGCCGCGCCAAGTCCGGTCGCAACGGCGCCACCTGGCAGGTCGAGACGGTGCGGGCGTTGCAGGAACGCGGTATGGCGCGGCCAGCCGCGCTCGCGGAGATGCTGCGCCGGTACGGGACGCGGATGCACAGCAACGAACCCGTGCACACCTGGGACGAAGGCTTCGACGACTAGGCCTTCGCGGTCGCAGTCACCAGCGCTTCGGCGAACTGCGCCAGGTCTTCTGGGGTCGCATCGACGTGGGGCGATGCCCGCAGCACCGGTGTCGTCATCTCGAACGGAGCTCGCAACACCTCGGCATGGGTGGTGACGATGCCACGCTCGGCGATCAGCCAGGCCCGCACCTTCTGAGGATCGGCGCCGGCCGTCGGCGCCAGCGTGGTGACGGCCGTCGGCGCGTCGGTTGCCTCGACCACCCGCCAGCCGTGAATGCCGGCCAACGCGTCACGCGTCATCCGGCCGACCTCGGCCAAGCGGTCACGTACGCGAGCAGGTCCCGCGGCCAGATGCTCTCCGACCGCGACGGAAAACCCCACCCGGGCCGCGACATTCGCTTCACCTTGCTCGAGGCGCTGCATCAGCGTCAAGGGCAGATTCCAGTCCGGCGGCGGCAACCGCGGCCGCAGCCGTTCGGCAAGCGCCGGTTCGATCGCCAGGAAGCCCACTCCACGCGGGCCCGCGAGCCATTTCCGCGAGGATCCGTAAATCGCCGACGGCGCGACCGCGCAGTCGAGGTGCCCGAGCGCCTGCGCGGCGTCGACCACCACTGGCACGTCGAGGTCACGGCATACCTGCGTCAGCGCGGCGAACGGCTGGGCGGTGCCGCGGTGGCTGCCCAGTGCAGTGAGATGCACGAGGGCGGGCGGGTTTTCGGCGAGCCCGCGGGCCGAGGCCTCGACGTCGAGGCGTCCGTCCCCGTCGGCCGCCAGGGGGCGGACGTCGAAACCGTTGGCGGACATGATGGCCAGATTCGGTCCGTACTCGCCGGGCAGGCAGGCCAGGGTGCGCGGGCCCGGCCAGGCGGACAGCAGCAGGTCCAGCGCGTTGTTGGCGCCTGTGGTGAACACGACGTCACTGCCGCTGAGCCCGGTGAGCACGCCGACGGCCGCGCGCCCCGCGTCCAGTACCGGCGTGGCGGCCTCGGCGGCGACGTATGCGCCGACCTCGGCTTCGTGCCGGGCGTGCTGGGCGGCGGCGTCCATCGCCGCGTAGCTCTGGCGGGAGCAGGCGGCGCTGTCGAGATGCAGCCCCGCGACGGCCGGTCGCGCGGACCGCCACTGTTCACCGAGGCTCATTTCGCCGACAACGACAAGCCGAAATCCCCTGCGGCGTCGGTCCACCAGTTGGTGCGCCGCAGCCCGGCGGCGGCGAGTTCGGCGGCGACCCCGTCGGGGCGGAACTTGCACGACACCTCGGTGAGCATCTCCTCGCCGTCGGCGAAGTCGACGGTCAGGTCGAGATCGCGTACCGTCACCCGCTGAGAGGTACTGGCGCGCAACCACATTTCGATCCGCTCCTCGTCGGAGTTCCACTTCGCGACGTGTTCGAACGCGCCCGGGTCGAAGTCGGCTTGCAGTTCCCGGTTCACCACCGCCAGCACGTTGCGGTTGAACTCGGCGGTGACGCCCGCGCTGTCGTCGTAGGCCCGCACCAGCCGGCCGGCGTTCTTGACCAGATCGGTGCCCAACAGCAGCGTGTCGCCGGGCCGCAGCGTCTGCGACAGCGCCGCGAGGAAGTCTGCGCGCGGACCGGGCGTGAAGTTGCCGATCGTCGAGCCGAGGAACGCGACCAGACGGCGCCCGATCCGCGGAATCCGGTCGAGGTGCTCCTCGAAATCGCCGCACACAGCGTCGATCTCGATGCCGGGATACTCGATGCTGAGCTCCGACCCGGCTGCGGCGAGCACTCCCACGTCGACGTCGAACGGGATGAACCGGCGCAGCGACCCACGGTCCCGCAGGGCGTCGAGCAGCATGCGAGTTTTCTCCGACGTGCCGCTGCCGAGTTCGACCAGCGTGTCCGCACCGGAGATCGCGGCGATCTCGGCGGCTCGCTCCCGCAGGATCTGCGCCTCGGTCCGCGTCGGATAATACTCGGGCAGGCGGGTGATCTGGTCGAACAGGTCGCTTCCGACGGCGTCGTAAAACCACTTGGGCGGCAACGACTTCGGCTGCTGTGTCAATCCGTCGAGCACATCGCGGCGCAGCGCCACCGCCGCCGAGTCGGCGGACAGGTGATTCGACAGCGTCAGGGTGGATGCGTGATCCGTGTCCGCTCCTCGCTTGACTGTCATCACGATCCTTTCAGGGGAATCAGGTCGACATCCGGGCCGTGCACGTGCACGAGATGACGGTCGGGAATTTCCGCCCAGGCCGGATCGTCATCGTAGGGTTCGCTGGCCAGCACGACGCCATCGCTTCGGCGCAGCACCGACAGGGTGTCCCCCCACGTAGTGGCCAGTAACCGAGAACCGTTGCCCGCCAAGACGTTGAGCCGGGCCCCGGGGTCGGCGGCAGCGACCTCGACGATGGTGTCGCCCAGCGCGTCGAGCCCGCGGTCGAAGATCAGCGCCGCCAGCAGGGCGCTGTCGTTCGTCGACTCGGCGCGCGGCGACAACGGCAGGGCGGCGCGGTCCACCAGCCCGTTGTGCGACAGCAGCCAGTGCCCGTCGGTGAACGGTGCCGACGCCGTCGCCTCGATCGGCATGCCGATGCTGGCCGACCGCACGGCCGCCACCACACAACCGCTGCGTAGCGCCGGCGCGACCGACGCGAACGAGCCGTCCCCCCACAGTGGCGACGCGCTGCGCCACCGGCGGGGCGTGCCGTCAGGCACATCGGCCGAGAAGAAGCCGACCCCCCATCCGTCGGCGTTCATCAGCCCGAACTTCTGCCTGCGTGGCGAATATGACTGCACCAGAAGGCCGTTGGCGGGTTCGAGGACCAGCGACGCCACCGACACGGGTTCGCCGAGCCACCCGAGATGTCTGCACATCAGGCGTCCCAGGCGAGGCGCACGCCCGAAAAGATCTGCCGCCGGATCGGGTGGTCCCAGTTGCGGAAGCTGGGCCGAAGGATGCTTGCCGCCACGGCCCACGACCCGCCGCGCAGCACCTTGTAGTCACCATCGAAGAACGGCGCCGAATATTGCTCGTAGATCATCGGCGTGAAACCCGGCCACGGCCGCAGCGGCGAGGTGGTCCACTCCCACACGTCACCGAGCATCTGTTCGGCGCCGTACGCCGACGCGCCCACCGGATAGGCACCCACGGGAGCGGGCCGCAGCGCGTCGCCGCCGAGGTTGGCCAGGTGCGTCGTCGGTTCCGAGGCGCCCCACGGGTAGCGCCGCCGCGCGTCGGCCGCCGGATCCCACGCACAGGCCTTCTCCCACTCGGTCTCGGTGGGCAGCCGGGCGCCGGCCCATGCCGCGTAGGCCTCGGCCTCGAAGAAGGTGACGTGTTGGACGGGTTCGTCACCGGGGATGTCCTCGACGTGGCCGAACCGGGTGCGGGTGCCGTCCTCGTTCCAGAACTGCGGCGCCCGAAGACCCGTCTCCTGCCGGTGCGCCCAGCCGCGCCGCGACCACCATTGCGGATTGTCGTAGCCGCCGTCGTCGACGAACCGGCGCCACTCGGCGTTGGTGACCGGGACGCGGCCGATCCGGAAGGCGGGCACCTCGACGACGTGGGCCGGGCGCTCGTTGTCCAGCGAGTGCGGCTCGGTGACCGCGTCGACGCCGAGGACGAACTCGCCGGCCGGCACCAGGACCGAGGTACCTGCGACGCCGGACCGGCCCTGGGGTAGCGGGGCACCGGCGTCGAGCAGCGGCGCGCCGGTGCGCAGATTCAGCGCCTGCAGCATGGTTTCGTCGTGCTGGTTCTCGTGGCTGATGACCAGTGCGAAGTTGAACGCCGGATCGTCGTCGGGCATCGCGTCCAACGTGTCGAGCACCCGGTTGCGCACGGTGCCGCAGTAGGCCCTGGCGTCCGACGGCGGAAGCAGCGGCAGGTTCGCGCGGCTGGCACGGGAGTTGACGAACGCGTCGTAGAGCCGCTCGACCTCGGGCGACAGCATGCCCGGCCGATCCGGGTTGCCGTCGCGCAGCAGCCAGAGCTCCTCCTGCTGCGCGATGTGCGCGAGGTCCCACACCAACGGGCTCATCAGCGGGCTGTACTGGCGGCCCAGTTCGGCGTCGTCGAAATCGACCAGCCGCAAGGTGCGCTCGCGTGCCCTGGTGAGTTCGCGCGCGATGCTGTCGCGAGAAGTCACATTTCTCCTCGGGCCAGTTGGGTGACCGCCGGCGCGATCCCGTATCTCACGGAACGGTCGCTGAATTCGTCGGCCGGACACCGTCCCTGTTCGACCGAACGCACCAACTGTCGCATCGATTCCTCGAGTTCGGCCGGCGCGCGTTCGGCGGCGGCCTGCACGCATTGTTCGGCAGCGGACCGCAACCGGCGGTCGGCCAGGCCGACGCGGGCGGCCAGATCCCACGCGGTGGCGACGGGTTCGGTGGCTTCGGCGGCGATGTCGGCGGCGGTCGGATCGTCGAGCAGCGTGACGAGCGTGAACACGATCGCCGGCCAGACGGCTTCGGGCACGCTGTCGAGATACCGGATCTCGAGCCACTGACGCGGCCGTACCGGCGGGAACAGCGTGGTCAGGTGGTAATCGAGATCGGCTTCGGTGGGTCGGCGCCCACCGAGCGGCACAAGTCCTTCGACCCAGTCGGCGAACGGCACCCACTCGGTGACCGGTTCGGCATCGGCGGCCGTGTTGACGAGCATGACCGGCGCTTTGAGCGCATATCGGGCCCAGTCGCAGGCCGGGTCGTCGCCGCTTTCGCCGAGCACAGGACCGCAACGCGCGGCGTCCAGTCGACTCCACACCCGTTGCCGCGCGGATTGCCAGCCGGAGAACCGTCCGCTCAGCAGCGGTGAGTTCGCCGCGACGGCAACCATCGTCGGCCCGAGCGCGTGGCTCAGCCGCACCCGATCCGCCCAGCCGTTCCGCGGCCCGGCGTCGAGGTTGATCTGCACTGAGGCCGTTGACGTCATCATCGCCGCGCCCGCGGCGCCGGTCCGGCTGGCCTCGAAGAAGGTCTCCATCGCGCGGTAGCGGGCACCGGGATTGATCCGCTGCGGCGCGCGCAGCGGGTCGGCCCCGAGCAGCACCAGGCCGAAGCCGGCACCGGCGAACGCCGCCCGCAGCACCGCACGGTCGGCGCGCATCGCGTCGATCGCGGCCATCGGACCCGGCAATGGTGGGCCGGACAGTTCGACGGCCCCGCCGGGTTCGACGGTGACCCTGCTGCCCCCCGGAAGTACCGGAAGTCCGGAAATGATGTCGGTGAGTTGCTGCCAGGTCGGCCGGCGCATCGGGTCGGCCAGGTCGAAGCAGTGCGCCTCGATCTCCAGACCCACCTGACCCACCGGGCCGTCCCGCAAGCAGCCGGCGCCGACGTGCAGCGCAGCGGCCTCAATGCTGGTCAGCTCTGCCGAAGCGGCTCGCGACGGGTGCGCGTCGTCCACCTCGGTCGTGATGGTGAAGGTCACCCAACCGTCCCCTTCCGGGTCTGGACCGCTCGCCCCCTTTCAACCATCTTCCAGACGTGACCGACAAAGTCTCGCGATTTTTTCGATGACGTGTTCGTTACATGTGGTGAACTGCGCCGCTCGGCTACTGGCCGAGCGTGTTCTGCATCGCCCCTGCCAGCACGTTGACCGCGGGGCCGCCGTTCCCGGATTGGCAGACCTTCGCCTGAAGCAGGACGTTCTCCCGCTTACGGGTGGTGGTGAAGCAGCGCCGATCCGTGCCGGCCTCCTGTTTGACCCAGTCGGCGTCCGTCGCCGAGGCGGGTCCGCCGGTGAACGTCCAGACCTGGGTGCGCAGGTCGTCCAGGTGCATGGCGGTGGTCTGGCCGTTGCAGCCGACGGTGCGGTCGACGACGCGGCGGAAGGCCCGGTCGGCCGCGTCACTCGTCGCGAACACCCCGACCGCCTGCTTGACGAGATGTGTCGCGTCGGTGGGCGACTCCTGTGTCACGGCACCGTTGAACGACGCCAGGTCGGGGTCGGCGTAGACGTCCGGCAGGCCGATGTCGGCCCAGTTGTTGCACACCGGGTTGTCAACGCGGAACGACTGCACCGGATCGGTGAACGTCGTCTCGAATCGCATTGTGGCGCCGACGATATTGCCCACCGAGCCCTTCGGCAGCACGGCGTAGTTCACCACGCCGGGATCCGACGGGCGCGCCGAGGCGACGTCGGCCGGCGCCACAATCGACAATCCGAGCGCAAGACCGACGCCGGCTAGGGCGGCGATCCGCACCGGCTCAAACCTTCGCCGACAGCTTGACGTCGATGTTGCCGCGGGTGGCCTTCGAGTACGGACAGACCTGGTGCGCCTTGTTCATCAGGTCGTCGGCCGCGCTCTGCTCGAGGCCGGGCAGGTAGCCGATCAGGTGCGCGTTGATGCCGAAGCCGCCCTCGGGGTCCTTGCCGAAGCCAACCTGGGCGGTGATGCCGGTCGCGTCGTCCAGCTTGACGTCGTTGTTCTTCGCCACCAGCCTCAGCGCGCCGAGGAAGCATGCGGCGTATCCGGCGGAGAACAGCTCCTCGGGGTTGGTGCCCTCGCCACTGCCACCCATCTCCTTCGGGTGGTTGGTGTTCAGATCGATCTTGCCGGTCGAGGACTTGACGTGCCCCTCGCGGCCGCCTCCGGTTGCAGTGGACTCCTGGGTGAAAACGACTTCGATGCTCATGGCCTCGATCATGCCAGTCCACTCCGAGACGGCAAGGTGCCCCTCGTCAACTTCCGTTGCCATCGAGCTTGGCTCGAACTCCTTCTTCGATCTTCTTGCCGAGATCGGCGTCGACGTTTCGCCAGTACTCGAACGCCCGGGACAGCACCGGCTCCCGCACACCGTCGGACAGGGCGCCGATGATGTTGGAGGCCAAGCGTTCCCGCGCAGCGTCGTCGAGTACATCGCGGACGAGCGTGCCGGCCTGGCCCCAGTCGTCGTCGTCCGGGCGCAGCGTGTACGCCGCACGGACCATCTCGCCGTCCGACATCCAGCGCACCTCGGCGGCGCGGGCCTCGTCGGCCTGCGGGCCCCCAGAGGAGTTGGGCGCGTACACCGGGTCGGTGACGTTCTGCACCCGCATCACGCCGTCCTTGGAGTAGCTGTTCACCTCCACGTGCGGCGAGTTCACGGGGATCTGCTTGTAGTTCACCCCGAGCCGGGCGCGGTGCGCATCGGCGTAAGAGAAGCCGCGAGCCAGCAGCATCTTGTCCGGACTCAACCCGGTGCCCGGGACGATGTTGTTCGGCTCGAACGCCGCTTGCTCCATCTCGGTGTGAAAATCGGTGACGTTGCGATTGAGCACCATCTTGCCGACGTCGATCAGCGGGTAGTCGCCGTGTGGCCACACCTTGGTCAGATCGAACGGGTTGTACCGGTAGGTCTTGGCCTCCTCGAACGGCATGATCTGCATCTTGAGCGTCCAGCTCGGGTAGTCGCCGTTCTCGATCGCGTAATACAGGTCCTTGGTGTGATAGTCGGTGTCCTGGCCCGCCAGCACGTCGGCCTCGTTCTGCGTCAGGAACTCGATGCCCTGGTCGGTCTTGAAGTGGTACTTCACCCAGAAGATTTCGTCGTCGGCGTTGATCCAGCTGTAGGTGTGGCTGCTGTAGCCGTTCATGTGCCGCCACGTCTTGGGAATGCCACGGTCGCCCATCAGCCAGGTGACCTGATGCGCCGATTCCGGGGACAGACTCCAGAAGTCCCACTGCATGTTGTTGTCACGCAGGTTGTTCTTCTGCAGTCGCTTCTGCGAACGGATGAAGTGCTGGAACTTCAACGGGTCGCGCATGAAGAAAACGGGCGTGTTGTTGCAGACCAGGTCGAGGTTTCCCTCTGAGGTGTAGAACTTCAGCGCGAACCCGCGCGGGTCGCGCCACGTGTCGGGGCTGCCGCGCTCACCGGCCACGGTGGAGAACCGGGCCACCATCTCGGTCTTCGCGCCCGGCTGGAACACCGCGGCCCTGGTGTAGCGGCTGACGTCGTTGGTCACCTCGAAGTAGCCAAACGCGCCGGCACCCTTGGCGTGCGGTTGGCGTTCCGGAATGCGCTCCCGGTTGAAGTTCGCCATTTGCTCGATCAGGTAGTGGTCCTGCAGAAGGATCGGACCGTCCGGCCCGACGGTCAGCGAATTGTCATCGCTCGGTGCCGGATTACCTGCGTCGTTGGTCGTGTACTTGTCGGTCATCAGGCGTCACTCCTCGAATCGGGCGGCAGCGGGCTGCACCGCCTCCGTCCAGGTGGTGGTCCCCTGAGCGCCTCGATCCAAAACATCGCGGCGTTCGGCACCAATGCCGGCTCGAGGGCCCGGCAGGTACCGGGCCCTCGAGGCGGAGGTGACTATGGCCGCGCCGGCGCGGTGGTGGTCGGCGCCTCGGGCGACTGCGGCTGCTGAGGCGGTTGGAATCGTGGGCCTTCCGCACCTCCCGGGCCGCCGAACCGCGGACCCTGGAAATCGCCGCGCGAACCCATCGGGAATCCCGGTGGCGGGCCACGGTGGAAGATCGCGAAATCACGGTCGTGCCCGCCGGGTCGGCCGCCGCCGTGGTGGCCACCGGAGTGCGCGCCGATGATGAATCCGGAGAAGAAGATCACCGCGACGACGAAGACCACGCCGGCGACGATGCCGACCCAAGCGGCGACGGCGCCGAGTCGGGAACGGCGCGGTTCCTCACGCGCGGCCGGCGTGACGGGATTCTGCGGTGATGCGGTGACGACGGGTTCAGTCCCGGGTTCGCTAGGTGTTTGACTCATGGCTGCCATCTTGCGGGCACTTCTGATGTGCGGGTCATGCGGCACCTGTGAGCAAGCTGTGAATGCGCCCACTGACGCTCGTCGAGGGCGCACCTGGTGTCGGCTACGGCTTGAACGGGTTGACCGCGAACTGGATCACCCGGTACGGCGAACCACCGCGCGGACCGGTGTTCCACTGGCTGACGAACACCCGCACCTCGTCGAGGGTCGAGCCGGGCGAGATGTAGCCGCCGTACGGTTGAGCCAGCCGGTTGTTCTCCGGCGGTCCCAGATGGTCCACCGGATCCGGCCACTCGGTCGCGACGACGACGGTCGTCACCGGCGCGGTGCCCAGCCCGGTAGGGTCGTCGGCCACGCGCATCTCCATGTTGCCGGTTGTGGCGTTGAAGTACGACAGCACGGTCTTGCCGTCGATCTGCCGAATGCTCATCTCCCCCACCGCGTCCGGCCACAGGGCCGTCGGCGGATGTCCCCAACCCGAGACAGCCGACCAGCCCTGCCAGCTGGACCGGTCCTCGAACGCCTCGGGTGCGACGCGGTACAGAACCAGCGGCGCGCTGCGGTCGAAGTTGTCGGCCACGATGTAGACCCATCCGGTGGGCGAATCGGGACGCGGGATCGGATCGTAGTAGCCGCTGATCTGCGACTGTCGGCCCCCCGCGTATGAAGCCGCCCGTTCCGATCCGTCCACCGTCGGCCAACTACCTTGCGCCGGATCGGATTTCACCAACCGCGACGACTCCGGTTCCAGTTCGCGCACCGTCGTGACCATCATGTAGTTCTCGCGGTTGATCTGGACCACGCCTGCAGGCAACTGCGACATGCCCGCCGGCGTCGGGTCGGCGAGCAGCGGTCGGTCGGTGCCCGTCACACCGTCATAGCGCACACCGGTCGGGTCGTCGATCGAATCCGTCTCGACGTGCAGCGCGATCGGCGAGAACCAGCCGCCGTAGCCGACACCCTGGCCGGCGAAGCTGTCACCGCACACCTGCAGGATGCCGCTGGGAAACTCCATGAACTCGCACAGATCGGTGGCACCGACGCCGTAATCACGTGTCGGCGTGCCGGTTCCGGCCGTCGGACCGATCCGGATCACCTGACCCGACGCCAGCGGAGGTAGCACCGGGTCGGGAATCGGCGCGGGCTGGGCGACCGCCGACGGCGCCGCGACGAGGCCTAACGCCGAGATCGACGAAATGGCGGAAACTACTCGTACTTTCCCACCTAAACGTCGGTTTCGGCGCAAGGCAGTGGCGTCAGAGTTCGGCGGCCAGCAGCTCGGCGATCTGAATCGTGTTGAGCGCCGCACCCTTTCGAAGGTTGTCGCTGGACACGAACAACGCCAGCCCGCGGCCGTTTTCCACACCGGGATCCTGGCGGATCCGGCCGACCAGCGAGTCGTCCACACCGGCGGCCGCCAGCGGCGTCGGAACGTCGACCACCTTCACACCCGGAGCCGACTCCAGTAACTCGGCAGCGCGCTGCACCGAAAGCGGTTGAGCGAACTCGAGGTTCAGCGACAGCGAATGCCCGGTGTACACCGGCACGCGCACACACGTCCCGCTGACCGCAAGGTCCGGGATGCCCAGGATCTTGCGGCTCTCGTTGCGCAGTTTCTGGTCTTCGTCGGTCTCACCGGAATCGTCGTCGACATACGAACCCGCCAGCGGGACGACGTTGAACGCGATGGGCGCCACATACTTCGAAGGCGCCGGGAAGTCCAGCGCCCCACCGTCGGCCACCAAGTCCCTGCTGTTCGCGGCCACCGCGCTGACCTGGCTGAACAACTCGTCGACGCCGGCGACGCCGCTGCCCGACACCGCCTGATAGGTCGACGCGATCATCCGCACCAGGCCCGCTTCCTCGTGCAACGGCTTGAGCACCGGCATGGCGGCCATCGTGGTGCAGTTCGGGTTCGCGATGATGCCCTTCTTCAGGGTCACGCCCCGCACATCTCTCGCGAAGTTCACCTCGCTGACCACCAGCGGCACGTCGGGGTCCTTGCGCCACGCCGACGAGTTGTCGACCACCACCGCGCCGGCCTCGGCGAACCGCGGGGCCTGCACACGCGACATCGTCGCGCCTGCGGAGAACAACGCGATGTCCAGACCGGCGGGGTCGGCGGTCGCGGCGTCCTCGACCTCGATCTCCTGGCCGCGGAACGAGAGCTTCTTGCCCTGTGACCGCGCCGATGCGAAGAACCGCACCGACGAAGCCGGAAAGTCGCGCTCCTCCAACAGGTTCCGCATCACCTGGCCGACCTGGCCGGTCGCGCCCACCACTCCTAAATTCACCACGGCTAACGCCCCGTTCCCGCGTAGACGACGGCCTGCTCTTCGCCGCCCAGTCCGAACGCCTCATGCAGCGCGGCGACCGCCTTGTCCAGATCGGTGTCCTTCACCAGCACCGAGATCCGGATCTCCGAAGTCGAGATCAGGTCGATGTTCACCCCGACCGAGGCCAGCGTTTCACAGAATTTCGCGGTGACGCCCGGATGGCTCTTCATACCGGCCCCCACCAGCGAGACCTTGCCGATGTGATCGTCGTAGAGCACACCGGTGAAACCGATCTCCCGCTGTAGCGAGCTCAGTTTCTGCACCGCCGCGGGGCCGTTGTCGCGGGGGCAGGTGAACGTGATGTCGGTCTTGCCGTCCTCGACCTTGGAGATGTTCTGCAGCACCATGTCGATGTTGATGTCGGCGTCGGCGACCGCGCGGAACACCTTGGCGGCGTAACCGGGCACGTCCGGGATGCCGACGACGGTCACCTTGGCTTCACTGCGGTCGTGCGCGACTCCGGTCAGGATGGCGTCTTCCACGGGTATGTCCTCCATCGATCCGGACACCAGGGTGCCGAGATTGTCTGAGTATGACGAGCGCACGCGGATCGGCACGTGATAGCGGCGGGCGTACTCCACGCACCGCAGCATCAGCACCTTGGCGCCGCAGGCGGCCATTTCGAGCATCTCCTCGAAACTGATCCGGTCGAGGTGACGCGCGTTGGGCACGATTCGCGGGTCCGCGGTGAAGATGCCGTCGACGTCGGTGTAGATCTCGCACACGTCCGCCTTGAGCGCCGCGGCCAACGCGACGGCGGTGGTGTCCGAGCCGCCCCGGCCGAGCGTGGTGACGTCCTTGCTGTCCTGGCTGACGCCCTGGAAACCGGCGACCAGCACGATCACGCCTTCGTCGAGCGCGTCGCGCAACCGGCCCGGTGTGACGTCGATGATCTTGGCGTTGCCGTGGATACCGGTGGTGATCACGCCGGCCTGCGATCCGGTGAACGACCGCGCCTGCGCGCCCAGCGAATGGATGGCCATGGCGACCAGAGCGTTGGAGATTCGCTCTCCGGATGTCAGCAGCATGTCCATCTCGCGCGCGGGTGGCGCGGGGCAAACCTGATGGGCCAGGTCGAGCAGGTCGTCGGTGGTGTCGCCCATCGCCGAGACGACCACGACGACGTCGTTGCCCTGCTTCTTGGTCTCGACGATCCGCTCGGCGACGCGACGGATCCGCTCGGCGTCGGACACCGAGGATCCGCCGTACTTCTGCACGACGAGCGCCACTGTCTACCTCTCAACAAGCCGGGATTGAGTCCCAACAAGGATAAGGGAGGGGTGCGCGCGATTTTTTCCGCCGGTAGTCCGGCGGACGTCCCCGAGGGCCCGAGCGGTCGACCGGCCGCTACCAGCGGTGCGCGGCTCATCGCGAGCGGCCGCTGAACCCAGATCGCGTTCGACAGCGGATTACGCCATTCGCCGCGAGTGATCTCGGGTGCGAGGCCACCGCGAAATGTCGGCAAACTCACCATTTCGGGTGCGGTTCGAATTGGGCACAAAAGTATCGCCTTGCGGCGAATACGATATGCGCGGAACTTGCGGCGGATATTCGGTGAATCAACCACGCTGGTCGCCTGGTCCGAGCTAGCTCGAGCCGCCAAGCCTGACGGAGAGAGGCACATATGGCGCGACAGACCATCCGCAAAGCGGTCATCCCCGCGGCCGGCATCGGCTCACGTCTGCTGCCGATGACCAAGGCGATCCCCAAGGAGATGCTGCCGGTCGGCGACAAGCCCGTCATCGAACACACTGTGCGCGAGCTGATCAACTCGGGCATCACCGACATAACGATTGTGGTGTCGGGCGGAAAGACCCTGATACAGGAGCATTTTCGCCCTAATCCGGCGCTGGTCGACCAACTACGCGCGGACGGCAAGGACGCGTATGCCGACGCGGTCGACGACGTCGGCAAATTGTCCCAGCATGGCCACATCACGTACCTCTACCAGTACGGTCCGTACGGTAACGGCACCCCGGTGCTCAACGCCTCACGCTCGTTCGGTGACGAGCCGGTCCTGGTGCTCTGGCCGGACGACGTCTTCGTCGCCGAGGTGCCCCGTGCCCAGCAACTGATCAAGGCCTACGAGCAGACCGCCTCCCCAGTCCTGGCGCTGATGCCGATGGCGCCCGAGAACTCACGCCGGTACGGCGTGCCGATCGTCAAAGAGGATCTCGACGGCGGGCTGTTGCGGGTCACCGGAATCGTCGAGAAACCACAACCACACGAGGCTCCGTCGGAGTACGCCGCCATCGGCGGCTATGTCATCACACCCGGTGTCGTCGACGAGCTGCGTGAGCAGACGGAACGCTGGTATGCGCAGACCCGAACGGGTGAGATCTACCTGACCGACGCGATCAACACGTACGCCAAGGATCATGCCGTCTACGGTCAGGTGATCCAGGGGCACTGGTGTGACACCGGCAATCCATCCGACTACCTGGTCGCGCAGTTCGCGTTCGCCCTGACCCATCCTGAATACGGCCCGGTGTTACGGAATCTGGCGGCCCAGCTCGAAGGTCCGCTGCTGCGCACACTGGCAACCGAGATCGACGGTCCGTCGCGCCAGGCTCCGGCTTAGTCTGCCGAAGCCCTGGTGGTGCGACGCCTCCTCGACCACAGCACCGCCGCGGCCATCGCGATGACCGCCACCACAGCCAGTCCGGCGCCAATCACGATCGACCGGTTCAGCGACTGCGGCGATTCCGCCGTATCCGAAGCCTTGCCATCGGCTCGGATGGCGAGGTTCGTCGGCTCACCCGCCGGACCGGCGAAGAGCACGTCCCCAGTGAGCGCAGAGAGGTCGTCGTTCAAGCCGTCGAGATAGCTGAACAGCGGGTCGACCAGTGTCCAGGCGCCGGTCGTCGTGACGAGGATGACGGACCGATTCCGAGGCTGATCGGCGAACGCCTGGATCGACCCCAGACCACCCCCGATCTCCGCACGAAGCACAGTGGGCAGCCCCACCTCTACCGTCGTGCCGTCGGCGCTGATAGGAGGGTCGAGAGAGGTCTGCTTCAGCGCCTCGGTGTTGGCCACGATCAACGCTCCTGTGCTGGCGTCCGCGGCGGTGTTGAGATCCACAACCTGCGGTGACAGCGGTTTGCTGGAAGAACGCGCCATCGACGCGACGAGCCGGGCGACGTAGGCCAGCTGATCGGGACCGGTCCCGTCCATCGCGACCATGAAACCGGGGCTGAACTCCGATGGTGCGGCGCCGAAACCATCGAGCGGGGGGCCACCACGGTGCACCTTCAAGGTGGACCGCGGATCGACTTCGAAGGTGAGCGGAGCGATGAGCGCCCCGCACGTTTCGCGCGGGGTGTAGGTGAGGGCCATATCGAGGTTGATGAATTGACCGATCTTCTCGCTGTCCAAATCGAACGTCGCATCCAGCAGACCGGTGTTGTCGAGCGCCGCTCGATAGACAACCACCCCGCCGGACCGGATCACCACCGATGCTGCGTCGTCTCTGGCCACGGGTGTGTAATCGGCGAGCAGATGCACCTGCACGCCGTCGACGCGCTCTGGCCCGAGCGCGGCACGGTCGACGCCGACCGACAGACTGCTGGTCCAAATGACGTCGGTTTGGCCCTCAATGTTCAACTGCCGGAACGTCATCGTGTCACCGCTCGGCGCTGCGGCTGATGACCCCGCTTGGTCCACCCGCACCGTGTCTACCTGCGCCAGCGCCTGCAGCTGATTGACAAGCAGCGACACCTGGGTCGACAGCTCGCCGCCGCTGCCGGAGACACGAAGGAATACCTCTGGGGTTTCGCGGTTTTCGACCTTCAGGCCCGCGGTACCACCCCTCTCGACGAGGATGGTGCGCGCCAGCTGTCCCGCCGGCGGCGGTGTCGCGCCACGGGGTTGGTTGATGACGCTGATGACCATCGGCTGGTTCTGGTAGAGCCGCGCCAGGGTGGATACCAGCAACAGGACCGCTTGTTGTTCATCGGCATCGGCATCGGTCGGTGTGAAGATCGTGGCGCGCTGGAGAACGGGCGGGAAGAAGTTCGCGATCGTCGTCGGAGCGACCTCGAGCCCGGTGAAGACCGTGGAAAGGTTGTTCAGCACCAACTGCCGCCGCGGCCCGCAGTATTGCGGATCGAAGCGTGGCCGAACGGCGAACGACAAGTCGACCGACGAACCACCCCCGCCTGCGGCCGAAAGGTCGACATCGAGCGGCGTTGCGGGTCTGCCGGTCGCGCCGGGGGGCAGTTCGATCGCCGCGAGGAGGTTGCCGTTGCCTGTGATCAGGAGGGTGCCGGCATCGATGTTCAGGGACGCGTCAATGGTGCCGCGCAACCGCACAGCGGTCAGCCCCCGTGGGACCGGCATGGTGAAGCTCGACGGGTGATCGGGATCGAGGTAGATCTCGGAGTTCAAACCGAGTTCCTGCCAGGGCAGCGTCAGGCTCGGCTGGTCCGGTGGGGGCGGCTGCGGCTGCGCGTGCGCGGGGGCCATGAGCGATCCGGCGGCCGCTACCGGCAGGAGCACCAACATCGCCGACGACAGCACACGCGCCAGGATGCTGCGGCTCAGCCGGTGCACGCTGTTCGACCTGCTTTCGGATGTCCAGCCTTCGTAATCCCGACAGGGAACGGATGATACCGGCGGGCACCGCCGACCGACGGGCAATTGGCTGACCAGCACTCGTTTCTCGCAATTCTCGGCGGGAAAATCCCCTTGGAAAGACAAAACGCAATGCTGCAATTTTGCTGTCGGCTTGGTTATCTGGTGGTGGTGCCTGCACTGCTGGAAAGGTCCACGAGATGGCTTGCACTGTGCACAACGCAAAAGCGGGGTTGACGGCCGCCGTCCTGCTGGTCGGCCTCACCGGAATGTCGATCTCCGGGTGTGCGCCCAAGCCGACGGTCCCTGACGGCAAGGCCGATGGCAATGAGATCACCGTGGCCGCCGGCGACGAGTCATGCCAGCTGTCGGCGGCGTCCGCAGACACCGGCACGACGACATTCGTGATCACCAACCACGGCACCGCGGTCACCGAGTTCTACGTCTACGGCGCCGGTGACCGGGTCATGGGCACGGTGGGGAACATCTCGCCGGGCCTGCAGCGCAAACTGATCGTGCAGTTGCCGGAGCCAGGCAGGTACTACACCGCCTGCAAGCCGGGCATGGTCGGCGACGGCATCCGCGGTGACTTCACCGTCACCGGCAACGCGCTTGCGGCGGACGCCCAGGACAAGTTCAAGGAAGCCATCGACAGCTACAAGGCCTACGTCACCGGCCAGACCACCAATCTGGTGACCGTCACCGAGACGTTCGCCGGCGCTACAAAGAAGGGTGACTGGCAAGGCGCCCAGGAGCTGTATTCCCAGGCGCGCACCTACTACGGGCGCATCGAGCAGATCGCCGCTTCGTTCCCGAACGAACTGGACCGGCAGATCGACCTGCGCGAGGCCGATCTGCGCCCAGGCGAGCGGTGGACCGGGTTCCACCGCTTGGAAAAGGATCTGTGGGTGAGCAACCTGCAGCCGGACACCGGCGCGATCGCCGAACAGCTGGTGGCCGACGTCAAGGAACTCGACGCTCTGGTCAAGGATCCGAAATGGACGATCGACGCCACCGAGATCACCGGCGGAGCGCAACGTCTGCTGGACAGGATCGTCGGTAACACGATCGCCGGCGAGGAAGAGGTCTTCAGCCACACCGACCTCTGGGACATCCAGGCCAACCTCGATGGTGCCCGTGTTGCGGTCGGCTCAGTCCGGCCGATCATCGACGAGCGCGACCACGAGCTCGGTGCGCAGGTCGACTCGGCCTTCGCCCAGGTCCAGGGGCTGCTGGACAAGCACCAGTGGAACGCCGGCTTCGTGCCCTACGACAAGGTGACTGAACCTGAGCGGCACGAACTTTCACTCGCCATCGAGGCGCTGATCGCAGAAGTCAACAAGGTGCAGGGCGTCATATCGCGGCAATGAACCTTTCGACCGTCAGCGAAGCGCGAAAGCCTTGTCGTAGCAGGCGAATACAGCGTCTCGCGCATAGGTGGTTTCGAATTGTCCACGGGCACTGTCGGATATCTCGCGGTTACGTCCGGAATCGGTCAACTCGCACATGGCCTCGACGAACTGTGCGCCCTGGTCAGCAACCAGCACTCCATGGTCGTGTCCGGTGGCGAATCCGTCCGCACCTACGCTCGTCGATATCACTGGTAGCCCCCGCCCCAGTGCTTCGATCACTTTCAGCTTGATCCCCGAGCCGAATCGCAGGTGGTTGATCAGCCCGGCCGCCGAAGACAACACCTCGGTGAGATCGTCGACATAGCCCTCCTGCGTCACCGAACCGCCGAACCGCGCCGCCACCTCGGCCAGTTCCGGGCTGCAGCCCCGACCGATGATGCGCAACCGGGCCTTCGGCATCCGGGTCAGCACCGTCGGCCACACGTCAGCCAGGAACGACCGCACGCCATCTTCGTTGTGCGGCAACGACAACAGACCGAGAAAGACGAAGACGGGTGCTCCACCGTACTGGCGCCGGCGGTACTGCGGCGGCTTGACCAATGGCGGCACCGCAACCACGTCGGCCGAACCACGATCCGCGACCCGGGCCGCCAACCGGGCGGCCTCCCCGTTGTTCACCAACAGGTTTCGGCGGAACCGCAACGCCACGCGGTCTTCGCTGCGGCGGGCCAGGGTGGCCTCCATGCGTAGCAGCGCCCGTTGCGGAAGCTTGCTGTCGGCCAGTGGCCGCAGCCGGCGAGGCACATGTTCGGCGAAATTGCCCAGCGGCCGGATCGTCACGTCCGGATAGCGATCCGCCGCGTCGAGCATGGCCGTATACCGCTCGGAGAACAGGTCATCGAGATAACACAGCTGCCGGTCCGCACATCCCTCGTCGGCGTACTGCGCCATCCGGATGGTGTCGTAGATCTCCAGGTCCGGTCCGATCCGCTCCAGAAAACTCTGGAGCGCGCGGCCAACTTCCGGTGAGTACAACAAGGACTCCTGCAAGGTAGCCCGACCGGTCGGTACTCGACTGGCCACCGCTGCCAGCGCCGCTTTTCGGGTCGGTCGGGGCAGCGGGTGCAACCTGACGGGAAACTCCGGCTGGGCCCGGCCGCCGACGAGTAGGTAGTGGACGCTCTGGGGACCCAGCCGATCCCGGAAGTACTCGAGGAAACCCGCCAGCACCACCTTTTTTCCGGCATCGCTGGGATATGGATCGACCGCACTCATCAGTGTCACCGACACCGCACACCTGCCTCGATTGCTCTAGTCGCCCACTCGAATCAAGTTAACCGTTGCACCGAGCCGACGATCACCGATCGGCGACGTTGTTTCCAACTGAATCGAGCGTCCGCTGACATACACTGGTCCGGCGCTCAATAGCAGGCTGTCACCAACCGAGCTGTGCGCCAACGCAACCTCAGCGAAGTCGACGGGAGCGATTCGGTGGCGAGAGACGGTTCTTCACCGAACCGCAACGCCATGACGCCGACCAATCTCCCCGACCCACCGATCGACACGCCGGATCCGCCGCCGGCCAAGCGAGCCAACCTCGGTGCGCAGACGATCTGGAACTACACCGTCTTCGCTATCAGCAAGAGCTCCACGCTGCTGATGACGGTGGTGGTCGCGCGCCTGCTCACCCCGGCCGAATTCGGCGTCTTCGCCTTGGCTTTGCTGCTGGTCAACCTCTTCGATTACGTCAAGGATCTCGGCGTCGCAGAGGCGCTCATTCAAAGTCACCGGCCCTGGAACCGCATCGCCCCAACCGGATTGACGCTCTCCATCGGATTCGGGGTGATCGCCGGGGCGCTGCTCGCCTCGACCGCCGGCATCACGGCGCAGCTGCTACACCATCCCGACCTCGCGCCGCTGATCCGGGTCCTCGCGATCGCGTTGGTGATCTCGGCGGCCAGCGTCGTGCCGTTGTCCTGGTTGCGCCGCGACCTGAGCTTCCAGCGCCGACTGCTCCCAGAGTTCGCCGGCGCGGTGGTCAAGACGGTGCTCACCATCTGGCTCGCGGCCACCGGCCACGGGGTGTGGAGCCTCGTGTATGGCCAACTCGCGGGCGTGCTGGTCACCGCGGTCTTGTATTGGTGGGCCGCACCGACCTTCGTGTGGCCGCGGCTCCATCTGGATCAAGCCAAGGAGCTGCTTCGCTTCGGCATTCCCGTCACCGGCGTCACGCTGCTCGCCTACGCCATCTACAACGTCGACTACCTCGCCGTCGGAACCCGACTCGGCACCACCGAACTCGGCCTCTACACCCTGGCCTACCGGGTTCCTGAGCTCGTCGTGCTCAACCTGTGCGCCGTCATCAGCGACGTGTTGTTCAGTTCGATGTCGCGGCTGCAGCACGATCGCGACGCCATGTCGTCGCAGTACCAGAAGGCCTTGGGCATCGTCCTGGCGCTGACCTTGCCGGCCGGTGTCGGCTTGGCGGTGGTGGCCGACCCCCTGCTGCACACCTTGTACGGCTCGCAGTACGACGGCGCCAAGAACATTCTGGTCGTGCTGGCGTTGTATACCGCGATTTATTCGGCCTCGTACCACGCGGGCGACGTATTCAAAGCCGCGGGGCGCCCCGGCATGCTCACCGCGATCAACGCGGCCAAACTCGTCCTACTGGTCGGACCGATCTGGTGGGCGGCCGGCCACAGCGCCACGCTGGTGGCGGTCGCCCTTCTCAGTGTCGAATTGGTTCATTTCACGATCCGGATGACCGTTGTCCGCCGGGTCATCCCACTGGGGTGGAAGCAAATCTTTTCGGTCGTAGGGCGACCTGTGGTCGCCACAATCCCCATGGCCGCCATCCTGTTTGGCATCGGCCTTCTGGTTGTTCATTGGCCGGCACCGGTCCAACTTGTCCTCCTGGTGCCACTAGGCATCGTCATCTATGCAGCGGCGCTTGCCGTCGTTGCGCCGGAGCTGGCCCGGCCGGTCGTCAGCCGGTTGGCAGGATCATGGCGAAGAGGTCACGCCCATGGCGAAAAGGACTGTCCATGAGTCACCCACAGCGCGTCTGGCTGAACCCAATCGTCGCAATTTGCGCGGCTATTGGCCTCGTCATCGGTGGCATCGCCGGTCTGTTGATGCCCGTATCGACGACATATCGCGCGACCGCACAGGTGGCCTTGGTCCCTGGGCCCGACCTGACCACCGCCGATGCATCGGCCTACTGGGAGGTCCTCACCCAGGGGCAGGTTTCGCGCACCGCGGCGGCGGTCTACTCCGACCCGCGCTGGACGGCCAGCGCGGCGTCGGCCGCGGGGATCGAGGAATCGAGCCTTACGTTGACGGCCGGCGCGTTACCGGACACCACAATGGTGTCGATCACCGCCGATGCACCATCGGCTCAAGCCGCCCAAGCCGCGGCTTCTGATCTCCTCGCCAAGGCCACACCCGAAGTCACCGCGGTCTCGGCTCCGTTTCAGGTCCGGGTGGTTTCGCCGCCCAGTGATGCATCCGCGATGTCGACACCACGCAGCCAACTGGTTTTGGCCGGCGCGCTGGGCGGTCTGATGCTCGGCGCTGCCGCTGGAATCGGCGTGGCCTGGCTGCGCACACGCCGAAGCCGCACATAGCGGTGTCCGGCTCGAGCCCATGGATAGTCGGCGTCCTCGTCGGCATGGTGGTCGCGGAAGTGGCCAACCTGTCCGAGGTGGCCACTCAATACACCTCGGCTCCCGTCTTCAAAGGCAGTGTGGCGCTTGGTGTTCTCGCGCTGATCGTCGCGCTGCGGGACCCACAGGCCCGGGCTCGCCTCAATCGCTGGACGGTCATCGGCGTCGCCCTGATCGCGGTGTATGTCGCAGGCCAGGTGATCGCACTGGTCGGCAGCGTCGACACCGCCGCGTCAACCGCCGAGCTCTGGCGGACGGCGGTCGATCTCGCGTTCCTGCTCGTCATCCTGATGCTGACCCAGGTCACCGGGAAGCCCTGGGCGGTGGCGATGGCGGTGGCCGTGACGCTGGCGGTGCTGTCGCTGCTGTCGATCGCGAGTTATCTGACCGGTGGAGATGCGACGTTCGGCGGGTTGGCCCTGATCTCAGAAGCCCAGGGGGAGCTGATCACCACCCAGCGGTATGCCGGCCCGTATGGTGACTCGAACTTCTGGGGCCGCCAGCTGGTATTGGGTCTGCCCATGGGCTGGGCGCTGGCGCAGCGCAGTCGTCGCGCCGGCAGGCAGCCGCAGTCGGTGGCATGGCTGCTCTGCAGCATCCTCATGCTGATCGGCGTCTATCTCACCCAATCCCGTGGCACGCTGTTGACGGCAGGGGCAGCTGTCGCGCTGTGGTTCATCGCTTCCGGCAAGCCGAAGAAGCTGATCTGGATACCACCGGTCATGCTGTTGACGTTCGCGATCCCCGGCATCGGCGACCGAATGATCGCCCTGCTCAACGATGTGCTTGGTGGGTCCGGTGCTCAGCGGAGCTATGACATCGATCCCTCGGTCCTCGGCCGTGCGGCGTCTCAGGAGATGGCCTGGCGAATGTTCCAGGAACGGCCCGCCTTTGGATTCGGCCCGGGAGCCTTCGGCCATGAGGTGCCCTACTACACCGACCGGGTGAGGACGGCCGTCAACGAAGGGCTCGTCGCCCCGCACAACCTCTACGCCCAGTTCCTCGCCGAATCGGGGGTGACCGGGCTGTTCACCTGGCTGATCATGGTCGGCGGCATCTTCACAATCGTGGCGCTGCGAATCGCTGCGGACCCCGGATCGGTCGATCGGGCGCTGGCCGCGGCAACGCTCACCGGCATCGTCACCTGGTCGGTGGCAAGCATCTTCCTTCACCTGGCCTACTTCCGGTCATTCGCCATCGTGCTGGCACTGGCGTGCGCCCTCGGCCCTGCCGAAACCGTGCAACCGGCAGTCATCCGCAATATGCTCCGCACCGCCGCGCTGTGGGTGATGGCGGTCGTCGTCGGCGCCGCCGTAGCCGGCAGCAGCATGCTCATCGCGAGCACCCCGGCGGTCCGGGCCAGCCAGAAGGTCATCATGATGCCGGTCGGCCCGCTCGACGGCTGGGCCTCGTACGCGATGAATGTCCGAGCCCGCGAGGCATTCCTGCCTACCCTGATCGAAGTCATGTACAACAACGACGCCCCGGCGGAGATCCACTCCGACCCGATCCGCGGTATCGCTACGTTCTCAGTCACCGCGCAGGATGCCGACGGCGCCGAACGACGCCTGGCCGACGCGTTGGCCGTGGCACGCACGCGGATAAACGACCACATCGGCCCGATGCAATACACCGTCGAAACCATCACCGACGTGCACGTGGAACGCGTCTCCTTGCGGTCGAAGTCGGCGCTGGCCTATGCCGCGGGCTGGGGGCTGGCCGCGTTGGTGTTGGCGCGATTGCTGTTGGGCCGCTTGCTGAACCGACTCTGGCCACGCGCGACCGTGGTGCCACCTGAGCGCGTCGGGGTCGCGGCGTGACGGACAACCGCACGGTCCTCGTCGAGTTCTCGCCGTCAGGCGGGCTCTTCCAGTTCGCTGCCCAACTCGGCAACGCTATGGCTGACCACGGCGACGAAGTCGAGCTGTGGACTGGCCCCGATCCCGAAATCTCTTCCGCAGAAGCCGGATTCGAGATCCGCTCCGTGCTGCCGACCTGGCACCCCCACGCTACCGGTGACCACGGCTACCTGAGGTATCTGGTGCGCCGGGGCCGGCGGGCCGGCCAGCTGGTGCTCGCCTGGCTGGTGCTGGCCTATCAGCTGCGCCGTCGACCTCCGCGCGCGGTGCTGTTCTCGCAGTGGCGCTTCACCTTCGAGCCGTGGTTCGTGGTGATGATCTGCAAGTTGTTGCCGCGCACGGTGTTCGGCATCATCGCCCACGAGCCGCTTCCGCGATCCGACGCCAAGGACACCAGCACGCCGAAAGAGGGGCGGTTGCTGCAGGCCTCTTTCGCCGCAGCATGGCGCCAGATGGACGTCGCATTCGTATTGGGGCCGCGGACCCGGCAGATCGTCCTCGACCACTGGCAACCCAACGGCGAGGTCGTGGTCATTCCGCATGGCGACGCCGGTGCCGTGCAGCGCGGCCGTCCACCGGCGCCGGTGGCCCAGACCGAGCCGATCGCCCTGTTCTTCGGCACCTGGACCGCCTACAAGGGTATTGACGTCCTGATTGATGCGTTCGGGTTGGTCAGAGCCGAAATGCCGACCGCACGCCTGATCCTCGCGGGGGCGGTCAGTGCCGACGTGGACGCTCCGGAACTGCTGGCCCGGGCCGCGGCCAACGGCGTGGACGCGCGGCCGGGCTACTGCGCAATGGAGGAGGTATCCGAGCTCGTCGAATCCGCCCGGGTCGTCGTCACACCGTATATCCGGGCCAGCGCGAGCGGCGTGGCGCACCTGGCATACACGTTCGGCCGTCCGGTCATCGGCACCACCGTCGGCGACCTACCGGCCGCGATCGAGGACGGTGTCACCGGTCTGCTGGTCCCGCCGAACGACGCCGGGGCACTCGCCACCGCAATGCTTCAACTGTTGCGGGATCCGCAGTTGGCGGCGAAGCTCGGCGAGGCGGGGCAGGCTGCGGTACAGCGCTCCTGGTCCGTGGCCGCGGCCTCGATCAGCGATGCGGTGACGGCGGCCACCAAACATGTCAGTCCGGAGATGTGAGCCATGATGAGCAAGCAAACACGGTGGCAGGTCGCCATCGCTGCGCTCGTCGCTGCGGCCGTCGGCGCGCTCCTCATCATCGCGAGGCTTGTCGCAGATACCCCGGTGCGGGCCGACCAACCCCAACCGTTTGCCGAAGACAGCCCATTTCGCACACCGATCCCGGCGGACGCCGAGGTCGACCCGAACAGCGCGGCGATGATCCGGGCGGTGCACTGGGACAACAGCGCGTCCGCGGCGACTGTTGAATTCGGAATCCCGATCTACACCGCGAACGCGCACACCCCCCGCTATTCCGTCCCGTGCCTCATCACCGAATGGGGCCCCTGCCCGTTTGATGGCCTTCGAGTACCGATCCCTGACGATGCACGGCCACAGGACGGCTCCGACGGCGCGATGGTGGTGATCGACCCGGACAGCCGAACGATCTACGAGTTCTGGCGCGCCAAGAAGGCAAACGGTTCCTGGACAACCGAATTCGGCGCTGTGAACAGTCTCGACGGCTCGGGCTGGGGCGGTGCGAGCACAGGCTCGGGTGCATCCCGATTGGCCGGAGTGGTGCGGGTAGCCGAGATCGCCCAGGGTTCGATTCCGCATGCGCTCGCCATGCAAAGCTACAACGTGTGCGCCAAGGTGTTCCGGCCGCCGGCGCTCAAGACCGACGGCCAATCGACCAGCCCCGACTGCATTCCCGAAGGGGCGCGCATACAACTGGACCCCAGCGTGGACATCAACAGCCTGGGACTTTCCCCGGCGCAACACACAGTGGCCGAGGCTCTCCAGAAGTACGGCGCCTACATCGTCGATGTCAGCGGATCACCACTGAGCATCAGCTTCGAACGGGACAACACAGCCGCCCCCGGAACCGTCGGGCGAACCTACAGTGCGGCCGGTATTCAATGGGACTATGACGGGATGACGAAGATCCCGTGGAACAAGCTGCGGGTTCTCAAATGACGCCGATTCGGGTGATGACCCTCATCGACGGGTTCCGTATGGGCGGTGCCGAAACCCTGCTGGCACCGATGGCCCTCGCAATGCGCAACACCGATGTCCAGATGGACTTCGTCGGCCTGGACGACGCATCGGTCAATTCCGAGAAGACCATGAAGATACTGTCTGAAGCCGGTGTGCATCCCCGCTCACTCGGAATCCGCCGACTTCTCGACGTCACCGGCGTTTTCCGATTGGCCCGCGAGATTCGCAGTGGTGGTTACGATCTGGTGCACACTCACTTGGAGATGTCGGCAACGTTCGCGGTACCGGCGGCGAAGCTGACCGGGCGCCCGGTGGTCTGCACGTTCCACCATGTGACGGAGCGTTGGCCGGGGCGCGAGCATTGGCGCGAGCAGATCGCGACCGAAGCGGCGACCCGGGGTGATCGGGTGCTGTTCGTCTCTGAGGCGAGCCGGGTGTCGTGGGCCCAGGTGCATCGCCGAGGCCGGATCCCGGCCAACTGGGATGTGCTGCACAACGGAATCGACGTCGGCAATTTCCACCCCGGCGTACCGGATCCGACGGTCCGCCGCGAACTCGGCGGTGGCCCTGGACCTTTGGTCGTGCTACCGGCCGCCTTCCGCGATTTCAAGGGCATCCCGGTGGCGATCGCGGCATGGCCGCAGATATTGCAGACGCATCCGGACGCCATCCTGTCTCTGGTCGGTGGCGGCCCAGACGAGGCCGAACTCCGGAGGCTGGTCGGCGAAGTAGGCGTTACCGACTCTGTGATCTTCGCCGGCGTTCGCTCGGACATGCCGCAGGTCTACCGGGCTGCCGACGTCGTACTGCTGCCGTCGACCTACGGTGAGAATCTGCCCACGGTGCTGATCGAGGCGTCGGCATCGGGCAAGGCCATCGCTGCATCGCGGATCGGCGGCATTCCGGACATCATCGTCGACGGCTCCACGGGGCTGCTTTTCGAACCCGACTATCCGGCCGCACTGGCCGCCACCGTGACGCGGTTGCTGGACGACCCAGGGCTGCGAAAGTCGCTGGGACAGCTGGCCATTGAGCGCGCCCGCGCCGAGTTCTCGGCCACCTCGTGGGCCCACCGGCTGCAGGACCTCTACCGAGAACTGATCGAGCGTGGACGTTGAGCGGCAAACAGATCGACTATCTGGTATCCCGGTTCCCGGTTATCTCGGAGACCTTCATCGTCCGGGAACTCGATGCGCTGTCTACCACCGACGGACGTGAAATTGGACTGCGGTCGCTGTTTCCATCGCCGGACGCACAGGTCCACGACATCGCCAGGCGGTGGATGGACAAGTTGGTACGGCCCGGTGTCGGTGCCTGTGTGGCCGGATTGGGGTGGGCGCTGCTGCGGCATCCGCTGGCCACGCTGTCGATTCTGGCCGCGGTGGTGCGCGGTTACGCGGCGCGGCCAGGGTTGCTGATCCGTGCCCTGATCACGGTGCCGATCGCCACCGCGCACGCCCGCGATCTGCACTCCTCGAGTCCCACCCGGCACATCCACGCCCACTACGCCACATATCCCGCCCTCGCCGCATGGATCTGCGCGCGGTTGGCCGGTGTCACCTATAGCGTCACCGTGCATGCGCACGACCTCTACGTCGATCAGTCGATGCTGGGTCGCAAACTCGATGGTGCCGATTTCATCGTCACGGTGTCGGAGTACAACCGTCGACTGCTGGAGCGCTATACCTCGACACCGGTGCACGTCATCCACTGTGGAATCGATTCGGCGGCATATCCGTTCCGTCCCAGGAGAATCCCGGACAGCGGTCCGATCCGGGCGCTATGTGTGGCCTCGCTGCAGGAGTACAAAGGACACGAAGTGCTGCTGCGGGCGTTGTCGCTGGGCGGGCCCGGCCTGGACCGGACCGAACTGGACCTCATCGGCAACGGACCGCTGAACGACGAATTGCACAAGCTGGCAACCGAACTCGGACTCGGATCACGGGTCAGATTCCATGGCGGGCAGTCCGAGACAACGGTCAAGCAGGCATTGGCCGAGGCCGATCTGTTCGTACTGCCGAGCATCCTGGCCGCCGACGGCCAGATGGAAGGTCTGCCGGTCGCCCTCATGGAGGCGCTGGCGAGCGGAATACCGACCGTGTCAACAAGTCTCTCGGGCATCCCGGAATTGGTCATACCCGAGAAGACCGGCCTCCTGGCCATCCCGGCCGACGTGCAGAGCCTGCGCGACACGCTGGAACAATTGATATCGTCGGGCCCCGCACTCGACGACTACGCCCGCACGGGGCGCGACCTGGTCGAGCAGGAATTCGACATCACCGCAACCACTGCCGCGCTGCGTTCTCTGTTCGCAACGGTCTGATATCGGCTCCCGCGCTTCAGAGCTGGTCGGCGAATTCGCGGCGCGCCGCGGCGAGCAGATACTCACGCATGAAGTTCTGCAAACCGCGGTGTAGCACCGCATGATCACCGGCGGGCGGCAAAGTCAGCTTCGGCGCCCAACCACGACGTGCCAGCCGCTTGGCCCCGATCAGGCCGCGATGCTCTACGTACCACTCGAAATCCGATGGTGACAAAACCAACTCAGTCGGCACTCCGCTCTTGCCGAGCGCCTTGAGCAGCACCTCCGGAGCCTGGGTGTAACCAAGGCGACCGAGGAACAACCAACCCTGATATGGCAGCCAATTTCGCAGTCCCTGCTTGACCATTCCCCATAGCCGCCGCTCCTGGGGGTCGTGATCGCCGACAACAGCGTCAGTCACCTGCGCGATCCGCTCCGATCCGCCGTCGGCGCGCCGCAACGAATACAGCAGAATGTTCAGCAGAACCACCAGTTTGGCGCCGCTCTGCAACGCCCCATACGCGCAATTCCAAGCACCCGAACAGATTCCGGCCATCACCAGACGGTCTTCCGGCACTGCCAGGGCCGCAATCGCATCGGTCACATCAGCCTGGGCATCTGGTGAATGCATCCATGGGAACTCGCCGGTTGCGACACCGGTGTCGCCTACCCCCCGACGGTCGTAGCGGACCACGCTCACGCCCAGCGCAGCCAGTTCCCGGGCCGTGTCCGGCCAGATTCGCCCCGAGCCGACCCGATGTTCACACGCGGTGTTGTGACATAACACCGTCGGCCCACCCTCGGTAACGTCACTGATCGCGGTCCGGATGGCGAACAGCCGGTTAGGGCCGAGTTCGGTGATCGACTCGATGATCTTGCGGCCGTCGGGCAACTCGTCCGCGACGGCAATACCGGCGAACTCCGGCTCGAATGCGAACGTCTCCGATGTCAGCGTCGCGTCGAGCCATTTCTCGATCATCGCCAGGGTTTCCATCGGGATCCTGACCACAATGCTGGGTGGTTCCACGAACTCGGGTTGCCCGGCAATTTGCTGGACCATGCAGTCGCCCGATGCGGGCAGGTCGGCGAGCAAGCGGTCACCAGTGTGTTCCGGCCGGCTCAACACAAGCACCGAAGTCGATCCGACATCCGCCGGCATCTTCAGCCCGCCAAGGGCGGCGGCAGCTGTGGACGAGAGGGTGATACCGAGAAGCGGGACCGCGCCCGGCTCGGGTGGTAATTCGGAACCCTCCTCGCCGCCGACGGTCACCCGATAGAGCGCCTGTTGTTCGCGCAGGTATCGGCGACCATTGGTGACGGGGTCCCACATGACCAGGCCGCCGAGACCTGTTATCGAGGGCGCCGCTGTCGCGGCGAGCAACGCACCGACCCGCAGGCCGACCAGCGACACACTCTGCGCGCCGCAAGCCTGCAGATACCGCACTGCCGTCCGAATGCCCTCCACGTAGTCATCCACGGCACTGTCCCGACATTGGTCGCCCATCGAGTCCCCGGTGCCCGGGTAATCGAAGCGCAACACTGCAAATCCCGTTGCGCACAATCGTTGCGCCAGCAGCTTCAGTCCGGTGTAGGTATCCAGGTGCTGACGGCCGAGCGGTGGACAGATGACCACGCCCGCCCGCGCAACCCCGCCGCCCGGGACGTGTAGAACGCCGAAAAGCCGCGATTCCTCGGGTCCGAACCACGTCGGCACACCGGATAACCCCGTCATGCCCGCGTTCATCCGGTCATCCCCCGAAGAGACCCCGGATTGGTCCAAACTTTGCATCTTGGCGCACATCTATCAGACGTCGGCATTTGCGAGTCGCTCTCGATACACGGTACGACCATTCCCCCGGGCACCGCTGCTACTCGGCGCAGACCGCTACCACCACGGCTGCCGCGTGACAGTCTGCATGGGTGATCGACATCGAGACCTGTAGCCACCGCTGCGTCACGGCCAGCTGGGCGGCCGAACCGCTGAGCCGCAACGTCGGCAGATCGCCCGAAAGGACGACCTCCATTTCGAGCGGCGAAAGCGCGGCGTCCGGCCGTGCGAACGCCTTCATGGCGGCCTCCTTGGCGGCGAACCGGGCGGCAAGACGGGCCAGCCGGTTCGAACCGGCACAGGTGGCGACCTCGGCAGCGGTGTAGATCTTGGCCAGAAACCGGTCTCCGAACGAGGACAACGAATTCTCGATCTCTTCGAGGGCCACCACATCGCACCCCACGCGGATCAGGTGACCCGGTAGCTGCACCTCCGGCGGGTTCATGGGTCTTCCTGTTCGAAGTAGCGCGGCGCGCCCTGGTGGGTGCTACTTGATGAGACTCGTGACGGCGGCTTCGATGTTGTTGATCGAAGCAAAAGTGGACTTCTTCATCGCCTCGTCGGGGAACTCGATGTCGAAATCGTCCTCGAGGGCAAGCATGACGTTGACCGAGGCATGCGAGGTGAGCCCGAGCTCATAGAGGTCGGCGTCGGCGTCGACGCCGTTCGGGTCGACCGACATTCTTCCGTGGTCGGCCAATGCCTTCTGAATTCTTTCCCGCATGCTGATCAGCATAATTCGCGAGCGGAACACGACCGAGGTCTGCTGCTGTGCGTCGTCACCCAGTTCCGTGCCGGCCCCGAACAGCGGTGCGGGGCGAGCCAAGGAACCACGATTCGGTGGGCCGCGGATCACGTCCGGCCTCCACTGGCCGGCGATAGGATTTGGCAGATGACCGAAGCTCGTGACCTTGATGCGCAACTCGAGTCGGCCCGCCACCAGTTCCGCGATGAACTGATTGCGGCGGGCTTGTTGGTGCCGATGGGTATCGACGGACTGTACGGCCGTGGAGCGGTTTTCGAGAGCATCGTCGATGGTGTCGACCACGTGGTGGAACGCAAGGGCGCCGAGGTACATGGGGATCGGGCGAAGGTGCTGCGGTTTCCACCGGTATTCCCGCGCGAGCAATTCGAGAAGACCGACTACATCGCGTCTTTCCCGGATCTGACCGGTGCGATCTCGACATTCACCGGCGGAAACGCCGAGCACCGCGCGCTGTTGGCTGATCGCGATGCCGGCCTGCCGTGGGACGGGCATCTGAGTTCCGCTGGGACCATGCTGGTTTCGGCGGCCTGCCATCCAAGCTATGCCACGCTGCCGTCGAGCCTGCCCGACGGCGGTGTGCTGATGAACATCTATGGGTACTGCTTCCGGCACGAGCCGGCCATTGACCCGGCGCGCATGCAGGCGTTCCGGATGCACGAGTACGTGTTGGTCGGAACACCCGATCAGGCGCAGGAACACCGTGACAGCTGGGTGGACCACGGCATGGCGGTACTGACCGAACTCGGCCTGGACGCCCGCCCCGTAGCGGCCAACGACCCGTTCTTCGGCCGGGTCGGCAAGTTGTTGGCCGCCAACCAGCGTGACGAGAATCTGAAGACTGAACTAGTGGTGCGGCTCTACGGCGACCTGCACGAGGGCACCGCCGTGGTGTCGGCCAATTGCCACCGAGACCACTTCGGTGAAACGTTCGCCCTGCGCACCGCCGATGGTGGCGTTGCACACAGCGCCTGCGTAGGTTTCGGCATGGAGCGAATTGCCTTGGGAATGCTGCGAACTCACGGTCTTGATCCGGCTTCCTGGCCGGAAGAAGTGCGCAGCGCGATGGGCTGGTAGCCCGTGTACTTCAGTATGCGCCCTTGCGTTTGAGAACGGCGCCCACCGTGCGCCAGATGATCAACAGGTCCCCGACAACCGACCAGTTGCCCGCATACGACTCGTCGAGTCGTATGCGGTCTTTGTCTTCCAGATCGGACCGCCCGGACACCTGCCACAAACCGGTCATTCCCGGCTTGACGTGTGACCGGTGTTCGATGAAGTGCTCACGGGCCTCTGCTTCTCCCACAGCCAGCGGTCGCGGCCCGACTATGCTCATCGAGCCTTCGAGCACATTGAACAACTGCGGCAACTCGTCGACGCTGCTGGCACGGAGGAATTTTCCGACGCGGGTCACGCAGGAATCGGACGTGCGTTTGTGAAAAATGCTGCCGTGACGGTGACTCTCTGGTTGCGCCGTCTTATCGGTATCCACATACATACTGCGCAACTTGATGATCTTGAATGGCTTGCCGTCCATGCCGACCCGTTGCTGCCGGTAGAAGACCGGTCCCCGGTCGTCGAGCTTGATGGCCAACCCCGCTAGTGCGATGACCGGAAGCGCCACCACCAGTCCAACGGTGGCCAGCACGAGATCGAGGATGCGTTTTGTGATCATCGACGGCGCATCGTGTGTCGGCGCGTCGATGACGAACAGCGGCAGATTCTCGAGCGGTCGCAATTGGAGTCGGTGCGCGGCCACCTCCGTCAATGCCGGGACGACGATCAGTTCGGTGTTGATCGCCTGCATACGCCAAGCCAGATACTCGACCGTCTCAGGCCCCAGCTGCTCGGAATAGACGGCCGCGAGGGTGTCTGCTCCGGCGGCCTGCACGGCCGACTCGATGAGGCTGTCGTCGTCGTAACCGAGGATGGGGACAGTGCCGGTGGGCAGGCTCACGTTCTGCCCGATCTGGTCTCCGGCGTCGGGAATGCAGAGCCCCACGACCCGATAGCCGGCCGTCGGCGAGCGCGCAAAGTACTCACACAATGTCCGCGCCGAATCCAGATCGCCAAGCGCGACGACACGCGAGATGTAGGTGCCTTTCTTCCTGCGTCGGCGTACATCCGCCCGAAGTAGGTAGCGGGTGAGGAAAAGGCCGACCAAGCCGAGTCCGAAAGTCACGCCGAACTGGATGCGCGAGATCGGCATGTCGAGAAAGATTTCGAACGCTGCGGCGAGCGCAAATGTCCACCCGGTCGCTGCAGCAACGCGCCGGTACTCCTCGGCCTGCTGGCCGACCAGCGAAATATCCCGTGAGCGGGCGTAACCGAGGGCTATCAGCCATCCGATGTAGATGCCCACCGAGAAAGCCGTTGCCGTGGTGAAATCGGCGAAATGGCGGTGCGCCAGCCGCGTTCCGATCCATTCGGCGAATATGACGACCGCGGCGAGGGTCAACGCATCGACGGCAAGAACCCGCCGGTGATAGGCCGATCTCCACCGGCGCGCCTGGGCCCGCGCCTCATCGGGCGCAAATTGAGGGCTTGCAAGAGAGTCAGGCTTCACGTCGTCAGACGATTTTCCATCGGCGCTCCACCAGACATTGGTCGGACGAAAACCCGCGTGCGCGAGGTGGTCATCGTCCTCATCCGCCACATCAATGTCCCGTGATTATGGCGCGCAGACGTTGCCGCGACAACGATTTCTGTTGTCCAACATGCTGCCGAACTGGCCGCCACAGTTGTCCGCGGTCATCATGATGCGGCGCGAGTTCAACCGCCGGCAAACTCGACAACGACCAAAGGCGTGGTGCTGTAGCTGATCTCACGCTTGGAGTCGATGCTCGAAAAGCACAGTGGCTACAACACCGTCAGGGCACTCCGAGAAACGGGAACGGATCGGCCTGCTCGAACTCGGAGCTGGCGTCGCCGGCGTAGATCGTGCGCTCCCCCTCGCCCAGGTTGAGCCGCAGAGTCGGGGCGCCAGGCGAGAAGTCGATGTTGCGCAGCTCCACCCAGAAGGTGTTGGGCGAGAGCGCCGACTCGAAGAAGTAGCGCAGCGCCTTGTGATCGACGACGGTGCGCCAGCGGGTGGTCGAGATGTTGGGTTCGTCCGATGTCGAGATGCCGTACGGGGTGGACGCGTTGCGCACCACGCTGAGGACCGCGGCGGCCGCCAGCAGCGGGTCGTCGGTCTTGGGGACCGCGTCGATGTAGAACGACGCCCGCACGAACCGGTCGGCGGCGCGGTTGGTGCCCGGCAGCATCACCGTGCCGCCGATCTCCTTCCAGTACTCGTTGATCGCGAGCTGCTTGTCGAAGGTCGGCGAGTTGGTCATCACCCGGTACTGCCTGCCGTGGTGGATCACCTGCTGACCGTCGATGTACTCGACGATCGCGCTGTCCCCGCCGGCGTCGGACATCGCCAGGTGCAGCGTCGCCATCCGCTCCTCGCCCGGCACCTCCGCGGTGGCGACCCGCAGCGGGGTTGCGCTCAGCGCCTGCACCGCCTCGGAAACCGTCGCGAAGTTGTCGAGCACGTACTGGCCCCACAGCGCGAGCGAGACCGCGGGGCCGCCGGCCGTCGCCGCCGGATACTGCGATTCGGCCAGCCACAACAGGTTCACAGCGAGGCCGGCCTCGTTCACCCCGTCGGTGGTGCTGATGTCGTAGCCGCTGGCGACAACGCTGCCGTACTTCGAAGTCCACTCGGCGGAGTTCGCGCCGCCCTGGCCGGTCCGGTGGACACCGCGCGGCAGCGCCCACAGATTCGTGCCGATCTCCGATTTCCAGTCCATCGAGCGACCCGTGACGTTGCGGTCGTTCGTTCCGAGGTAAACCACGCGTGTGCACATGATCAGTGAGCTTATGTGGGCTCAGCTCGAGCACGCCTCGGTGAGCTCCGCGAGCTTGCGCTGGATCTGGACGTCGAGGGCCGACATCTCGTAGTAGACCTGTGGGGCCGGTGCGCCCGGCGCCTGGGCCTCCACCGCGGCGCGTGCTCGCGGCATCTTCGCGACGAACGCCGTGGCGAGGTCGGCGACTTCCACGGCGGTGAACCGCAGCTCGGGCGCGTCGATCTTCCGCGCGCGTTCAGCCAACCCGTCGGCCCACTGCTGATACGCCAGCTCCTCGGCCGCGGTCGGCGGACCCTGCGCGCCCTCGCTCTTCGAGCTGATCAAGTCGTTCTGGGACTTGTTGAACTCGAGCAGATCGAGCACCGGGCGGCACTCCTGCGGCGGTTGTTGCAGCTGGGAGTAGACCAGCGCCACAATCGCGACCACGACGACGCCGATCGCCAGCCACCATCGCCGGTCAAGCCTTATCACCGCTTGCACTCTAGCCAGCGCCGCGGCGGCGAGCGCTCACCCCACGTACACGTTGAGGCTCGGAACCGTACCTAGCTGCGCGGTCGCGGCCTGCAGGAGTCCATTTTGTGGCGCGTCGGGGCCCGGAGTACAGTGGCCCCCGTGCAGCGGGTGCTCCTTCTCGGCAGCCGCGACGGGGTCTGATCCAGACCGGCTTCCCGTCGCGGGTGTTCGCGATGCGCCGGTCGAGTCCCCTTTGAAACTCCCGGAGCGACCACCGTGACCACATTCTCGAAACCATCACCCGATTCACCCGACGCGTTTTCGTCGGTACGCCAGATCACCAAGCCGTCCGGTCCGCCTCACCCCGGCCAGCCGGCGTACAACACCCAACGCGGGTCGGCGATGCCGGTCAGCCGCTACCGCAGCTTCGCCGAGGAGGTGCCCGGCGGCAGCCCGGCATCGGGCCCGGTTCCGTTTCCTTTTGACCGCACCTGGCCGGACAAGGTGATCGAGACCGCGCCGATGTGGTGTGCGGTCGACCTGCGGGACGGCAATCAGGCGTTGATCGACCCGATGAGCCCGGCCCGCAAGCGCCGCATGTTCGACCTGCTGGTGCGCATGGGCTACAAGGAGATCGAGGTCGGCTTCCCGTCGGCAAGCCAGACCGACTTCGACTTCGTCCGCGAGATCATCTCCGAGGGCATGATCCCCGACGACGTCACGATCCAGGTGCTGACGCAGTGCCGGCCGGAACTGATCGAGCGGACGTTCGAGGCGTGCCAGGGCGCGCCCCGCGTGATCGTGCACTTCTACAACTCGACGTCGATCCTGCAGCGCCGCGTGGTCTTTCGCGCCGACCGCGAGGCCGTCAAGAAGATCGCCACCGACGGCGCTCGGCTGTGCGTCGAACAGGCCGAGAAATACCCGGACACCAAGTGGCGCTTCGAATACTCCCCCGAGTCCTACACCGGCACCGAGTTGGAGTACGCAGTCGACGTCTGCAACGCCGTCGCCGAAATCGTCGGGCCCACACCCGATGTGCCGCTGATCGTCAACCTGCCGGCCACCGTCGAGATGGCGACGCCCAACGTCTACGCCGACTCGATCGAGTGGATGCACCGGCATCTGACCCCGCGGGACAGCATCATCTTGAGCCTGCACCCGCACAACGACCGCGGAACCGCCGTCGCCGCAGCCGAATTGGGCTACCAAGCAGGTGCCGACCGGATCGAGGGCTGCCTGTTCGGCAACGGTGAGCGCACCGGCAACGTCTGCCTGGTGACGCTGGGCTTGAACCTGTTCAGCCGTGGCGTCGACCCGCAGATCGACTTCTCCAACATCGACGAGATCCGCCGCACCGTCGAGTACTGCAACCAGTTGCCGGTGCACGAACGCCACCCGTACGGCGGCGATCTGGTCTACACCGCGTTCTCCGGCAGCCACCAGGATGCGATCAACAAAGGTCTGGACGCGATGAAGGTCGCCGCCGACGAGCAGGACGCCGACGTCGATGACATCCTCTGGCAGGTCCCCTATCTGCCGATCGACCCGCGCGACGTCGGCCGCACCTACGAGGCGGTGATCCGGGTCAACTCGCAGTCCGGCAAGGGCGGTGTCGCCTACATCATGAAGGCCGACCACGGCCTGGCGCTGCCGCGGCGGCTGCAGATCGAGTTCAGCCAGGCGATCCAGCAGATCACCGACGGTGAGGGCGGTGAAGTCTCGCCGAAGGAGATGTGGGACGTCTTCGCCGAGGAGTACCTGGCCCCGGTCCGCCCGCTCGAACGGATCCGCCAGAAGGTGACGGCGTCCGAGGTCGACGGCGGCACGGACACCATCGATGCGGTGGTGAAGGTCGACGGGGTCGAGCGCGAGATCGTCGGCGCGGGCAACGGTCCGCTGGCGGCGTTCTGCGATGCATTAGGCGCGTTGGGCTACCAGATCTCCGTGCTGGACTACTCCGAGCATGCGCTGTCGGCCGGCGAGGAGGCCCAGGCCGCGGCGTACGTCGAGGCGTCGATCGACGGGAAGACTGTGTGGGGCGTCGGTATCGCACCGTCGATCACCACCGCATCGCTGCGCGCGGTGGTGTCGGCGGTCAACCGCGCCGCCCGCTGAAAGGCTGTCTCTGAGGCGATCAGAACACTGCCGCCGAAGGCGGCGATCAGAAGAGTGCGAACTGGTCGCCGGCCAGCGTGGTGTCGGTGAACTCCTCGATGCCGGTGCCGCCGACGACGCCGTCGAGACAGCGCATGAAGTCGGCGTCGGTGACCAGCGGAACACCCGACTCGTTGGCCTGGTAGCCCTTGCCCTGCGCCGGGCAGGCGTCGTTGCAGACCACCAGCGAGGTTTCGGGGTCCACGGCGTCGGTGTAGGCGAGTCCGGCATGCAGGATCCGCTCGATGAGCTCCTCGTGCGTGTGCTTCACCTCCGCCGACAACGCGACGCGCATGCCCTGCACGAGCGGCCGCCCCGCGACGAAGCGGCCCGGATTCAGATACGGGCACGGTAGCCGCGCCGCCACCGACTTGAGCGGGCGCAGCTCGTCGTGCGTGACGAAGCCGTTCGGCCAGCGTCGCCGCGTGACCGGATGCACCGGCAGCCACACCTTGCGTTCGCGGGCCCGCACCAGCGCCGGTTTGAGGATCTGCGCGAGCACCAGCGCGTCGTCGAGCGCGTCGTGCGGCCGCATCTGGCTGATGCCCCAGTGCGCGGCCAGTGTCTCGAGCCGCAGGTTCTCGACATCGAGGTCGAGGCGGCGGGCCAGTTCGACCGTGCACATCACGGTATCGGTGGGCAGTTCGCGGTCGACCAGCTCGGCCTCGGCGGCCAGGAACGAGTAGTCGAAACCGACGTTGTGTGCGACGAGGGTGCGCCCGGCGAGCAGCTCGACGAGGTGGTCGACGACGTCGGCGAATGTCGGCTGGCCCTCCAGCATCGCGGCCGTCAGCCCGTGCACATGGGTGGGCCCGGGGTCGACGCCCGGGTTGAGCAGGCTGTAGAGGCTGTGTTCGACGTTGCCGTCGTCGCCGAGTGCGAGCGCGGCGACGCTGACGATGCGTGCCTGTCCCGGCCGGAAGCCCGACGTCTCCACGTCGACGACCGCCCAGCCGGCACCGTCCTCGCTCGCCGGCCGGCCCCAGGAGCCGCCCGGCCGGCGACATCCGGCGCCAGTTCGGGTCACTTCGTCAGGATGGCACGCAGCAGTGACAAAGCCGGGACCTCGCCGAATCGCTCGCCAGCGTGTCGGCTCCTTAGAATCCCGGGGATGGTCACCACTCGGGGACGGGCAGCACTCGCGGCGGGCGCAGCCGCACGCTGGGCGTCGCGGGTCACCGGTCGAGGTGCGGGCGCGATGATCGGTGGGCTGGTCGCGTTGGCCCTCGACAAGTCGTTGCTGCGCCAGTTGGGCCGGGACCGCCGCACTGTGGTGGTGACCGGAACCAACGGCAAGTCGACGACCACCCGGATGGTCGCCGCGGCGCTGCGCACGATCGGCGCAGTGGCCACCAACGACACGGGCGCCAACATGGACGCCGGTCTGGTCGCGGCCCTCGCAGGTGCGCGTGACGCCGGGTTGGCCGCGCTCGAGGTCGACGAGATGCACGTGCCCCACGTATTGGACGCGGTTGAAGCCACCGTCGTCGTGCTGCTGAACCTGTCGCGGGACCAACTGGACCGCGTCGGCGAGATCAACCACATCGAGCGCACGCTGCGCGGCGGGCTGGCCCGTCATCCCTCGGCGGTGGTCGTCGCCAACTGTGACGACGTGCTGATGACGTCGGCCGCCTACGACAGCCCGAACGTCGTATGGGTGGCCGCGGGTGGCAGCTGGGCGAACGACTCGGTGAGCTGTCCGCGATCGGGTGAGATCATCGTGCGCGACGGTTCGCATTGGTATTCCACCGGAACGGATTTCAAGCGTCCGAGCCCGCAATGGTGGTTCGACGAGTCGAATATTCATGGACCGGAGGGGTTTTCGTTACCGATGACGCTGGCGTTGCCCGGCGCGGTCAACCGTGGCAACGCCACCCAGGCGGTGGCCGCCGCGGTCGCGATGGGCGCCGACGCCGCCGCAGCTGTTGCGGCGGTGTCCGCCGTCGACGAAGTCGCGGGCCGGTACCGCACTGTTCGACTCGGCGAGCACACCGTGCGCGTGCTGCTGGCGAAGAACCCGGCGGGTTGGCAGGAGGCGCTGTCGATGGTCGACAAACACGGTGCGGGCGTGGTGATCTCGGTCAACGGCCAGGTGCCCGACGGGGAGGATCTGTCGTGGCTGTGGGATGTGCGGTTCGAGCATTTCGGCGACACGCAAGTCGTGGCCGCCGGTGAACGCGGCACCGACCTCGCGGTGCGCCTCGGCTACGCCGGCGTCGAGCACACGCTGGTGCACGACACGCTCAACGCGATCGAGTCTTGCCCGCCGGGGCACGTCGAGGTGATCGCGAACTACACGGCATTTCTGCAACTGAACAGGCGGCTGCCCGGTGGCTGAGTCGACGGTGCGCATCGGGCTGGTGCTGCCCGACGTGATGGGCACCTACGGTGATGGCGGCAACGCCGTCGTACTGCGAGAACGCCTGCGGCTGCGCGGAATCGACGCCGAGGTCGTGGAGATCACGCTGACCGACCCGGTGCCCGCCGAACTGGACCTGTACACGCTCGGCGGCGCCGAGGACTACGCGCAACGGCTGGCCACCAGGCACCTACTGCGGTATCCGGGTCTGCAGCAGGCCGCCGGACGCGGTGCGCCGGTGCTGGCGATCTGCGCGGCCATCCAGGTGCTCGGGCACTGGTATGAGACGTCGTCGGGTGAACGTGTCGACGGCGTCGGCCTGCTCGACGTCACCACCTCGCCGCAGGACCAGCGCACGATCGGCGAGGTCGTGTCGGAGCCGTTGTTGGCCGGCTTGTCGCAGCGGCTCACCGGTTTCGAGAACCACCGCGGCGGAACGGTTCTCGGTGGTGATGCGCAGCCGTTGGCCCGCGTCGAGAAGGGTGCGGGCAACCGGGCCGGCGACGGCTACGACGGCGCGGTGCAGGGCAGCGTCGTCGCCACCTATCTGCACGGCCCGTGTCTGGCCCGCAATCCGGAGCTGGCCGACCATCTGCTGAGCCAGGTGGTGGGCGAGCTGGCGCCGATCGAGCTGCCCGAGGTCGACCGGCTCCGCCGTGAACGCCTGGCCGCACCGCGGCGGGCGTCTTAGTTGTTGCATCTTTGAATTGTGTTGCGCGCTCTGTGTAGCGCGGCCGAGCTGTCAATTGTGCAACTTGCCCTCCGCGAGTCACAACTATCGACGTTTTGCCGACGCGTTCTCGCACTTTGCCCGCAGAAAGTTGATCAGTGTGACTGCGTTCCAGCTAGAAAGCCAGGCTGCGGACAGATTCATCACCGAAGCTGGGCGAAACCGTCCGTGAATCGAGCTCAAAGTTGGACACTAGGCGGCCAAACTGCGCTTGAACCTTTGCATGTCGTCGAGGTCGAGGTTGCAGCCCCGACCGATCAGCGCAGCCTCGACCCGTGCAATGACGTCCTCAGGCTTGTCCTCCGCGATCACCCGAATGACGATCCACCCGAGCGCCTCCAGCATTCGCAGCCTCGCGATGTCCTTGACGTACTGGCGCCGGTTCTTGCGGTGGTGGTCCCCGTCGTACTCGACGGCGACCTTGTATTCCCGCCAACCCATGTCCAGCCACGCTTGCGGCCGATGGCCGACGATTACCGGAATCTGTGTCTCCGGCCGCGGCAGGCCGGCGTCGTGTAACCACAGTCGGATTCGGGATTCCGGTATCGAGGCGGCTCCGCCGTCGACGAGTGGAAGTAACTCGTACAACCGGTTCAATCCGGGAGCGTGTCGATGCCTTTGACCTAGTTGCGCAACCTCGTCGATGTCGTAGCGCTGATTCCACATGAGCGCGTCAAGACGACCCAACGCCTCGGTCCGGTGAAGCCGGCGACCCATGTCGAAGGCCGTTCGGACTCGAGACGTCACCGGCAGTCCGCCGATCCTGGTGACCTCGTCTACGTCGACGTCATCCGCTCTCGGAATCAGACCCGGTTGTGGACGAATCCGCACGCCGACGAGTTCGATCGGCTGCGATGGATCCACCCACGGGGCGCCGTGTAGGGCGGATGCCGCGACTCCCGCGATGACACCTTTGCGGCGTGACGCCAACCATGCCGCGATCGCCCGATCCCGCAATGAGAACTCAACATCTTTGGGCACGTACACACCGCGAAAGACGGGGCGGTACCACCGCTTCAGTTCATGACGGGTCAGCCGTCCCGCCGCGACAGCCTCACTGCCGATGAAGATTTCAGTCATGACGGCATCGTGCACGGGACCACCGACACGTCACACCGATCGACGTTTGGCAGGGAAAGTGCGAGAACACGTCTACCAAGCGTCGATAGCTGTGACTCCTGAGGTTAGGCGGGCGGGCCCTACGGCGCCGATCGGCTCGGGCTACAAGGGCGGTGGTTACAGCCCGAGGTCGCGCAGGAACTGCGGCTTGTAGGCCTCGAGGATCACGTAGCTCGGGTCCGGCGCGGGCGCCTCGCGCGCATCGTCGGTCACCTCGTGCCCGCTGACCGGATCCACCCACTCCTGGCTCGAGGGGTCCCACCGGCTCAGGGTGTACTGCGCACTCACGTGGTCGTCGGCCACCAACGCGCGCAGCGTGCGTTCGGCCTCCTGCGCATCCGCGAGCGTGTGCGTGTACAGCTGGATGCGATCGCCGTCGCGCGTCACCGTCACCCGCGACCCGAGCCGTCGGCGCGCGCCGTCGTCCAGGTCCAGGGTTCGCAGCTTCTCCCAGAACGAGAGCCGGTGCTCATCGCTGCCCAGCTCGACCTCGACCTTGAACTCCTCGTCCGGCATGACGGCCAACCTATGCCATGGCCCGGCGGCCAGCCAGCGCCCTGCCCAACGTCAGCTCGTCGGCGAATTCCAGATCCCCGCCCATCGGCAGACCGGACGCGATCCGCGTCACGGTCAGCCCCGGGATATCGCGCAGCATGCGCACCAGGTACGTGGCCGTGGCCTCGCCCTCGGTGTTGGGGTCGGTCGCGATGATCACCTCGGTGACATCCACCCCGTCCACCCGCTCCCCGATCCGGTTGAGCAACTCGCGGATTCGCAGCTGTTCCGGCCCGACCCCCGACAGCGGATCCAACGCACCACCCAGCACGTGGTAGCGGCCGCGGAACTCACGGGTGCGCTCGACGGCCTGCACATCCTTGGGCTCCTCGACCACGCACACCAGCGACGCGTCGCGCCGCGGATCGCTGCAGATGCGGCAGCGATCGTCGTCGGAGACGTTCCCGCACACCGCGCAGAACTTCACCCCGTCGCGCACCTTGTTGAGCACGGCGGTCAGCCGGTCGATGTCGGGTGGCTCCACCGACAGCAGGTGGAAGGCGATCCGCTGCGCGCTCTTCGGCCCGATACCGGGCAGCTTGCCGAGCTCGTCGATCAGATCCTGGACGGGTCCTTCAAACATGGAGGGACAATTACATTCCCGGCAGGCCCATATTGCCCATCCCGCCCGCCAGCGGCCCGAGCCGGTCATGGGCGAGGATGGTGACCTGCTTGGAGGCGTCGGCGATCGCGCCGACGACGAGGTCCTGCAGCGTCTCGACGTCGTTGGGGTCAACGACCTTCGGGTCGATCGACACGGCGACCACCTCACCGCTGCCCTTCATCGTGACCTGCACCAGACCGCCGCCGGCCTGCCCGTGCACCTCGGAGTTGGCCAGCGCCTCCTGCGCCTCCATCAATTGCTGCTGCACCTGCTGCGCCTGCGCGAGCAGGGCCGACATATCCGGTTGGCCTCCGGGTTGCATGACTGGTCCCCTTGCGTGTTGATTGCGGACGGGTTTCGACTTGGTCTCGCCTCGCCCGCTCGCGGCGGTTTGGCCTTTCAGCGTAGTCGTGGTTGCGGCTACGGTGACGCCCGTGCCTGCCCGCCTGCGTGTCGGCGCCACTCGAGCAATGCGCGGTTGCGCCGCAGTGGCCACCGGACTGCTCGTTGCCGCATCGACCCTCGTCAGCCCAGCCGCCGAAGTCGCCGCCGCGCCCGCCAGTATCGCGGGCAAGATCGTGTTCCTCGACCCGGGCCACAACGGCGCCAACGACGCATCGATCAGCCGACAGGTGCCCACCGGCCGCGGCGGCACCAAGGACTGCCAGGCCAGCGGAACCTCCACCGGCGACGGCTACGCCGAGCACACCTTCGCCTGGGATACCACCCTGCGCATCCGCCAAGCGCTCACCGCGCTCGGCGTGCGCACCGCGATGTCGCGGGGCAACGACACCGCAGTAGGCCCCTGCGTCGACGAGCGCGCCGCGATGGCCAACTCGCTTAAGCCGAACGCGATCGTGAGCATTCACGCCGACGGCGGCCCGCCCACCGGGCGCGGATTTCACGTGCTGTACTCGTCCCCGCCGCTAAACGACGCGCAGGCGGGGCCGTCTCCTCGGTTCGCGGCGATCATGCGCGACCAGTTGCAGGCGTCGGGCTTCGTGCCGTCGACCTACATCGGCTCCGACGGCCTCAACCCACGCTCGGACATCGCCGGGCTGAACCTCGCCCAGTACCCGTCGATACTCGTCGAGCTGGGCAACATGAAGAACCCGGTCGACTCGGCGCTGATGAAGACGGCGGAAGGCCGGCAGAAGTACGCCGACGCCGTGGTGCGCGGCATAGCGGGCTTCTTGGGCGCCAGTTAGCGCGCCTGTTGCCCTCTAACGCACCTGTTGCCCTCTAACGGGGTTGATTGCTCGCACCTGGTGCTTGTGATCAACCGCTTAACGTGGGTTTTCCTCCACGTGCTTTTTCAGGTTCGCCAGCACCTCGGCCTGGATCTTGCGCAGACCGAGCGGCGCGAACGTCTTCTCGAAGAAGCCGCCGATACCGCCGGCGCCCTGCCAGGACGTCTTGACGGTCACCGAGGAGCCAGGCCCTGCGGGCGCGACGGTCCAGTTGGTGATCATCGACGAATTGGCGTCCTTCTCGATCACCGTGTGACCCGCAACGTCGACGTTGGCTGTCACGTCGCGCACGCGCGACTTCGTCGCTTGCAGCTTCCAACTCGCCACGGTTCCCGCGCCCTGGCCGCCCTCGAGCACCTTGTACTCGCTGTAGTGCGGCGACAGAATTCTCGGACGCACGGTCGCGTAATCCGCGACAGCCGACAGCACCGCCTCCGGCGCCGCGTCGATCAGAACCGTGCTGGACGCGCTGACCTGTCCCATCTCCTACGAGCTCCTTGGTTGAAGGGGTTGGTTGGGTCGCATCAGGTGCCACCGCGGACTAGCGTATATGCGTGTCTGTTGCCCGAACCGACGCACGTGCTTCACATGCCGCGGGCGTGCAGCGGCTACTGTCCAGCTACCGTGCGATCCCGCCCGATGCGACCGTGCGACTCGCCAAGCCCACGTCGAACCTGTTTCGAGCCCGCGCCAAGACCACCGTCAAGGGGTTGGACGTCTCGGGCCTGACCGGTGTCATCGCCGTCGACCCCGAGGCCCGCACCGCCGATGTGGCGGGCATGTGCACCTACGAAGACCTGGTCGCCGCGACGCTGCCATACGGCTTGTCCCCGTTGGTGGTACCGCAACTGAAGACGATCACGCTCGGTGGCGCCGTCACCGGGCTCGGCATCGAGTCCGCATCGTTCCGCAACGGCCTACCGCATGAGTCGGTGCTGGAGATGGATATCCTGACCGGCACCGGCGAGGTGCTCACCGCGTCGCCGGACCAGCACGTCGACTTGTATCGGGCTTTCCCGAATTCCTATGGCACGTTGGGTTATTCGGTCCGGTTGAAGATCGAGCTGGAGACGGTCCACCCGTTCGTCGCCGTTCGCCACCTGCGGTTCAACACCATCGAGGATCTCGTCGCCGCCATGGACCGCATCGTCGAGACCGGCGGTTACGGAGACTCTGGGGGCACCCCGGTCGACTATCTCGACGGTGTGGTGTTCTCCGCCGACGAGGCGTACCTGACGCTTGGCTTCCAAACCGCGACGCCCGGACCCGTCAGCGATTACACCGGCCAGCAGATCTACTACCGCTCGATCCAGCATTCGGGCGACAACGGCGCCGAAAAACACGACCGGCTGACGATCCACGACTACCTCTGGCGGTGGGACACCGACTGGTTCTGGTGCTCACGGGCGTTCGGCGCACAGAACCCGCGGATCCGGCGGTGGTGGCCACGGCGCTACCGGCGCAGCAGCTTCTACTGGAAGCTCATCGCCTACGATCAGCGGTTCGACATCGCCGACCGGATCGAGAAGCGTAACGGGCGGCCGCCGCGCGAACGCGTCGTGCAGGACGTCGAGGTGCCGATCGAGCGGGTCGCCGAATTCCTGCACTGGTTCCTCGCCGATGTTCCGATCGAGCCGATCTGGTTGTGCCCGTTGCGTCTTCGCGACGACCCGAGAACAGGTGGCGGCTGGCCGCTTTATCCTCTGCGGCCGGGCCACACCTACGTCAACGTGGGGTTCTGGTCCTCGGTGCCTATCGGACCCAACTGGCCTGCCGAGCAGGGCCACACCAACAAGCTGATCGAACGCAAGGTCAGTGAACTCGACGGACACAAATCGCTGTACTCGGATTCGTACTACGGCCGCGACGAGTTTGACGATCTCTACGGCGGGGAAACCTACAAGATCGTCAAAAAAGCCTACGATCCAGATTCCCGGCTCCTCGATCTGTATGCGAAGGCGGTGCAAAGACGATGACGACCTTCAAAGAAAACGCCGCACATTCTCACGCGCCGGCCAGAAAGCTCACGCTGGCGGAGATTCTGGAGATCCTCGCCGCGGGGAACCTACCGCTGAGATTCACGGCATACGACGGGAGTTCGGCCGGGCCCGAAGATTCGCCGCTCGGCCTCGAATTGCTGACCCCTCGCGGTACGACCTATCTGGCGACCGCTTTCGGCGATTTGGGACTGGCGCGGGCCTACGTGTCGGGCGACCTGGAACCGCACGGCGTGCACCCGGGTGATCCCTACGAGCTGCTCAAGGCGCTCGCCGACAAGATGGATTTCAAACGACCGCCGGCGCGGGTGCTCGCCAACATCGTGCGTTCCATCGGTATCGAGCACCTCAAGCCGATCGCGCCGCCGCCGCAGGAGGCACTGCCACGCTGGCGTCGAATCGCAGAGGGCCTGCGGCACAGCAAGACCCGTGACGCCGAGGCGATCCACCACCACTACGACGTGTCAAACACGTTCTACGAGTGGGTGCTCGGCCCGTCGATGACCTACACGTGCGCGTGCTATCCGCACCACGGGGCCACCCTGGAGGAAGCGCAGGAGAACAAGTACCGGCTGGTGTTCGAGAAGCTGCGGCTCAAGCCCGGCGATCGGCTGCTCGACGTGGGCTGCGGTTGGGGCGGCATGGTGCGCTACGCCGCGCGCCACGGGGTCAAGGCGATCGGCGTCACGCTGTCGAAAGAACAGGCGTCCTGGGCGCAGAACGCGATCGCCGAGGACGGCCTCGGCGATCTGGCCGAGGTTCGGCACGGTGACTACCGCGATGTGCGCGAGGACGGCTTCGACGCGGTCTCGTCGATCGGGCTGACCGAGCACATCGGCGTGCACAATTATCCGGCCTACTTCGCTTTCCTGCAGTCGAGGATGCGCGCCGGCGCGTTGCTGCTCAACCACTGCATCACGCGTCCGGACAACAGGACGGGGGCGACAGCGGGAGGCTTCATCGACCGCTACGTCTTCCCCGACGGGGAGCTGACCGGGTCCGGACGGATCATCAGCGAGGCGCAGGACGTCGGCCTGGAGGTAGTGCACGAGGAGAACCTGCGCAACCACTACGCGCTGACGTTGCGCGACTGGTGTCGCAACCTGGTGGAGCACTGGGACGAGGCGGTCGCCGAGGTCGGCCTGGCCACCGCCAAGGTGTGGGGCTTGTACATGGCCGGGTCGCGCCTCGGGTTCGAGACGAATGTGGTTCAGCTACACCAGGTTCTGGCGGTCAAGCTGGACAGCGACGGGCGCGATGGCGGGCTGCCGCTGCGGCCCTGGTGGACGCCGTAGGCGTCAGCCGTCGATGCGCCGCGCGCCCAGTTCGTTCTGCAGTAGCTCGAGCGCGGCTTCCTCGGGATCCCGGCGCGGGGTGTCGGAGGTGTCGCTGCCGGCCTCGGCCAACATGTCTTCCTCGTCCTCGTCGCGCTGCGGCGCCGCCACGTCGGCAACCGGCTTGGTCTGAGCGGGCGCAGGATCCGCAGAACCGGTCTCGCAGCGGATCTTCCAGTTCACCCCGAGAGCGTCCTTCAACGCTTCGCGGATGACGTCGGCGTTGCGCTGTTCGGCCAACCGTTTGGCCAGCGGCGCCGAGTCGTGGCTGAGCACCAGCGTGTCGCCCTCGATCGCGCGGACGATCGCGCCCGACAGCATCACCTCGGTGGTGCGGCTGCGTTCGCGGACCTTGTCGCGCACCGTCGACCACATGCTGCGCACGGCGGCCGCGTTCGGCTCGCCGGCCGCCGCCGGCGCCTCCACCACCGGGTCCGACGGCGGACGCACCGGTGGAGGTGACGGCGCCTTCTCTTGGGGCGCTTTGTCTTCGGGGGCCTTGACTTCCGGGGCCTTGACTTCCGGGGCCTTGACTTCCGACGCCGGTTCGGTGGGCGCCGAGGGCTCGGGCGCAGCCTGAGGCGGTTCGGCCGCCCTGCTCTTGCGGGCGTACTGCCTCGGCGGCCCGCTGCCCTGCGCCGCGGCGCCCTCTCCGGCCGGGATCGACATGTCCAGCCGGGTCTCGATTCGCTCGACACGTTGCAGCAGCGCCGATTCGGTGTCGCTGGCCGACGGCAGCAGCAGCCGCGCGCACACCACTTCGAGAAGCAGTCGAGGCGCGGTGGCGCCCCGCATCTCGCCGAGCCCGGCGTGCACCACCTCGGCGTAGCGGGTCAGCGTCGCAGTCCCGATGCGCGTCGCCTGCTCACGCATCCGCTCGAGCACATCCTCCGGCCCGTCGACGACGCCACGCGCTCCCGCGTCGGGCACCGACTGCAGGACGATCAGGTCGCGGAACCGCTCCAGCAGGTCGGTTGCGAACCGGCGCGGGTCGTGGCCGGCGTCGATCACCGCCTCGACAACCCCGAAGAGGGCGGCGGCGTCGTTGGCGGCAAGCGCGTCGATCGCGTCGTCGATCAGCGCGACGTCCGTCGCACCGAGCAGCGCCAGAGCCCGCGCATAGGTGACGTGATTTCCCTCGGCTCCCGCCAGAAGCTGGTCGAGCACCGACAGCGTGTCACGCGGCGATCCGCCACCGGCGCGGATCACCAACGGATACACCGCATCGTCGACGGTCACGCCCTCCTGCGCGCAGATGCCCTCCAGCAGCGACCGCATGGTGCGCGGGGCCAGCAACCGGAACGGGTAATGGTGCGTGCGCGAGCGGATCGTCGGCAGCACCTTCTCCGGTTCGGTGGTCGCGAACACGAAGATCAGGTGTTCCGGCGGCTCCTCGACGATCTTGAGCAGCGCGTTGAAGCCGGCCGTGGTGACCATGTGCGCTTCGTCGACGATGAAGATCCGGTACCGCGACTGCGCCGGTGCATAGAACGCGCGGTCGCGCAGCTCGCGGGTGTCGTCCACGCCGCCGTGGCTGGCGGCGTCGAGTTCGACGACGTCGACGCTGCCCGGCCCGTTGGGCGCGAGTGCCACACACGAGTCGCACACCCCGCACGGGGTGGCCGTCGGACCCTGCGCACAGTTCAGCGAGCGGGCCAGAATGCGCGCCGACGAGGTCTTGCCGCACCCCCGCGGACCGGAGAACAGGTACGCGTGGTTGATCCGGCCGGACGAAAGGGCCGTCGAAAGGGGCTCGGTGACATGTTCCTGTCCGACGACTTCGGCGAACGTCGCAGGCCGGTACTTGCGGTAGAGCGCCACGCTCAGCAGGCTACCGATGCGGTCTGACGGCCCAGTGGGCCACCACTGCGTCGCTGGATTGTGCATCTGACGACGGTTGGGAGGCGATACGCGTCGTCAGATTCACAAACGGGCTCGGCCGGGCGGCGCAACTCTGTGGATGACTCGCCGACCGCAGCCCTGATCCGTCGGTCCACGCGTGCACCGTACGGGCATGACCGAGCTGCCGTGGCCGTTCGTCGGAACCGAAGTGTTGTCGACAGGCAGCATCTCCGAGCGCACGATGCGCCGCCTGTACGCACCGATGTATCCGGGAATCTACGTCCCACGCGACGCCACCGTGTCGGCACAGCATCGTGCCCAGGCGGCCTGGCTGTGGTCGAAGCGGCGCGGAGTCGTTGCGGGCCTGTCGGCGGCGGCGGTCCTGGGTACCAAGTGGATCGATCCGTCGGAGGCCGCGGAGCTGGTCCACGACAATCGGAGGCCGCCACCGAAACTCGTCGTCAGGACTGAACGGGTGCTGCCGAACGAACTCGTGACGATAAGCGAGATGCGTGTGACGACGCCGGCCCGCACCGCGTTCGACCTCGGTCGCCATCTCGAGTCTCGGACCGTCGCAGTGCAACGTCTCGACGCTCTGGCCAATGCGACTGGTCTCAAACACGTCGACGTGGAGGCGGTGATCGCTGCACACGCGGGGGCCCGCGGCATTCCGCGACTGCGCAGCGTGCTTCCGCTGATGGACGGCGGTGCGGAATCCCCGCAAGAGACGCTTGCCCGGCTGGCGTTGATCGATGCGGGCCTTCCGGCCCCGCAGACGCAGGTCCGGATATTCGACGAGTACGGGCAGTTCGTCGCACGCGTCGACATGGCGTATGAGGATTTCAAAGTCGGTATCGAATACGACGGGCCGCAACACTGGACCGATCCCGCAGTGCGGCAGCGCGATATCGACAAGCAGTTCGTATTGACCGGGCTGGATTGGCTGATCATCCGGGTCAGCAGAGACCTGCTGCGTTATCGGCGCTCCACCTATGTGGCCAGGGTCGAGAGCGCGTTGTATTCGCGGGGGTTTCGATTGTGAATCTGGCGACGTTTTCGGGCGGATTTCGTCGTCAGATTCACAAACGGGCCTACGAGAGCAGCGACTCGGTGGCCGACAGCAGGGCACAGGTGGCCAGACCGTCGATCGCCGCGCGTAGCTCCGGTTCGGCGGGGAATGTCGGTGCGATCCGGATGTTCTTGTCCTCGGGGTCTTTCCGGTACGGGAATGTCGCACCGGCCTCGGTCACCGCTATGCCGGCGTCCTTCGCCAGCGCCACGGTGCGCTTGGCCGTTCCGGGCAGCACGTCGAGGCTGATGAAGTAGCCGCCCTTGGGGTCGGTCCACGACGCGATCTTGGATTCGCCGAGGCGGTCCTCGAGGATCTCCAGCACGGCGGCGAACTTCGGCGCGAGCAGTTGCTGGTGGCGTTGCATCTGCAGGCGCACCCCGTCAGCGTCGCCGAAGAAGCGCAGGTGCCGCAGTTGGTTCACCTTGTCGGGGCCGATCGACTTCTTGCCCGCATGCTGCAGATACCACGCGATGTTGCCCAGCGACCCGCCGAGGAAGCTCACCCCAGCGCCGGCGAACGTGATCTTCGACGTCGACGCGAACACCAGCGGCCGGTTCGCGTTGCCGGCGGCTTCTGCCAGCCCGAGCACGTCGATCTGCCGGACGAAGTCGTGGGTCAGCGTGTGCACCGCGTACGCGTTATCCCAGATGATTCGGAAATCCGTTGCGGCCGTTCGCATCTGAACCAGCCGGCGCACAACTTCCCAGGAGTAGGTGACGCCGGTGGGGTTGGAGTAGACCGGCACGCACCAGATGCCCTTGATGGCCGGATCGGCGGCGACGAGTTCCTCGATCAGGTCGACGTCCGGGCCGTCCTCGCGCATCGGCACGGTGATCATCTCGATGCCCAGGCTCTCGGTGATCGCAAAGTGCCGGTCATAGCCGGGAGCGGGGCACAGGAACTTCAGCGTGGGTTCCTGGCTCCAGGGCCGGGGCGAGTCGGCGGTGCCGTGCAGCATCGAGAACACCACCACGTCGTGCATCAGCTCCAGGCTGGCGTTGTTGCCGGCGATGAGGTTCTGCACCGGGATGCCCAGCAGCTCGCCGAAGATCGCCCGCAACTCCGGTAGCCCGTGCACACCGCCGTAGTTACGGGTGTCGGTGCCGTCACCGTCGCGGAAGTCGTCCTTGCCGGGCAGGTCCAGCAGCCCGTTCGACAGCTCCAGCTGCGCGGGCGCCGGCTTACCCCGGGTGAGGTCCAGTTTGAGGCCTTTGGCCTGCAGCTCGGCGTAGTTGCGCTTCTGCTGCTCGTGCTGTGCGGAGAGGTCATCTCGGCCGAGCGACAGAAAAGACACCGGAAGCCTTTCGAACGGTGGAAGAAGGGGACCCCGCGCACCCGCCAGAGCCCATTGACCCTTGCTGCCTTCCGGCCCTGGGGGAGTTCACAGGATGGACGCCGCGCGGGGTCCACGGCGAGTCTAATACCAGAGCCACGCGCATCCGGACGGGCTCATCGGCAGGGTCGGTTACCATGGCCCGCGGAGGATTCGCCTAGTGGCCTATGGCGCTCGCCTGGAACGCGGGTTGGGTTAATAGCCCTCGCGGGTTCAAATCCCGCATCCTCCGCACTCGGCACGGGGTGCGATCTGCAGGCCTCGCCCGGTCGCACCCCGTCCAACCAAATGTCTAGGAGGAGTATGAGCCGCACCGTCGCGGTGATCTGGCACGCATCGTTCACCGTCGTGGCCGGTGTTCTGTACTTCTTCTTCGTCCTGCCTCGCTGGTATGAGTTATCGGGCGACATCCCCCACACATTGGGCACCGCGATGCGCATTGTGGTCGGCGCGCTGATCGGGCTCGCGGCGCTGCCGGTGGTCTTCACGCTGCTGCGCACCCGCAGGCCGGAGTTCGGCACACCGCTGCTGGCGCTGAGGCTGCGGACCTGGTCCATCGTGTTGCACGTGTTGGCGGGCGTCCTGATCCTCGGCGCGGCGATCAGCGAGATCTGGCTGTCGCTCGACGACGCGGGCCGGTGGTTGTTCGGCATATACGGGGCCGCCGCGGCGATCGCGCTGCTCGGCGTCTTCGCGTTCTACCTGGCCTGGGTCGCCGAGATGCCGCCACCGCCGCCGAAACCTCTCAAGGTCAAGGCGCCGAAGAAGCGGCGCGGCCGGGGCAAGCGCGCCGATAAGGACGCCGAGGAAGCTGGTGAGGAGAAAGAGGCGGAAGAGGCCAAGGCCGAAGAAGCCGGGGTCGAAGCGTCCGAGGACGCCGAGCACGAGGACGCCTCAGCGTCTGAGAAGCCCGACGCCGACGCGGACGACGAGGACAAGACCGTCGCTGAGGAGCCCGACTCCGACGCCCAGGAACCCGCCTCGACCGCCACTGAAGAAGCCGAGCAAACCGACGGCAAGCTGCGCAATCGCCGACCTGAGCCGACCCGCCGTCGCCGCAGGCGGCTACGTGGCGGCGTCGTCGTAGACGATTAGCCGCCCGCGCATCGGGCAATATGGGTTCATGGGCAAAATCCCCGTCCGTCGTCCGTTCGCGCCGCTACTGATCGCATTGGCCGCGGCGCTGGCCATGGTCATACCGGTTTTCCCCGCCACGGCGGCCCCCGCCGACCCGATCGCCGCGGCGGCGCAGGTGGAGCCGGCCGTCGTGCGCATCGACACCGAGATCGACTACCAGGGCGCCGTCGGTAACGGCGCGGGTTTCGTGATCGATCCGGCTGGCCACGTGCTGACCAACTTCCACGTCGTGTCGGGTGCCGACCGGATCACCGCGAGCGTCGGAGGCCGGTCCTATCCCGCCGAGCTGGTCGGCTACAACCGCAGGCGCGACATCGCGGTGTTGCAACTGATCGGCGCCAACGGGTTGCCCGTCGCACCGATCGGGGACTCCGCGCAGCTGGTGCCCGGCGAACCCGTCGTGGCGATCGGCAACGCCAACGGCACGAACGGACCGCTGACCCGCGAGGTCGGACAGATCACCGCCTTCGGCCGCACTGTCAACGCCGAAGACACGTTGACCGGCAGCAAGGACCAACTCGCCGGGCTTTTCGAGTTCGCCGCGCCGGTGGTCGCGGGTGATTCCGGTGGACCCGTGGTCAATAGCGCCGGACAGGTTGTCGGAATCACCACCGCGGCATCGGTGAACTACCAGTTCGGCCCGGGCGGAGAGGGCTTCGCGATCCCGATCAATGACGCCCTGCCCGTCGCGAACCAGATCCGGTCCCGCGCCCCCTCCGCCGAGGTGCACATCGGGCCGCCGGTGTTGCTCGGTGTCGGCGTCCGCTCGGCGCAACGCGGCCCTGGCGTGCAGATCGCCGAGGTGCTGCGCGGCGGGCCCGCCGACCGAGCCGGACTGGCCGCCGGTGACGTGCTGGTCGTGCTCGACGGCACTCCCCTCGATTCGGCGACCACGCTGACATACGTGCTGGACCGTCATTACTCCGGTGACGTGATCGACCTGACGTGGATCGACCGCAGCGGGCAGGAGCGCACCGGCAAGGCCATCCTGACGCCCCTCTAGGCGTCCAGAAGTCGGTCGAGACCGGCGATCAACAGGCCCAGTTCGAAGTCGAATTGATGCTCGGCGTCGTGGCGTTGCGATTCGGCCGACGCCAGCACCGTGCGCAGCGCCGGGTAGATGTCCTGCGGTTCGTGTTCGAGCGCCGCGGACGTGTCGGCGCGGTGCCGATGCACCCCCGACGCGGTTTGCGCGACGCTGCTGTGCGCCGCCGACTGCGCGATGTTGGACGCCGCGGTCAAGGCGTACCGCGCGGCGTCGGGCGCGAAGCCGGCGGCGAGCAGCGCGTCGAGCACCCGGTCAGCGAGCGCCAAGGCGGCCGCGGCGCCGATTCCGCGCAACCGCGTGAAATCGGTCGCGACCCCGACCTGAACCAGGCCGTCGCGGAACGCGACGCTGTACGCGCGCAGCACCGCACGCCAATCGTCGTCGACCGGCAACTCAACGCTGGTCAGTTCGCGTTCGAACAGGTCGGCGACCACCAGCGTCAGAAGCCCCTCCCGGTCACCGACGTAGTAGTGCAACGCCTTGCGGCTGACCCCGAGCGCGTCGGCCACCGCCTGCATCGTCAGGTCTCGGCCCGCCACGCCGCGCGCCGCCGCGACGATCTGGTCTCGGCTGATCCGGGGTGGACGACCTCTGGTGCGGCCGCTCATCACGGTCACCCTAAAGCGTGCCGAACGTATTTTTCACCGGTCGGTAAAAACGCCTTCGCGACGCGTCGCGTTTCCCTATGCTGTGCGCGTGCCAAACACCCCTTATCGCGTCGTTCAGTGGACCACCGGCAATGTCGGCAAGAGTTCGGTCGAGGCGATCGCCACGAACCCGAACTACGAACTCGTCGGCCTCTACGCGTGGTCGAAGGACAAGGTGGGCCGGGACGCCGGTGAGCTCGCCGGCATCGCACCGCTCGGCGTGCAGGCCACCGACGACGTCGACGCGCTGCTCGCGCTGAAGCCCGACGCGGTGGTCTACAACCCGATGTGGATCGACGTCGACGAACTGGTCCGCATCCTCGAGGCCGGCGTCAACGTCGTGGCGTCGGCGTCCTTCATCACCGGCCACAACCTCGGTGCCGGCCGGGACAAACTCGACGAGGCGTGCCGGCGGGGCGGTGCGACGCTGTTCGGTTCCGGTGTCAGCCCCGGCTTCGCCGAATTGCTCGCCATCGTGGCGTCGACGGCCTGCGATCGGGTCGACAAGGTCACCATCTCCGAATCCGCCGACACGACGCTCTACGACTCCCCCGACACGGAGCGGCCCACCGGGTTCGGCACCGCGATCGACGACCCGAACCTGGCCCCGATGGCCGCCAACGGCACCGCGGTGTTCGCCGAAGCGGTGCGACTGGTCGCCGACTCGATCGGCGTCGAGCTCGACGAGATCAAATGTGTCTCCGAATATGCTCAGACCACAGAGGATCTCGTGATGGCGTCGTGGACCATCCCGGCCAGACATGTTGCGGGCGTCTACGCCAGCTGGCAGGGCGTGGTGAACGGGAAGACCGTCGTCGACATCAACGTCCGGTGGAAAAAGGGTCAGACCCTCGATCCGGACTGGCAGCTCGACGGTGACGGCTGGAAGATCACGGTCGACGGCCGGCCGACGGTCAACATGCAGGTCGGGTTCCTGCCGCCGCCGGACATGATCGAGAACGCCAAGTCGATCGAGGACTTCTTCGTGCTCGGGCACATCATGACCGCAATGCCGCCGATCCACGCGATACCGGCGGTCGTGGCCGCGGCACCCGGTATCGCCACCTACAACGACCTGCCGCTACCCCAGGCCCGCGGGGTCGGGCCGACCAACTGACCCGGGTCTTAGCCGAAAGCCGTTTCATGGGCGCGGCGGAGGCACCGCAGCACCGTTGACGCCCCTGACGGTCGCCTTCAGCTGGGCGTTGGGCGGCCCTTCCAGGACAACGTCTTTGAGGATCTTGGCCTGATCCTTATGGACGGTGAATTCACCCTTCTGCGGTACCGCGCCGCCGACGACTTCGTAGAAGACGGTGAACGGTGTCTCCGGAAGCAGGTGCAATCCAATGTATTTCGGCTCGATCGTGTACCTGTAGGTGCAGGCGGACGCTTCCGGTGGGCACTGCCGGTCTGTGACGATCACGTTGACCGTGAACTCCGCCGGTGTCGGAACCTTCGCCGGCGGCGGGGCTAACGTCGTGCGCGGCGTTGTCGCCCGCTGCGCCTGCTCGGGCGCGTTGACACTTCCGAGGATCATCACGGCCGCCATGCCGACGCCGCCGGCGACGAGGGCGAGCAGCGCCAGTCCCGCGGACCACTTGCGGACGGCCGTCGACACGCGCATGCGTCAAGGAAACCTGGTGGGCCACCGGATGCGCGGCGTTTCCGTCGCATTACCGACGGCGGTTCCCTCAGTGCCTGATGCGGCGGCGTCTACCCAGGAACAGCGTCAGGAAGATCCCGCCCAGACCCAGCGCCGCCACCAGCGCGGCCGCGACGATCAACGTGATGTCCTTGCCACTGAGGCCCGTGGGCGAGGAATCACTTACCAGCTGCAAGTCGTAATCGCCGGGCAACGGTCCCTCCCCGGGGCCTTCCATACCCGGGAAGCTCTGAGTTTGGTGCACCTCGAATTGCGGTACCCCGCTGTCGTTTTGCTTCCATTCCCCCCACGCCGGGGTGACGCCGTCGAGTAGGACTTTGTGCGCACCGCCGACGGCCGGGTCAGGGCCGACGTCGACAATCTTTCGGACCACGATCGGCCGGTATGTCGCGTCCGTGTACTTGACCTGGACCGGGACATCGGTGAGCGTCCGCACGGGTGGAGGCGGCGGTGGAGGTGGCAGACCGGGTCCGGGGAAGTAGCCACCGCCGAAGAAGTTGCCGACGGCGACGTCGATCGGAATTCCAAAAGGATTGAGGCGCAGTGCGGTGAAGTTGTACGACCCGAGATCGCGCACTTCGGTGACGATGCGCCCCAGCGGCGGGATGAGCAGGATCCGAGGCACCCCGGCTACCTCGTAGACCAGCTGCAGCGGTTCTGGGTAGGGGTTGAAGATCAGCGGCCTGAAGTACCGGTCGTACTCGACCCAGTCCGGCTGCCATTGCAACACTTTCAACGGCGCGGTCGCACCGCCCGCCTCAGCGGCACCGCTCGCCGGGGCGTTGGCGCCGGGATCTGCCGCGGGGACGACCAGGTTCCGGAGGCGGTCGATCTCCGCGGGCGGCGCAGGCGGTGGAATTTCCTGGACGGGGGCAGCCAACTGCGCGATCTTGATGTCCTGCGGGGATGCTTCCGACCTCTGCGGCTCAGGGGTTTCGGTCACGCCCGCCGCCAGTTCTGCACTTGGCGACTGCGTTACCCCCGACGAATCCGTCGTTCCGCCGACGGGAGCGGTTTCCTCGGGACTCGACTGCTGCGATCCCCCCGCGGGCACCGTCTCACTCGGCGACGCGGTGCCCGTCGTCGTCTCGGGCTCCAGGCCGGCTGGTGCACTCGTGACCGTCGGGGTTCCCGACGTCGTTGCCGGGCCCGCGGACGGCGACGTGGTGGCCGACGCCGACGGTGTCGTCGCTGCCGTCGTGACCTCGGTCGTCGCCTGCGTCGTCGGTGTTGCCTGCGACGTCGGAGTAGGACTCGGCGCGGCCGTCGTCGTCGCGATCTCCGGTGCTTGCGTCTCTTCGGTGACGACTGGGGCTTGCGTCGTCGGCTCTTGGGGCGCTTGAGGTTCCGGCGGCGGCTCCGGTGCCACGGGCGTCGGTGCTTCAACCGCCGGCGGGGCTTCAACAGCGGGTGGTGCTTCAACCGCCGGTGGCGCTTCAACCGCCGGTGGTGCTTCAACCGCAGGCGGTGCCTCAACCGCCGGCGGTGCTTCGTAGGTCGGGACTTCGGCAGGCGCCTCTTCTGCGGGGGCGTACGCGGTCTCGGTCGGGGCGGTCGTGTCCGGCTGGGCAAGCGCTGGTTGCACACCGGTGCCGGCCGCAATCAACGCGACGGCCGCCACCGAAGCCAGCGCAGCCGCTAGGTGGCGGACGCGCGGGATACTGACTGCGCCAGGCACGTCAACCTCTTCTCACCAGCAGGCTTGACGTCGCTCGACCTGGAAGAGGTTGGCGGCGGCGCACTCTCCGGCATCGCTGACGACGAGGTTGCGGATCTGCCAGTACAGGTCGGCGGTGGCCTTCGTCGCCAGCCGTGCAGCCAGGTCGTAGTTGTTGATCGGCGGATTGGTGCCGGGCACGAGCATCATGCCGCGGGGGGTGTCCCACGAGTCCTTGTTCAGCGTCGAGTGGCACTCGACGAAGCCGGGCGGCGGACCACCGGGCGGGCAGCCGCCGAGCGGGTCGTGGTGGTCGCCTCCGAAGGCGTAGAACCCGGTGTGCAGCCCGGGAGGCAGGCTCGCCGGATCGCATGTCGGCATCAGCGGTGGCGGCATCCGATCGAGCTGGCCGACGGCGATGTTGTCCTCGACCCAGTTCGAATGGGAGTAGAAGTCCTGCAGAGCGTGGGCCAGGCCGCCGAATGCGGCGCGGGCTCCGGGCCCGTCGACGAGGTCGCTGCCACCGGGACCGGCGGGCTGCGCGCCGTTGAGGATGAGCGGAGTGAAGAAGTTCCACGCTTCCTGGGTTCTGGCGCAGATGTCGGCGGGGTCCTTTGCGTTGTCGATGTGGCGGAACTCGTCGGCGAAGAATGCGTCGCTGCCTACCACGCCGGCGCCCGGCGGTGGGCCGACGAGGATCTGGCCCATGGTGGCTTCGTCGACTCCCAGCGGCGCCAGTGCGTCGCGGGTGATGCGGTCATGGTTCTGGATCTGGAACGCCTGCGCCGTCGGCGCCGCCGACGCGCAGACAAGGGCAAAAGCGGCGGCCAACACGACAACGATCGACGAGCGCGGCTTGGGTTGGTGTGACGAGTTCATCGACTGTCCCCTTTGACCTGGTGACCCCCGAGTGGTCAGATCGTCGAATTGTTTCAGCCGAAAGTTGCGAGCATTCCGAAAACTGCAAAAACAGCAAATTTTGGTGCAAATGCGAACCATGCGCGCCGGACCTGGCCCGCGGCGCGTGGCATTTCCACGGCGCCTGAGCGGTGGGTGTACAGGTAGAGCAACCCTTCCAAGAGCGAACGAGCAGCCCCCGACCGGCTTATGGTGATGACTGTGAATCCGCTGGTACGCAGCTGTCCGCGGGAGGCGTAGTGGACGGAGCGCCGTTCGGCCGATACCGGTTGGTCGAGTTGTTGGGCCGCGGCGGCATGGGCGAGGTCTGGAAGGCATTCGACACGGCCACACAGCGTGTGGTCGCGGTGAAGGTGCTGCCGGCGCATCTCGCCGCCGACCCGGTGTTCGAACAGCGCTTCCGGCACGAGGCTTTCGCGGCCGCAGGGCTGACCAATCCCCACGTGGTGCCGATTCACAACTTCGGCGAGATCGAAGGTCGCCTGTATGTCGACATGCGGCTGATCGATGGCCAGGATCTCGAACATCTGCTTGCCCGCGGCCCATTGGAGCCGGAACGGGCGGTGAAGATCATCGCCCAGATTGCCTCGGCGCTCCATGCTGCGCATCGAATCGGGCTCGTGCATCGCGACGTCAAACCCTCGAACATCCTCGTCGCCGAAGATGATTTCTCGTATCTGATCGATTTCGGGATTGCACGTGCGACGGGCGACACCAAGTTGACCGCCACCGGCAACGTGGTCGGCACATGGCCATACATGGCGCCCGAGCGGTTCACCACCGGCCAAACCGACACCCGCGCGGACGTCTATGCGTTGACGTGCGTGTTGTATGAGTGCCTCACGTCCAGCCGCCCCTTCCCCGGCAACAGCGTCGAACAGCAGATCGCGGGTCACCTGACGACTCCGCCACCGCGACCGTCGATCTCGCGGCCGGAGGTGACGCCGGAGTTGGATGCCGTGATCGCGGCCGGTATGGCAAAAGACCCTGAGGAACGCTACGGAACGACCGTCGAACTGGCCCAAGCGGCAAGCAAGGCCATCACCGATCCCGCCGTCTCCACCCAACCGGCACAACCACATTCAGCGCCGACAGCCGCAGGACCCGCCCCGTCCGCGCCCACCGCAGCTGCCAGTACGGCTCAGGCGGGGCAAGCCTGGGCGGCGACCCAAGCTCGTCCGCAGGAGCAGCAGGCCGATGCACCCGCGGCCCCCACACAGGCCGGGCCACCCGAACATGTGAAGAAAGCGTGGGCGCCAACCCATGCCGCGCCTGCTGCGCATGACGAACAGGCTTACGCGGCGACTCAGGCGCCGCCTGCCGATTCGGTCAGCCAGGCCGAAACGCCGCCTCCCGGCGGCCCTTCGGACCGGACACCCGACGAAGACGGGTCGCTGCCCTGGTGGCGACGGACCGCGATCGTCGTGCCCATCAGCGTGATTCTGATCATCGCCGCCGCGGCCACCATCCTCACCGTGATCAGCGACGACGGCGCCGACCGACCCGTCGCACAGTCGCCGGATGCACCTCTCGACGGGACGTTCGCCGTCGAATTCGGCTCGCCGACAAAGCCCAACGGCGAGCCCTATCAGAACGCGCAGGGCGGCAACGAGAAATGGGTGATCCGATCGGCGTGCCGCGACGGCGGGTGTGTCGCGTCGGCGACAAAGGTCAACGGTTCACGCACAACAACGTCGACTCTGGTGCTCGACGAGATCGACGGCCGTTGGGAGGCCGTCAACGCGAAACAGGGCACGTGCCAGGGCGCCGAGCCGGTCGAACTCTGGGAGGTCTTCTCGCTGCAGTCTCAGCCCGACGGAAGCCTGGAGGGCGAATTCGTCCTCCGGTCGACCAGCGGAAGCTGCGCGAGTAACCAGCCGGTGACCTTTACCCGCACCGGTGACCCCGAGGCCGGCGCGTCGGTCGCCGACCCGGCAAGTCAGCCGGCGCGCGTCGCGTCCCCAGCGCAGTCCTTGCACGGCCGCTATCAGGAAGTCGACACGTATGTCGACGGAAACCGTAGCGCCGAAGTGAGTTTCGACATCCAGACGTACTGCCTGCGCAGCGGTCAGCGGTGCCTGAGTTACTGGTTGAACCCCAACGACGTCAAAGTCCTGGCGTTCGAACAGAACCAGTGGACGCTGACCAACACCTCGACGGACTCCCAGTGCAAGAACGGTGCGCCCGCTCACCGCGAAATCAGCCTGAGCTACCCGCTGCCGCAGCCGCCGCAAGATCCGATCACCCTGCTCACCGGACGCGGGCACTACACCGTCACGGGCGGTTGCCCCTTCAACAGCGATTTCGAATCACGCGTCCAGCGCACCGGAGACTAGAGGAGACCGGCGACGAAAGTTGCTGCCTGATCGGTCATTCCGGGTACGTACTGATGGTGCGCGGCCCGGTTGTCCATATCGCCCTCGCCGCAGATCGGGTCGTTGGCGTTGCACAAGTCGATGGTCCTGCCGCCGTAGACCGGGCTGAGCGCGTTCAGCGGGCCGACGACCTTGGCCAGTGGGTTGCCGAACACCGCGACGGCGGCCACATGGTCGGCGGCTTGCGGAGGCAGCGGCGCGGCAACGGCGCCGAGATCCAGGCCGGGCACGGCCTCCAGGCCCGGTATCGCACCCAATCCGGGGATGGCTCCCAGACCGGGAGTCACGCCGAGCATCAGGTCGATGACGGCCGCGCCCTGCGAGAAGCCGCCGAGCACCAACCGGGTGGCCGGGCAGTTCGCGGTCATGTATCCGACGTGACCGTTCGCGTCTGCGGCGCCCTCGGCGGCTCGCAGGAAGTTCATGGTGGCGGCGTAGTTGACCGCGTACTGGCCGACCGATCGGCCGCCCACTTTCGAGCGCAACGAGTCGATGAACGCCTGTCCCACGCCGCCCACACCGGGCGGGTCACCCGTCCCGCGCGCAAACACCACCTCGATGTCGGGACAGGATTGAGCCCCCGCGGAGGGGATGCCGACCGGCGCGCTCAATACAGCGACCGCCGTCAGGCCGGCTACGCAGACCCGTATGGCGATGTGAATTGATGACCATCTGCTGGCGATTTGTCGATGCTAAGAGCACATCGCGGCCGATGGCGCGTTTTCGTCAGTCGGGTTTCACCGGGTTACCGTCGGCGTCCCAGTTGGATGCGACCTTCTTGCTGGGCTGCACGCGCGGCGGCTCGCCGGGCATCTTCGGGTAGTTCGGCGGATACGGCAGGTCACCCAGTCCCCGCTCCTCGTCGGCTTTCACCATCTTCAACAGTGGTTCGAGCGATTGCGCATCGCTGTCGATGTCGGCCCACGGATCGGGCCGTCCCGCAACGAAATCCGGCACCGTCGAGATCGTGAAGTCATCGGGCTCGGCGGTGCGCAATTCGTCCCACGTCAAAGGTGTCGACACGGTGGCGATCGAAGTCTTGCGCGCCGAATACGCCGAGGCGAACGTGCGGTCCCTGGCGTTCTGGTTGTAGTCGATGAAGATGCGCGTACCCCGCTCTTCCTTCCACCACGAAGTGGTGACCGCATCGGGTGCACGGCGCTCGACCTCGCGGGCCAGCGCGATGCCTGCACGACGCACCGCGATGAAGTCCCAGTCGGTTCTGATTCGCAGGAAGACATGTACGCCTCGGCCGCCCGAGGTCTTCGGATAGCCGACCAGACCCAACTCGTCGAGCAGCGGTTTGAGCACGTCCACCGCGACCGAACTGGCGTCACCGAAATCCGTCCCGGGCTGCGGGTCCAGGTCGATGCGCAGCTCATCGGGATGCTCGGTGTCCGGGCACCGCACCTGCCACGGGTGCAGCGTGATCGTGCCCATCTGTGCCGCCCATGCGATCGCTGATGGGTGGGTCACCTTGAGCGCATCGGCGGTGCGGCCGGACGGGAAGGTGACCTGGCACGTCTGCAGGTAGTCGGGATGCTTCTGCGGCACCCGCTTCTGGTAGATCTCCTCGCCGTCGATGCCGTCGGGGAAACGCTGCAGATGCGTGGGCCGGTCTCGTAACAGCATCACCATCCGGTCAGCCACCGACAGGTAATACTCGAAGAGCTTGCCCTTGGTGCCCGCCTTGCCGAGTTTCGGGAAGTAGGGCTTGTCGCGATTGGTCAGCCGGACCTGGACGCCGTCGACGTCGATTTCCTCAGCAGCCGTTGCCATTTCAGGACTCCAGAACGTCGTACAGGTCGTAGTTCAGCGGTACCTCGAGCTGGTCGAAGGTGCAGCTCTTGGGATCCCGGTCCGGCCGCCAGCGCCGGAACTTCACCGCATGCCGGAAACGCCGGCCGGGTCCTGATGTCGCCGGCGACCCGGCTCCGTCCACGGTGTTGCCTTCCATCTGGTCGTAGGCCACCTCGCACACCTTCTCCGGCCGGATCGGAATCCACCGCTTGTCGGCGGCCGAGTTCCACCGGCTGGGATCCCCTTCACGCATCTCGTCGCCCTCACGCAGCGGCTCCAGTTCGGCGAGCAGCTTGAGCCGGTCCTTCGCGGTGAAAGAGGCCGCGCCACCGACCATCTGCAGTTCGCCGTCGTCGCGATACAGGCCCAGCAGTATCGACCCGATGCCCTCGCCGCTCTTGTGGATGCGGTACCCGATCGCCACGCAGTCGGCGTCGCGGGCGTGCTTGACCTTCACCATCTCCCGCTTGCCCGGCAGGTATGGACCGTCGAGGCGCTTGGCGATCACACCGTCGAGCCCGGCGCCCTCGAACTCCTCCAACCATCGGGCGCCGAGTTCGGGATCCTCGGTGGTGCGGGTGACGTGACACTGTGACTCCCGAACAGCTAGCCGATCGGTCACCGCATCGAGCAGCGCCTCGCGGCGGACCCGGAAAGGTTCCTTCATCAGCGCCGTGTCGCCGGTGGCAAGCGCATCGAAACCGATGAAGTGGGCCGGCGTCTGCTCGGACAGCATCTTGATCCGGCTGCCGGCGGGGTGGATACGCTGACTCAGCGACTCCCAGTCCAGCCGGATGCGGCCGCCGATCTCGCGAGGCACGACGATCTCACCGTCGAGCACACAGCGCGTCGCCAGTTCCTCGCGCACCGACTCGAGGACCTCGGGAAAGTAGCGGCCCAGGTCCTTACCGCTGCGGGACAGCAGCACCACCTTGTCGCCGTCGCGGAACACCAGCGCGCGGAAGCCGTCCCACTTGGGCTCGAAGGACCACACGCCCGCTTCGGGTGGCACCTTGGCCTGGGCCTTGGCCAGCATCGGTTCGAGCGGCGGCAGTACCGGAAGGTCCACCCGGCCCATTATTGCGTCCACGGCAATTGAGACCGACGACACCGGGCAATGTCATCGGCGGTCATTGCCGCCGGAGACTATGTCGCCGTAGTTGTCGTGCAGGCGCCACCATTCATACGGGGGACCCTGCGGTCTGCCTGGCGGGACATCCTGCCAATCTTCTTGTCGGCCGAGCGGTGTGATGTCGAGGAACGACCAGACCGGACCGATCTCCTCGATGCCGCGCCCGTTGATGAAATAGGTGCGGAAGACGCGATCGCGGTCGCGGATGAAGACGTTGAGCCCGAACATCTCCGCGACACCGAAGTCCTGAGAGAACTCGTCGCCGACAAGGGTGAAGAAGGGAATCTGCTCCCAACCCATCCGCGCTTGAAGCCCTCTGATGCGCTCCTGCGGGGCCGCGGTGACAAACACCAGACTCGTGTCACGGGCAGCCAGGTGCGCTGGATGGATCACGGTGTCGGCGAAAAGCGAGCAGCCCGAGCACGCCCCGTCCGGCCAGTTCTCAACATCAGGGGCATAGAAGAAGCGGTAGACGATCAGCTGACGCCGCCCGGCGAACAAGCCCAGGAGGTCGACTTCGCCGTCAGGCCCGACGAAGCGGTAGTCGTTGCGCACGGGGGTCATGGGTAGCCGCCGACGCTTTGCAGCGAGGCGATCCCGCGCCTTCATCAACGCCTTCTCTTCTTCCAACAGATCTTCACGGGCGGCCTGCCATTCGTCATGCGAGACGATTTCCGGCAGCGCGATTTCGTCCTGCTGCATCGATGGTGACGGAATGCCGGGACCTTCCTGCTTCGTCATGGTGTCGTCCATCCGTTCGCGATCCGTTCCGGCGCCCGATGCACTGCAACATGCCCGCTGTCCATACTCAGGTAGACCCGCCAAACCGGGCTAAGTCATCGGGGCACCAGCAGCCGCCAAATGGCTCACTTTCAAGATGCCTCGGAGCCATTCGCGTCTACTCGGCGTCTCCGTCGGCAGTCTCGTCGTCTCCGTCGTCGGGGATGAGGTAGCGCTGGGGGTGGTGGAAGTTGTTGACGCGGGCTTGGCCGGTGTCCAGTTGTGGTGGGGGCAGCCATTCGGTGCGGCCGTCTTTGCGTTTTCGGGTGCGCCACCCGCCGGGTTTGACCCGCCGATTGTCGGGCCCACAGGCCAACGTCAGATCGGTGATATCTGTCTTACCGTCATCAGCCCAGTCCGCGACCGCGTGATGCACCTGGCAGTGATAGGCCGGCGCAGTACATCCCGGCCGGGTACAGCCGCGGTCTTTGGCGTAGAGCACCAGCCGTTGTCCGGGGGTGGCCAGGCGTTTGGCCCGCCCCAGATACAGCGGTTCTTCAGTGTGCTCGTCGAAGACCGCCAGATAGTGATAGGCCGCCGAGGCTTGACGGATCACCTCACTCATCGGCACCAAGCTGCCCCCGCCGGTGACGCCGTGACCGGTTCCGGATTGCAACTCCCGCAGCGTGGTGGTGATGACCATCGTGGCCGGCAACCCGTTATGGCTACCCAGCGTCCCCGACGCCAACAACGCCCGGCACATCGCACTCAACGCATCATGATTGCGCTGCCCGACCGTCCGCGTATCGGACGACACCGCTTCGGGTGAGGGTTCGCCGTCCACACACGGCTTCTCGTCGGCGGGGTTGTTCATCCCCGGCGCGGCCGCATTGGCGAGAACGGCTTCCAACGCCGCGCCGGTCGTCGGATCGAGCAACCCGCGCACTTCGCGCATCCCATCGGCGCGCTGGCGCCCCAACCGCAGCCAGCGCTGACGCGCGCGCTCCTCGTCGGAGAAATCCCCGTCCGGATGCAGATAGGCGGCCAGACGCTCACAGGCCTCGCGCAACTCCTCCGGGGTGAGCTTGGCAGCGATATCGGCCAGCTGCGCTTCGGCGGCCTCGCGCACGTCAAAGGGCACCGACACCGGTATCTGCTTGGCGAAGAACTTCCCAATGATGCGCACATGCTCGACACCGATCTGCCCGCGCGCCTGCGCAGCAGCAGTCCGGGCCAGCACCGGCTCCAACTGCTCCCCGGTCATCGCCCGCCGCGGCGCCAACTCGCGCGCCTGTCGCACCCGACGGTTCGCATCGGTCTTCGAGATCCGCAACAACACGGTCAATGCCGAGGCCACGCTAGGCGCACCCAACTCGGCGATCGGCGTGCGCTCGAGCTCGGCGACCAACCGGTGCCCCACCGCGGCCTGCGCGCGGGTGAACGTCTCCCACTGCGCGGCCACCGCGAACTGCTCGGCGGTGCTCAACGACTCGAACGACTCGGCCAGCAACCCGGTCAACTCGCGGCTCATCACCGCGATCCGCTCACCGATCCGTTCGAACGACATACCCGAACGCTAGTTCGAACCACTGACAACTCGGCTCTGTTTGTGACTGATGAAACCACTGTGGCACAAGGGATTACGCTGCCGCAGGGCTCGCTGCGACAATGGCGGGATGCACCTGCCCGTGATGCCTCCGGTGTCGCCGATGCTGGCCAAACCGGTCACGTCGATTCCCGCCGACGCCTCCTACGAACCGAAATGGGATGGCTTCCGGACCATCTGCTTTCGTGACGGCGACGAGGTCGAGTTGGGCAGTCGCAACGAGCGTCCGATGACCCGCTACTTCCCCGAGGTCGTCGACGCAGCCAAGGCTGAACTACCCGATCGCTGCGTCATCGACGGCGAGATCATCATCGCTACCGACCGCGGCCTGGATTTCGAGGCGCTTCAGCTACGCCTGCATCCCGCCGCCAGCCGGGTGCGCATGCTTGCCGAGCAGATCCCGGCATCGTTCATCGCGTTCGACCTGCTCGCGCTCGGCGATGACGACTACACCGGCCGGCCGTTCAGCGAGCGGCGCGCCGCGCTCATCGACGCGCTCACCGACGCCGGGCCGTCGTTCCACGTCACCCCGGCGACCACCGACCTGGCCACCGCCGAGCGCTGGTTCGACGAGTTCGAGGGCGCGGGCCTCGACGGCATCATCGCCAAGCCGTTGGAACTGACCTATCAGCCGGACAAGCGAGTGATGTTCAAGATCAAGCACGAACGCACCGCCGACTGTGTGGTCGCCGGCTACCGGGTGCACAAGTCCGGCGAGGATGCGATCGGTTCGCTGCTGCTCGGGCTGTACAAGGACGATGGAACGCTCGCATCCGTCGGCGTCATCGGCGCTTTCCCGATGGCCCGGCGCCGCGAGCTGTTCACCGAATTACAGCCGCTGGTAACGACATTCGCCGATCACCCATGGAACTGGGCCGCACACATGGCCGGCGACCGCACGCCCCGCCGCAACGAGGGTTCACGCTGGAACGCCGGCAAGGACCTGTCGTTCGTCCCGCTGCGACCCGAACTGGTCGTCGAGGTGCGCTACGACCACATGGAAGGCGAAAGATTCCGCCACACCGCACAATTCAATCGCTGGCGGCCCGACCGGGACCCTCGGTCGTGCACCTACGAACAACTCGAGCAACCTGTCACCTTCAAGCTCGGTGACATCGTCCCCGGGCTGGGCTGAGGAAGTACTTTCGTCGGAAGGCGTATCTTCGCGTCCCGAACGTGTGATGCTGCCTGCATGATGCTCACACGCGCGACGGCAGCAGCGGCCGCAATCGCCGGCGTCGCGATCGGATTGGCAAGCCCCGCATGGGCGGACGGACGCCTCGAGGGCAACTACCGATTCGTCAACGGCGCAACGTCCAACACGTGGGCGATCACCACGCAATGCAACCCCGAAGGCTTTTGCGCCGGGACGGTGTCGAGTTCCACAGGCATGATCGCCCATATCAGCCGGGCGGCCGACGGGCCGTGGATCGTCGAGCGCCACGACGTCCCGAACGGCTGGACGTGTCCCGACGGTAGTACCGGGCCGGGGGATCTGTCGTACGCGTTCGACCCCGCCAGCCTGGCGGGCACCGCCACCTACACGTCGAAACCCGGGGCCTGCAACGATCCCAACGCGAGCCGGCACGAGAACCCGATCAGCTTGCAGCCGCTGTAGTCAGCCGCGGCTGCCCTCGAGCTCGTAATCCAACTGCGGCGGCGCTTCGGGCGTGCCGGGTATCTCGGTGCCGTTGATCGGGCACCGCGCGGTCTCCGGCATTTTGAGCAGTGCGATCGCGCCGACGACGCAGGCGGCCATCATGTAGTACGCCGGCACGAGGTTGTGGCCCGTCGCGTTGACCAGCCAGTCGTTGACCGCCGGCGCGGTACCACCGAAGATCGCGGTCGACACGTTGTACGCGATCGCGAAACCGGCATAGCGCACCTGCGTCGGGAACATCGCCGGGAAGGTGGCCGAGATCGTCGCCAGCTGCGGAACGTAGAGCAACCCCAGCACGGCGAAGCCGATGACGGCTCCGACCGCGCCGGTCGACATCAGCATGAACATCGGGATACCCGCGACGAACAGCCCGATAAGGGAGACCCACCAGATCGGCTTGCGCCCGATCCTGTCCGACGCCAGGCCGGCGAACGGCAGGAACACCATCATCGAGAGCATGCCGATGATCGGGACGACCAACGACATGTCGGTGGACAGGCCGATCGACTGCTCCAGATAGGTGGGCATGTAGGTGAGCAGCGTGTAGTTGACGACGTTGAGCGCGACGACCAGACCGCCCAGCCGCAGGATCGGGCCCCAGTATTGGACCAGGAGATCCTTGAACTCGCCGCCGACGTCGCGCTCTCGTTCGCCCGACTTCGCCAACTCCTTGAACACCGGCGTCTCGTCCAGTCTGGTGCGCAGATACAGCCCGATCAGGCCGAGCGGCGCGGCGAGCAGAAACGGCAGCCGCCAGCCCCATACGTTCATCTGGTCGTCGGTGAGCACCAGCGAGAATCCGAGCATGAACAGCGCGCCCACCGAGAAGCCCGACAAGGTGCCGAATTCGAGGAAACTGCCGAGCATTCCCCGACGACGGGTCGGCGCGTATTCCGCCATGAAGGTCGCGGCCCCGCCGTACTCTCCACCGGTGGAGAAGCCCTGGATCATCCGCAAGATCACCATGAGCGCGGGGGCCCAGAGCCCGATCACGGCATAGCTGGGAACGAGCCCGACGCACAGCGTTGCGCCGGCCATCACCAGGATCGTGATGGCGAGGACCCGCCGTCGACCGAGTCGGTCGCCGAGCGGCCCCCAGACGAATCCGCCGAGCGGCCGGACCAGGAACGAGACGGCGAACGTCATCAGCGCCAGCAGCGTCGCCGTGGCTCCGTCGCCCGGAAAGATGGCCGCGGAGATGTAGGAGACGCCGTAGGCGTAGAGGCCGTAGTCGAACCACTCGGTGAAGTTGCCGACGGCCGACGCCGCGATGGCTTTTTTCACCTGGCCCGGCGGCGACTCCTGCTCGGGCTCGTGCTGCGGGTTGCTGGAGCCTTCGGGGTGCACGCGCGTGCCTCCTCGCGTCCGTCGGGCACGGCCCCCGGGACGCCTAGGCACGGCGAGCGCCGGCGGAGGGCCGTGTTTCTCGGTGCACGAGCAAAGTACCAGCGCTTCAGGCGAGTACCCCGGATCGCCTCGCGGCAGGCGCCGTTGATCGACGGCATGCGCCGAATGGCTAGATTTCGGTGGTGAGCGCTGGCAGGTTCGCCCCGAGCCCCTCTGCCGACCTGCACATCGGCAACCTGCGCACCGCGGTCCTCGCGTGGTTGTTCGCCCGGTCCTCCGGCCGCCGGTTCCTGATCCGCGTCGACGACCTCGACGACCGCACCTCGACCGAGATCGGCCGGCGGCAACTCGCCGACCTCGCCGCGATCGGGTTGACGTGGGACGCCGTCGAGTGGCAGTCCGAGCAGCCCGACCGCTACTCCTCGGCGATCGAGGAGCTGACGAGCCGCGGACTGCTGTACGAATGCTATTGCAGCCGAAGGGATATCGCGCAAGCGCCGCGGGCACCGCATGCACCCCAGGGCGCCTACCCGGGAACCTGCCGCGACCTCACCGACGCCGAGCGCGCGGCGCGCCGGGACGAGATCGGACGGGCGCCCGCGTTACGGCTGCGCACCGACGCGATCGTGCACACCATCCACGACCTGTTGCACGGCGACTACACCGGCATCGTCGACGATTTCGTGGTCCGCCGGGGCGATGGCGTGCCCGCGTACAACCTCGCGGTCGTCGTCGACGACGCGGCACAGGGCATCGACCAGGTGGTGCGCGGCGACGACCTCCTACCTTCCTCGCCGCGCCAGGCGTACCTGGCGCGGATGCTCGGATTTCCGGAGCCGACGTACGCCCACGTCGCGCTGGTGCTCAACGAGGACGGCGCCCGGCTGGCCAAGCGCGACGGCGCCGTGACCCTCGCCGAGATCGGCGTCCAGCGCGCGCTCGCGCAGATCAGCGCGTCGTTGGGCTGGCAGGCCCGCGACCTCGAGGGCATGCTGGCCGATTTCGACCCGGCCGAACTGCCCCGCCGGCCATGGATCTACCCGGTCACTTGACCGGCGCGAGCGACCGTGTTTGCACCGCCATCGGCGGCGCGTCGTTGTACAAGCGCGGTCGCTCGCGGGGTTTAGGGGTCACTCGCGCCGACTAAATGACGGGTGAGCGGCCCTTCGCAGCGCGCTCGGCAGCCGCAAGCAGGTCGTCGCGGAACAGCGGATGTGCGATCGCGGCGAGCGCCTCACCGCGTTCGCGGACCGTCTTGCCCTCCAATTCGGCAGCGCCGTACTCGGTGACGATCACGTCGACGTGGTGTCGCGGTGTCGTGATCACCGCGCCCGGACCGAACCACGGCACGATCCGCGACTGCGGTTCGCCGTCCTTCTCGAACGTCGAAGGCAGGCAGATCAGCGAGCGGTCCGACAGCTCGAGACCTGCACCGGCGACGAAGTCCTCGGCGCCGCCGACTCCGCTGAACTGGTTGCCGCCGATCGTGTCGGCGACGACCTGGCCCTGAATGTCGATCGCGAGCGCACCGTTGATCGACACCATGTCGTTGTTGGCCCCGATCACACCGGGCGCGTTGACGATCTCCACGGGCAGGAATGCGACGTCGCGGTTGCCGTCGAGCCAGGCGTACAGTTCCGCCGACCCGAATGCGAACGTCGTCACGCTGACACCGTCGTAGATGCCCTTGCCGGTGTTGGTGACCTTGCCCGCGCGATGCAGTTTCATGCAGCCGTCGGTGAACATCTCGCTGTGCAAACCGTATTCGCCACCGTCGCCCTCGGCCAGCAGGGTCGCGATCTGGCTGGGAATCGAACCGATACCGGTCTGCAGGGTCGCACCGGAGGTGATGAACTCGACCGCGTGGCGCGCGATCGCCGTGTCGGCCTCGGTGGGCGCCGCGTCACCGCCCGGTAGTGCAAGCGGCGCATCGGTCGATTGCACGAGGATGTCGATCTCGTCGACGTGCAGCGCGTGCCGGTGGTCATCGAGCCCGAATGTCCGCGGGTAGGCGGTTGACACCTCGACGATCAGCAGCCGCTCGGGATCGCTTCCGGCACGGCGCAATTCGTTGACCGTGCCGCCCGCGTGCAGGGACAACGAGCACCACCCGTCGGCGTCGGGCGGGGCGGCGACGGTCGTCATCACGCGCGGCGACTGTTGCTCGAGCAGCGGCCCGAACCGGCGGAAGTCCGCGGGTGCGAACTCGACATTGGCACCCGCGTCCCGCAGGGCCCGCTCGAGCGGACCGAAGAACCCCGACAGGTAATGGACGCCCGGACGGGCGAACAGCTCCGTACCGACCGCGAGCAACGCGCCGTACACCCCCAGATCCGTCCAGTCCTCGCGCTCACCGAGCGCCCGCAGGACCGCCGGCGGCTGGCCGGGTCCGAGCGGTATCCCCAGGGCGTCGTCGGTCGCGAGCCGCGCGGCGGCCTGCTCGGCGGTGAGCTCGGTTGGCATGGCGTGAAACTACCGCGTGCGCGTCGAGTAGTACCGGCCCAGCACGTCGGCGCGCAGCTCCTCGAACTCGCCCGCGTCGATCGCCGCGCGCATCCGGTCGACGAGGCGCACCACGAACCGCTCGTTGTGGATGGTGCACAGCGTCGCCGAGAGGATCTCCTTGGCCTTGAACAGGTGATGCAGATAAGCCCTGGTGTAGTGGGCGCAGGTGTAGCAGTCGCAGTCCGCGTCGATCGGTGTGAAGTCGCGCCGGAACCGTGCGTTGGTGATGTTGAAGCGGCCGGTGGTCGAGTAGAGCGCGGCGTTGCGCGCGACGCGCGACGGCGATACGCAGTCGAACGTGTCGGCGCCGGCGGCCACCGCGTCGAACAGGTCGTCGGGCTCGCTGATGCCCAACAGATGGCGCGGCTTGTCGACGGGCAGTTCCTCGCAGACCCAGCCGACGATGGTGGCCAGGTTCTGCTTCTCCAGTGCCCCGCCGATGCCGTAGCCGTCGAACCCGATCGACACCAGCCCGCGGGTCGCCTGCCGGCGCAGGTCTTCGTACTGCGCGCCCTGCACCACACCGAACAGCGCCTGCCGCGGCCTGTCCGGGCGAAGGGTCGACAGCCGCTCATGTTCGGCCAGGCAGCGCACCGCCCACTCGTGGGTGCGCTGCACCGACCGCTCCTGGTAGCCGCGGGTGTTGACCAGCGTGGTCAGTTCGTCGAACGCGAAGATGATGTCGGCGCCGAGTTGATGCTGGATGCCGATCGACACTTCGGGGGTGAACCGGTGGGTCGAGCCGTCGAGATGCGACCGGAACGTCACCCCGTCGTCGTCGACGTTGGCCAACCGCTCCTTGCCCTCGGCGATGATGTCGTCGGCCTGCACGCGTTCGGTATCCATCGCCAGCACCTTGCGGAACCCGGCGCCCAGCGACAGCACCTGGAACCCGCCGCTGTCGGTGAACGTCGGCCCCGACCAGTTCATGAACGCGCCCACCCCGCCGGCCTCGTCGACGATGTCCGCGCCGGGCTGCAGATAGAGGTGGTAGGCATTGGCCAGGATCGCCTGGGCACCAAGTTCTTTCATCATCTCGGGAAGCACCGCCTTGACGGTCGCCTGGGTGCCCACCGGAATGAACGCCGGGGTGTGGATCTCGCCGTGCGGGGTGCGGATGACGCCCGTGCGGCCGAAGCGTCCGGGCAATTCGGTCACCACGCTGAACGACGGTGCCGACGACTCTTGCGGAGCGGGAGAATTCGGCACGGCCACGCCGTAGATTCTGCACTGTGAGAAACCGGTGGTTCCCCACGTGCTGCGCAGCCGCGACCGTGCTGGTGATGGCCGGATGCTCGTCGGATCCGCCGGACTACCAACCGCCGGCCGGCCAACTCGTCGCGGGCACGGCGCAGGTGACGGTCAACGGCCACGACGCCGGCGTCACCGAGACAGTGCAGTGCGACACGACGGGGTGGCTCACCACCATCACCACCGGCGATCAGACGTCCGGGGTCACGGCGATGGTGTCGGCCGAAGACGAACTGGCCGCGGAGTCGGTCAGCATCAACAACGTCGGCGGCTTCACCGGTAGTTACAACGCCGGGGCGGGCGGCGCGGGAGCTGAGGCCGCTGAGGTTCAGATGACCGGCCGGACCTACGACATCTCGGGCACCGCCCACGGCTTCAAGACCGACTCGCCGAGCTTTCGCACTTCCGGCCCATTCCACATCCGGGTGTCCTGCTAACGGGGGCAAGATCAATTTTTCCGCGAAACCGCTGTTCGCAGGGGTGCCGCGAACCATACTGCTCTAGATGATCCGATCTTGACGGGTCACGACAACAAAAGGAGAACTGTGGTGAAGCGTGGTTTCCTGGTCGCGGTAGGCGGCGCGGCTCTCGTCATCGCCGGACTGTCCGGCTGTTCTTCCGACGACAAGAAGTCAGAGACGACGGGTGAGACGTCAACGGCCGCAGCAGCGGAAGGCAAGACCACCGTCACGATCGACGGCCAGGATCAGGCCGTAACGGGCACGGTCGTGTGCAGTTCGGTCGGCGGCAACACCAATATCGCGATCGGTGACGCGACCACCGGCATCGGCGCGGTGGTCAGCTCCGGCGACGAGCCCACCGTGCAGTCCGTCGGCCTGGGCAACGTCAACGGCGTGACGCTGGGCTACCAAAGCGGTACGGGCCAGGGCGACGCCAAGGTGGAGAAGGACGGCAACACCTACAAGATCAGCGGCACCGCGACGGGCGTCGACATGGCGAACCCGCTGCAGCCGGTCAACAAGCCGTTCGAGATCGAGGTCAGCTGCCCGTAGATAAAGCGTGCACGAAAGGCGGCGGCGTCCCGGACCGGGGCGCCGCCGTTCGTCATCCGGTGTAGCCGGCCGCCGACTGCCGCAGCTGCCAGATCTGCGCCGGACACAGCTCGTTGACGGCCTGGTTGATCAGGTAGGCGCCCTGGTAATAGTCGGCGGTGCGGAAGTCGGCCTTCACCTGATCGACGAGTTGGGCGTAACCCATCTTGGCTGCGACCCGGTCGCAGATGCTGTTTCCGTAGCCGATGGCCGCGTCCGCGTTCGGGAAGTTGTAGCCGGGTCGCACGTGCACGTTGACCAGATAGGCGACGACGTCGGCGCCGGCCGGCGGGGCGCAGACGAGAGCGCCGGCACCGGCAGCGGCGGCGGCCAAAGCAACGATGACGCGCTTCATGGCATATGAGCCTATTCCGTGCCCGCCGCCGGTGCGGGGCACATACGCTAACCCCATGAGGCTCATGGCTGCAGCTGCGCTGGCGTGCGGGTTCGTCGCCGCGCCGATGTTCACCGCCGCGAATGCGCCGGCGTCCCCGGGTTACTGCGACGGCGCGGATTGCGTCCCGTATATCGACCGGACTGCGGTGGAGGGCACGCACTGCGTGCAGAACACCCGCTACAACTTCGGGATCGACGCGTCGGGCAACACCCTCGCATGCAACTCGCGCAGCCGATGGATCGCATCACCACCGCTGGTCGGCATCCGGACCAATCGGCTGCCCTGCGGTGACGCGACCGGGGTGGCGCAGTCGCCGGACGGCGTTCCGCTGAGCTGCCTCGAAGGTGCCTGGACCCCGGACTACCGCGTGATGTTCTACGGCTGAGGCGCTCGAAAGGCGCCGGCGGCGAGGCCCCGTGATCGCCGTCTCGACGGTGCGCGAGGTGTGATCTAGGCCTCGCTACCGTTTCGAGATCGATCGCATATGCGTGGCATGCGTGAGGAATCGGGCCAAGCGGGGTACAACACGGGCGTGGTGATCGACGTGCGCCTGCGGCCGGCAGACCCGTTGCGTATCGAGGTACCGGCCACCGCGGATCGATTGGCACAGATCCGCCACCGACTGCTCGACTGGATGACCCCGATCGGAGTCCCCGATCCCGTCGTCGCCGATGTCGTGCTGGCGGTCAATGAGGCGGCCACCAACTGCGTCGAACATGCCTATCGGGATTGCGACGACGGCGTGATCGTCATCGACGCGACCGTCGAGGACGAGCGGATCATCGTCTGCGTCTCCGATCACGGTGCGTGGCGAACACCGAGCACCGAACCGACCACGCGCGGTCGCGGGCTGCCGATCATCCGGGCCGTCGGCGACGGGGTGGACGTCGCGGGTTCAGCGAGCGGCACCACCGTGCGGATCGACTTCGAGGTCACCGACGGGCGTCACGACTGGGGCAGCCGAACCACCTGAACGAAGAACTCGTCGATCTGCCGAACGGCGTTCATGAACTGGTCGAGGTCAACCGGTTTGGTGACGTAGGCGTTGGCGTGCAGCTTGTAGCTGCGCAGAATATCTTCCTCCGCCGACGATGTCGTGAGTACCACCACCGGGATGAGGCTCAGGTCCGCGTCGGACTTGATGGTCTCCAGCAGCTGCCTGCCGTCGTACTTCGGCAGGTTCAGATCGAGCAGGATCAGATCGGGGCGCGGCGCGTCGGCGAACTGGCCGCGTTGGTAGAGGAAGTCGAGCCCCTCCTCGCCATCGTGGGCGACGTGCAGCGTGTTCTTGATCTTGTTGTGCTCGAAGGCTTCCCGGGTGATCAGCTCATCTCCCGGATCGTCCTCGATCAGCAGAACGTCGATCGCTCGACCGTCCAATGTCATGCGGTTGATCCTTCCATATCGGCCTCGACGGGCTCGTCGACGACGCAGGGAATGGTGAAACGGAACCTGGTGCCGTCCGTGTAGGTGGTGTCGATCCAGATGCTGCCGCCGTGGTACTCGACGATCTTGCGGCACAGCGCAAGCCCTATACCCGTGCCGGAGTACGACGACTCGCGGCCGTGCAGGCGCTGAAAGATCACGAAGACCTTCTCCGTGAACTCGTCGGGGATCCCGATGCCATTGTCGGTGACGGTGAACACCCACGACCCGTCCTGCGCGTCCTCACCCGTCGCGCAGTCGATGACGATCCGCGGTACGACGCCCGGTCTGCGGAACTTCACCGCGTTACCGATCAGGTTCTGCCAGAGCATCGTCAGCAGGGTCGGGTCACCCTTGACCGAAGGTAGCGGCCGTCCGTTGTGGACCACCACCTCGGCGCCGGCCTCCTCGATCGTGGTGGCCAGGTTGTCCATCGCGTCGTCCAACACGGCTGAGAGGTCGACGTCGTCGTGCACCGAATGAAGCCTTCCGACGCGGGAGAACGTCAGCAGATCGTTGATCAGCACCTGCATCCGCTTGGCGCCGTCGACGGCGAACCGGATGTACTCGACGCCGCGCTCGTCCAACTTGTCGCCGTAGCGCTTCTCCAGCAGTTGACAGAACGACGCCACCTTGCGCAGCGGCTCCTGCAGGTCATGCGACGCGACATAGGCGAACTGCTCGAGTTCGGCATTGGATCGCTGCAGTTCGAGGGCCTGGTCGGCCAGCTGGGTCCGCGCCTGCCGCGCCGCTTCGAGTTCGTCGACGATGTGCTGCCGCATGTCCTCGACGTCCGCGGCGATGGACTGAATGTCGCGCGGACCCCCCACCGTGATCTTCTCGCCGAAGCTGCCTTCGGTGATCTTGCGGCAGGCCGCGGCGAGCGCTTCCAGCGGCCGGGTGACGGCGCTACGCACCAGCACCGCCAACGCGATCGCGGCCAAGAAGAATGTCGCCACAACCGTGATGAGCACGCTGTTCCGCCAGGTTTGCACCCGGGCGAGCTCATCGACGGCGTCCTGCCGGGCCTGGGTCAGATCGCGGTTCTGGGCTTCGAACAACGCTCGTAGGCTGTCGAATTCGGCATTGCCGCGCGCGGCCGTCTCGGCGTCCAGAACCTTCGGGGACCCCGGCGTCACCGACGCGAGAACCGGGTCCGCGAACGTCGAGCGCCACGCGGCAGCGGCCTCTTCGATCGCTTCGAGGTCGGCGAGCAACTCGGGCCGGTGGCCGATTCCGTCGCGGACCTGCTGCGCGGCGGCACGCTCGGCCTCCTGGCCGGCGTAATACGGTTCGAGGAACTGGCGGTCGGCGGCGATGGCGTATCCGCGAATCGCGGTCTCCTGGTCACGGAGAGCGGCCTGCAGCTGGTACGCCGCAACGCGGGCGGGTTGGATGCCGAGGTTGAGCTCACGCGAGACGTCGTCGGTCCGGTTCAGCAGCAGGGCACCGGCGATCGCACCGGCGATCACCACCACACCCATCATCGACAACACCAGGTTCTGCCAGCCCTGGACGGTGAGGCGTGATCTCATCCGGTCGTCGTCCGCTCCACCCGCACGACAGCGATGTCGTCGCTGATGCCGCCCACTGACTGCGCCCGACGCTCCACATCGTCGATCAGCGCGCTGACGAACTCGGCGCCGGGCAGATGCGCATAGCCGCGCGCGACTTCGAGCAGGCCCTTCTCGCCGAGGCGTTGGGTGCCCTCACCGGAGCGTCCCTCGAACAGCCCGTCGGTCAGCAACACCAGGCCGTACCCCGGCGGCAGCTCGAGGACGTTCAGCGGCCACTCGTGGCCATAGAGGCCGAGGGCGGGACCGACCTTCGGCTCCAGCCACTCCACGGTGTCTGGACCGTGCAGCAGCATGCCGGGATGGCCTGCCGACACCACGTTGAAGCTGAGGCTGTCGGTCGACATCGCGACGCTGATCACCGTCGCGAAGATGCTCGAACCCGGCCGTTCGGTGCTCAGAATCCGTTCGAGTTGTCGCATGCGTTCGTTGCCGCGCAACCCGGCGAACGTCAGAGCGCGCCAGCCGATGCGCAGCGTTACGCCCAGCGCGGCCTCGTCGGGGCCGTGCCCGGCCACGTCGCCGACCATGACGTGCACGGTGCGGTCCGGCGTCTGCACGAAGTCGTAGAAGTCACCGCCGAGCAGCGCATGCTGTCTGCTGGGCCGGTACTCGGCGACGATGTCGACGCCGGGCGAGTCAAGTAGCAGCGGAGACGGCAGCAGCCCACGCTCGAGGCGGGCGTTCTCCATGGCGCGCAGCTCGCTGGCGTGCAGTTCGACCGAGGTGAGCTCGGCGCGTTTGCGTTCCACCGCGTAGAGCAGCGCGCGGCGGAGCGTCTCGGGTTCGACTCGGCCCTTGACGAGGTAGTCCTGAGCGCCGGCGGCGACGGCGGAGATGCCGAAGTGCTCATCGTTGAGCCCCGTCAACACCACGATCGGCAAAGTGATGTCGCGCCTGGTGATCCGGTCGAGGGCCTTGATGCCGTTCGCGTCGGGCAGGTTCAAATCAAGCAGCACACAATCCGGCCGAGAGGTGTCCAACTGCCGTTCGGCGTCCTCCATCGAGGCCGCCCACGAGACATCGATTTCGACGGCGGCATCGGCGATCAACTCCTCGACCAGAATCGCGTCGCCGCGATCGTCCTCGACGAGGAGCACCGAAAAGGGGCGCACGGCAGCGCCGGCACCGGCCGAGGCGGACGGGCCTTGGTCATGAAGCGCACGCATATGTAACCAATTCTCTCGCGTTGGTCACCGCGGTCGCCTCGACCTCTGCTTCAGTGACGAAATCCGACAATAGTGCCTGAGTCGTTGTGGCGGTGGCGGAGGGATTTGAACCCTCGGACGGGGGTTACCCGTCACACGCTTTCGAGGCGTGCTCCTTAGGCCGCTCGGACACGCCACCGTGTGGCAGCTTACCGGGCACCCGCCCATCTACTCCAATCGCTGCCGGGCGAAGAACTCCTCCAGCGGTGCCGCGCACTGCTCGGCCAGCACCCCGCCGCGCACCTGGGCCCGATGCGTCAGCCGCCTGTCGCGCACCACATCCCACAGCGAGCCGACGGCTCCGGTCTTGGGCTCCCACGCGCCGAACACCACGCGCGCCACGCGCGCCATCACGAGCGCGCCCGCGCACATCGTGCAGGGCTCGACGGTGACCGCCAGCGTCGTACCCTCCAGCCGCCAGCCGTCCCCGAGCACCGCCACGGCCGCGCGGATCGCGAGGATCTCCGCGTGTGCGGTGGGGTCGCCCAACGCTTCTCGCGCGTTGGCGGCACGGGCCAGTTCGGTGCCGTCGGCGGACACGACGACCGCGCCGACGGGCACGTCGCGGGGTCCTGCGGCGGACGCAGCCTCGAGGGCGGCGCGGATCAGCGCCTCGTCGTCGATCAGGTTCACCGACCCAGACGATCCAGCACCGCCGACAGTTCGTCGGCGAATCCCATCTCCCGCGCGATCCTGCCCAATTGTTCGTCGGCGTAGAGATCGGATTCGTCGAGGATGACGCCGAGCACCGCCTCGGGCAGGCCGACGTCGGAAAGCAGGCCCAGGTCACCCTCCTCGAAGGGCTCGGCCTCCTCGAGTTCCTCGGGCTCGATGTCGGCGTCGAGCTTTTCCAGCGCCTCTGCGGCGATGTCGTAGTCCAGCGCTGCGGTCGCATCCGAGAGCAACAACCTAGCGCCCGACGGTGCGGGCCGCACGATCACAAAGAACTCATCGTCGATGTCGAGCAGCCCGAACACCGCTCCCGCACTGCGTATCTCGCGGAGCTCGGTCTCGGCGGCAGTCAGGCTGCTCAACGCCGCGCGGCGCAGCGGAGCGCAACGCCACTTGCCGTCCTCCCGGACGACCGCCACGCCGAAGCCGTCGGGGGTCTCGACGGACTGCTCCCGCGCCGGTGCACGCTGTGCTCCCATGTCGGCTTACGGTAGTCGCCGACCAGGCCCTTGACCAGGAAAAGGCACCAAGCCTGACGTCTGCCGACGGCTCTCGATGTGCCAACCTTGAAGGGTGACGAACACACCGGTTTGCGTGCTCGGTCTCGGGCTGATCGGGGGTTCGGTGATGCGTGCGGCGGCGGCCGCCGGGCGCGAGGTCTTCGGGTACAACCGGTCGCTGGAGGCCGTCCAGGCGGCGGTGGTCGACGGGTTCGACGCCAGCGAAGACCTCGATGCCACGCTCGGCCGCGCGGCGGCAGGCAATGCGCTGATCGTGCTGGCGGTGCCGGTGCCCGCGCTGGCCCAAATGCTCGGCCGTATCCGCGAAACGGCGCCGGGATGCCCCCTGACCGATGTGACCAGCGTGAAAACCGCTGTGCTGCAGGAAGTTCAGTCGTTCGGCCTGCTGGAGCGGTTCGTCGGAGGTCATCCGATGGCGGGCACGGCGCACTCCGGGTGGGCGGCCGGCGACGCCCGGTTGTTCGTCGGGGCGCCCTGGGTGATCAGCGTCGACGACCACGTCGACCCCGAGGTCTGGACCCTGGTGATGGACCTCGCGTTGGATTGCGGCGCAGTCGTCGTCCCGGCCCGATCCGATGAACACGACGCCGCCGCAGCGACGATCTCGCACCTGCCACACCTGCTGGCCGAGGCGCTCGCCGCGACCGCGGGAGAGGTGCCGCTGGCGTTCGCGCTCGCGGCGGGGTCGTTTCGCGACGGCACCCGGGTGGCAGCGACCGCACCGGATCTGGTGCGGGCGATGTGTGAGGCCAACGCCGACGAACTGCTGCCGGTCCTGGAACGCACGCTGAGCCTGCTTCACCATGCGCGCGACGCACTCGCCGAGCGCAAACCGTTGACCGACCTCGTCGAGACCGGCCACGCCGCCCGGATCCGCTACGACAGCTTCAGCAGGCCCGACATCGTCACGGTCGTCGTCGGGCAGGACAGGTGGCGCGAGGAACTCGCCGCCGCGGGCCGCGCCGGTGGGGTGATCAGATCCGCTCTGCCAGCCCTGGGTAGTCGAGGATGAACCCGTCGGAGTCCACTCTGATCGTCGTCTCGGCGACCGGCGAGTGCAGCTTGATGCCGTCCTCGGCGCTGCTGTAGCTGATCACCGCGGCTTCGACCGACATCTCCGGCAGTCGCACGTACACCACCGGACAGCTGATCGAATCCGAGCGTTGATAGAGCCGGGTCCGCCGGATCGGCAGCGCGTTGAAGAACGGGCTGAAGATCACGTCGACGTCGAGCGCACCGTCGTACGCAGCGCGCCGCGACTCCCCGGTGTGCTGCTGGACCAGCCACATGTTCTCTTCGTCGCGAGCGATCGACAGCTGCCGTTCCCGCTCGGCGAGAGTGACCGTCATGGAAAGCCGCTTGGTGCCGCCGGCCTCGTCGGTCACCAGATCGTAGGAGGCGGAGAACGCCGGGTGCGACGATGTCGCGGCGGCCACGATCCTGCCGTAGGCCTTGATGCGGTTACCCGACACGTGAAGCCGGACCGATTCCATCCGCGGTACGTCATGCGCCCGCCAGGTCAGGATCGCCGGCCATGACTTCTCGGAGCCACCTGCTTCACTCACCCCTATACCGTATGCGAAGGATCGCCCCGTTCGTAACGTGCTTGGACGGCGGTTTTCCCGGCGTTCTGTGATGTTGCGCGCGGGCGGGATTCGAGGACGACTTCGTCACTGAGCAGCGGCTGGGGCATGGGCGATCTCCTGAGCCGACCGGTCCCCGGCACCGAAACCCACACCGCGAACGCGAGCGCGGCGTCGAGGAGCAACGCCAGCGCCGTCACCATCAGCGCGCCGACCAACGCCAGTTGGAACTGCCGCACCTTGATGCCGTCGATGAGGTAGCGGCCCAGCCCGCCGAGGCTGGCGTACGCGGCAACCGTTGCGGTGGCCACGATCTGCAGTGTGGCGGTGCGCAACCCGCCGAGGATCAGCGGCAACGCGATCGGCGCCTCCACCCGCAGCAGGATGCGCCGCTCGGTCATACCCATCGCCCGCGCGGCGTCGACGACCGCGGGATCGACGTTGGCGATTCCCGCGTAGGTGCCTGCCAGCAGCGGCGGGATACCCAGCAACATCAGCGCGACCGTCGGCGGTATCAGGCCCAGCCCCCACAGCAGCACGCCGAGCAGCAGGACGCCGAGCGTCGGAAGCGCCCGCAACGCGTTGACCCCGGTGACGACGAGGAAGATCCCGCGGCCGGTGTGGCCGATGAGCATCCCGATCGGGACCGCGATGAGGGCCGAGAAGAACACCGCGACGACGGTGTACAGCAGGTGTTCGAGCAGGCGGGCGGTCAGCCCGGCCGGTCCGTCCCAGTTGGCCGCGGTGAAGGTGTAGGACAGCGCCTCGGCCAAGAAGCTCATCGGGCTCACGCGGAGACCGCCTTGACTCGACCGGTGCGCGAGGCGCGCGTCCAGGGTGTGAGCGCCTTGCCCGTCAGCATGATCAACGTGTCGATGAGGATCGCCAGCAGGAAGATCGCGATGATGCCCGCGACGATCTGATCGCTCTTGTTGGCCTGATAACCCTCGGTGAACCAGGTGCCCAGCCCGCCGATGCCGATCACCGAGCCCACCGACACCATCGAGATGTTGGTGACGGCGACCACCCGCAGGCTGGCTGTCAGTACCGGAAGCGCCAGCGGCAGTTCGACTTTGACCATCCGGGTCAAGGGCCGGTAACCGACCGCGGTCGCGGCGTCGAGCACCGTCGGCGACACCGCGTCCAAGGCCTCGGGCACCGCTCGCACCAGCAGCGCGACGGTGTAGAGCGTCAGCGCGACGATCACGTTCGCCTCGTCGAGGATGCGCGTCGGGATGACCAGGGGCAGCACGACGAACAACGCCAGCGACGGAACCGTGAAGACGACGCTGGCGGTGATCGTGGTCAACCGTCGCAGCGTGGTGGTCCGCTGGACCGCGGCGCCCAACGGCACCGCGATGATCAGGCCGAGCACGATCGGGATCAGCGACAGCCGCAGATGGATCAGCGTCAACGCCCACAGGTCATCGAGGTGGGTGAGCAGGTAGCGCATGCGCTACCCCAACTCCGGCAGACGACGCTGCTTGTCGAGTGCGGCCAGCACGTCGTCGGCCTTCACCCCGCCGATCACCCGTCCGTGCTCGTCGACCGCGACGCCGAGGCCGCTCGGCGAGGACAGCGCCGCGTCGAGCGCATGCCGTAGCGTGCCGTCCGGCCGGAACAGCGATCCGCCGCCGATGGTGCTGTCGTGCAGCGAACTTCCGCTGCGGTGCAGCGCCACACCGTCGGCGTTGATCCACGCGTACGGCTTGCCGTTTCCCTTGGTGACCAGCGTCCACGCGCCCGGCTGTAGGCTCAGCCCGTCGACCTGATCCTCGGGGACGTGGTCGATGTCGTGCAGCGGCAGTCCGGTGGCGTGGAAGAACTGCAGGCCGCGGTAGCCGCGGTCGGCGCCGACGAACGCCGCCACCTCCTCGTCGGCCGGGTTGGACAGCACGAACGCCGGGTCGGCGTATTGGCGGAGCACGCCGCCGCGGCCGAACACCGCGACCTTGTCGCCGAGCTTGACCGCCTCGTCGATGTCGTGGGTGACGAACACGATGGTCTTGCGCAATTCACTTTGCAAGCGGGTGATTTCGGTCTGCAGGTCCTCGCGCACCACCGGGTCGACGGCGCTGAACGGCTCGTCCATCAACAGGATCGGCGGGTCCGCGGCCAGCGCCCGGGCCACCCCGACCCGCTGTTGCTGACCGCCCGAGAGCTGGGCGGGATAGCGGTCGGCAAGTTTGGTGTCCAGCCCCACCCGTTCCATCACCTGCAACGCGGATCGCCGTGCGCTGCGCCGTGATTGGCCGCGCAGCACCGGCACGGTGGCCACGTTGTCGACGACCCGCAGGTGCGGCATGAGCCCGGCGCTCTGGATCACGTAACCGATGCCCAGCCGTAGCTTGACCGGATCCACCTCGCTGACGTCCCGGCCGTCGACGGTCAGCGTGCCCGAGGTCGGCTCGATCATCCGGTTGATCATCCGCATCGAGGTGGTCTTGCCGCAGCCCGACGGACCGACGAAGACCGTCAGCGTGCCCTCGGGTACCTCCAAGGTGAGGTCGTCGACCGCGACGGTGCCGTCCGGGTAGCGCTTCGTGACGTCGGAGAACGTGATCATGGTTGTCTGTTCTTCGCGCAAGCGCTCATCAACTGCCCACCGGCTTGTCGAATCCGTTGTCGGTGATCCACTTTCGGGCCGCTTCGTCGGGGTCGACGCCCCGGTTGCCCTCCACCGAGGTGTTGAGCGCGATCAACGCCTCGGTGGTGAGTTTCGCGCTGACCGCGTCGAGCACCGTCTTGAGCTGAGTGGACTTCTTCTGCGACGCCACCAGCGGCACCACGTTGGCGGCGAGGAAGACGTTCTCGGGGTCCTCGAGGACGACGAGGTTGTTCTGCTCGATCGCCGGTGAGGTGCTGAAGATGTTCGCGGCGGTGACCGTCCCGCTGTTGAGGGCGTCGACGGTCGCCGGGCCCCCGCCGTCGCTGATCGCGACGAAGTTCGCGGGTGCGATGTCGAGGCCGTAGGCGTCTTTGAGCCCGACCAGGCCGGTGACGCGCGTCTGAAACTCCGACGGCGCACCGACTTTCACCTCGGCGGAATGCTCGGCCAAATCGCCGATGGTCTTGAGGTTCCACCGCTGCGCGGTCCCCTCGGTCACCGCGAGGGTGTCCTTGTCCTGTGCCGGCGACGGGTACAGGATCGACAGGTCGCCGGGAAGCACCTCGAACAGCGCCAGCAATACGTCGTCGGGGGTGGTGGCGGTGGTGTCCTCGTCGAAATATTGCAGCAGGTTGCCGGTGTACTCGGGGATCAGGTCGATGGAGTGATCCTGCACGGCAGGGATGTAGGTTTCGCGGCTGCCGATGCCGAACTGGCGGCGCACGGTGAAGTCGTTGGCCTCCAGCGCCTGGGCGTAGATTTCCGCGATGATCTTGGACTCCGTGAAGTCCGCCGACCCGACGGCGATCGTATTGAGGTCACCGGAGATCTCGCCGCCGCCGAGCGGGTTGGAGCTTCCGCAGGCCGACAGCATTCCCGCGACCAGGACGAGAACAACGAAAGGACGGTGCCGGCGTCGCGGGGCCGCGGACGAGGCTGTCATAGGCCCAAACTATCCATCGCACCGCAGCTCCACCCGGGTTTGTTTCAGCCCGAATCTCGCCGCGATTCTCCGAACTGGGTTTCCCGAGTGCCGGAACGGGCAAAGATGTGGGCATGACCAGCGATCCCGCTGAAGTGCCGCCGTCCGTCCCGTCGCCGGAGTCCTCGCGCGGGACACCACCCGATCCGACCGCGACCCCGGGTGACTACCTCGTCAAACCGGAGTCGGCGGTGAAGTTCACCCGCGCCGCGGCGCTGTGGTCGGCGTTGTTCGCAGGCTTCGTGATCCTGATCGTGTTGTTGGTGTTCATCATGCAGAACACCGACTCGACGACCATCAACTTCTTCGCGTGGGAGTGGCATTTGCCTGTCGGCGTGGCGATTCTGTTGGCCGCCGTGTGCGGCGGGTTGCTGACTGTCGCGGCAGGGACGGCCAGGATCGTTCAGCTGCGTCGCGCGGCCAAGAAGAACTTCAAGGGACTGGGTCCGCGGCCGTAGGCCTTTGGGCCTCGCTCGCACTGGTCTCACGCTCGGCGCGAGACCGCTTCGAGACCCGCGGCGATCAACGGCGCCACCGCATCGTCGACCATGGTGACGAACTCCGCGTCCGCGCCGCCCACCCGGCCGCGGTAGGCGATGCCCGCGGCGATGATCGCCAGCTTGAAGTACGCCAGCCCCATGTAGAAGTCCCAGTGGTCCAGCGGCTGACCGGATGCCACCGAATAGCGTTGCGCCAGTTCGTCGGCCGTCGGGATGAGCGGTGAGGCCCACGCCGCGTCGGCGTGCACGAGGTTGAACATCGGATGGCGGTAGACGCACATCAGCGCGGCGTCGCTGATCGGGTCGCCGAGGGTCGACATCTCCCAGTCCAGCACCGCCAGCACCTTGGCGGGGTCGGTGGCGTCGAGCATCGTGTTGTCGATGCGATAGTCGCCGTGCACGATCGCGCTGCGGCGCTGCGGCGGGATCGCCTCGCCCAGCGCCGAGTGCAGCCGCTTGACGTCGTCGTCGCGTTCGTCCCCGCCATCGATGTCGCGGCGCACCAGCTCCCACTGGCCACCCCAGCGCTTGACCTGTCGTTCGAGGTATCCGGTGGGCTTGCCGAAGTCTCCGAGGCCGACCTCTTCGGGGTCCAGCGCGTGCAGGTCGGCGAGCACCTTGATCAGGGCGTCCACGCAGGCGTCGATCTCGTCCTTGCCGCCCAGCGCCTCGAGTTCGTTGGTGTGGCGGATGACGCGGCCCGGCACGTACTCGACCATCTGGAACGGCGCTCCCAGCACGGAGTCGTCGTTGCGCATGGTCACGGCGCGGGCGACGGGTACAGCGGTGTTCTGCAGAGCGGCGACGACCTTGTACTCGCGGGCCATGTCGTGCGCCGACGGCGTCAGCCCGTGCAGCGGTGGGCGGCGCAGCACCCACTTCGAGGCGTCGTCGGCGATCAGGAAGGTCAGGTTGGACCGGCCGCCGGAGATGAACTCGGCGCGTAGGTCACCCGACCGCGGGATGCCTTCCGAACGGAGGTGACGGTCCAGGGCGTCGAGGTCGAGCCCTTCCAGCCGGGCGGGCTCGGACGGGCGCGGCTCAGTGGTCACCGGACTTGTCTACCACTGCTGATTTCTCGGCAGCAGATCCCACACGTGCTCGGTCGCGTTGACCCCCGCCACGAAGAACGTCTCGCGCGACGACGACCACAGCAGCCGGGTGATGCCCGCGTAGTCGACCTGCACGCACAGCAGGCGCTCGGTGCCCATGACGTCGTGGACCAATGCGTTGATGACGCCGCCGTGGCTGAACAGCGCGACGGTGTCCTCCCGGTCGGCGGCCTTGACGATGTCGGCGACCCCGGCCTTGACGCGGGTGATGAACGCCGACTGGTCCACCCCGCTGGGCAGCTCGCCGTTGGCCAGGCGGCGCATGTCCTCCTCGGAGATCTCTTCGACCGGGGTGTAGTGCGACAGGTCGCGGTCGTACTCGGCGAGGCGGTCGTCGATGTCTATTTCGAGCCCCAACGCGTCGGCGACCGGCTGCGCCGTTTGGATCGCGCGCCGCTGCGGGCTGCTGACGAGCCGCGATATCGGGAACCGGGCGAGCGCATCGGGTAGGCGTTTGGCCTGTTCGACACCTTCTTCGGAGAGGTCGGGGTCGGAGCCCTGGCCGGGCTCGCTGCGCAGGGGCAGCGCGTGTCGGATGATGAGCAACTGCACCGTGACACCATATGGCGGTGTCTTCTCGCGGGTACGCCGACCAACTGTTCGACCTGACCGACCGCGTCGTGCTGATCACCGGCGGCAGCCGCGGGCTGGGCCGGGAGATGGCGTTCGCCGCCGCGCGCTGCGGCGCCGATGTGGTGATCGCCAGCCGCAAGTACGACTCCTGCGTGGCGACGGCCGAGGAGATCGCCGCGGCGACGGGTCGCGCCGCGCTCCCGTATCAGGTGCACGTCGGGCGGTGGGATGAGCTCGACGGATTGGTCGACGCGGCCTATGAACGGTTCGGCAAGGTCGACGTCCTGGTGAACAACGCCGGCATGTCACCGCTGTACGAGTCGCTGGCGTCGGTGCCGGAGAAGCTGTTCGATGCGGTGATCAACCTCAACCTGAAGGGCCCGTTCCGGTTGTCCGCCCTCGTCGGCGAACGGATGGTCGCCGACGGTGGCGGCTCGATCGTCAACGTCAGCTCGAGCGGTTCGCGCCGGCCCCGCCCTGAGCAGCTGCCGTACTCGGCGGCCAAGGCGGGCCTCAACGCGTTGACCGAGGGGCTCGCGCTGGCGTACGGCCCGACGGTGCGGGTCAACACGCTGATGCCCGGCCCGTTCCTCACCGACATCAGCAAGGCCTGGGACATTCCGGCGACGACGGCGGGCGCGCAGCATTTCGCTTTGAAGCGGCTCGGCGAGCCACCCGAGATCGTCGGCGCCGCACTGTATCTGATGTCGGATGCGTCGAGCTATACGTCGGGCTCGATCATCCGCGTCGACGGCGGAATTCCCTGAGTCGGGTGACGCCATATTCACCCCGGCATCGGCGTGTGGCTGGTTCACTGAGCCCATGCACGTACGTCGAGTGGTGACCGGACACGACCCGTCCGGAAAGTCCGTCTTCGTCAGCGACACTCACGTCGCGCCCATCGAGACCATGTTGATGCGGGGCTTCGAGAACCATCTGCTGTGGGGCGGCGACGAGCCCTGCCGATTCCCCGATGACGGCTCGATGCCGCAGTGGCGCAATTACTTCCCGCCCGTTGGCGGATTCCGGTTCGCGATGCTGACGCTGCCGCCGTCGCACACGGCCGAGGCGCCGGCCGGTCTCGACGTCGACGAGGCGATGGCCGAGATGGAGGAGAAGCTGCCCGGGATGCTGGGTTACATGGACTACACCGATCCGGGCATGCATACCACTCCCACCGTCGACTTCGAGGTGGTTCTCGACGGCACGGTGGTGCTCGAACTCGACGACGGCGCCGAGGTGACGTTGCACCCGGGTGACACGGTGGTACAGAACGGCACGCGGCACCGGTGGAAGAATCCGGGCGACAAGCCCGCCCGCATGGCCGTTTTCATCTGCGGCGCTGAGCACGCCGACGTGATCGTGCCCTAACTCTGGTGCTCGGCGAGCCACTGCTCCGCACGGCGGCGCGAGGCCCGCGACAACCACGCGTCCTGAATCAGTTCGGTCAGCTCCACCTTGCCGATCTCGGGTAACCTGCTGGCCCGCACCAGAACCGACGGGTGGCCCTCGAAGCGGTCGGTGGTGAAGAACGGCGAAGAGGGGTCCTGCACGAGCGCCAGCTTGTCCATTTCCGACTCCACCCAGATCATGATCACATCGGCGTAGCGTTCGCCCGTCTCGGGATCTTCGGCGTCGGGTTGCGGCGTGCGGAAGAACACGAACGACTTGCCCCCCACCTGGTAGATCGGGTTGCCCTTAGGACCCTCGATGCGTCTGGTGTGCGGCATCGACGCGGCAATCTCGTGCACGTCGGCCACCCGCGCCGGTCGGTCACGCATGGCGGTCCAAGGTGTGCAGGATGACGTCGGTCAGCGTGGCGTTATGCACCGTCGCCGTCATATAGGTGCAGTAGGGCTGGCGGCGACGGTCGGTGGGTGAGCCGGGATTGAGCAGGCGCAGACCGGTTTTCGCCGTCGTGTCCCACGGTATGTGACTGTGACCGAACACCAGGACGTCCGTGTCGGGGTACGCCTTGGCCATGCGGGCCTCGCGACCGGTCGCCGCACCGGTCTCGTGGACGACGGTGAACCGCAGCCCGCCGAGCGTCACGTCGGCGCGTTCGGGCAGTCGCCTTCGTAGTTCGGCGCCGTCGTTGTTGCCCCAGCATGCGACCAGTCGCGTGGCGCGGGCCTCCAGAGTGTCCAGCAGCGACGGCTCGACCCAGTCGCCGGCATGGACGACAACGTCGGCCTTGGCCACCTCGTCCCACACTCTGGCGGGCAGATCTCGGGCGCGCTTGGGGACATGGGTATCGGCGATGAGCAGCAGCCGCATACCGGCCAATCTAGTGGTGGCGACGCCGACGACGAACCTGAGCTTGTGTGCGAAGTCTGGCTGGAAGTCGAGCACTACTTCAGGTTCGGCGGCAAGAAAAAGCGCGCCCGAAGGGATTCGAACCCCTAACCTTCTGATCCGTAGTCAGATGCTCTATCCGTTGAGCTACGGGCGCCTGGTCAATCTTGAGTTGTGTGGCTGACGGGTCAGCCGCGGCGGAGGCGAGAGGATTTGAACCTCCGGTCGCCTTTGAGGGCGACAACTCATTAGCAGTGAGCCCCATTCGGCCGCTCTGGCACGCCTCCTCGACGATTACCGCCGATCCGACAGCGTACACATCGGCCACCGCGCGAGGCAAAGCGCATTCGCCCGACCCATAAACTGGTGCGGTGACCGTCCGGCTGCGCCCCGAACTGGCTGATCTGCCTGCGTACACCCCCGGCAGAACCGTTCCCGGCGCGATCAAGATCGCCAGCAACGAGACGGTGCATCCGCCGCTGCCGAGCGTGCGGGCTGCGATCGAGAAGGCCGCCGGCAACATCAACCGCTATCCCGACAACGGTTACGTCGAACTCAAGGAGCGGCTCGCCAAACACGTCAACTTCGCTCCCGAGCACATCGCGGTCGGCTGCGGATCGGTCAGCTTGTGCCAGCAGCTGATCCAGATCACCTCGACCGTCGGCGACGAGGTGTTGTTCGGCTGGCGCAGCTTCGAGATCTATCCGCTGCAGGTGCGCACGGCAGGGGCGACCGCCGTGCCGGTGCCGCTGACCGACCACACGCACGACCTCGACGCGATGCTCGCCGCGATCACCGACCGCACCCGGTTGATCTTCGTGTGCAATCCGAACAACCCGACCTCCACCGTCGTCGAGCCGGCCGCGCTCGCCAGTTTCGTCGCGGCGGTGCCGCCGCACATCCTGATCGCGCTCGACGAGGCCTACGTCGAATACATCCGCGCGCCCATGCTGCCGGACAGCTTCGGCCTGGTCCGCGCACACCCGAACCTTGTTGTCTTACGGACGTTTTCGAAAGCATATGGGCTGGCCGGGCTGCGCATCGGCTACGCGGTCGGCGACCCGGACGTCATCACCGCGCTCGGCAAGGTGTACGTCCCGTTCACCGCGACCAGCATCTCCCAGGCCGCCGCGATCGCGTCCCTGGATGCCGCCGACGAATTGCTCGAGCGCACCGATGCGGTCGTCGCCGAACGGGTCCGCGTCACGGCGGCACTGCGTGAGGCCGGCTACACGGTGCCGGACTCGCAGGCCAACTTCGTGTGGCTGCCGATGCCAGGGCGCGCTCAAGAGTTCGCTGAGGCGTCGGCGGACCACCGCATCATCGTGCGGCCCTACGGCGACGACGGGGTGCGTGTCACCGTCGCCGCGACGCACGAGAACGACGCGTTCATCGAGTTCGCCCGCCAGTGGAAAGGAAACACATGACTTCGACGCGCACTGCCCGCGAGACGTTCACCGACCTCACGAAGCGCAGCGGCCAGATCTCGGACGCCGAACTCGACGAGTTCTGGGCCACGCTGCAGCCGGCCACCATCGACTTCATGATCGGCGAGTGGAAAGGCGGCGAGTTTCACACCGGCCACAAGGCCAACGGCTTCATGGAGCGACTCAACTGGTTCGGCAAGACGTTCGTGTCGGCCACCGACGCCAAGCCGCTGGTGTGCCTCGACGACGACGGCAACAAGTTCTCCAACACCGAAGCCATGAAGGGCGAGGCGAGCTTGTGGATGGAGGAGTTTCGCGGCGAGGTGGTCGCGTCGATGGTCTACGACGGCGCTCCGGTGCATGACCACTTCAAGGTCGTCGACGAGAACGCCGTCGTCGGAATCATGAACGGCAAGGGCGCCCTCGATGAGGGCAGGCACCTGTACTTCTACCTCGAGCGGGTGTAATCGTCGCGATGCTAGGGACGAGATTGCGCTGAGGGCTGTTGGTTGTGACCACAGCCCTGCTTGCAATCTCGACGCTAGGCGCGGCGGCCGGTGTACGCGAGCAAGCGCGTCAGCGCATCGGCCTCGTCGGCGACTTCGAGCGGGTCGTCGAAGCCGACGTTGACGCGACCCTCCGGCGTGATGATCTTGCGCGCCAACCCCAGCACGTAGTCGGACAACGACTCCGGAGCGTCGACCTCACGCCCGACCGCCTCGGCGTAATCCCAAGCGTGCACGAGGAACTCGAGCGACAGCACACCGACCATCACCTTGGCGGGAGCCTCGTTTCCGCCGAACTCAACCGTGCCGTCCAGGCCGCGGCGCTGCCAGGCGTCGAGCGCGGGCCGCGCCGCCAACACCACCTGCTGCTCGACGGACGCGTCGCGGTCGCGCTCACCGAATTCGGCGCCGGCCATCCCGCCGATGATGGTGATCGAGTTGAGCAGGTGGTCGGTCAGCGCGGCGACGTCGAACTCCCGGCACGGCGTCTGCTTGTGCAGATCGTCGGCGGCGATGCCGTGCAGGACGTGCTGCAACACGGCGAACGACTTCTCCGCGCTGCGCAGTTCGTCGGTTGGTGGCGAATCGGGTCCTGGGCGCAAGTCCTCGGGCATGCCGCCACGCTACGTCGCCGTTGGGCATATCGTTGCCGGGATGAGGACGCGCGTGCGAGTTGCGGCGGCGATGCTGGTGTTCGTCGGCGTCACGACGGCATGCCAGCGCACGACGGAGGGTTCCGTCGCGATGACCACCGAACCGGGGCCGCCGTTGACCTCTCCGGCGCCGACGGCGATGCCGTCGATTCCCGGTCTGCCCGACTTCGAGATTCCCGGCCTACCGCTGCCGACCCGTGACACCGACGTCCCGGTCGTCCCGCCTCCCCCGAACGCCGTGTCGATGACGTGCGAGGAGTTCAACGGGCTCGACGAGGCGACCCGGCTTGCCGTGATCCGCGCGATCCTCGAGCAGGAGAACAACCCGTTGGGGCCCAACGGGGAGGGCATCGGCCAGATGCTCGCCGAGGCCGCCTGCCAGTTCCTGCCCAGCGCCACGGTGAGCGAGATCCTGCTGGGCAAGCCGCCGCCGTAGACCGGGTCTTCGCGCAAGCGCCCATTCGTGACGAACTAGCGTGTTGCCCCATGGGTCTTGAAACCGGTGCTTACGAATCGCTCACCGTCGACATCTCCGATCACGTCGCGCGGGTGACGTTGACCGGTCCCGGCAAGGGCAATGCCATGGGGCCCGCGTTCTGGGCCGAGATGCCCGAGGTGTTCGCCGAACTCGACGCCGACCGCGAGGTGCGCGCGATCGTACTGACCGGCTCGGGCAAGCACTTCAGCTACGGGCTCGACCTGCCCGCGATGGGCGGAACGCTCTCAGGCGTGCTGTCCGGGGGTGCGAGCGCCCGGCCGCGCGCCGAATTCCACGCGACGGTCCTACGCATGCAGGGCGCGATCAGCGCGGTCGCCGACTGCCGAACGCCGACGATCGCCTCGGTGCACGGCTGGTGCATCGGCGGCGGGGTCGATCTGATCTCGGCGGTCGACATCAGATACGCCAGCGCCGACGCCAAGTTCTCAGTGCGCGAGATCAAGCTCGCGATGGTGGCCGACGTCGGCAGCCTGGCCAGGTTGCCGCTGATCCTCAACGACGGGCACTTGCGCGAACTCGCGTTGACGGGCAAGGACATCGACGCGGCGCGTGCGGAGAAGATCGGGTTGGTCAACGACGTATACGACGATGCCGAGGCGTCCCTGGCCGCCGCGCACCGGACCGCCGCCGAGATCGCCGCCAACCCTCCGCTGACCGTCGCCGGCGTGAAGGACGTGCTCGACCAGCAGCGCATCGCCCGCGTTTCGGAGAGCCTGCGTTACGTCGCCGCGTGGAACTCCGCGTTCCTCCCGTCGCAGGACCTGACCGAGGGGATCAGCGCGACGTTCGAGAAGCGGCCGCCGAACTTCACCGGGGATTAGTCAGACCCGGGGAATGGGCGTCCAACCCAGTTCGTCCTTGGCCTTGGCGTTCGACAGCGGCAACCACGTATCGCCGAATGCGGTCACCCCGTACGGTGCGACGAGCTTGACCACACTGCGCGGAATGCGCAGTTGCCGAGGCCGCCCCAACTTGGCGGCCAGTTCCCGGGTGTAGTCGTTGAACGACTGCGGGCGGTCGTCGACGATGTTGTAGATCTGCCCGCCGCGGCCGCGGTCGAGCGCGTCCGCGGTGGCCTTGGCGACGTCGTCGATGTGCACCCAGGACACGATCCCCGAGCCGCCCATGTCCAACCCCACGCGCCACTTCGCCATCCGCGCGAAGGTCTCGTCGTGCGGTACGGCCGGCCCGTAGAAGGCGCCGTAGCGCAACACGATTCCCTCCGTATCGCTGTGTTCGCCGGAGGCCAGGACCTTCTGCTCCATCCCGCGTAGCGCCGCCAGCATCGCAGCACCGCCGGGTGGAGGCGGGCCGGGATACGGATCGCTCTCGTCCATGAGTGCGGGCCCGGTGGTCGGGTAGCCGTAGGCGAAGATCACGGACTCGGCGACGACGCGCCGCACACCGGCACGCTGCGCCGCCGCCAGGAGGTTGGGCGCGCCGGTTCCCCACAGCTTTCGCGCGGGCTCGAAGTCCCTGAGGCGCATCGGCCCCCGCTTGGGCAGTGTGGTCAGCAGCGACACCACCACTTCGGGACCGATGTCTGCCACCACCTTGTCGACGGCGTCGGCATCGAAAACGTCGGCCACCACCGGTTTGGCGCCCGTCGCTGCGATCTGTGAAGTCTTCGACTGCGACCGGGTCAGCCCGGCGACCTCGTGGCCGCGGAAGTTCAACTCCCGCAACAGCGGAAGCCCCGGTACGCTCGTCGCGCCGGCAACCAGTACACGCATCAGCGCCCTCCTTTTTCAGCAACTATGTTGACGCGCAATGCGATTGCCAGGATCACGGTGGTCGCCACCAGGCCACCGGCCTCCAGCCAGCCGATCCAGTCGCCCGCGCCGTGGTGTGGGTCGATGAGGTGGCTGAGCGCGTGCAGCGCCCAGTGCAGTGTCGCGAATGCCAGCGCGGGCGTGCGCCAGGTCGGCCACCGCACCGCGGCGAGCAGCATGAGCCCCTGCGGCACCTCGAAGGTGGCGTTGTCGAAGATGTAGTGATCGTTGCGCGAGCCGAAGTTGCCGAGCGTATCGAAGAAGACGCCCGGCGCGAACATCATGAACAGCCCCAGCGCCAGGGCGTACAGCCCGAAGACGATGAGAGTCACCTCAACGAACCCGGCCCTTGTGCGCGTCGGTGTCGTTGTCATACCGTCACGCTAGTTCGTTACTGGCCTCAAGATAGGCACCACTTCCATGGCGAAATCGGGTACCACTTCCGGACCCGAGCTGTTGCTGGAACTGGACCGCACCGCCAGCGATCCGCTGCACCGCCAACTCACCGACGGGCTGCGGGCGGCCATCCGGACGGGCCGCCTTGCACCGGGGACACGGCTGCCCTCGAGTCGGGTGCTGGCCGTCGACCTCGGCGTCTCCCGTCGACTGGTGGTCGACGCCTACAGCCAACTCGTCGCCGAGGGCTTTCTGCTCGGCAGGCACGGGTCGGGCACCGTGGTCGCCACGGTCGACACCGTGAACATGCCCATCGGTGATGCGCGGGGGCCGACGACGCGCTACGACGTCGACTTCCTGCCGGGATCGCCGGATCTGCGGAGTTTCCCGCGGGAAGCCTGGCTGCGGGCCCTGCGGCAGGGCCTCGCTGAGATCGGCTCGGACGCATTCGGCTACGTGGCGCCGCAGGGGCTGTTCGCGGCGAGGGTTGCTGTCGCCGACTACCTACGTCGCGTCCGAGCCGTACACGCCGACCCGCACCACATCGTGCTGTGCTCAGGGGCCACCCAGGCCGTGGCACTGCTGGCCCAGTCGCTGCCGGCGACCTCGCTGGCGATGGAGGACCCTGGCTTCTGGTTGCATCGAATGGTGCTGCGCAACAACGGGATCGAGCCGATACCCGTTCCCGTAGACGACGATGGGCTCGACGTCGGCGCCCTGGCCGACAGCGGCGCCGACGCCGTGCTCGCCACCCCGGCGCACCAGTCCCCGACCGGAGTCGTGCTCTCGGCCGCGCGACGGACCGAGCTGATGGACTGGGCGCGCGCCGGCCACCTGATCGTCGAGGACGACTACGACGCCGAGTACCGCTACGACCGCGCGCCCGTCGGCGCGCTACAGGGAATCGCGCCCGACCGCGTCGTCTATGTCGGCTCGACCAGCAAAACCCTGGCCCCAGGCCTTCGCATCGGCTGGATGGTCCTTCCCGCACACCTCGTCGGACCCGTGACAATGGCGAAAGGCCTTGCCGACACCGGAAGTTCGGTGATGGACCAGTTGGCGTTCGCGCAACTGCTGACCTCGGGCGGATACGACCGGCACCTACGCCAGATGCGGCGTCGCTACCTGATGCGCCGCAACGCGCTGCTGGGGGCGGTGCGCCGATACCTGCCGCGGGCGAGGGTGCTCGGTGCGGCGGCCGGTGTCCACCTGACCGTGCACTTTCCCGACGGTTTCCCGGTCGAACAGTTGGTGCAGCGGGCCGCGGCTCAACGTGTGCGCGTCGAACCCCTCGCGCCGTGCTACGCCGATCCGGCGTCGGCACCACCGGGACTGCTCCTCGGCTATGCCAACCTCACTGAGACACAGATTGATTCGGGCGTGCAGACGTTGGCGCGATGCAGCCGCATGGGCGGTGGCGGAGGGATTTGAACCCCCGGACGGTGTTAGCCGTCTCTCGCTTTCAAGGCGAGTGCATTAGGCCGCTCTGCCACGCCACCGCCGACAAGAGTACGGGGGTCCCGGCTCGGGAGCGACGGGGAGACCGCTCAGACCCGGCCGAGCTTGGCGTTCGAAGTCCCGCTCTTGAGCCCAACGCTGATCCGCCTGCAGTTCTCGCCCATCGCCGCGACCTGGGGCCGCGACAGCCGGTCGAGAAAATGTGCGCGGACGCCCTCGCCGTAAGTGGTCATGGCCTGTCGCACTGCGGCCTGGCCGTCCTCGGTGATGCTGGCCAGTACGCCACGGCCGTCGTCGGGACTCGCGCCACGGCGCACCAGCCCCTGCAGTTCCAGCCGGCGAATCTGCCGGGTGACCCGGCTCGGTAGCGACATCAACCCGTCCGCGAGGTCCCCCATGCGGGCCGACCCGGTCGCGGACTTGTCCAGCATGTCCAGCAACCGCACGTCGTTCAGCGTGAGGTGGTGCGTGTCCACGAGCGAGCGGTTCAGCGTCGCATACAGACGCAACGCCGAGTCCAAAAAGTTTTGCCAGGACCGTTGCTCAGCGATGTCCAGGCCCGGCATATCCCCCGCGGTACGTCCCGCGATAATCCCCTCCATGCGGCCATAGTAAATCCCGAGGGCATTGCTGGTCGGGGATTTGTCAGACTGTTTCGGCAGGCTATAGCGTTAGCTGGATGCACGCGATCGTGGCCGAGGCGGAAGGCCGACTGACCTGGCAGGAAGTTCCCGATATCGGGCCCACCGGCGACGAGCTACTCATCAAGGTGGCCAGCGCCGGGATCAACCGGGCGGACCTGTTGCAAGCCGCTGGGAAGTATCCGCCGCCGCCAGGCGCGAGTGAGATCCTCGGGCTCGAGGTCTCCGGAACCGTCGTCGCGACCGGCGACAGCACCGCCGGATGGTCGGTCGGACAACAGGTCTGCGCACTGCTGGCCGGCGGCGGATACGCCGAGTACGTGGCGGTCCCCGCCGGACAGGTGATGCCGCTGCCCGCGTCGGTGAGCCTGCACGAGGCCGCCGGCCTGCCCGAAGCGGCCTGCACGGTCTGGTCGAATCTGGTGATGACCGCGGGCCTGTCTGCCGGGCAGCTGCTGCTGATCCACGGCGGCGCAAGCGGCATCGGTACTCACGCCATCCAGGTGGGCCGTGCCATCGGCAGCCGGGTGGCCGTGACCGCAGGTTCGGCGCAGAAGCTCGAGCTGTGCGCCGAGTTGGGGGCCGAGGTGACGATCAACTACCGCGACGAGGACTTCGTCGAGCGGATCGGCGCCGAGGGTGGCGCCGACGTCATCCTCGACATCATGGGGGCGGCCTACCTCGACCGCAACATCGACGCGCTCGGGCCTGACGGCCGGTTGGTGGTCATCGGGATGCAGGGCGGGGTCAAGGCCGAACTCAACATCGGCAAGCTGCTCGGCAAGCGTGCCGGGGTCATCGCCACTGCGCTGCGCTCCCGTCCGGTCGACGGACGCGGGAGTAAGAGCGACGTCGTCGCCGAGGTGGTGGCGAACGTCTGGCCGATGGTCGAGAGCGGTCAGGTGCGGCCGATCATCGGGGCCGAGTACCCGGTTCACGAGGCCGGCGCGGCGCACGAACTTCTGCAGTCCGGTGAGGTTTCGGGCAAAGTCCTTCTGCGCGTGGCCGATTAACCGACGGTCAGCCCAGCGAGGCGAGCGCGCGAACCAGCTGGTCGACCTCCGCGGTGGTGGTGTAGTGCGCCAATCCCACCGTCACGGCACCGCCGACGTCATTGACGCCGATCACGTCCAGCACCCGCGAGTTCGCGTTCGATATGGCCAGAATCCCGTTGTCGGCCAGGCGCTGCACCACCCGTTCGGCGGGTACATCGCTGACCGCGAAGCTGAGCACCGGAATTCTGGATTCGGGCTGGCCGATGACCATGACGGTGGACAGCGACCGCAGCGAGATCAGCAGGTAGTCGAACAACCGGTTCATGTACAGGCTCGCCGATTGCATCGAGACCGCGAGCCGTTCGCGACGCGTGCCGTGGGCGTTCTCGTCCAGCAAGGCCAAGTACTCGATGCTCGCCACCACCCCGGCGAGCAAGCCGAATTGATGCGCGCCGACCTCCAGCCGCGAGGCCCCGATCGCATACGGATTCAACGAAACCGAGCTGAACGTGTCGATGAGGGACGGGTCGCGGAACACCAGCGCGCCGATCGGCGGCCCGCCCCATGCCAACGCGTTGACCGCCACCACGTCGGCGTCGATCTCGTCGATGTCGATCAGCTGGTAGGGCGCGGCCGCGGAATGGTCGACGACGACCAGTGCGCCCTGGTCGTGCGCCAACTTCGTCACCGCGCGCAGGTCGGTGACCGTGCCCAAAGTCGAAGAGGCAGAAGTGATTGCGACCAACCGGGTGTTGCGGGTGACCAGGCTTTCCCACTGCCAGCTTGGCAGTTCGCCGGTTTCGATGTCGACCTCGGCCCACTTCACCTTCGCCCCATAGCGATTGGCGGCCCGCAGCCACGGCGCGATGTTGGCCTCGTCGTCGAGCCGGGTGACCACCACTTCATAGCCGAGGCCGACCCGCGACGACGACGCGTCCGCCAGCGAGGTCAGCAGGATCGCGCGGTCGGCGCCCAGCACTACCCCGCGCGGATCGGCGTTGACCAGGTCGGCCACCGCCGAGCGGGCGGCTTCCAGGACGGCGGCGCTGCGTTGCGCGGACGGGTGCGGACCCACGGGCGTCGGCATCGAACCGCGGAAGGCGGTCGACACCGCACGGCCGACGCTGTCGGGCAGCAGCATGCCGTGCTGGGCATCGAAACGCACCCACCCATCGCCCAGGGACGGGTGCAAACCGCGCACCCGGGCGACGTCGTATGCCATGCCAGTCCACCTTCGAGCGTCCGTGATTTTCACAAACCGACACGATTCTGGCCGAAGCTCGGCCCGACCCGCCATGCCGGACTGGGTCTGTTGCGCAGCCATACTAGTCCAGTGAGCTTCGTCACCGGTGTGCTAATCGCGTTGTCGTTGCTGGTCAGCCCCGCAGCAACGCTCGACTGGCGCTACGGAACGGTCTGGACACCAGTGGTGAGAGGGCTCGCCGTGACCCTGGGACTAGTGTCGCTAGGTGGTTCGCGGTCGGGGGGACCGCGCCTACGAATGACGTGGATTAGATGGAACCCAGAGGGAACACCGAGGTTATGACCGACGACGACAACATCGAGATCATCAGCGGCGCGACCGGCGAGGCCGACGCCGACGAGGACAGCGACGGCAAGTCGCTGACCGACCTCGTCGAGCAACCGGCGAAGGTCATGCGGATCGGCACCATGATCAAGCAACTCCTCGAGGAGGTCCGCGCCGCCCCGCTCGACGAGGCCAGCCGCAACCGGCTCCGCGAGATCCACCGCACCAGCATCACCGAACTCGAAGACGGGCTCGCCCCTGAGCTGCGCGACGAGCTCGAACGGCTCACGCTGCCGTTCACCGACGACGGCGTGCCCTCCGACGCCGAGCTGCGCATCGCGCAGGCGCAGCTGGTCGGCTGGTTGGAGGGGTTGTTCCACGGCATCCAGACCGCGCTGTTCGCCCAGCAGATGGCCGCCCGCCAACAGCTCGAGCAGATGCGCGGTCAGGGCGCGCTGCCCCCCGGCGTGGCGGTCCGCGGTGGCCCGTCGCATCCGGGGACCGGACAGTACCTCTGATTTTCGGGTAGGAGCCGGTTGGTGGTCCCGCACATCGAGACACGCAACGCGTGGGTGGAGTTTCCGATCTTCGACGCGAAGTCGCGCTCGCTGAAGAAGGCGTTCCTCGGTAAGGCCGGCGGCGCGATCGGACGCAACGACTCCAACGTCGTGGTCATCGAGGCCCTGCGGGACATCACCATGTCGCTGGAACTCGGCGATCGGGTGGGCCTGGTGGGTCACAACGGCGCGGGCAAGTCGACGCTGCTGCGACTGCTGTCGGGCATCTACGAGCCGACCCGCGGCGTGGCGACGGTAACCGGCCGGGTGGCGCCGGTGTTCGACCTGGGCGTCGGGATGGACCCGGAGATCTCGGGGTTCGAGAACATCATCATCCGCGGGCTGTTCCTCGGACAGACCCGCAAGCAGATGCTGGCAAAGGTCGACGAGATCGCGGAGTTCACCGAACTCGGCGATTACCTGTCGATGCCGTTGCGCACGTATTCCACCGGTATGCGGGTGCGTCTCGCGATGGGTGTGGTGACGAGCATCGACCCGGAGATTCTGCTGCTCGACGAGGGTATCGGCGCGGTGGACGCCGAGTTCTTGAAGAAGGCGCAGACCCGGTTGGCCGAGCTCGTCGAGCGCTCCGGAATCCTGGTGTTCGCCAGCCACTCCAACGAATTCCTGGCCCGGCTCTGCAACACCGCGATGTGGATCGACCACGGCACGGTCAAGATGACCGGCGGGATCGAGGACGTCGTCCGCGCGTATGAGGGCGACGACGCCGCCCGGCATGTCCGGGAAGTGCTCGAAGAGACGCGCCAAGGATGACCGCCGACGAGGGCTTGCCCGAGGAGCCAACCAGCCCCGACGAGGGCTTGCCCGAGGAGCCAACCAGCCCCGTCGTGTGCGCGGTGGTGGTCACCCACCGGCGGCCCGACGACCTGGCCAAATCGCTGGAGGCGGTGTCGGCCCAGACCCGCGCGCCGGACCATCTGATCGTCGTCGACAACGACTTCTCAGACGGGGGCGACCAGCGGGTGGCCGAGCTGGTGGCCGGGCAGCCGGTACCGACCACGTATCTGGGATCACAGCGAAACCTCGGGGGCGCAGGCGGTTTCGCGTTGGGCATGCTGCACGCGCTGGCTCTGGGCGCCGATTGGGTCTGGCTGGCCGACGACGACGGCCGCCCCGCCGACTCCGAGGTGCTCGGCACGCTGCTCGAGTGCGCCTCGCGCCACGGCCTTGCCGAGGTGTCGCCGATGGTGTGCGATATGACCGACCCTGGGCGGCTGGCGTTTCCGCTGCGTCGCGGCATCGTGTGGCGCCGCCGGGTCGAGGAGTTGCGCACCGACGCCGGGGTGGATCTGCTGCCGGGCATCGCATCGCTGTTCAACGGGGCGTTGTTCGCCGCCGGAACGCTGGACGCGGTTGGTGTGCCGGATCTGCGGCTGTTCGTGCGCGGCGACGAAACCGAACTGCACCGCAGGCTGGTTCGCTCCGGGTTGCCGTTCGGCACCTGCTTGACCGCGGTGTACCTGCACCCACAGGGCGGCGACGAGTTCAAGCCCATCCTCGGTGGGCGGATGCACACCCAGTATCCGGAAAACGCTGTTAAACGTTTCTATACCTACCGCAACCGCGGTTATCTGCTGTCCCAACCCGGGCTGCGTCGGCTGCAGTTTCAGGAATGGGCCCGTTTCGGCTGGTTCTTCCTGGTGTCACGCCGCGACCCCGCCGGCCTGATGGAGTGGATTCGGTTGCGGCGCTTGGGCCGTAAGGAGAGATTCGGCAAGCCATCACACCTGGGCGAGCGATGGGGCCACGCCCGTAGGGCAGGGGACGACGGGAAAAAGAGATGACGTTCACCGACGCCGCCGCGCAGTCGAGGACGATGGGCCGGGCGTGGGGCGACCTGGTCGCCGGCTTCGGCAAGCGCGAACTGTGGCTGCACCTCGGCTGGCAGGACATCAAACAACGCTACCGCCGCTCGGTGCTCGGCCCGTTCTGGATCACGATCGCCACCGGCGCGACGGCCGTCGCGATGGGCCTGCTGTACTCGAAGCTGTTCAAACTCGAACTGGCCGAACACCTTCCGTACGTCACCCTCGGGCTGATCGTGTGGAACCTGATCAATGCGGCGATCTTGGAGGGCGCCGACGTGTTCGTCGCCAACGAGGGGCTGATCAAGCAGCTGCCGACCCCGCTGTCGGTGCACGTGTATCGGCTGGTGTGGCGGCAGATGATCCTGTTCGCGCACAACATGATCATCTTCGTGATCATCGCGATGATCTACCCCAAGCCGTGGAAGTGGACCGATCTGGCGGTCATTCCGGCGCTGGGGCTGATCGTGCTCAACTGCATCTGGGTGTCGCTGTGCTTCGGCATCCTGGCGACCCGCTACCGCGACATCAGCCCCCTGCTGAACAGCCTGGTGCAACTGCTGTTCTTCATGACGCCGATCATCTGGAACGAGTCCACCCTGCAGCAGCAGGGCGCGGCTCAGTACGCGAAGGTCGTCGAACTCAACCCGCTGCTGCACTATCTCGACATCGTGCGTGCGCCGCTGCTCGGCGCCGACCAGGAATTACGGCACTGGGTGGTGGTGCTCGTGCTGACGGTGATCGGCTGGATACTCGCGGCGTTTGCGATGCGCCAGTACCGGGCCCGCGTCCCGTACTGGGTTTGATTCTCCTGCGCGAGGCACCCTGCGGAACCTAGGGCGCCGCCGCGTCCGTTATGGACATATGAGCATCCCGCCATATCAACCACCGTCGTCCACACCGCAGAGCGCCGGCGGCACGTTGACGTGCCCGAAGTGTGCGGGCTCGATGCGCACATACGAACGCAACGGCATCCACCTCGAGCAGTGCGACACCTGCCGGGGCATCTTCCTCGACTTCGGCGAACTCGAGTCGCTCACCCAGATGGAGAACCGGTTCGTGCAGTCCCCGCCGCCCCCGCCGCCCGTTCAGCCGGGCTACGGCTACGGGCCCGGTTGGGGTCACCGCGGCAACAAGTACTACCGCAAGCAGGGGTTCGGCCGGCTGTTCTTCTCCAGCTAGCCCGGCTACCCCATCCGCGCGCAGGCGGCCAGCAGCAGGTCGTCGTCGGGATGATGGGCGGCGGCCTGCACGACGGCGGCGCGCGCGAACGGTTCGAGCACCGGCCACGGGTCATCGTGGGGCAGTGCGGGACCGCCCGCGCCACGGTAGGCGTCGACGAAGCGGGTCCAGTCGTCGTCGGGAATCAGGCCCGCCGCCCAGAACCCGGCCGGCCGGGCGAGGTCCCATGCCGGGTCACCCGAGCCGAGGTCGTCGATGTCGATGAGCATCCACGGGGCGTCCGCGCGCTGACGACCGAGCTGGCCCAGATGGAAGTCGCCGTGCACCAGCGTCACCGGACGGTTCGGCGACCCGGCGCGCCAGACCGCGTCTGGCAGGCCGGCCGCCGCCCGGCGCACCGTCGGGTCGCCGTCCTTGCGCAACGTTTCAACCGCCCGCCGCATCCGCTGCGGCCAACCGTGCGGCGGCACCCGCGGCGGGCGCGATTCCGAGTGCAACCGGGCCAGCAGCTGCCCGGCCTCGGCCCACGGTAAGCAATCGGGTTGCTGGGCAACGGTTTCCACCCACGGCCACCGGGTCCTCCATCGGTCGCCCACCGGCTCGGGGACCGGCTGCAGCGGTGAGAGCAGACAGTCCGAACGGGCGGCGATCCGCAACCGGGCTGTCAGCGCGCGGGGGTCGGTACCCGGCCGGTGCAGCTTGTAGACGACGGCATCGGAACCGACGCCATCGACGACGATCTGCGCACCGGACGGGGTCTGCACGCCTGAAACGGTATTAGGGATTGACCGTCATCTGCGCCGTGGCGGTTGCTGAACGATGGCGGCGTTGATGCGGTTCCACGCGTTGATGGTGACCGCCATCGCGACGACCTGTCCCAGTTCGCGCTCGGAGAACACCTCGGCGGCTTGTGCGTACACGTCGTCAGGCACGGGGCCGTCCCGCAGGTCGGTGACCGCCTCGGTCAGTGCCAGGGCCGCGCGCTCACGCTCGGAGAACAGCCCGCCGGCCTCTCGCCATGCGGCCAGCAGATCGATCTTCTGCTCGTCGACGCCGTGCTTGCGCGCATCGCGGGTGTGCATGTCGAGGCAGAACGCGCAGTGGTTCATCTGCGACGCGCGAATCTTGATCAGCTCGCCGAGTTCGACATCGAGATCCTTGGCGGCGGCGTTGCTCAGCGTCATCATCGCGTCGAGCAACTCGGGAGATGTCTTGTAGATCTTGAGCCGGTCGGTGCTGTTGGTGGCTTCGCGGGATTCGAGTGTCTGTGTCATGGCTCCGACGCTAGTACGAAATGTCCCAGCGACATGGTTCAATTCAGGCATGACTTCGTGGGCCAATCCGGGGACGCGCGATCTCCATCTGGATCTGCGCCACCGCATCGTGCCCGGCACCCGCGGCGCACGTGACCTGCTGATCGGCGCCCTGCGCGATGCGGTGCGCTCGGGGCGGCTCGCCCCCGGCGCCGTGTTGCCGCCTTCGCGCAGTCTGGCCGGCGACCTCGGGCTGGCCCGCAACACGGTCGCCGAAGCTTATGCCGAGCTGGTCGCGGAAGGATGGCTCGCCTCGCGGCAGGGCGCAGGCACGTGGGTCCTCAACGCCGCCGGCGCAGCAGCCCCGGCGCGCCCCCGCCGCGGGATACGCACCGCACCGCGGCACAACTTCATGCCCGGATCACCAGACGTTTCGGAATTCCCCCGCGCCGAGTGGGTCGCGTCCACCCGCCGGGCGCTGGCCAACGCGCCCACCGAGGCGCTACGCATGGGTGATCCACGCGGGCGCCTGGAACTGCGCGAGGCGATCGCCGGCTACCTCGCGCGTGTGCGCGGGGTGCGCACCACCCCGGAGTCGATTGTCATCTGCGCGGGCACCCGGCACGGCGTCGAGATGCTGACGCGGGTGTTCGGCACCAGCCGGCCCATCGCTGTGGAAGCGTACGGGCTCTTCATCTTTCGCGATGCGATCGCCGCACTCGGCGGGCACACGGTGCCGATCGGCGTCGACGATCACGGCGCGGTGGTGGCCGATCTGGATGCCCTCGACGTACCCGCTGCGCTTCTGACCCCGGCCCATCACAGCCCGCTCGGTATGTCGCTTCACCCGGAGCGGCGCGCCGCGGTGGTCGAGTGGGCCCGACGCGCGAACGGTTACGTGATCGACGACGACTACGACGGCGAGTTCCGCTATGACCGCCAACCCGTTGGCGCCCTGCAGGCGCTGTGCCCGGACCGCGTCGCCTACCTCGGTTCGGCCAGCAAGAGCCTGTCGCCCGTGCTGCGACTGGGCTGGATGGTGCTGCCGGGCCAACTCGTCGAGTCGGTGCTGGCGGCCAGTGGCGGAGATCAGTTCTACGTCAACGGAATTGCGCAGCTGACGATGGCCGATTTCATTGCCGGCGGCGCCTACGACAAGCACATCCGACGCATGCGGATGCGGTACCGGCGCCGCCGGGACACCCTCGTCGAGGCGTTGGGAAGCTTCCACATCGGGATCGGCGGCCTCAACGCGGGGCTCAATCTGCTGCTGACGCTGCCCGACGGCGCCGAACCCGAGGTGCTGCAACGGGCCGGTGAGGCCGGCGTTGCGCTGCAGGGGCTTTCGATCATGCGGCATCCGCAGGCAAGTGCCGACGTGCCCGATCCCGACGGCATCATCATCGGCTTCGGCACACCGGCCAGGAATGCTTTCGCCGCGGCCGTCGACGCATTGTGTGATGTGCTCGAGTCGAGCGGGCTGGCCCGCTGACCGCATCGCCGCCGATCGCACCGTAAGCTGCCCGGGTGGCCGAGCCGCCGATGCAGCCGAACCTCAGCCTGGGCACCCAGATGGGGCGGTTCATCGTCACCGGCGGGGTGTCGGCGGTCGTCGACTTCGGGTTGTATGTCGCGTTGCTCGCCGCCGGGCTGCACGTCAATGTCGCCAAGACGGTCAGCTTCATCGCGGGCACCACGACCGCGTATCTCATCAACCGCCGGTGGACCTTTCAGGCGCCGCCGAGCGCTGCGCGGTTCATCGCCGTCTGCGTCCTCTACGCCGTCACCTATGCCGTTCAGGTCGGCATCAACTACGTGTTCTATGTGGCGTGGGACGAGAAGCCGTGGCGGGTCCCGGTCGCGTTCGTCATCGCCCAGGGCACGGCGACCGTAATCAATTTCGTGGTCCAGCGCGCGGTGATCTTCCGCCTTCAGACGTGACGGACGGCTTCACTCGCGACGGACAGCACCGTCGAGCGCTGCGCCGGCTTCGTGGTCCTGCCGGTCGTAGACATCGGCAGCGGCGCGCAACTTGTCACTGAGGTCGGTCAGGTCGGTGCGCAGACGCTGCGCCTGCGTCTCGAGGATGTCGATGAACTTCCCGAATCCGGGCGTGCCCGCCTGCTTCCACGCCGCACCTTGGGTCGAGATGCTGTCGGCCACCGCGGCGCGACTCGACGCCGCCTCGTTGGCCACCACCTGCATCTGGTCGGCGGACCGCCGAACCTCGGCGGTCACTACATTGAGATTGCCGTAGGTCATGGCGTTTTGTCTCCAGGCGAGAGTCGGCACGCGATCGTTCCGGTGATCAGCGACGCTTCGATCGAGCCGAACATCAACTCGCGCCCGTCGTCACTGGTGAACCGCACATCGTGGGCTCCCGCCGAGTTCTGCATCGCGGTGTCGGAGGTCAAGCCGGCCTCGGCGGCCAGCCGCTGCACCGCGGGCAGGGCGAGGTTCCACTCCTGGTCGGTGAACGAGTGCGGAGAAGTCAGCTTGGCGAAGTACAGCGCCACGCCCTGCCGGCCGTTCCGCTCGCAGCCGGCGCGCGACTCCTCTCTGCGCCACTCCCACGGTGCACTGGCCGGCACCAGCCGGCTGACCTCACCGCGTACGCGCTCGATCAGGTCGATCATCTGGGCTCGCGTGGCCTCGATATCGGGCAGGTCTGCGATGTCCATTGCCGGTACGTCCTCGTTCGTGATCGGGGATTCGGGTTTGTCCTGGCCGGCGCCCGAGGCGCCGTCCGCACCGCCACCGCCATTGCATCCCGCGATGACCAGCGCCGCGGTCGCCAACAAGGCCGCCAACGCGCGCGTCGTCGTCATCGAATCAACCTTTCGTCGCCGTTATCCAAAGGTACTTCCGCCAGCCCACCGGTGATGATCGCCAAGTTGTAGCCGGTGGTGCGCAGCACACCGCCGTCGTCGGATCGGGGGTAGTCGGCGTGGCTCTCCGCGCCCGCGCGCGACACATTGTCAGTGGGGCTTCTCGCCGCCTCCGAGGACAGTTGCTCCAGCGGCAGCGTCGTCGGGTTCGGCCCGAACTGCCCGAGATCACCAGCCGACGGCATCGGGATCGGCCCGAGCTTGGGGTCTCCGGAGATCCAGTCGCCCGGCGCGCTCATGACGTATGCGTGGCCGTCCTGCAAGAACATGTCGGATTCGTCGCCGATGGGACGCATCAACTCCAGCGGGACGCCATGGACGCCGGTGACCGACCCGACTTCGTCGGTGTGCCCCAGGCCCGGCGAACCGTAGAACGCCGCGTCGTCGACCACCCCGGTCTGGCCGAGCTCGTAGAGCGCCTGCGCGGTGGTGAGCGAACCGTAGGAATGCCCGAGCGCCGACAAGTGCACATCCGATCCGTGTTCGTTGGTGGCGTTGATGCCGCGGTAGAAGTCGGCGAGATCCGGCGCGGCGTCGTTGGCCCGGTTCTCGAAACCGGCCTCCAGCACCGAGATGTCCTTGCCCGGTGGTTCATAGCCGAGCCATGCGATCGTCGACACCTCCTCCCCGGGGCGCTTGGCGAGCTCGAGCTGGTTGACGGTCTCGTTGCGCAGCGCGGTGGCCTCGTTGACCATGCCCGGCAGGCTGGTCGGTCGGGTGTCGACGCCCGGCGTCGTCACGCTGACGTGTTCGGCGGTGTCGGGATTGCCGACCGCGATGGCGGCCCGGGCTTCCCTGTCTTCCGGGAACTCCAACAGCATCAGGTACTTGTTCGGGTCGTACGCGCTCTCGGTCTTGCCGTCCACCGACATCGCGGCCCTCATGGCCCTCGCATCGTTCAACCGATCCTGCCGTTCGGCCACCATCCGGTTGTACTCCGACCGCTTGATGGCCGATCCGGGGCCGGCCCCGGCGCCACCCAGGTACTCCTCGAGCGTCGGCAACTCGTCGACGGCCCGCTGCGCGTCGGCCAGTTCGCGGTCCAGCGCCGCCTTGTTGAGCTCACTGCGCACCGGGGTCGGCACCCCGTCGCGGTTCGCGATCCAGTCGGGATGTTCGGCCTTGACCTTGTCCTGCTCCTCCTGCGACAGCGCGTTCCACCACGCGTTGACGTCTTCGGGTGTGGCGCCCTCGCCCTCGGGCGGATACGGCGCAGACAGCCCCGACTGGTCACGCCCCATCTGCTGGGCGCCGGCGAAGTCGGTGGCGCCCTTCGAGGTGATGTCGCCGTCCTCGAGGTGACCGAAGACTTCGGCACAGTCGGCGTCGACGTCCTCGGCTTGGCGGATGAGCGCCTTGGCCCGCGCCTCGATGTTGTCGGCGATCGGGCGCAACTCGTCACGCATGTCCGGCGGCGCGTTGATGGTGACGTCTCCGTTGTCGGACAGGGTGAGCAGGCCGCCCTGCGCGGCGATGTCGGCGCGGATGGCGTCGAGTTCGATCTGCAGCTTCTCGACCGCCGCGGCGGTCTCCGACGCGAGTTGCTGTACGGCGCCGATCACCGCGACGTCGTCGAGCACCCGGCCGGTCGTCTCGTCGATCTTGCCGCGCGCGGCGTCCGCGGCAGGCGATTCCCACCCCGGCAGCCGGGAGATGAGCTCGAGGTCGGAGGTGACCCCCTCGATGGTCGTCAGCTCGCCGCCGAGCTCGAACGCGATGGACCGCAACGCACCCACATTCCAGGTGTCGATGTCGCTGAGCAGCATCGGCGGTGACCCCTAACAGTCGCCTGACCACGCTAACTCACCGCCACACCTGGTCCGCGCACCAATTTCCGGCTCTCCGGGACGCGACGCGCCGCACGGTACCCTCGTCACGATGTCCGAGAACCTGCCGACGACTTCGCGTGCCCTGACCGGCTTCGGGCGCACTGCACCGTCGGTCGCCCAGGTGCTGCGCACCCCCGACGTCGAGGTGATCGCCCGCGCCGTGCGCGAAGCCGCCGACCCCGCCGCGACGAGTCCGTCGTTCCTGCGTCGTGGTGTGCTCGCCCGTGGGCTCGGCCGGTCTTATGGCGACCAGGCGTGCAACGGCGGTGGGCTCGTCGTCGACATGACCGCGCTGAACAAGATCCACTCGATGAGCGCCGACACCGCCGTCGCCGACGTGGACGCGGGCGTCAGCCTGGATCAGCTGATGAAGGCCGCGCTGCCGTTCGGGTTGTGGGTTCCGGTGCTGCCGGGCACCCGCCAGGTCACCGTCGGCGGAGCCATCGCCTCCGACATCCACGGTAAGAACCACCACAGCGCGGGCAGCTTCGGCAACCACGTGTTGTCGATGGACCTGCTGATGGCCGACGGCGAGGTGCGCGCCGTGACGCCCGACGGGCCGGACAGCGAGCTGTTCTGGGCCACCGTCGGCGGCAACGGCCTCACCGGCATCGTGGTGCGCGCCCGTATCGCGATGACCCGCACCGAGACCGCATACTTCATCGCCGACGGGGTGGCCACCAAGGACCTCGACGAGACCATCGCCGTGCACCTGGACGGCAGCGAAGACCGCTACACCTACTCCAGCGCCTGGTTCGATCTCATCAGCCCGCCGCCGAAGCTCGGCCGCGCGTCGATCAGCCGCGGCAGCCTCGCGACGCTGGACCAGCTGCCACCGAAACTGGCCAAGAACCCGCTGAAATTCGATGCGCCGCAACTGCTGACGGTGCCCGACGTGTTTCCGGTCAGCGCGATGAACAAGCTGTCGTTCATGGCGATCGGCGAGGTGTACTACCGGCTCGGCGGTACCTACAGCGGCAAGATCATGAATCTGTCGCAGTTCTACCACATGCTCGACCTGGTCAGCGGGTGGAACAACGCTTACGGCCCAGCGGGTTTCGCACAGCACCAGTTCCTGGTGCCGCCCGACGCGCTCGAGGAGTTCAAGGCCATCATCCGCTGGATCCAGACCCGCGGCCACTACTCTGCACTGAACGTGTTCAAGCTGTTCGGTCCCGGGAACCGCGCGCCACTGAGCTTTCCGATGGCCGGCTGGAACGTCGCGATGGACTTCCCGAACAAGGCCGGCGTCAACGAATTCCTCAACGAACTCGACGAACGGGTCATGGAGTTCGGTGGCCGGGTGTACACGGCGAAGGATTCCCGCGTCAGCGCCGAACGGTTCCACAAGATGTATCCCCGTATCGATGAGTGGATCGCCGTGCGCCGCAAGGCCGACCCGAACGGCGTCTTCGCATCCGATATGGCCCGACGCTTGGAGCTCTTGTAATGGTTCTTGATGCCGTTGGTAACCCCCAAACGATCCTGCTGCTCGGCGGTACGTCCGAGATCGGGCTGGCGATCTGCGAGCGCTACTTGCGCAACGCCCACGCCCGGATCGTCTTGGCGGACCTGCCCGACCACCCGCGCAAGGACAACGCCATCGCGGCGATGAAGGCGGCAGGCGCGAAATCGGTCGAGTGGATCGACTTCGACGGCACCGACACCGCCGGCCACCCGGCCGTTATCGATGCGGCGTTCGCCGACGGTGATGTCGATGTGGCGATCGTGGCGTTCGGCCTGCTCGGCAATGCCGAGGAGTTGTGGCAGGACCAGCGCAAGGCCGTGCAGATCGCCGAGATCAATTACACCGCAGCGGTTTCGGTCGGCGTGCTGCTCGGCGAGAAGATGCGCGACCAGGGCTTCGGCCAGATCATCGCGATGAGCTCGGCGGCCGGTGAGCGGGTGCGGCGGTCCAACTTCGTGTACGGCTCCACCAAGGCCGGCCTGGACGGCTTCTACCTCGGGCTGGGAGAAGCGTTGCGGGAGCACGGCGTTCGAGTGCTGGTCATCAGGCCCGGGCAGGTCCGCACCACGACCACCGTCGAGCACTGGAAGGCGACCGGCACGAAGGAGGCGCCGTTCACCGTCGACAAGGAGGACGTCGCCGAGCTGGCGGTCACGGCAGCAGCCAAGGGCAAGGAACTGGTATGGGCGCCGGGAGCGTTCAGGTACGTGATGATGGTGTTGCGACACATCCCACGGCCGATCTTCCGCAAGCTTCCCATCTGATGCGCGGCACGCTGGCCGTCCTGGGCCAGATGGCGGCGGCGGCTGCGGTTGCGGTCGTCGTGGCGGTGGTCTCCCTTGCCGCGATCGCGCGGGTGGAGTGGCCCGCCTACAACTCGTCGAATCAGCTGCACGCGCTGACAACCGTCGGCCAATTCGCCTGCCTGGCTGGGCTGTTGGCGTGCGGCTGGGGGTGGCGGCGCGGGCGTCGCCTGCTCGCCAAGGGCGCCGCGACGCTGTTCCTGTCCGCGTTCTCCGTTGTGACGCTGGCGATGCCGCTGGGAGCCACCCGGCTCTATCTGCACGGCATCTCCGTCGACCAGGCGTTCCGCACCGAGTATCTGACCCGGCTGACCGACACCGCCGCGCTGCGCGATATGACCTACATCGGGCTGCCGCCGTTCTATCCGCCGGGCTGGTTCTGGATCGGCGGGCGCCTCGCCGCGCTGACCGGAACGCCCGCATGGGAGATGTTCAAACCGTGGGCGATCATCTCGATCACCGTCGCGGTCGTGGCGGCGTTCGTGTTGTGGGCGGCCATGATCCGGTTCGAGTACGCACTCGTCGTCACGACCGCCACCGCCGCCGCCACGCTCGCGTACTCGCCGGCCGAGCCGTACGCCGCGATCATCACCGTGCTGTTGCCGCCGGTGTTCGTGCTGGCCTGGTCGGGACTGCGCGGAGGCGGGCCGCACGGGGTGGCGGGCGGGAGGACGCGAGCCGGATGGGCCGCGGTCATCGGCACCGGATTGTTCCTCGGCGCGGCGGCACTGTCGTACACGCTGCTGTTCGCCTATGCCGCGTTCACGTTGGCGATCATGGCAGTGGTGGTGACCGTCGCTCGCTGGAGCCGCGCCGGCGGCGACATCAGGGTGAGGCGCGTCGACCCGCTGCTGCGGCTGGCGGTCATCGCGGTCATCTCCGGTGCCATGTGGCTGATCGGCCTGGGCCCGTGGCTGCTGGCCGCGATCACCGGTGAGCCCGCCGATTCCGGCACCGCACAGCACTACCTGCCGACCGACGGTGCGCAACTCGAGTTTCCGATGCTGCACTTCACGCTGCTCGGGGCGCTGTGCATGCTCGGCACGCTGTGGTTGGTGTGGCGCGCCCGGTCATCGACGCGGGCCGGCGCGCTCGCGATCGCGGTGCTGGCCGTCTACGCCTGGTCACTGCTGTCGATGCTGACCACGCTGGCGGGCACGACGTTGTTGTCGTTCCGGCTGAACCCGACGCTGACCGTGCTGCTGACCGCGGCCGGCGCGTTCGGCTTCATCGATGTCACGCGCGCGGTCGCGGCGCGGGTGCGGCGAGAGAACGCGAAGCGGGTCATCGCGGTGGCGGCCACGCTGGGCGCACTCGGCGCGGTCACGTTCAGCCAGGACATCCCCGACGTGCTGCGCTCCGACATCATCGTCGCCTACACCGACACCGACGGCTACGGTCAGCGCGCCGACCGGCGACCGCCCGGCGCCGAGCGCTACTACCGCGAGATCGACGCCAAGATCGCCGAGGTGACCGGCCGGCCGCGCGACGAGACCGTCGTGCTGACCGCGGACTACAGCTTTCTGTCGTACTACCCCTACTACGGCTTCCAGGGGCTGACGTCGCACTACGCGAACCCGCTGGCGCAGTTCGAAAAGCGGGCCGAAGCCATCGAGGGCTGGGCGACGCTGACCGACGCCGACCAGTTCATCGAGGCGCTCGACACGCTGCCGTGGCAGCCGCCGACGGTGTTTCTGATGCGCCGCGGCGCCGACGACACCTACACGCTGCGGCTGGCGTCGGACGTCTATCCCAACCAGCCGAACGTGCGCCGCTATCACGTCGCACTCGACGAGGCCCTGTTCGACGACCCGCGCTTCGAGGTGTCCACCATCGGCCCGTTCGTGCTGGCGATTCGGCAGCCCAATTAGGATCGAACCCCGTGGTCGGTGAAGCCGGGGTCGGGTCCAACCATCGGACCGTGCGGCTGATTGCCATCGTCGCCGGGTTGCTCGGCGCCCTGCTCGCGATCGCGACCCCGTTGTTGCCGGTCACACAGACGACCGCTGAGCTGAACTGGCCGCAGAACGGCGTGCTGCAGAGTGTGAACGCCCCGCTCATCGGCTACGTCGCGACCGACCTGCAGATCAGCGTGCCGTGCCGCGCGGCGGCTCCTCTGGCCCGGCCGGAGAACCGCGGTCGCACGGTGCTGCTGTCGACGGTGCCCAAACAGGCGCCCAAGGCCGTCGACCGCGGACTGCTCATCGAGCGGGTCAACAACGACCTGCTGGTGATCGTGCGCAACACCCCGGTGGTCAGCGCCCCGCTGGATCAGGTGCTCAGCCCGCAGTGCGAGCGGCTGACCTTCACTGCGCATGCCGACAAGGTGACCGGCGAGTTCGTCGGCCTCGTACAAGGTGCCGACGATCGGGATCCCGGGGAACCGCTGCGCGGCGAGCGCGGCGGCTACGACTTCCGGCCGCAGATCGTCGGGGTCTTCACCGACCTGAGTGGTCCGGCGCCGCCGGGACTGGAGTTCTCCGCGACCCTCGACTCCCGGTACAGCACATCACCCACCCTGCTCAAAACGCTCGCGATGGTCGTAGGGGTGGCGATGACCGTAATTGCGTTGGCCGCGCTGCACATGCTGGACACCGCAGACGGCCGTCGGGCCAAGCGGTTCCTGCCGCCCCGATGGTGGACACTGCGGCCACTGGACGGGCTCGTCGCCGCGGTGCTGGTGTGGTGGCACTTCGTCGGCGCGAACACCGCCGACGACGGCTACATCCTGACCATGGCCCGGGTGTCCGAGCAGGCCGGCTACATGGCCAACTACTACCGCTGGTTCGGCACTCCCGAAGCGCCGTTCGGGTGGTACTACGACCTGCTGGCGCTGTGGGCGCACGTCAGCACGCACAGCGTGTGGATGCGGCTGCCGACTCTGGTGATGGCGCTGGCGTGCTGGTGGGTGATCAGCCGCGAGGTGATCCCGCGCCTGGGGCACGCGGTCAAGTCCACCCCCGCGGCGGCGTGGACGGCGGCGGGCCTGTTCCTGGCGTTCTGGCTGCCGCTGAACAACGGCCTGCGCCCCGAACCGATCATCGCGCTCGGCATCCTGCTCACCTGGTGCTCGGTCGAGCGCGGAGTCGCCACGAGCCGGCTGCTGCCGGTCGCGATCGCGGTCATCATCGGCGCGCTCACGCTGTTCTCCGGCCCCACCGGCATCGCGGCGGTCGGCGCGCTGCTGGTAGCCGTCGGACCGCTGAAAACCATTGTCGCGGCGCATGTCTCGCGATTCGGATATCTCGCCCTGCTGGCGCCGATTCTCGCCGCGGCCACCGTCACGATCATCTTGATCTTCCGGGACCAGACGCTGGCCGCCGAACTGCAGGCCAGCACGTTCAAGTCCGCGGTCGGGCCGAGCTTGAGCTGGTTCGACGAGCACATCCGCTACGAGCGGCTGTTCACGCTGAGCCCGGACGGTTCGGTCGCGCGACGGTTCGCGGTGCTCATGCTGCTGCTGGCGCTGGCGGTATCAGTGGCGATGTCGTTGCGCAAGTTCAGGATTCCCGGTACTGCGCTGGGACCGAGCCGCCGCATCATTGGCATCACGGTGATCTCGTTCCTGGCGATGATGTTCACCCCCACCAAGTGGACGCATCACTTCGGCGTGTTCGCCGGGCTGGCCGGTTCACTGGGCGCGTTGGCCGCGGTCGCCGTCACCGTGACCGCGATGCGCTCGCGGCGCAACCGATCGGTGTTCGCCGCGGCGGTGCTGTTCGCGATGGCGCTGTCGTTCGCCACCGTCAACGGCTGGTGGTACGTCTCCAATTTCGGGGTGCCGTGGTCGAACCAGATGCCGGAGTGGAAGTTCGGCTTCAGCACCATCCTGCTCGGGCTGTCCGTGCTGGCGCTGCTGGCCGCGGCGTGGTTCCACTTCTCCGGGCGAGACGTGTCGCCGCCGGGACCACCGCGTCGATGGCAGCGGATCGTGCGCTCGCCCCTGGCCGTTGCCACCTGGCTGGTGGTGGTGTTCGAGGTGGTCTCGCTGACGTTGGCGATGGTCGACCAGTACCCGGCATGGAGCGTCGGGCGCTCCAACCTCGAAGCCCTCACCGGTAAGACGTGCGGGATGGCCGAGGACGTGCTCGTCGAGGAGAACCCGAACGCCGGCATGCTGAACCCCGTCGGCACACCGGTCGGCGAGGCGCTCGGAGCCGTGACTGCACAGGGCTTCGGCCCCAACGGAATTCCCACCGACGTCTCCGCCGACGAAGCGATGAGCGGAGAAGGCACCTCCACCAACTTCGCCGACACCGACGCCGACGAGGACCAGGCCGGCAACGGCGGCACCGAAGGCGGCACCACCGCCGCGGCGGGCGTCAACGGCTCGCGGGCCCGGCTGCCCTACGACCTCGACCCCGCCCGCACACCGGTGATGGGCAGCTGGCGGCCGGGCACACAGCAGCCGGCGCAGTTGCGCTCGGCGTGGTACCGCCTGCCGTCGCGGGACGAGGCCGGGCCGCTGCTGGTCGTCGCGGCGGCGGGCCGCTTCGACCCGGGCGAGGTCGTCGTGCAGTGGGCCACCGACGCCCAGGCCCGCGACGATGAGCCCGGTGGCGCGCTCGGGTTCGCCGACGTCGGCGCCGCACCCGCGTGGCGCAACCTGCGGGCGCCGATGGCCGCGATTCCGCAGCAGGCCACCCAGATCCGGCTGGTGGCCACCGACGACGACCTCGACCCGCAGCACTGGATCGCGTTGACGCCGCCGCGGATCCCGACGCTGCGCACGCTGCAGGACGTCGTCGGGTCCGAGGACCCCGTGCTGCTCGACTGGCTGGTCGGTTTGGCCTTCCCCTGCCAGCGGCCGTTCGGGCATGAGAACGGCGTCATCGAGGTGCCCAAGTGGCGGATCCTGCCCGACCGGTTCGGCGCCGAGGCCAACTCCCCGGTGATGGACTATCTCGGCGGCGGGCCGCTCGGCATCACCGAGCTACTCGTGCGCGCCACGACGGTGCCGACCTACCTCGAGGACGACTGGTTCCGGGACTGGGGCTCGCTGCAGCAGCTCACCCCGTGGTACCCGGACGCCGAACCGGCCCGGCTGGACCTGGGCACCGCGACGCGCAGCGGGCTGTGGAGCCCGGCCCCGCTGCGTCTTTCCTGAGGTCTTTGGCACTGACGGGTTGATTGCATGCCCCTGGTGCGTGGGATCAACCGATTAAGGCGCAAGGAGGCTGGGCGGCCGCCGCGATTTCATAGTGTCGGCCCCGCGTCACCGGCGCACACATCGTCGTCGCCTACCATCGACCCTCGTGCCAAGCGACGAAGATCAGCGGACCCACCGGTTCGCGCGACTGATCGCCGTCGTCGCAGGCATCGCCGGTGTGTTGCTGTGCGGGCTGGTCCCACTGCTGCCGGTGAAGCAAACCACCGCGACGATCCTGTGGCCACAAGCGCCCGGTCCCGACGGTTTCGTCACCGACATCACCGCGCCGCTGGTCTCCGGCGCGCCGCAGGCCCTCGACATCTCGATCCCCTGCCAGACCGTCGCCACCCTGCCCGAGGCCGGCGGCCTGGTGTTGTCGACCGTCCCGCCGGCAGGTATCGACGCCAGCCGCAACGGGTTGTTCGTGCGTGCCACCTCCGACGTCGTGGTGGTGGCCTTCCGTGACTCCGTCGCCGCGGTCGCGCCGCGGCCTGCGGTCGAATCCGGGGCGTGCAGCACGCTGCACATCTGGGCGAATCCGGGGCAGGTCGGCGCCGACTTCGTCGGGCTGCCAGGCGCCGCCGGAACGCTGCCTCCCGAGGAGAAGCCGCAGGTCGCCGGCGTCTTCACGGATCTGAAGGTGGCGGCGCAGGATGGGCTGTCGGCGCGCATCGACGTCGACACCCGGTTCATCAGCTCGCCGACCGCGCTCAAGCTCGCGGCGATGGTGCTCGGGGTGGCGAGCGTCATCACGTCGATCGTGGCGTTGGCGGTGCTCGACCGTCGGCATCGCGGCCGCGTGCGGGGGGCCTGGCGGCGGTTCTGGCGGGTCGGCCTCGGGCACTGGCTGGCCGACGCCGGCGTCGTCGGCACGCTGCTGCTGTGGCACGTCATCGGCGCCTTGTCCTCCGACGACGGCTACAACCTGACAATTGCGCGCGTCTCCGCCGAGGCCGGTTACACCGCGAACTACTACCGCTTCTTCGGCGCCACCGAGGCGCCGTTCGACTGGTACCAGTCGGTGCTCGCAGCCTTCGCGACGATCAGCACCGCGAGCGTGTGGATGCGGCTGCCCGCGACGCTGGCCGCGATCGGCGCCTGGCTGATCGTCAGCCGGTGCGTGCTGCCCCGACTCGGCCGCCGGCTGGCGGTGAACAAGGTCGCCGTGTGGACTGCGGGGGCGGTGTTCCTCGCGGCCTGGTTGCCGTTCAACAACGGCCTGCGGCCCGAACCGCTGATCGCGTTCGGCACCGTCGCGGTGTGGGTGCTGGTCGAGAACGCGGTCGCGTCCCGGCGGACGTGGCCCGCCGCGCTGGCGATCGTGGTCGCCGTGTTCAGCGTGACGCTGGCCCCGCAGGGGTTGATCGCGATCGCGCCGCTGGTCGTCGGGGCCCGCGCGATCGTGCGCACCGTTCGCGCCCGGCGCCCGGTCGACGGCGTATCCCCCGCAAGCGGGCGGTACCCCCAGGCGCCCGCATGGGCCGCGCTGCTGGCGGCGCTTGCCCTGATCTTCGTGGTGGTGTTCCGGGACCAGACCCTGGCGACGGTCGCCGAGTCGGCGCGCATCAAATATGTGGTCGGCCCGACCATCGCCTGGTACCAGGAGTTCCTGCGCTACTACTTCCTCACCGTCGAGGACAGCGTCGACTCGTCGCTGACCCGGCGCTTCGCGGTGCTGGTGCTGATGCTCTGCCTGTTCGGGATGCTGGCGGTGTTGCTGCGGCGCGGTGGCGTCCCGGGCATGGCCCGCGGCCCGGTCTGGCGGTTGATCGGGTCGACGGCGATCGGCCTGCTCCTGTTGACGTTCACGCCGACGAAGTGGGCCGTGCAGTTCGGCGTGTTCGCCGGGCTGGCGGGTGCGCTCGGCGCGGTGACCGCGTTCGCGTTCGCCCGGGTCGGTCTGCACAGCCGACGTAACCTCGCGCTGTACGTCACCGCGCTGCTGTTCGTATTGGCTTGGGCCACATCGGGTATCAACGGTTGGTTCTACGTCGGCAACTACGGTGTGCCGTGGTTCGACAAGCAGCCGGTGATCGCCGGTGTCCCGGTGACCGGCATCTTCCTCGCGCTGGCGATCCTGACGGGCCTGCTCGCAGGATGGCTGCACTTCCGGATGGACTACGCGGGGCACACGCAGGTCGCCGACACCCGGCGTAACCGGGTACTCGCGTCGACGCCGCTGCTGGTGGTGGCGACCATCATGGTGGTGCTCGAAGTGGGTTCGATGGCCAAGGGCGCCGTACAGCGCTATCCCGTCTACACCACCGCCAAGGCGAATCTCTCCGCCCTGAAGTCGGGGCTCTCGGACACCAGCTGCGCGATGGCCGACGACGTACTCGTCGAGGCGGACACGAACGCCGGTATGCTGCAACCGGTTCCGGGACAGCGCTTCGGCGAGTACGGTCCGCTCGGCGGTGAGGACCCGGTCGGTTTCACGCCCAACGGCGTCAGTGACACGCTGGACCCGCCCGAGCCGATCACCGCGAACCCCGGCACGGTGAACTCCGACGGCTCGCCGAACGAGCCGAACATCGGCATCGGTTTCGCGGCAGGGACCGGCGGCGGCTACGGCCCGGTGGGGGTGAACGGTTCGAACGTCTTCCTGCCATTCGGTCTCGACCCCGAACGCACGCCGGTGATGGGCAGTTACGACGAGAATAACGTTGCGGCCAAAGTCACTTCGGCCTGGTACCAACTGCCACCCCGAACCCCCGATCGGCCGTTGGTCACCGTCGCGGCCGCGGGCGCCATCTGGTTCTACGAGGAGGACGGCTCGTTCAATTACGGGCAGTCCCTGAAGTTGCAGTGGGGTGTGCACCGCCCCGACGGCAGCTACCTCCCGCTGGCCGAGGTGCAGCCGATCGACATCGGGCCCGGTCCCCAGAAGGCTTGGCGCAACCTGCGATTCCCGCTTGCCTGGGCGCCGCCGGAGGCCAACGTCGCGCGCATCGTGGCCGACGACCCGAACCTGTCCACCGATCAGTGGTTCGCGTTCACCCCGCCGCGGGTACCGGTGTTGCAGACCGCTCAGCAGTTCCTCGGTGCGCAGACCCCCGTGCTGATGGACATCGCCACGGCGGCGAATTTCCCGTGCCAGCGCCCGTTCTCCGAACATCTCGGCATCGCCGAACTGCCGGAGTACCGGATCCTTCCGAACCTCAAGCAGGTGGTCGTGTCCTCGAATCAGTGGCAGTCCGCCGAGGACGGCGGTCCGTTCCTGTTCATCCAAGCGCTGCTGCGCACGTCGACCGTGCCCACGTACCTGCGTGACGACTGGTACCGGGACTGGGGCTCGATCGAGCGCTACGACCGTGTGGTGCCCGAGTCGCAGGCGCCGGACGCGGTTGTCCAACAGGGCACGACGCGAGTGTTCGGCTGGAGCCGCAACGGACCGATCAGGGCGCTGCCATGACGCGACGCGAGACGAAGGCGAGTGAGGATCGCAGCGAGGGACGAGGGCCCACGCCCGCAGGGCAGGGGACGAGGACCGGAGCGAGCCTGAGTCGAGACATAAGCGATGTGAGGATCGCCCGCTGGGTCGCGGCCATTGCCGGGCTGATCGGGTTCGTGCTGTCGGTGGCCACGCCCCTGCTGCCGGTCGAGCAGACCACCGCCACCCTGAACTGGCCGCAGCAGGGTCAGCTGAACAGCGTCACCGCGCCGTTGATCACGCAGACCCCGGTCAGGATGTCGGTGACGGTGCCGTGCGAGGTGATCCGGGATATGCCCGCCCGCGGCGGGGTGGTGTTGGGCACCGCGCCCAAGGACGGCAAGCAGGCCGCCCTGCAGAGCCTGTTCGTCACGGTCAACACCCAGCGCGTCGACATCACCGACCGAAACGTCGTGGTGGCCAGCGTGCCTCGGGCACGCGTCGTCGGACCCGAGTGCCAGCGGATCGAGATCACGTCCTCCGAGGAGGGCACGTTCGCGACATTCGTCGGGCTGACGAAACGGGATGGCTCGCCGCAGTACAGCGGTTTCCCGGATCCGAATCTGCGGCCCGCGATCGTCGGGGTGTTCACCGATCTGACGGGCCCGGCGCCACCGGGATTGAGCCTGTCGGCGGAGATCGACACCCGATTCACCACCACGCCGACGCCGTTGAAGTTGACGGCGATGGTGCTGGCCATCGCGTCGACCGCGATCGCGCTACTGGCGCTGTGGCGACTGGACCGCATGGACGGCCGTCGGATGCGGCGGCTGGTCCCCCAGCGCTGGCGCACGTTCACCGCCACCGACGTCGTGGTGGTCGGCGGCTTCATGGTCTGGCACGTGATCGGGGCCAACTCCTCCGACGACGGTTACATCCTCGGCATGGCACGAGTGGCCGGGCACGCCGGCTACATGTCGAACTACTTCCGTTGGTTCGGCAGCCCGGAGGATCCGTTCGGCTGGTACTACAACCTCCTGGCGATGATGACCAGCGTCAGCGACGCGAGCATCTGGATGCGGCTGCCCGACCTGGTCTGCGGAATCGTGTGCTGGCTCTTGCTGTCCCGCGAAGTACTGCCTCGGTTGGGGCCGGCCGTGGCGGCGAGCAAGCCCGCGCTGTGGGCGGCGGGCCTGGTGCTGCTGGCGGCGTGGATGCCGTTCAACAACGGGTTGCGCCCGGAAGGACAGATCGCCACCGGCGCCCTGATCACCTACGTGCTGATCGAGCGGGCCATCAGCTCGGGCCGGCTCACTCCGGCCGCGTTCGCGATCGTCACGGCCTCGTTCACGCTGGGCATCCAGCCGACGGGCCTGATCGCGGTGGCCGCGCTGCTCGCCGGCGGCCGCCCGCTGCTGCGGATTCTGGTGCGGCGGCGCCGCATCGTGGGAACCTGGCCGCTGGTGCTGCCGCTGCTCGCGGCCGGCACGGTGATCCTGACGGTGGTCTTCTTCGACCAGACGTTCGCGACGGTGTTGGAAGCCACCAGGATTCGCACCGCGATCGGCCCGAACCAGGAGTGGTACACCGAGAACCTGCGCTACTACTATCTCTTCCTGCCGACCGTCGATGGGTCGCTGTCGCGGCGCTTCGGATTCTTCATCACCGCTTTGTCGCTGTTCGCGTCGATGTTCATCGTGTTGCGGCGCAAACGGATTCCCGGGGTGGCGCGCGGTCCGGCGTGGCGGCTGATGGGCATCATCCTCGGCACGATGTTCTTCCTGATGTTCACCCCGACCAAGTGGGTGCACCACTTCGGCCTGTTCGCCGCCGTGGGCGCGGCGATGGCGGCCCTGGCCACCGTGCTGGCATCGCCTGCTGTGCTGAAATGGTCGCGCAACCGGATGGCGTTCCTGGCCGCGGTGTTGTTCGTGCTGGCGCTGTGTTTCGCGACCACCAATGGCTGGTGGTACGTCTCCAGTTACGGCGTTCCGTTCAACAACGACATGCCCGCGCTCGGCGGACTCACCGTCAGCACGGTGTTTTTCGCGTTGTTCGCGATCGCGGCCCTATGGGCGGCCTGGCTGCACTTCTCGTCGCGGACCCGCGGTGAAGGCCGGATCGCGCGGGCGCTGACCGCTGCACCCATTCCGGTCACCGCGGGGTTCATGGTGGTGGTGTTCGTCGGGTCGATGCTCATCGGCGTGGTCCGCCAATATCCGACGTACTCGAACGGGTGGGCCAACCTGCGAGCCTTCGTCGGCGGCTGCGGCCTGGCCGACGACGTGCTCGTCGAACCCGACACCAACGACGGGTTCCTCGAGCCGTTGCCGGGCGATTACGGGCCGCTGGGACCGCTCGGCGGCGTCGGGCCGGTCGGGTTCACGGCCAGCGGTGTGCCGGAAAAGATTGTCGCCGAGGCGATCCGGGTCAACCTGCCGATGCCGGGCACCGATTACGATTGGGACCAGCCGACCAAGCTCAAGACCCCCGGCGTCAACGGGTCCACGGTCCCGCTGCCGTACGGACTCGATCCGAAGCGGGTGCCGCTGGCGGGCAGCTACGTCGAGGGGCCGCAACAGCAGAGCACGCTGACGTCGGCGTGGTATGAACTGCCGCCGCCCGACGACGCGCATCCGCTCGTGGTCATCACCGCGGCGGGCACCATCACCGGCGACAGCGTGTTCAACGGGCGCACCGAGGGTGAGACCGTCGAACTGGAGTACGCGCGCCGCGGTCCGAATGGCGCGCCGCTACCCGCCGGCCGGCTGGTGCCGTACGACCTCGGTCCTATCCCGTCGTGGCGGAACTTGCGGTTCCCGCGGGCCGACATTCCGTCCGATGCGGTCGCGGTTCGTGTTGTCGCCGAGGACCGTTCGTTGACGCGGGGCGACTGGCTGGCCGTCACGCCGCCGCGGGTGCCCGAAGTGCGTTCGGTGCAGGAGTACGTCGGGTCGGAGCAACCGGTGCTGTTGGACTGGGCGGTCGGCCTGGCGTTCCCGTGCCAGCAGCCGATGCTGCACGCCAACGGCGTCACGGAGATTCCGAAGTTCCGCATCACACCGGACTACAACGCCAAGCGCAAAGACACCGACACCTGGCAGGACGGTCTCAACGGCGGGCTGCTCGGCATCACGGACCTGTTGCTGCGCGCACACGTGATGGCGACGTATCTTTCCAAGGACTGGGGCCGCGACTGGGGCTCGCTGCGCAGGTTCGTCATGACTCCGGAAGCGCAAGGGGCGACGCCGGCGACGCTGGACTTCGGCACGGCCACGCACAACGGGTTGTACAGCCCGGGCCACATCCGCATCAAGCCGTAGACGTCCACTCTCCCTGCGTGACTGACCGTGTTTGCACACGACACGCCGCGGGTCTGCGAGCATTCTGGGGTCACTCGCGCAGCGTCACAGTCCTCTAACCTTGACGCGTGGACCGGATTCGGCTCGGCGCTGCGACGCTCACCCGCGTCATCGAGTGGCAGGTCGACGACCTACCGAAAGCGGTGTTCCCGCACACCCCCGCCGAAGCATGGTCCACGTACGCCGACGAGTTCTCGCCGACATACTGGACCGATGCCGGATGGCGTATCGCGCTGCAGATCTGGGTGATCGAGGTCGACGGGCTGACCGTGCTGGTCGACACCGGCGCGGGCAACGACAAGCCCCGGCCGCGGATGGCGGTGCTGTCGGGGTTGCAGACAGAATTCCTGGCTTCGTTCCGCGCCGCGGGATTCGACCCGGCCGAGGTGGACGTCGTCGTCAACACACACCTGCACTTCGACCATGTCGGCTGGAACACGCTGTGGCTCAACGACTCCTGGGTTCCGACGTTCCCCAACGCCCGCTATCTGGTACCCGAGGCCGACTACCGGCACTTCGGTCCCGACGGACCCGCGCAGTCGTCGACGCCGCGGACCGAGGAAGAGGAATCGGTGCAACGGCATGTGCGAACGGTCTTCGCCGACAGTGTCACGCCCGTCGAGCCCCAGACCGAGTTGTGGTCCGGCGACCATCGGCTCAGCCAGTCGCTGTGGCTTCGCCCCGCGCCGGGCCATACCCCCGGGTCGTCGGTGGTGTGGCTTGACGCCGGTGAACCCGCGGTATTCGTCGGCGACCTGACGCACTGCCCGATCCAGATTGTCAGACCGGACGATCCGTGCGGCTGGGACGAAGACTTCGAAGCGGCGGCGGCAACGCGTAAACGCGTACTGACCGAGGCGTCGCGGCAGCGGGCCGCGGTGGTGCCGGCGCACTATCCGGGCCATGGCGGCGCGACCGTCGTCGCTCGCGGGGACACGTTCATGGTCGACGACTGGCTCGCCCTTCCACCGATCTAGGACCCGTTGCGGTGGCCCGCGGCCGCGGATCAGGCGACTTGTATGGTGCATAGAGCCGCCAAGGTGGAAAGAGGTCGACCGTCTCATGGGTTTGCGGTGGTATGCGCTGGCCGTGACCGTTCTCTGGGTGTGTCTGTTCGCAGCAGTACCGGGCGCAGCCCCGCGGGCTTCCGCCGAACCTGACCCCGCACCCGCACCCGCACCGGGAACGCGGACGGTGACCGCCGCGGTTCACACGCTGGAGCCATTCGTCATGCCGACCGGCAGCGGCGCGCTGACAGGGTTCAGCGTCGAGTTGTGGGAGGAGATCACCAAACGCCTCGACTGGTCCACCCAATACATCGAAACCGGTGATGTGCGGGGTCAATTGGCTGCGGTCGCCGACGGACGGGCCAAGGTGGCCGTCGGAGGCATTTCGTTGACGGCGGAGCGGGAGCAGTCGTTCGACTTCACCCACCCGACGCTCGATGCCGGCTTGCAGATCATCGTGCCCGTCCACGACACCCGCCCGTCGGTGCCCGGCTTCGGCGGCTACCTCGACCTACTGCTGTCCAGGACGATGCTGATCTGGCTGAGTGCTGCCGTGGTCGTCAGCGTGCTTCCCGCACACGTCTTTTGGCTCATCGAACGCCGTAGCGACAAGCCAGTCGTTTCGCGCGCCTACTTTCCCGGGATCGTCCAATCGTTCGCGTGGGGCATCGGTTCATTGGTGGGCAAGAACAGCGCCTCCGCGACGAAGACGGTCACCAAAGCATTGGCGATCCTGTGGGGTTTCGCGGGCATCGTCTTCATCGCCTACTACTCGGCCAACCTCAGTGCCACGTTGACCGTCGCTAAACTGGACGCCAAGATCACCGGACCGGCAGACCTGTACGACAAATCGGTTGCCACCGTCGCGGGCACCACCGCCGCGACGTTTCTTCGGGGTATGGGCATTGAGGCCACCGAAACCTCCACAGTCGAGGACTCCTACCACCTATTGCGTGAAGAGGGCTACGACGCGGTCGTTTTCGACGCCCCTGTCCTGCGGTACTACGTGGCCCACCGTGGCGAGGGCGTGGCGGTGATGGCGGGACCGGTTTTCCATGAAGAGGACCAAGGCTTCGTCACCGAGATCGGCAGTCCGCTGCGCAGACCGATCAATCAAACGCTGTTCCGGATGCGTGAAGACGGCACTTACAACCTCATCAAAGAGAAGTGGTTCGGCGACGACATCGCGACCACGGCTGGAGACATGAACTAGGCGACGCACCGTTGTGCGCACCCGCACGACGAGCGAGCGCAACGCGGCGGAAGTCTGCGGCGTGTCGTGCGCAAACACCCGCGCTCGCCGAAATTAAATCGGGGTGAGGCCGTGTTTGCGTTGCACGCGGTCGATCTGCTTGTCGCGCAACAAGTTCAGCGACTTTCGCAGCAGCAGGCGGGTCTCGTGCGGCTGGATCACCGCGTCGATGAACCCGCGCTCGGCGGCGATCCACGGCGTGGCCATGTTGAGGTTGTAGCCCTCGATGAAGTCGGCACGAATTTTCTGCACTTCCGGCGCGGTCGGGTCGGGGAACCGCTTCACCAGCAGCTGTGCCGCACCCTCGGCGCCGATCACCGCGATCCGAGCGGTCGGCCACGCGAAGTTCAAATCGGCGGAGAGCTGCTTGGAACCCATCACCGCATACGCGCCGCCGTAGGACTTACGGATCGTGATCGTCACCTTCGGTACGTCGGCCTCGACGACGGCGTTGAGGAACCGGCCGCCGCGCTTGATGATGCCGCCCTTCTCCTGCTCGACGCCCGGCATGAACCCGGGCGTATCGACCACGAAAACCAGTGGCAGGTTGTAGGAGTCGCAGAACCTGATGAAGCGCGCCGCCTTGTCGGAAGCCTCGTTGTCGATCGCGCCGGACAAGTGCATCGGCTGGTTCGCGACCACCCCGACCGGGCGGCCGTCGACGCGGGCGAACGCCGTGATGATCGCAGGGCCCTGCTGCTCGGCCACGTCGAAAACGTCGCCGTCGTCGAAGATCCGCAGCAGGATCTCGTGCATGTCGTAGGCCATGTTGTCGCTGTCCGGCACGATCGTGTCGAGTTCGTAGTCGTGCGGCGTGATCTCGGGTTCCAGGCCCGGGTTGACGATCGGCGGGTCGTCGAAGGTGTTGGGGGGCAGGAACTCCAGGTAGTCGCGAACGTACTGGAACGCGGCGGCCTCGCTCTCCACCACCTGGTGGATGTTGCCGTAGCGGGCCTGCGCGTCGGCGCCGCCGAGTTCGTCGAGCGTGACGTCCTCGCCGGTGACGTCCTTGATCACGTCGGGACCGGTGACGAACATGTAGCCCTGATCGCGCACCGCGACGACGAGATCGGTCTGGATCGGCGAATACACCGCTCCGCCGGCGCATTTGCCGAGGATGATGGAGATCTCGGGCACCAACCCGCGTAGCAACTCATGGCGGCGGCCGAGCTCGGCGTACCACGCCAGCGACGTCACGGCGTCCTGGATCCGGGCGCCCGCCGAGTCGTTGATGCCGATGATCGGGCAGCCGACCATCGCGACCCACTCCATCAGCTTGGCTACCTTGCGGCCGAACATCTCGCCGACAGAGCCCTGGAACACCGTCTGGTCGTGGCTGAACACGCCGACCGGCCTGCCGTTGATCGTCGCGTGGCCGGTCACGACCCCATCGCCGAACAACGCGTTGGGATCGCCGGGCGTCTTCGCCAACGCGCCGATCTCAAGGAAGCTGCCCGGGTCGACCAGCGCGTGAATTCGGGCGCGGGCGCTCGGGATCCCCTTCTTCTCCCGTTTGGCCACCGCCTTCTCGCCACCGGGTTCCTTGGCCAGCTCCAGCTTCTCGCGGAGTTCGGCCAGCAGTTCTGCGGTCGTCTTGGTGGTCACTCGTTCTCGCTCTCGATCCGGCTGATCGCCTCGCTCATATGCGCACCGACCTTCGCAATGTACGGCTCGTCGATCACCTGGATGTGCTCACCCCCGACCGGGACGACCTCGAGCTCGGAGACGAACTCGCCCCAGCCGCCGTCGGGCTTGCGGGTGGCGTAGCGCGGCTCGAAGTAGATCGCGTCGTCGTGGTAGCGGTCGGCCATGTACAGCGTGACCTTGCCGTCGTACGGCTTGATCTCGGCGGTGTCGATGGCCCGCTGGTCCAGGTACGACGTGCGCTGGTGTTCGATGATGCCGCCCGGGATCTGTACCCCGCTCTGGCTGACCACGTCGAGGACGAACTTCACCTGACCCTCGTCGTCGAGCTTTTCGAGTTCCTCGTAAGGGATCTCGGGCACCTCGACGTTGAACGTGCGCTCGGCGAACCGGGCGTAGCGATCCCAGCGGGCGCGGGTCTCCTCCCGCGTCTGCGGTATCTCCTCTCCCGGACGCACCGCGTCGATGAGACCGACGAACCGCACGTCGGCGCCGGCCTGCTTCAGCCCGATCGCGCATGCGTAGGCCAGCACACCGCCGAGCGACCAGCCCGTCAGGATGAACGGGCGATCGCCGTTGAGCTCCAACAGCTTCGGCACGTACTCGCGGGCGCGTTCCTCGATCGAGCCCTCCACCCGTTCGATGCCGTACATCGGGGTGTCGGCCGGCAGCCGTTTGAGCAGCGGCTCGTAGACCACCGTGGACCCACCCGCGGCGTGGAAGACAAACACCGGAATGCGGTTCGAGCCCTCCTGCGGGGCGCGCAACGTCCGCACGAAGCCGTCGACCTTGCCGCCCTCGAGGTACTCGCGGACCGTGGTGGCCAGCTCCTCGATGGTCCGCGCACCGGTGACGTCGTCGGCCGTGATCGTGCCCTCGTCGACGCGTTCGGTCAGCCGCTCGGCGATCTTGGTCGCGGTCGCCTCGTCGAGTGCGGGCAGTTCGTTGAAGATTCCGCCCGGCGACTTGCCGGTGACGATCGCCCACGTCGCGAACGTGACGCGTTCGGCGGCGTCACGCGGCGGCACGTCGGCGCCCAGCGCCTCGGTGACCGCGTCCTGGCTGAGCACTTTGGCGGCCGCCGCGACGGTCGACTCCGACGGACCTGTCGACTCCGACGGACCGGTGGGTCCGCTCGGGTCGGTCGGTGGTGGCGGGATGTCGGGACCGCTCGGGTTCGTGGGCGGCGGCGGGATGTCGGTGGCGGTCGCCGTACCGGCACTCGTGAGCGGCGATTCCCCGCCGCGTTCGGCGAGCTTCTGCTCGAGTTCTGCGACGGTCGTCGCGCCGCCCATCAGCTCGGCCTGCTCGGCAGCGATCTCCTCGGCGGTCTTCGACTTCTGGTGCTCGGCGAGCTGGTCGACCTCGTCGCGGTGCTCGATCGCGTACTCGATCAGCTTCTCGACGGCGTACAGGTTGGCGTCGCGTACGGCGGTCAGCTGAATCGGTGGCAGGTCGAAGTCGTATTCGACGCGGTTCTTGATCCGCACGGCCATCAGCGAATCGAGGCCGAGCTCGATCAGCGGCACCTCCCACGGCAGGTCCTCGGGCTCGTAGCCCATTGCGCCGCCGACGATCGCGCCCAACCGGTCGTGGATGGTCTCCCCGGAGTCCGGTGACCACTTGGCGAAGCCCGCCGCCAGACCAGCGCCCGCGGTGAGGTTGTCCTGCAGGATTTCGGCATCATCCTCAGGCTCGTCATCGACGGGCGCCGTCGAAAGCTGCTGAGCCACACCAGTGCCGGCACCCACGGCGACCGGTAGCGCACCGACGGCGCCGTCCCGGCTCACCACCGCGTCGTACACCAGCGTGAACGACTCGTCGATGCGCGCGTGCACCTGCACGCTGGCGCCGCCGGGATGCCGGGTCAGCGTCGTCACCAGCCGCGCCCCCTCGCCGGGAACCGCGCGCTGCTCGGAGGCGACCAGCTTGGCGTCGGGAAGCACCTGCGCCGCAGCCGCTTTCACCAGCGCGGCGAGATCCGGCTGACCCTTCGGCGCGAACTCCCAGACATGCCGGCCGTCCGGGGTCGCGACGTGGTTGCCCGGCATCATCACCGAGCTGTCCCCGGTGAACCGCGCGTCGAGCCAGTGCGGCTTGCGCCGGAACCGGGTCGGCGGGATGTTCGCGAAGTCCAGTGCTCCGGCCAGCCCCTTGGACCGGCGTGGGAACAGCGTGCGGATGTCCAAGTCGTGGCCGTGGACGAACAGCTGCGCCATCGCCACGGTCATCGAGTCGACCTCGTCCTGCTTGCGCGCCAGCGTCGCGATCAGCTGTGCGTCGTGAAGGCCGGCCGCCGCGGTCGTCAGGCCGACCTGCATGAGCGCAACGGGATTGGGCGCCAACTCCATGTACGTGGTGTGGCCGTTGTCGACCGCATTGCGGATGCCGTGGGTGAAGTAGACGCTGTGGCGCAGGCCCTTCTTCCAGTAGTCGACGTCGTGGATCGTCTCGCCGGGCCGGATGTAGCGGCCCTCGTGCACCGTCGAGAAGTACCCGATCTTCGTGGGATGCGGTTGGATGCCGACGAGTTCAGCGGCCAGCTCGCCCAGCAGCGGGTCCATCTGTGAGGTGTGGCTCGCGCCCTTGGTCTGCATCTTGCGCGCGAATTTGCCCTCTTGCTCGCAACGCTCGATGATCGCGTCGACCTGGTCGGGCGGACCACCGATGACGGTCTGGGTGGGCGCGGCGTACACGCACACCTCGAGGTCCTTGAAATCAGCGAAAACGGTCTCGATCTCCTCGGCCGAGTACTCGACCAGCGCCATCAACCGGATCCATTCACCGAACAGCATCGCTTCGCCCTCACCCATGAGGTGCGCGCGCGAACAGATGGCCCGGGTGGCGTCCTCGAGCGACAGGCCGCCGGCGAAGTAGGCGGCGGCAGCCTCGCCGAGCGACTGGCCCACCACCGCAGCGGGTTTCGCGCCGTGGTGCTTGAGCAGCTCACCGAGTGCGATCTGCAGGGCGAAGATCACCGTCTGGACTACCTCGATGGGGTACTCGCAGGTCTCATTGGTGTAGTCGACCGCGTCATCGAGGATCATCTCGACGATCGAATAGCCCCGCTCATCCTGGATGAGGGCGTCGACCTTGTTGATCCACTCCGCGAAGACCTCGTTGCGCAGGTACAGGTTCTTGCCCATCTTGCGGTGCTGCGCACCGAATCCCGCCAGCACCCACACCGGACCGTTGGTGACCGGGCCGTCCGCGCTGAACACGCTCGGATGCTGTTTGCCCTCGGCGACCGCGCGCATGCCCTTGACCGCCTCGTCGTGGTCGTGCGCCAGCACCACGGCGCGGGAGCGGCCGTGGTTGCGCCGAGACAGCGCGCGGCCGATCGACTCCAGCGACGAAGCGCGCCCCTCCGGACTGTCGATCCAGTCGGCCAGCTCGGCCGCGGTGGCCTTCTTGCGCGATGTCAGAAAGCCCGAAACAACCAGCGGCACAACGGGAGTGGGTTGTTCTGCGGACTCCAGCTCTTCACGCGCGACCTCCAGGAGTCGCAGCGCCTCGTCGGTCAGGCCGGGAAGCTCGGGTTCGTCCTCGACCGCGGCGGCGGGCCGGTCCAGTCCATCCTCTCCTGAGTCGTCGTCATCGTCGATGAACTCGCCGTACTCGTCCATCCGGACGCCGCCGACGTAGGTAGCGGTGGCTGCGGAAGATCCAGCTGGGCTCTCCTCTTCCACCGGCTCTTCGGGTTCGGGCTCGACGAGATCGGACGGCAGCACCTCGCGCAGCACGAGGTGGGCGTTGGCACCGCCGAAACCGAACCCGGACACCCCGGTGATCGCGTGCCCGCTGTAGCGCGGCCAGTCGGTGACGGTGTCGGCGACCTTCAGGTGCACACCGTCGAAGTCGATGTAGGGGTTGGGGCCGGTGTAGTTGATCGAGGGCGGGATCTTGTCGTTGCGCAGCGCCAGCGTCATCTTCGCCAGGCTCGCCGCGCCGGCTGCCGACTCCAGGTGTCCCACATTGGATTTGATGGCGCCCAGCAGCGCGGGCTTGTCGGGCGCGCGGCCCCTGCCGACGACCCGGCCGAGCGCGTCGGCCTCGATCGGGTCACCGAGGATGGTGCCGGTGCCGTGCGCCTCGATGTAGTCGACGAGGCGCGGGTTGATCCCGGCGTCCTTGTAGGCCTTGCGCAGCACCTCGGCCTGAGCATCCGGATTCGGCGCCAGCAGGCCGTTGGACCGGCCGTCGTGGTTGACCGCGCTTCCGGCGATGACGGCGAGGATCTCGTCGCCGTCGCGCCGGGCGTCGGCCACCCGCTTGAGCACCAGCATGCCGCCGCCCTCGGAGCGGGCGTAGCCGTCGGCGTCCTGCGAGAACGACTTGATCCGGCCGTCGGGCGCGAGCACGCCGCCGACCTCGTCGAAGCCGACCGTCACCAGCGGGGTGATCAACGCGTTGACGCCGCCGACGACCGCCACGTCGGCCTCCCCGGACCGCAGCGCCTGCACCCCCTGGTGCGCGGCGACCAACGAGGACGAGCACGCGGTGTCGACGGCCACCGACGGGCCGCGGAAGTCGTAGAAGTACGACACCCGGTTGGCGATGATCGAGCTCGCCGTGCCGGTGATCGCGTACGGATGCGCGATCGAGGGATCCGACATCGCCAGGAAGCTGTAGTCGTTCAACGAGCTGCCGATGTAGACGCCGACGTTGCTGCCGCGCAGGCTCGACGCCGGGATGCGGGCGTTCTCCAGCGCCTCCCAGGTCAGCTCGAGCGCCATCCGCTGCTGCGGATCGATGTTGTCGGCCTCCATCTTCGAGAGCGCGAAGAACTCGGCGTCGAAGCCCTTGATGTCGGACAGGTAGCCGCCGCGGGTGCGGGCCTTGGCGACCCGCTCGGAGATGCGCGGCTCGCCGAGGAACTCCTCCCAGCGGCCCTCCGGCAGGTCGCTGATCGCGTCGCGGCCCTCGAGCAGCGCCTGCCACGTCTCGTCGGGTGTGTTCATGTCGCCGGGGAAGCGGGTGGCCAGACCGACGATGGCGATGTCCCGGGAGGCCGTGTCCTCGCGGGTCCAGTCCTCGTCGTCGTCGCCCTGCTCGAGTTCGGGCTCGCCCTCGATGATCACCGTCGCCAGCGACTCGATCGTGGGATGGCGGAAGGCCACGGTGGCGGTCAGCGTGACACCGGTGAGGTCCTCGATGTCGCTGGCCATCGCGACGGCGTCGCGCGACGAGAGGCCGAGTTCGACCATCGGCGCGGACTCGCTGATCGAGTCGGGCGCCTGGCCGGTGGCGTTGCCGATCCAGTTGCGCAGCCACTCACGCATCTCGTTGACCGACATATCGGTCCTGGGGGCGGTCTTCGGAGCCGTTTCGGCGGCGACATCAGGCTCCGGCTTCTCGGGTGCCAGCTGGATCTCGTCGCCGGCGGGTTGCTGCGAATCGTCTTGTGTATCAGCCATTTTCGAGTGAGTTCTCAGTCTGTCTCGTCAGGGAACGCGTTGGCGATCTTCCCGCTCCGCAGACTGCCGTCCAGGTATGCCGAGCGGCACGCCCGCCGGCCGATCTTGCCGCTCGAGGTGCGGGGGATCGCGCCAGCGGGGGTGAGTAGCACGTCGCGCACGGTGACGCCGTGGCGCACCGCGATCGCAGCGCGGATGTCGTCGGCGATGGGCCCCATGTCGAGCTTGTGTGCGCCCGGTGCGCGCTCGCCGACGATCACCAGCTGCTCGGAGGTGTCGTCGGGGTCACGCTTCAGACCGGAGTGCGCGTTCTCGAACACCTCGTCCGGCAGCTGGTTGGCGGGCACCGAGAACGCCGCGACGAACCCGGTGCGCAGCGCCTTGGTGGCCTCCTGCGCGGAGTACTCGAGGTCCTGCGGGTAGTGGTTGCGGCCGTCGATGATCACCAGGTCCTTGACGCGACCGGTGATGTAGAGCTCACCGTCGTGGTAGGTGCCGAGGTCGCCGGTGCGCACCCAGGTGGCGTCGTCGGCGGCCCCTTCGGCGTGCGACGGGTTGGTCCGTGACTTGAGGATGTTCTGGAAGGTGGCCACGGTCTCTTCGGGCTTGCCCCAGTAGCCGGTGCCCATGTTCTGGCCGCTGATCCAGATCTCACCGATCTGCCCGTCGGGCAACTCGGTGGCGGTGTCGTTGTCGACGATGACCGCCCATTCGGCCAAGCCAATCTTGCCGGCGCCGGCCTGCGCGACGGCCTTCGGCGAGTCGTCGGGCACCGGGACGAAACGTCCGGTGTTCAACTCGTCGCGGTCCACCGAGATGATCACCGGCTCGGCGTCCATCGGCGTGGTGGACACGAACAGCGTCGCCTCGGCCAGGCCGTAGGACGGCTTGATGGCCTGCGGCTTGAATCCGAACGGCCCGAACGCCTCGTTGAACCGGCGCACGGTGGCCGCCGAGATCGGCTCACTGCCGTTGAGGATGCACTTGACGTTGGACAGGTCCAGCGGCGGTTCCCCGTCCTTGGGCACACCGCGGGCCGCCGCATGGTCGAACGCGAAGTTCGGTGCCACCGAGATGGTGCCGCCGGTGTCGCCTTCCTTGCGCGCGAGTTCGCGGATCCAGCGACCGGGCCGACGGACGAACGCGGCCGGGGTCATGAACGTCACGTAGTGACCGATCATCGGCGACAGCAGCACGGTGATCAGGCCCATGTCGTGGAAGAACGGCAGCCAGGACACGCCCCGGTCGCCTTCCTCGCCGTCGAGAGCCTCGATCACCTGCACCACGTTGGTGGCCAGGTTGAGGTGCGTGATCTGCACGCCGGTCGGGATGCGCGTCGACCCCGACGTGTACTGCAGGTAGGCGATGGTGTGCTCATCGACGTCGACGGGCTCCCAGGTGGCGCCGACCTCGTCGGGCACCGCGTCGACGGCGATGACGCGGGGGCGCTGGTTGGCCGGGCGGCTGCGGAAGAACTTGCGAACGCCCTCCGCCGCCTCGGTGGTGGTCAGGATCGCCGACGGGTGGCAGTCGTCGAGCACGGCGTGCAGCCGGCCCACGTGGCCGGGCTCGTTCGGGTCGAACAGCGGCACGGCGATGCGGCCCGAGTAGAGGGTGCCGAAGAACGCGACGAGGTATTCGAGGTTCTGCGGGCACAGGATCGCGACGCGGTCGCCGGGCTGGGTGACCTGCTGCAGGCGGGCGCCGACGGCTCGATTTCGGGCGCCGAAGTCGGCCCAGTGCAAGTCGCGCGCGACACCGTCACGCTCGGTGGAGAAGTCGATGAACCGGTAGGCGAGCTTGTCTCCACGCACCTTCGCCCATCGTTCGACGTGTTTGACCAGGCTTCCGTTGTCGGGAAACTTGATCAGTCCGTCCTTGATGAACGGGTTATGGAACCCCATCGCACTCTCCTGTCAACGGCACACGCTTCTCGATGCCGATTCGCAAATAATTTCCGAGCCGCCGTCAAGCCCCGGACCCCGGAAAATCGTACCGGTCGGCTATCCGCTTACTGCTCTTAGTTTTTTCTTAATGTTAGGTGACCGGTTGTCGCAGTCCAAATCAGTCTGGTTACAGGTCAGCCATGTTTCGGGTGCGGGGCGTTATCGATCAACCCCTTCGCCCAATTCAGTGTCCACTGTGTGGCCGAGGCCCCGTCGAGATTCCAGAACTGCGTCGTCGCGTACATCGCGTGGATCGGTTGTCCCGCACCGCCGAGCAAGATGTCGATGGTCTTGGGCAGGTTCATGATGTTGAATGCCTCCGGCGGCGCCGAGCAGATCAGGTCGCCCGGAGCGCAGATCTCGTTGACGCGATCGTTCAACGCACCGAACCCGCCGGGCCGGGGCCCCGTCATCGCCAGCCCCATCCCCTCGAGCAACGGCACGTCGCGAAGCGTGATCTCCGCGCCCTGCCCGGGCGGGTTCGGCCCGACGTCGCGGCCGACGCCGACCTGACGACGGCCGTCGGCGATCAACGTCACGCCGCGCACGAGGTCCTCGTCGACCGGCCCGCGCCCGTTACCGATGTCGCTGGCGATATCTCCTGCGATCACCGCGCCCTGGGAGAACCCGACGATGACGTAGCTCGTCAGCGGGCACCGGTTGTTCATCTCCGTCATCGCCTTGACCGTCGCGTCGAAGCCCTCGGCGCGGCTGTCGTTGTAGGACATCTGGCCGTCCTGGGAGAACGGATTGTGGAACTGCGCCGTGTAGGGGACGGTGAATACCTCGAGCCGGCTGTCGTCGAACTGCTCGCGGATCGGGTTGGTGACACCGAGCAGCAGCGCGATCGGGAACTGTGTCGGGTTGAACGGATCGAGGTGCGGCGAGGACTCCCACGTGCCCGGCACCGAGATCATCTGCACATCCGGGCAGCTGGCGTCCTGGAACTCCGGCCGCGGCTTCTTGGTCGGGCTCACACCGGTCGGGGGCACCGCCGACGGCGGCCCGGCGGTCGGCGGCCCCTCGGGTTTGCGCAGGATCACCACGACGATGACGACGAGCAGCACCACCACGAGCGCCATCGCGCCGGCTGCGACGAGCGCGAGGATGCGATGGCGTTTCCGCCGGTTGGTCTTGGCCATGTGTCGGTTGGGCTCCTGCTAGCAGAGTCGGTCGGTTGCGATGCGAATGTAGTCGGAAGTGGCGGCGTGAACGTCGACGGACGAGGACGCCACACCCGCGGTCCGTTCCACCCGCTCGTCCATATCGCTGCGCACCATCGGCAACACGGCGTCCCACACTTCCTGGTCGGTGTGCTTGGCGGCGCGGGCCTGACACACGTACGAGCCGATGCTCAGCGCCAGCAGGTCACTGGACGGTTCGACGCGCTCGGCGGCCAACGCGTCGAGGTAGGCGCGCTGCCGGTCGGTGACGACCAGGGCGTTGGACTGACCGGCTGCGGGCGGCGGCCCCGGCTGCGCGTGGGCTGTCCCGTGGGCCGGCGCCGACTCAGTCGTCGGCATGCCCATGGTCGCCATGACCGCATCACCCGAGCATCCGGTCAGCATCGCGGTCGCCGAAGCGATCAGCAGCGACCCTGCCGCCGATGTCCGTACCGAGCGTTGCACTCCTCCAAGGTACCGGCAGCCCGGGCGCGGACCCGGTCGTCGAGGACGGCTCGCCGGCTACTTGATAGTCGCGACCAATTCCCCGCTCATGGCCGCGAGCTGTGCGCTCCAGGAACCCCAGTCGTGGGTGCCGCTGGGCGGGAAGTCGAAATGCCCGTTGTGGCCGCCGACGGAGCGGTAGTGCTGGTAGAACTCGCGGTTGGTGCCCTGGGCGATGTCGCAGTAGCCGATCATCGCGGGCGGATCGGTGCAGCCGCCGGCCGGTGCGCTCCACACCCACAGCCGGGTGTTGTTGTCGGCCAGCAACTGCACATGGACGTTGGGCGAATGCCATTTCCACCGGCCCAGCTGTGGCAGGCCCCACATGTTGCGGGTCTCGACGCCGCCGTACTGGGCGAGCCCGGCAGTGATGGCGCCGTCGACGCCGGTGCGCTCAGGGGTCAGGAAGCCCGACAGAGACCCCGCGTAGCGGTAGCGGTCGGGGTGGAAGGTGGCCATCGCCATCGCGCCGTAGCCGCCCTGCGCCGCACCGACGATGCCGTGGCCCGACGGGGCCAGCCCCTTGTTGGCGACCAGCCAGTTCGGCAGTTCGTCGGCGAGGAACGTCTCCCACTGCCGGCTGCCGTCCAACTCCCAGTTGGTGTACATGCTCCACGCGCCGCCCGCGGGCGCGGCCACCGAGATGCCCTGCCCGGCGAGGGTGTTCATCGCGTTGCCCGCGGTCACCCAGTTGCTCACGTCGGGGGCCGCGTTGAACGCGTCGAGCAGCACGACCGCGTGCGGGCCGCCGCCCTGGAAGGCGACGGGGATGTCGCGTCCCATCGCGGCCGACGGCACCATGAGCATCTCGACTTGTGCGTTCGCCGACGGCGCCATGGAGGTGCCAGCGGTCCACAGACCGGCGGCCAGCGCCACGGTCATGATCGTCCGGAAGATCCCACGCATCAATTGACCCACCTCGTGTTCGCCTGCTGTCCCCGCGCGAGGTAGTCAATCACACCCGCCCGCCGGATCGGGCTGGAAACGGCTGACGGCGGCGACCCCTCGGGATCGCCGCCGCCAACTGTGTAGTTATTGCCGTACCGGTCAGTTCCCGGCGTCGGGCGTCTGCGCCGAGGCCTCCGTGGCGATCGGAGTCGTCGGCTGAGGCGTGGCGCCCAGCACGCGCTGGATGTCCGGCTTCATCTGCTGCAGCTGCTGACCCCAGTACTCCCAGCTGTGGGTACCGGACTGCGGGAAGTTGAACACACCGTTCTTGCCGCCCGCGGCGAGGTACTGCTCCTGGAACGTCTCGTTGGTCCGCAGCGTGAACTTCTCGAGGAACTCCGCGTTGAAGTTGTCGCCGGCGATGCGGCCGTTGATCTCGGCAGGCTTGCCGTTACCGCAGAACACCCAGATCCGGGTGCCGTTGGCGACCAGCTTGTCGATGTTCACCATCGGGTCGTTGCGCTTCCACGCCGGATCGCTCGACGGGCCCCACATGTCCTCGGACTCGTAGCCGCCCGCGTCGCCCATCGACATCCCGACCAGCATCGGCCACCAACCCTCGGAGAGGTTCAGGAAGCCCGAAAGCGAAGCAGCGTACTGGAACTGCTGCGGGTAGTAGATCGCGAGCGTGAGCGCGGCGGATCCGGCCATCGACAGGCCGACGGCCGCGTTGCGGTTCGGGTTCACACCCTTGTTGGCCGCCAGGTACGCGGGCAGTTCCTGGGTCAGGAACGTCTCCCATTTGTACGTCTGGCAACCGGCCTTGCCGCACGCCGGCTTGTACCAGTCGCTGTAGAAGCTGGACTGGCCACCGACCGGCATGATCACCGCGAGCCCGGAGTCGAGGTACCACTCGAATGCCGCGGTCTCGATGTCCCAGCCGTTGAAGTCGTCGCGTGCACGAAGACCGTCGAGCAGATACACGCCCGGTGCGTTCGGGCCGCCGTTCTGGAACTGAACTTTGATGTCACGGCCCATCCCGGCGGACGGAACCATGAGGTACTCGACCGGCAGACCCGGACGAGAGAAAGCCCCCGCAGTCGCCGAGCCTCCGATGGCGCTGATCAAACCGGGCAGCACCGCGGCGGCCATCGCCGCTGTTGCCAGCCGGCGGACCCAGGCACCCCGGATCTTGCCAACGAACTTCATGCTTCATCTATCCCATCTGTCGTATGCCGCACGCGGAAAAGCCCCTCGGGCATGCCGCGTAACCCGTGCAGTCAACCACACGTCGTCGCAATCTTCCCATTCAGAGCGTGTCGTTCCTGGTCACGACGCTAAGCCGTTGAGCCACTGATCTATCGGCTGCAAGGGCTTCCGCGTTACGGACCCGTCGCCGGCATGCCTTGATACGGGTCGACCGTGGACTCCGGCACAGGCAGCCCGCAGCGGATGAGTTCATACAGTGGCACGCGGTTGATCCGGTACTGCGTGAACTGGTATGCGTGCACGAGGTTCGACAGGAACCGCCGCGGACCCATCGGGCCGCGTACCGACGTCAACATCGCGTCGGTGGCCGGGCACTCCAGCGCCGCCTCGGCCTGTTTGACCCAGTCCTCGTCGATGTAGCCCGGAATGAACGGTGGCTCTTTGAGGAACGGCCCCTCGGCGATCGCCCAGTCGGGAAACAGGTTCTTGTCGTGGCCGATTCGGCCGTCCTCGAGGCGCGCGGTGTGCGCGGCCAACGGGTTGGCGAGGCCGATCTGATCGATGACCCGCACATCCAATCCGACGTTCATTCCCAGCATGCCGAGGTTGGTGAAGAAGACTGTGTGCGGCCCTTGGTAGTCCTTCGGCGCGTCCGGCGGCGGCGGTAGGGCGGGCACCACATCCCATTGGTCGTAATTGCCCGACGGCAGCAGCAGCGCACCGTCCGGCGTGTTGTCCAACGCCTCGAGCACCGCCCGCATCCGCGGATAGTCCAGGTAGTCCGCGGCGGTCAACGGGTGCGCATGGCCGGTGGCCTGAGCGTAGAACCGTCGCTCGTCGACGATGCCGGAGTAGGTGACGCGGGTGGCGTCACTACCCATCCCGCTCGAATTGGCCGCCCACAGCGACCATCCCGCGACGGCCAACCACAGCACACTGGTCGCGCCGACGAACAAATAGCCTGCGCCACGGGCCATTCGGGTTACGTCGGGCAGCACGACGGGAATCACCGCGATCGGCATCAACAGGCAGAACAGCGGGGTCAGCAGCACCCTGCCGTGCATGAAGTCGCCGCCCTGGCGGATCCAGTACAGCGCCTGCAGCAGGCCGCTGACGAGGAAGAAGATCACCACCGCGGCGGGACTCTGCACCATCCGCGCGAACCATCCGTAGCCGGGCGCCGCGGTGCCGCGGCCCGGTCGGCGGCGCCCGCGGGTCACCCACACCACCCCCGCCAGCCCGGCCAGCAGGATCGCCGGCGCCCACAGCAGGTACGGCTGGTTGAAGTTGGCGAGGTACACGAAACCGTGCGACCACTTCGATCCGGTGGCGTCCTTGGCCAGCGCGGTGCCGGGAAACAGCAACCCGTAGTAGCCCATTCGGAAGATCTGGTAAGCCACCGGAAGCAGCCCACCCGCGACGAGGATGATGGTGCGGCGCCGCCAATCGCGTGCCGCGATCAGCATCATCACCAGGGCGAGCCCTCCGATCAACGCCAACTCGGGCCGCACCAGCACGCTCAGGCCCGCGACGAAAGCCAGTGCGCCGTCGAATGTTCCGCTCGCCGGTCGGGGTGGTGACGACGGTGTCTGCGAACCCACGGGGTGCCGACGGATCACCGGTGCGCCGCCTCGGGTGCTCGGCGCCGGGGCGGCGCGGCGGACGCGCGGTTCTTGTGACCAGCACACCATCATCCACCACAGCAGGCCGAGATAGGCCAGCACCAAACCGTTTTCGAGCCCCGAGGTGGCGAAGTCGCGGGCGGGCGGTACGGCGATGTACACCAGCGCGCCCGCGGGCAACATCAGCGCGCGCCGGCCCTGCAGGCTCGGCGCATACAGGCGGCCGGTGCCCAGCATCGCGAAAGCCACGCCCAGCAGGCTGAGCACCAACGCCAGCACCAGCACCACGTACTCCAGCCGTACCGAGCCGCCCACCAGCGCGCCGAGGTAGACCAGATAGGTCCACACCGTGGAGGTGTTGGCCTCCACCCGCTCACCCGCGTTGAACACCGGGCCGTTGCCCGCCAACAGGTTTCGGACTGTCCGCAACACGATCAGGCCGTCGTCGGCGATCCAGCGCCGCTGCCAGGCGCCCCAGCCGAACAACGCCGCGACCACCAGCACGCTGAGCCACAGGCTCACCCGTACCGTGGTGTCGTACCGGAAGGCGGGCCAGCGGGCCACGTTGCGCGCGAGTACGTCGGCCCATCGGCCCGCGGCGGGCGGGGCCACCTTCTCAGCTGAGGAAGACGGCGGCACCGATGGTCCCGATCCACGCCAGCAGCAACAGCTGCAGTACCCGGTCCTTCAACGCGATCTCCTCGGGCTCCCCGGCCAACCCGCCGTCGACGTCGACCGCGTACCGCAGGATCGCAATGGTGATCGGGATGATCGTGATTGCGTACCAGGAGGCGGTGGCGCCGTCACGTTCGAACGCCCACAGCCCGTAACAGAGAACCATCGCGGTGGCCGACAACGTCCACACGAAGCGCAGGTAGGACGCCGTGTAGCTCTCCAGCGACTTGCGGATCTTGGCCCCGGTGCGTTCGGCGAGTTGTAGTTCGGCGTAACGCTTTCCGGCCACCATGAACAGCGAGCCGAAGGTCATCACCAACAGGAACCATTGTGACAGCGGGATGCTCGCCGCCGCGCCGCCCGCGATGGCGCGGATCAGGTACGCCGAGGAGACGATGCAGATGTCGAGCACCGCCTGGTGTTTGAGCCCGAAGCAGTAGGCCAGCTGCATCGCGATGTAGACCGCGATCACCACGGCAAGGTTCGTGGTGGCGAGCACCGAAATGCCCAGTGCCGCAGCGGCCAACACGACAGCGGCGCAGTAGGCCAGCCATTCCGGGACGACACCCGCCGCGATCGGCCGGAACCGCTTCGTGGGATGCTGACGGTCGGCCTCGACGTCGCGCGCGTCGTTGACCAGATAGATCGACGAGGCGGCCAGCGAGAACGCCACGAAGGCGATCAGGATCTTGACCGCGACCTCGCGATAGTCGTATTCCACGTCCCCGCCGAGCGCGGCGATGGGCGCGGCGAGGACGAGCAGGTTCTTCACCCACTGCCGCGGCCGGATCGCCTTGATCAGACCCGTCGCGGCGTTCCGCGGTGGCCCGCTGACCGGTGCCGGTTGTTGACTCATTGGCCGTACGCTCTCTGCGCTGCTGTCACTCGAGATGCTCATCAGTGTCTTGTGCTCCTCGCGTGCGCGAAGCTCCCCTCGGCGCGATCGGCGACGGTGCCGACCACCTTGGCGACGGCCGCCCCGACCGCAACACCGGTCAGCACATCGCTCGGGTAGTGCACGCCGAGCACCAAGCGCGACAACGCCATCGGCGGCACCAGCAGTGCCGGCAGCGGCAACCCGGTCGTCCTGGCCATCAACAGCGACGCTGCGGTGGTGGACGTGGCGTGGGCCGACGGAAAGCTCAGCCGACTCGGGGTTCCGACGTTGACCGTGACCGCCGGGTGGTGCGGGCGCTCGCGGCGCACCACCCGCTTGATCACGACCGCCGCGGCGTGCGCGACGAATGCGCCCACCCCCGCGGCCAGCCAGGCGCGCCGGCGGTCGGCCTGAAAGACCGCTCCTAGCAAGGCTATTGTCAACCAGCCGAGGCTGTGCTCACCGAAATGCGACAACGCGCGCGCACCCGAGAGGATCCCCGGCCGGCCCGCGAGCGCGGACTGCACAGCGACCAGCGCGGCCTCTTCGCCGCGCGGAGTCTCAGCCATGTGCAGACGACTCCAGTAGGACCGTCTCCCACTTCTGCTTGCTCGACAACGTCGGCAGCGCCTCGCGGTAGACCTTGCGCATCCGGTTGAACTTGCGCGCGAGGCGGGCCTGACGCTTCAGCGACTCCCGCAGCAGCTCGAACATCTTCTCGCGGTCGCGCTGGCGGTACACCACGCCGCGACCGTCGGCGGTCGTCACCGTGACACCGTCGACCCTGCACAGCGAGAACCAGCGGGCGTCCTGGGTGGCGACGTTGATCTGCGGGCGGCGGTGATGCTCGGGGTCGTGTGCCCTCAGTTGGTGGATGACGCCGCGGGACAGTCGCCACGAGATCGCCAGCGCGTTCGTGGGGATGTTCACCTTCTTGCGCCACCGCTTGTCCGACGGCGTCGGCAGCTCGGCGGCGCTGGACAGCACCACCGCGTCGGGGTACTCCTGGCGCATCTTGCGCACCTCGGGCAGCGCGGACTCCAGGATCGAGAAGATGTGCTCGGGCCCGGCCAGGAAGTCGTCCATCGCCCTGTTCTGAATGGCGACCGTCGAATACTCCAGGCAGAGAAGGTGTTTCAGCGTCGCCTTCAGATGGCTCGCGATCAGCCCGCTGATGTTGCCGTCCCAGTGCAGCGCCGCCACCACCAGCCGGTTGCGCAGGTGGAAGTACGCCTGCCAGTCGATCGCGTCGTCCTTGTCGCTCCACGCCATGTGCCAGATGGCGGCCCCGGGCAGCGTGACGGTCGGGTAGCCGTGCTCGCCGGCACGCAGGCCGTAGTCGGCGTCATCCCACTTGATGAACAGCGGCAGCGGCTGACCGAGTTCCTCTGCGACCTGACGCGGGATCATGCACATCCACCAGCCGTTGTAATCCACGTCGATGCGGCGGTGCAGCAGCCGGCTGCGCGGCGAATCCTCGTCGCTGAGCCGGAATTTGGCGAAGTTGTGGTCGTACTCGGTGTTGACCGCGTTGGTCCACATGAAGTTCTCGGAATCGACCATCTCGCCCATCACGTGCAGGTGCGAGGGTTCCTGCAGGTTGAGCATCTGGCCGCCGACCAGCGTCGGCGACTTGGCGAACCGGTTCATCGCCAGCGCGCGCAGGATCGAATCCGGCTCGATGCGGATGTCGTCGTCCATGAACAGGATCTGTTCGCAGTCGGTGTTTTTCAGCGCCTCGTACATCACCCGGCTGTAGCCGCCGGAACCGCCGAGGTTGGGCTGGTTGTGCACGGACAGCCGGTTGCCCAGTGCGCCGGCGGCCTCGTCGAAACCGGGATGATCCTTCGCCTTGTTCGCACCCTGATCGGTCACGATCACGGCGCTGATCACCTCGTCCACCAACGGATCCGAAGTCAGCGCGGCCAGCGCGTTGACACAGTCGGCCGGGCGGTTGAAGGTCGGGATGCCGACCGCGATGTTGGCCCGGCCCGGTGCGGGCACCGGCGCGTACCAACCCGCGTGATGCAACGTCGACGCGGCGTCGGTGGCGATGTCGAACCAGATCCAGCCGCCGTCCTCGAACGGGCCGAGATCGATTTCGAACTCGACCGCGGCGCGGTCGCCGTCGCGTTCGCTGGCGACCGGAGCGCCCCCGACGGTGATGCGGGCCCCGGTGGCCTTGGATCGGTAGACGTCGACGCGCGCGCTGCCGGTCAGCTCGACCCGCAGCACCACCGACTGCAGTGTCGACCAGCGCCGCCAGTAGCTGGCGGGGAAGGCGTTGAAGTAGGTCGCGAACGACACCTGGGATTCGGTGCCGATCTCGAGCGCCGTGCGGGTCGGCGCGTGCGCGCGTTTGGCGTTGGTGTCCGCTTCCTCGATATAGAGCTTGCGGACGTCATGCGGTTCGCCGGGACGCGGCAGGATGACGCGGGCCAGCAGGCTGACCGCCTTCGATTCGGCGGCGTCGAGCGCGCCGGACGGGATCTCGCTCATGCGCTACTGCTTTCTGGGTCCGGTTCGGTCAGTGGAGCACCGTCGCGCAGGTGCGGGGCCAGCGTGTTGTCGTACATGCTCAGCGCGCTGGCGATCGCCATGTGCATGTCCAGGTACTGGTAGGTGCCCAGTCGGCCACCGAACAACACCTTCGCAGAAGCGGTTTCGGCCTTCGCCCGGGCCCGGTATGCGGCCAGCAACGCGCGGTCGGCTTCGGTGTTGATCGGATAGTAGGGCTCGTCGTCGTCATCGGCGAACCTGGAGAACTCGCGCATGATGACCGTCTTGTCGGTCGGGTATGCGCGTTCGGGATGGAAGTGCCGGAACTCGTGGATGCGGGTGAAGGGCACGTCGGCGTCGTTGTAATTCATGACGGGTGTGCCTTGAAAATCACCGCAGCCGCTCAACACCTCCACGTCGAAATCGAGGGTGCGCCAACCCAGCCGCCCCTCGGCGTAGTCGAAATAGCGGTCCAGCGGCCCGGTGTAGACCACTGGAGCGTCGGGGTTCTCGGCACGGAGTTGATCCCGCACGTCGAACCAGTCGGTGTCGAGCCGCACCTCGATGCGGTCATCGGCGGCCATGTTCTGCAGCCACGCGGTGTAGCCCTCGGCGGGCAGCCCTTCATAGGTGTCGTTGAAGTAGCGGTTGTCGAAGGTGTATCGCACCGGCAGCCGGGTGATGTTGCTGGCCGGCAGTTCCTTCGGGTCGGTCTGCCACTGCTTGGCGGTGTAGTTCTTGAGGAAGGCCTCGTACAGGGGCCGCCCGACCAGGCTGATCGCCTTTTCCTCGAAGTTCTGGGCGTCTTCGGTCTTGATCTCGGCGGCCTGCTCCTTGATCAGTTGGCGGGCCTCGTCGGGCGTGAAGTACTTACCGAAGAACTGCGAGACCAGGCCCAGCCCCATCGGGAACTGGTACGCCTGCCCGTTGTGCATGGCGTAGACGCGATGCTGGTAGCCGGTGAACTCGGTGAACTGCCGCACGTAGTCCCACACCCGCTTGTTGGAGGTGTGGAACAGGTGGGCGCCGTACTTGTGCACCTCGATGCCGGTCTGCGGCTCGGGTTCGGAGTACGCATTGCCACCGATGTGCGGACGTCGCTCTATGACGAGGACACGCTTGTCCAGCTGGGTTGCCGCGCGCTCGGCAATCGTCAGGCCGAAGAATCCGGAGCCGACGACAAGGAGGTCGAAACGAGCTGTCATCGGCAGCAAGGGTATCCGACCGCGACCGCCCCACCCGAATTCGACAGGAGCCGAAGATTGCGATCGGCTCACGATTCCATATCGTCACTTTCGTCCCACCAGTCACACCAGTACCGTCGTTCACGTCGGCATCCCGTGCCGGCAGCGCACGACCTGGGTGGTTCACCTGAATCGCCTAGCGCGACCCAGCAGACCGCCTAACAGATGTAGCCCATGTATTGAGGAGACTTCCGTGCCGAACCGACGTCGACGCAGGCTGTCGACAGCCACGAGCGCAGTGCTGGCCTTGGCAGTCGCGAGTCCCGCCGCAGTAGTCGCCGTGACCGAGTTGTCGGAGAGCACCGAGCCGGCGTCCCAGCACCGCGAGTTCGTGCAGGCAGCGATGATCACCGATCTGCCCAACGAGTTGATGTCCGCCCTGTCTCAGGGCCTCTCGCAGTTCGGCATCAATCTGCCTCCGATGCCGACCGGAATGTTGACAGGCACAGGGGCGAGCGCGCCGACCACGCTCACCTCCCCGGGGCTGACGACGCCCGGTCTCACCTCGCCGGGGCTGACGACGCCGGGTCTCACCACGCCGGAGCTGACGTCTCCGAGCCTGACCGCGCCCGGGCTCACCACACCCGAGCTGACGACTCCGGGACTGACCGCCCCGAGCGCCACGGTCCCGCCGGCCACCGCCACCGGCCCGTCCCTCACCGACCCGGCCTTGACCAATCCGGCGCTGACCAGCCCCTCGCTGACCAGCCCCGGGCTGACCAGCCCGACCGGAGACACCGGCAGCCTGACGACTCCGGGCCTGTCCACGCCGCCAGCGCTGACCGACCCGGCACTGGGCACCACGCCGATCTCGTCGACCACGGGCCTGCCGGCCCCTGGTGAGGTGCCCATTGCGGCGCCCATCGGGCTGGATCCGGCCGCCGGCACGTACCCGATCCTCGGCGACCCGTCGCTGGCGACGATGCCCGCGGCGACCAGCGGAGGCAGTGGCGGGATCGTCGGCGAGCTGTCGAGCATGGCCGAACAACTCGGCGCGGGACAGGCGATCGACCTGCTCAAAGGCATGGTGATGCCGGCGATCATGTCGGCGGTGAAACCGCCGGGCGCCCCGGCCGCCGTGCCCGCACCGCCGGTACCCGCGCCGCCCGCACCCGGCGCCTGAGACCTGCCACCAGACGGCACCGCAGAAGCCGGCGGCTCTGCGGTGCCGGTGCAGGTCGCCGTTGATTTTGGTGCGGCTCCGGGCCGTGTCGTACCACAAGCAACAACTGACACATACGTAACATCGGTCCGTGCCGACTCGCCGTCCCACGCCGTCGCTGATCTTCACCGCCCTGGCGGCGACGGTCGTGATGCTGCCGATGGCGCTCTACGGCCTACCGGGTGACGGACCGGACCGGGCGACGGCCCCGGAGGCGCCCCGGCTCGCGCAGCAACCGCTGACCGGCCTCGCGGGCGGAGAGACGATCCGCGAGATCCATCAGGACACGCCGTTCTCATTGGTCGCGCTGACCGCAGACGACTTCGCCGGCACCACCGCCCGGGTGCGGGCCAAGAAGGCCGACGGAACGTGGGGGCCGTGGTACGAGGCCGAGCCCCTCGAGGGCGTCGGCCCGGACGCCCCCGCTGCCGGCCCGGTCGGCACCGAGCCGGTGTTCGTCGGGCGCACCACCACCGTGCAGATCGCCGTGACCCGGCCGCCCGATGCGGCCACGACCCCGGAGCCGGCGCCCGCGCAGGGGCCCGGCCTCGGTTACCTGCCGGCCAGCGTGGAGCAGTCCATCGGGCAGAACCTGAACGCCGTGTTGATCAGCCCGCCGCAGGCGCCGCCGGTCGACACGCTGCCGCCGCCGTCGGCGGTCAACGCGCCGGGCGTGCCGCCGAACATCATCAACCGATCGCAGTGGGGCGCCGACGAATCGATGCGGTGCGGAGAGCCGCGCTACGACTTGGGAATTCGAGCCGGAATCGTGCACCACACGGCCGGGAGCAACGAATACGCGCCCCAGGATTCCGCGGGCATCGTCCGATCGGTCTACGAGTACCACACCAGAACGCTGGGCTGGTGCGACATCGCATACAACGCGCTGGTCGACAAGTACGGACAGGTCTTCGAGGGGCGCGCGGGCGGCATCACCAAACCGGTCGAGGGCGCGCACACCGGCGGCTTCAACCGCGACACCTGGGGTGTGGCGATGATGGGCAACTTCGAGGTGGTCCCGCCGACACCGATCCAGTTGCGCACCACCGCTCGATTGCTCGGGTGGCGACTCGGACTGGATCACGTCGATCCGCGCGGCACTGTGGTGCTGGCCTCCTCGGGTGGGTCGTTTTCGGCGTTCCCGACGGGTGCGACACCGAAGCTGCCCGCGATCTTCACCCACCGCGACGTCGGCGCCACGGAGTGCCCCGGCAATGCGGCGTATGCCCTGATGGACCACATCCGCGACATCGCCGCCCGGTTCAACCACCCGCCCGGCCCCGACGACCTGTCCGAATCACTGCGTGGGGGCGCCATTTTCGCGCGGTGGGAGGCGATGGGTGCAATGAAGAGCCCACTGGGCAGACCGACGTCCTTGGAAGCCGCCGGCGAGGGCGGCGCCCGCTACGTCACGTTCGAACACGGCGCGGTGTACTGGTCACCACAGAGCGGCGCCCAACCGGTCACCGGCGAAATCTACAAAGCCTGGGGCGCACTGGGTTTCGAGCGTGGCGCGCTCGGATTGCCGACGAGCGCGGAAATCCAAGAGCCGCAATGGATTGTGCAGAACTTCCAGCACGGCACACTGAACCTCGACCGCGAGAACGGCACCGTCACACGGGTGTTCGACGGCATCCCGGTGGAGCTACCGCAGCCGACGGCCGACACGGCGCCCGTGCAGCTCGAACGGTTCACACCGCCGATCAGCAGTTGATTGCGCCGCTACATCCACCACCGCTCGAGCACCCGCGCGACACCGTCGTCGTTGTTGGTCGAGGTGATCTCGTCGGCTGCGGCCAACGCGTCCGGATGAGCATGTCCCATGGCGACACCCAGCCCGGCCCATTGCAGCATCGGCACGTCGTTGGGCATATCGCCGAACGTCACGATCTCCCCGGCGGTGATGCCGAGCGGGCGGGCCAGCTCCTCCACGCCGGTGGCCTTGCTGATGCCGACCGGCATGATCTCGACCAGGCCGTTGTTGGTGGAGTAGGTGATGTCGCCCTGTGGCCCAACGTGTTTGGCGAGCTCGGCGGCCATGTCGGCGCTGCGTGCGCCCGCCTTGCGGATGAGTAGCTTGACCGCGGGTGCGCTGAGCAGATCCTCGAGGGACACCTCGGTGTTGTCCGGATTGAGCCACGCGTGTTCGTAGCCGGGTGAGCTGACGAACTGCGGGGTGGCGGCGTCATGGGCGCTGCGGCCCACCCGCTCGACGGCCAGGCCCGCGCCCGGGATCGCCCGTGTCGCGATGTCGGCGAGTTCGCCGAGCACGTCGGTGGTCAATGTGCGGGCGGACACGATCCGGTCGGTGGCCGGGTCGTAGATCACCGCACCGTTGGCGCACACCGCCATCGGCGCGAAGCCCAGCTCGTCGACGACGGGCTGCACCCACCGCGGCGGGCGCCCGGTGGCCAGCACGAACCTCGTACCCGCCGCGACCGCGGCGCTGACCGCCGCTCGGGTGCGCGGGGAGACCTTCTCGTCGTCGTCCAGCAACGTGCCATCGACGTCGGACGCAATCAGCAATGGCAAAGTCATCGCGGCGATCCGCCTTCGCTCCTCACCGGTGTCACCGGCGACTCTTGGCTTCCCGCTCTGCGCGCTTGCGGGCCCGCTCGGCCAGTTCCGCCTCGTCGAGCGCTTTGGCCTCGTCGAGTGTCGGTGCGCCGCCGCCGAGCCGGCGCGGCACCCAGAACGCGCCCTCCGGGAGTGGATAGTCGCGCTGCGCCTCGTGCAGCAGCTCGGTCATCGCCGTGCGCAGGTTCTGCAACGTCCGCTCCATCGTCTCGTCGGCCCGCACGGGTTTACCCACCTCGACGGTGATCGGAATCTTGCCGCCGCCCCGCCGACCCCAAAGGCGCCGCGGATGGTCCTTGGTCCAGAGCCGTTGGGCGCCCCACACGATGAGCGGAACGATCGGCACATCGGCCTCCCGCGCCATGCGGGCCGCACCGGTCTTGAAGTCCTTGAGCTCGAAGCTGCGACTGATCGTGGCCTCCGGATAGACGCCGACGAGTTCGCCCGCCCGCAGCCGCTCCACGGCGACGGCGTAGGAGCCGGCCCCGGCAGTGCGATCCACCGGGATCGTGCCCGTGCGGCTGATGAGGTAGTTGACGACCTTCACCTGCTGCATCTCTTCTTTGATCATGAAACGCAGCCGCCGCTTGCGGTAATGCGCTGCCAGCGCGGCCGGCAACCAGTCGACATAGCTGGTGTGGTTGATCGCGATCACCGCACCGCCGCTGGCGGGGATGTTGTCCAGACCGTGGTAGCTGATTTGGATCCCGTTGATCCTGACCGCCGCCTTGACCAGTACCTCGAGCGTGTAGAAGACGGGCTCCATGTCGGTTACCCCGGTGCTCCGCTGGCGTCGGGACGCTGCGCGCGCCTGGCGGCCTTCTCGAGCGCCTCCTCGGCGTCCATCCGGTTGGCCTCGGCCAGCGTCGGGGCTCCCCCGCCCAGCCGGTGCGGCACCCAGAACTCGCCGGGCGGGTGCGGACCGTAGGCGTCCTGCACCCGCTCCAACAAGTGCTGCATCCGCGAGTGCAGCAGCGCGGTCAGCTCGGCTGCGGGCAGCGTCGGCTCGATCGGTTCACCGACCGCGACCGAGATCGGCACCTTGGGCCGCCACATCTTCTTCGGATGGCCCTTGGTCCAGATGCGCTGCGCACCCCAGACGACATGCGGAACGATCGGCACGTCGGCGGCGATCGCCATGCGGGCGGCACCGGACTTGAACGCCTTGATCTCGAAGCTGCGGCTGATGGTGGCCTCGGGGTAGACGCCGACCCACTCACCCTCCTTGAGTTTGCGGCAGGCCTCGTCGAAGGACCCCGCGCCGCTGTCGCGGTCCACCTCGATGTGGCGCAGGCTGCGCATGAGCGGTCCGGTGATCTTGTGGTCGAAGACCTCTTTCTTGGCCATGAAGCGGACCTTGCGGCCCTGCCCCTGCCGGTAGGCGGGCAACCCCGCGAATGTGAAGTCGAAGTAGCTGGTGTGGTTGATCGCGATCACCGCGCCGCCGGTGGCCGGCAGGTTCTCCACGCCGGTGACCGTGAACTTCAGCCCCTGCACGCGCCACAGCAGCCGCGCCAGCTGGATGACGGTGCCGTATACCGGTTCCACATCAGGCAGCCTAGTCGCGTGACCCGACCCGGCGAACCCGTGCCAGTTCCCGCCCTCGTCGCCTCGATCTCGGCGGACCGCCCGGTGCGTGCCGTCTGGATCAACGAGCTCGGGGGCGTCACTTTCGAGATCGACGGCGGCGCGGAGTTCGTCAAGGTGTACCCCGACGCCTACGCGCACCTATTGGCCGCAGAGGTGCCGCGGTTGCGCTGGGCGGGGCGCTACACGCCGGTACCCGAAGTGTTGGCGTCCGGGCCGGGCTGGCTGCACACCGCGCGCCTGACGGGTCGCTCCGCAGTGGATCCCCGCTGGGCCGACGAACCTGAAACCGCCGCCCGCGCAATCGGGCAAGGGCTGCGGCGCTTGCACGACGCGCTGCCGGTCGGGGACTGCCCGTTCGGCAGGCCGTCCTGGGTGCCGGTCGACGCGCCACCGGCCGACCGGCTCGTGGTGTGCCACGGCGACGCCTGCTCCCCGAACACTCTGATGGCCGACGACGGCGCGTTCAGCGGGCACGTCGACCTCGGCGACCTCGGAGTCGCCGACCGCTGGGCCGACCTGGCCATCGCGACGATGTCGCTGGACTGGAACTTCCCCACCGAGGGCCCCGGCGGTTTCCAGGAACTACTGCTCGAGGCGTACGGCGTCGCGGCCGACGACGAGCGCATCGGCTACTACAGGCGCGCGTGGGACGCCTACGACGACGATCAGGACCTGCCGGCGGGCTAGACTCTTCGCGAGCGCCACATCCCACAGAAAGGGTATTTGTGCAGGTCACGAGCGTCGGGCACGCGGGTTTTCGCATCGATACCCAGGCCGGAAGCATCTTGTGCGACCCCTGGGTCAACCCCGCCTACTTCGCGTCGTGGTTCCCGTTCCCCGACAACAGCGCGTTGGACTGGGACGCGCTCGGCGACTGCGACTACCTGTACGTCTCACACCTGCACCGCGACCACTTCGATCCGCGGCTACTGCGCAGACACGTCAACAAGGACGCGGTCGTGTTGCTGCCGGACTATCCGGTGCCCGATCTGCGACGCGAACTCGAAAAGCTCGGCTTCCACCGGTTCTTCGAGACGACGGATTCGGTCACGCACACCGTCACCGGCCCGCGCGGCGATCTCAAGGTGATGATCATCGCGCTGCGTGCCCCGGCCGACGGTCCGATCGGTGACTCCGGACTCGTGGTATCGGATGGCGTGACCACCGCTTTCAATATGAACGACGCGCGGCCCGTCGACCTCGACGTGGTGCACGCCGACTTCGGCCACGTCGACGTGCACATGCTGCAGTACTCCGGCGCCATCTGGTACCCGATGGTCTACGACATGCCCGCCCGCGCCAAGGAGGCGTTCGGCATCCAGAAGCGGCAGCGCCAGATGGACCGGTGCCGCCAGTACATCGCGCAGGTCGGCGCCACCTGGGTCGTCCCGTCGGCGGGCCCGCCGTGCTTCCTCGATCCGGACCTGCGCCAGCTGAACGACGACCATGGCGATCCGGCCAACATCTTTCCCGACCAGGCGGTGTTCCTGGATCAGCTGCGCGCGCACGGCCATCAGGGTGGCCTGCTGATGATCCCGGGGTCGACGGCGACTTTCACCGGCTCGCAACTGGATTCGCTGACCCATCCGCTGCCCGACGACCAGGTGCAGGCGATCTTCACGACCGGCAAGGCCGACTACATCGCCGACTACGCCGAGCGGATGGCGCCGGTGCTGGCCGCGGAGAAGGCTAATTGGGCGCCCGCGGCGGGCGAGCCGCTGCTGGAACCGCTGCGCACGGTCTTCGAGCCGATCATGATCCAGACCGATCAGATCTGCGACGGTATCGGCTACCCGGTGGAGTTGCGGCTGGGTCCCGAGACGGTGATCCTCGATTTCCCGAAACGGGTTGTGCGCGAACCGATTCCCGACGAGAAGTTTCGCTACGGCTTCGCGATTGCGCCGGAGCTGGTGCGCACCGTGCTGCGGGACAACGAACCCGACTGGGTCAACACCATCTTCCTGTCGACCCGGTTTCGGGCCTGGCGGGTCGGCGGCTACAACGAGTACCTGTACACATTCTTCAAGTGCCTGACCGACGAGCGGATCGCTTACGCCGACGGGTGGTTCGCCGAGGCCCATGACGACTCGTCCACGATCACGCTGGACGGCTGGGAGATTCAACGACGGTGCCCGCACTTGAAGGCAGACCTGTCGAAATTCGGTGTGGTCGAGGGGTCGACACTGACCTGCAACCTGCACGGCTGGCAGTGGAACCTGCAGAACGGCCGCTGCCTGACCACCAAGGGTCACGAGTTGAGGTGCACCCGGAAATGACACGGAAATGACGGCCCCGCAACAGTTTTACGACGATGGGATGATCCAGCTCGACCGTGAGGCGATCACGCTGCGCCGCTATCACTTTCCGTCGGGCACCTCGAAGATCATTCCGCTGCGGTCGATCCGCGGATACAAGGCCGAGCCGCTGGGCATGTTCACCCAGCGGTTCCGCATCTGGGGCAGCTCGGACCTGCGGCGCTGGCTGCCGCTCGACGTGTGGCGACCGATCAAGTCGACTTTGGTGACGCTCGACGTTCCGGGCGCGCGACCCAAACCCGCGTTCACGCCCCAGCGGCCCACCGAGTTCCTCGCGAGCCTCGACAAACTGCTGAACGGCTAGGCGCGAACGACGCCACAAGCGACGCTCACTTGGCCGGCGTCAGCAGTTCGGTTCCGACGAAGGGCACCAACGCTTCTGGGACGCGGACGCTGCCGTCGGGCTGCTGATGGTTCTCCAGAATCGCCACCAGCCACCGCGTCGTCGCGAACGTACCGTTGAGCGTGGCCGCCGTCTGCGGCCGTCCGTTCTCGTCGCGGTACCGCACCGCCAACCGGCGCGCCTGGAACGTCGTGCAATTCGACGTCGAGGTCAGCTCGCGGTAGGTGCGCTGCGTGGGAAACCAAGCCTCGCAATCGAATTTGCGTGCCGCCGACGATCCGAGGTCACCCGCGGCGATGTCGACGATGCGGTAGGGCACCTCGATCTTGGCCAGCATCTCGCGCTGCCAGCCCAGCAGCCGGTCGTGTTCGGCCTCGGCGTCCTCGGGCTTGCAGTAGACGAATCCCTCGACCTTGTCGAACTGGTGCACCCGGATGATGCCGCGGGTGTCCTTGCCGTGGCTGCCCGCCTCCCGGCGGAAGCACGACGACCAGCCCGCGTACCGCAACGGTCCGCGGGACAGGTCGAGGATCTCGTCGGCGTGGTATCCCGCCAGCGGCACCTCGGAGGTCCCCACGAGGTAGAGGTCGTCGGCCTCGATGCGGTACACCTCCTCGCTGTGGGCGCCGAGAAAGCCGGTGCCCGCCATGATCTCCGGGCGCACCAGCACCGGGGGGATCATTAACGTGAAGCCGTTCTCGGTGGCCAGCCTGACCGCCAGCTGCAGCAGGCCCAGCTGCAACAGCGCACCGGCGCCGGTGAGGAAGTAGAACCGTGATCCGGCCACCTTGGCGCCGCGTTCGAGGTCGATCAGCCCCAGCGCCTCGCCGAGCTCGACGTGATCCTTGGGTTCGTCGATGCGCGGGGGCTCGCCGACGGTCTCGAGCACCACGGAGTCGTCCTCGCCGCCGACCGGCACTCCGTCGATGATCACGTTCGACAACGCCATGTGCGCCGCAGTGAACGCCCGCTCGGCCTCGGCTTGATCGGCCTCGGCGGCCTTGACCTTCTCGGCGAGCTGCTTGGCCTGCTCGAGCAGAGCGGGCCGCTCCTCGGGTGACGCCTTGCCGACCTTCTTGCTCGCGGCCTTCTGTTCGGCGCGCAGATTGTCGGCCGCCGACACCGCGGCCCGGCGGGCGACATCGGACTGCAGCAGCGCGTCGACGAGATTCGGATCTTCGCCGCGGGCGCGTTGCGAGGCACGGACCGCATCCGGGTTTTCGCGCAGCAACTTGAGGTCGATCACGGCCGCAACCCTACTGGTCGACGGGTCGAGCCAGCACAACCGCATAACTTTACAACTGCAACAGTTGTCACAGCCCCTGACACGCCTGTCACAATGGAGCAGATGTTGGAGGCACCAGGTCGTCCGGGCGACGCGCAAGAGCGCGCCGATCTGCAGCAAGACGACACCGAACCGTCGCAGCGAGCGGCGTGGTGGCAGAGTTTGCACGCCACGTCGACGCGTCGCGCCCTGTTGCTGACGGCTCTCGGCGGGCTGCTCATCGCCGGCTTCATCACCGCCCTGCCGCAGAGCGAGGGTGCCAATGGCCTGACCGCCAGCACGATCTCCCTCGGCCCGCGCGGCAATGCGACGTTCGAACACGCCAAGGCCGGCGACTGCCTCAACTGGCCCGACCGCACGCCCGACGCCGCCGAGATCGTCGACTGCAACAAGGAGCACCGATTCGAGGTCGCCGAGTCGGTCGACATGCGGACCTTCCCGGGCAGCGAGTACGGGCCGGACGCGGCGCCGCCGTCGAGCGCGCGCATCCAGCAGATCAGCCAGGAGCAGTGCTCGACGGCCGTGAAGCGTTACCTGGGTCCGCGCTTCGATCCGAACAGCCGCTTCACGGTGAGCATGCTGTGGTCGGGCGACAAGGCCTGGCGCCAGTCCGGTGAGCGACGCATGCTGTGCGGCCTGCAGTTGCCAGGCCCCAACAATCAGCAGTTGCCGTTCACGGGCAAGGTCGCCGAGATCGACCAGTCCAAGGTGTGGCCCGCAGGGACCTGCCTGGGCATCGACCCGACCACCAACCAGCCCACCGACATTCCCGTCGACTGCGCCGCCCCGCATGCGATGGAGGTCACCGGCGCGGTGAACCTCGCCGAGAAGTTTCCCGGCGGCCTGCCGCCGGAGCCCGAACAGGACGCCTTCATCAAGGACGCGTGCACCCGGATGACGGACGCCTATCTGGCTCCGATCGAGCTGCGCAGCACCACGCTGACACTGATCTACAGCACCATCTCGCTGCCGAGTTGGTCAGCGGGCAGCCGTCAGGTGTCGTGCAGCATCGGTGCGACCCTCGGAAACGGGGGCTGGTCGACTCTGCTCAACAGCGCCAAGGGTCCGCTGCTGATCAACGGTCAGCCGCCGGTCCCGCCGCCCGACATTCCCGAGGAGCGGCTGAACTTCCCGCCGATCCCGATCCCCGACGACGACTCGGGCAGCACCTCGCAGGTCACCAGCGACCAGTCCTCCGACAGCAGCAGCAGCGGCAGCAGCAGTGACAGCGGCAGCAGCGACCAGTCGACCCACGGGCCGGCCCAGGTGACGGACGCTCCCGAGCCCTCGGGCGACCAGGGGCACGCGCCGGGCAACACGTTCAACGGCGGGCCGCCACCGCCGGGAGCGGCGCCGCCTCCGGGTGCGCCGGTTCCCCCGCCGCCTCCGCCGGGCGCCCCGCTGCCTCCGCCGCCGCCCGCGGCCGCTCCTCCGCCGCCGGCGCCTGCACCTGCGCCCGCGCCGGCCCCCGCACCGCCACCGCCACCGCCACCGGCGCCTGCGCCTGCACCTCCGCCGCCGGGACCGTAGCCACGTGACCGTGCGGATGGACCCGCAACGGTTCGACGAACTGGTCTCCGAGGCGCTCGACCTGATACCGCCGAAGCTCGCCGACGCGCTCGACAACGTCGTCGTGCTGGTCGAGGCCCGCAATGACGAGGAACCCGACCTGCTGGGTCTCTACCAGGGCGTCGCGCTGACCGAACGCGATTCGTGGTACGCGGGCTCGTTGCCGGACACGATCACGATCTACCGCGACGCGTTGCTGCAGCACTGCGACACCGAGGACGAGGTCGTCGACGAGGTGGCAATCACCGTGATCCACGAGATTGCGCACCATTTCGGTATCGACGACGAGCGCCTGCACGAACTCGGTTGGGGATAACGGGATAACACCGCGAGACCGCGAAGACCGCCGAAAGACACCGCGCGGCAACCACGGTTTGTCCCCCGCTGGTGCTATCAAGGGGCCATGACCGAGTGCCGAGACTGCATGGCCGGCCTCGAGCACTGCCATGGCACCGTCATCCATCACGTGTCACGCCGGGCGGAGTGCACCGAACCGGGCTGCGTGACCCCGGAGGTGGTGCACACGTTCGTGATCGACTGCGAGGCGATCGGCTGCGTGTGCGCCGTCTCGCTGTCAGCCCATCGGGTCGGCTGACTGCAGCGCGTCCTCGACCGGGTGTACGTCGGGCTCCGGGTAGAACGGCGGCGTCATCGACCCCCACCGCACGCAACTCCACCGGCCGTCGGTGATCGGGGCGAGCACGACGGCCTCGGTGTTGCCGAGGTGATGGTCGAGCACGAAGCTGCGCTCGACGCCCGCCAACACCGACGACACCAGCCGGATCGCCGCGCCGTGGCTGACCACCACGATGTCGCCGTGCCAGGCGTCGTCGTCGAGGTGCCGCATCCGCAGCTGCGTGATGGCCGGCACGTACCGGTCCAGCACGTCGTTACCGGTCTCGCCGTTGGGCATCGGCGCGTCGAGGTTGCCTTCGTGCCACTGCTGGTAGACGGTCTCGAACGTGGCGATCGCCTCGTCGTCGTTGCGGTCCTCCAGGTCACCCACCTGCACCTCGTGGATGCCCTCGAGTTCCATCGGCGGTACCCGCAGTGCTCCCGCGATCTCCTCGGCGGTCTGGCGGGCCCGGTGCGCCACCGAATGCGCAAGGATCGCCGGTGGCAGCGGCAGGCCATTTGCGTAGGAGCGCGCCTGGTTGCGACCGAGATCGGTCAGCTCGGCCCCGGGCGGCCTGGTGTCGAGACGACGCTGCACGTTCGCCAGTGACTGGCCATGGCGCACCAGCACCAGGCGCCCAGTCACGGCTTTCCCTCCTTCAGCCGCGCCAGCCAGCGAGAGGCCTCGTCCAGCGCGGGCGGCGCCGCCCCTGCGGCGGCTCCGGTCGGCCAGGAACCCAGGAATCGCACATCCGAACAACGACGGTGCAGCGCCTTGAGTGCCTCGGCGACCGCATCGTCGTCGATGTGGCCGACGCAGTCCAGGAAGAACATGTAGGTACCCAAACCCGTTCGGGTGGGCCGTGATTCGATTCGCGTCAGGTCGATGTCGCGGACCGCGAACTCCGTCAGCGCCGACACCAGCGCGCCGGGCACGTTGGCCAGTCGCAGTACCACCGAGGTGCGGTCGGCGCCCGTGCGGTCCGGCGGCGGAGCGGGTGGTCCGACCAGCACGAACCTGGTGCGTGCATTGGGTTCGTCGACGATGTCGGACGCCAGCGCCGTCAGGCCGTAACGTTCCGCGGCCAGCGCGGTGCTCACCCCCGCGTCGGCGCGGCCCTCGGCCACGTCGTTGGCGGCCGCGGCGTTCGAGTTGGCCGGCACCAACTGCGCTGACGGCAGCTGCTCGGCCAGCCAGTTGCGCACCTGGGCGGCCGCGACGGGAAAGGCGGCGACCGTGGTCACATCGCCTGCCCGCGTACCGTCGCGCACCACGATCGTGAACGACACGTCGAGCGTCAGTTCGGCGAAAATCTGCACGGGCGTACCAGTGGCCAGGCCGTCCAGCGTCGGTAGCACCGATCCCTCGATCGAGTTCTCGATCGGCACGCAGGCGTAGTCCGCGTCTCCGCTGCGGACCACGGCCAGTGCGCCGGTGGTGCTGTCGGTCGGGACTGCGGTCACCTCGTCGGCACCCGGCCCGCCGGGCAGCATGCCCTCGGCGGACATCGTGAGAAGCGCCACCTCGGTGAAGGTCCCCTGAGGTCCCAGATAAGCGATGCGCGGCACGGCTCAACACTATCGGGTCGCTGCGGTAATGCCGTTCCGCTGCACGAAAGCCTTGCGGGATCCGCTAGAACCTAGTTAAGTTAGGCTCACCTTATCTGAGGAGGCGGGATGACGACAACGACCACGGCACCGACGACGGCCGAGCGGATCCGCAGCGCGTGCGTCCGGGCCGGCGGCGCGATGCTCGCGGTCGAAGGTATCGAGCCCACCGAGACCCCGGTCCACCATCTGCTCGACGACGGCTCGTTCGCGATCACCGTCCCGCTCGACAGCCCGGTGGCGGCCAAGGCCGTTTCCGCCGGCACCGCCGGGGTGCAGGCGGTGCTGGAGATGACCGACTACGCGCCGCTGCCGCTGCGCGAGCCAGTGCGGTCCCTGGTGTGGATCCGCGGGCGCCTGCACGACGTGCCGGCAGGCGAGGTGCCGACCCTGCTCGATCTGGTCGCCTCCGAGGATCCCAACCCGGCCCTGCTGCAGGTGAACTCCGGACCGTCCGACGGCGATCGCGGCTATGCACTTCTACGCCTCGAGATCGACTCGGTGGTCGTGGCGGACTCCACCGGCGCCGAATCGGTCGGGGTGAGCACACTGCTCGACGCCCGGCCGGATCCGTTCTGCGCAATGGAGTCGTGCTGGCTGCAGCACATGGAGTCGGCACACCGCGACGTGGTCGAGCGGCTGGCCAGTCGGCTGCCGATGTCGTTGCGCCGCGGCCGCGTTCGGCCACTGGGACTGGACCGCTACGGCGTGCGGCTCCGGGTGGAAACCGACGACGGTGATCACGACGTGCGGCTGCCGTTCACCAAGCCGGTGGACGACGTCACCGGGCTCAGCCAGGCGATCCGCGTGCTGATGGGCTGCCCGTTCCTCAACGGGCTGCGCGCACGCAAGCTGTGACGCCACTACCGTAGCTGCGGTGACCGGCGCCCCCGACGAGCTGAGCAACCCCGAGCGCCGGGCGCTTCGCATCGAAGTCGCCGTCGTACTGGCGGTGACGTTCGGCCTGTCCGCCTACAGCGCACTGCTGAACTTGACCGAGTCGGTCCTGCTCGGCCTCTCCGGCCAGGTCGTGGCACTCAATCCGCGCCGCTCCCCATTCGACCTGATCGACCTCGGCCTCAACCTCGTCTGGGTCTTTCAACTGTCGGCGTGGGGCGGGCTGGCCGTTTATCTGTTGTGGCGCAGCGGGTTCGTCCTCGAGTCGATCGGACTGGGTCGACCGCGGTGGCGACCGGACCTACTCGGCGGGCTGGGTTTGGCCGCGCTCATCGGGGTGCCCGGCCTCGCGTTGTATCAGATCGCCCGCATCCTCGGCATGAACGCCGACGTCGAACCCGCCGAACTCTACGACACCTGGTGGCGGATCCCCGTCCTGTTGTTGACGTCGCTCGCGAACGGCTGGGCCGAGGAGGTGGTGGTTGTCGGCTTCCTGGTCACCCGGCTGCGTCAACTGCGGGTGAGCCCGGCGACCGCCGTCATCGTCTCCAGCGTGCTGCGCGGCCTGTACCACCTCTATCAGGGCTTCGGGGCGGGCCTGGGGAACATGGCGATGGGCCTGGTGTTCGGCTATGTCTATCTGCGCACCGGTCGGCTCTGGCCGCTGATCATCGCCCATGCGCTGATCGACGCCGTGGCGTTCGTGGGCTACACGCTGGCCGCCGGCCACCTGGGCTGGTTGCGGTGAACACGGCGGAATGCGACGTAGATTCGTCAGATGACCGACAACCGGCAGCCGCCCCGCGGGTTCGAGCCCCCGCCGCGGGCACGCCGGGAGCCGTCACAGGTCATCCGCCGGGACCCCGCCTACCGGCCGCCGCCTCCATGGCCGCCGAACCCGGCCCCGCCACCGCCGCGGATGCCAGCACCGCGCACGGCGCCACCACGGCGACAGCCGCCACCACCGCGACAGCCGCCACCACCGCCGCGCGCCCGGCCGCCGGCTGCCCGTAAACCGGCACCGCCGCGGCAGCCGCCGCCACCTCCGCGACCGCCGGCGCCGACGAAACCGAAACCGCGACGGCGCAAACGTCATTGGGGACGCCTCGTCGTTGCGGTTCTGCTGGTGTTCGTGGTGGCCCTGCTGGTCTTCGTGGTGGCCGGCGGGCTATGGCTCGACTCGTCGCTTCGGCGCATCCCCGCGCTGACCGACTACCCCGACCGCCCCGCGTCGGCGTCGGGTACGACGTGGCTGCTCGTCGGATCCGACAGCCGCCAGAACCTGACCCCCGAACAGCAAGCGCAGCTGGCCACCGGCGGCGACCTCGGCGACGGTCGCACCGACACGATCCTGCTGGTGCACATTCCCGGCATCGGATCGGGGACGCGCACAACGATGGTCTCGATTCCGCGCGACTCCTACGTGTCGATCCCCGGCTACGGCAGCGACAAGATCAACGCCGCGTTCACGGTCGGTGGCGCCCCGCTGCTCGCCCAGACCGTCGAGCAGGCCACCGGGCTGCGGATGGACCACTACGCCGAGATCGGGTTCGACGGGTTCGCCACGATGGTCGACGCCGTCGGTGGGGTCACCATGTGTCCGACCGAGCCCATCAGCGACCCGCTGGCCGGCATCGACCTGCCCGCCGGATGCCAGAAACTCGACGGCCGCAGTGCGCTGGGATTCGTTCGCACCAGGGCCACGCCGCGCGCCGACCTGGATCGCATGCTTCATCAACGCGAGTTCATGTCCGCGCTGCTGCACCGCGCCGCGAGCCCCGCAGTGCTGCTCAACCCGCTGCGCTGGTACCCCATGGCCCGCGCCGCCACGGGCGCCGTCGCGGTCAACGAGGACGACCACATCTGGGACCTCGCGCGGCTCGCGTGGTCACTGCGCGGCGATGTGCTGACGACCACGGTGCCGATCGGGGAGTTCTCCGCCGGCGACTCGGGCTCGGCCGTGCTGTGGGACGAGGAGGTCGCGGGCCGGTTGTTCGAGGCGCTGCGAACCGACGCACCGGTGCCGCAGGACGTCCTCGACGCCCAGCCGTGAACCGGAACTGACCGCGGTCTAGTCCCGGCCGGCCCCGGCCAGCCCGTTCTGCAGCCAGTCCTTGGTACGACCCGGGTGGTTGGTCGCGACCCACGCCACGCCGAGCTCGCGGCAGTACTGCACGTCCTCGAAATGGTCGACCGTCCAGCAGTACAGCGCGCGGCCCTGCGCGGCCGCCCGGTCCACCAACTCGGGATGTTCGCGAAGGGTCGCGATCGAGGGCCCCACCGCGGTGGCGCCCACGGTGGTGGCTGCGCTGCCGCCCAGATACCGCGACGTCTCGCCGAGCAACACCGTCGGAAGCATCGGTGCCGCCCGCCGGATCCGCCAGACCGCGGCCGCCGAGAACGACATCACGACCGCGCGCGACAGATCCGCCGACGCGGGAGAGGCGATCCCGAACCGGTGCAGCAGCGCCAGCACCTTGCTCTCCACCAGCGCGCCGAAACGGACCGGGTGCTTGGTCTCGATGAACAGCTTGACCGGCCGGTTGCAATCCAGCACCAGCGAAACCAGCTCGTCGAGCGTCAGCAAGCCCGTATCCGCGTGCGTACCGTCGCCGTGATGGCTGGGATGCCATGCGCCGTAATCGAATTCACGCAACTGCGCGAGCGTCATGTCGCTGACGAGCCCGGTCCCGTTCGACGTCCGGTCGACCTTGCGGTCGTGCACACACACCAAGTGGCCGTCGCGGGTCAGCCGCACGTCACACTCGACGCCGTCGGCACCCTCCTGCAATGCCAACTCGTACGCCGCGAGCGTGTGCTCCGGACGGTCGGCCGAAGCGCCGCGGTGCGCCACGACGAACGGATGCCCGCCGAGCGTCGGCCCGGGCGTCGCTTCGTCGGCGGCCTTGGCGTCGCCAGTCATGCGACCTATGCTGCCGGGTTCTGCCCGTGGGACTCAACCGGAACGTCACTTTCCACCCGCGGCTGATCCTCCGGCAGGACCACCCAGCGCTTGGTCGGCCGCTCGACCGGTTGCCGCTCGAAACCGAGGACGACCTTCGCGGCGAGTAGCAGGGCCGCCAGTGCCAGCAGGTAAGCCACCGTCGTGGTCATGGTGTTGTCGGCGATTCCCTGCGCATCCTGGGTGAAGCTTGTCGCGATCGACCAGATCGACACCACGTAGCTGGCCAGCCACACCAGCCACCAGGCCACGATCGGTCGACGCAGCCAGCTCAGCCGCTCCTCGACTCCGGCCAACTCGAGGACGAACACCGGCGCCCAGAACAGGTTGACGAAGGGAAGCAGGCACCCGGCCTGCAGGTGCCACCCCGGCCGGGGGTCTGTCGTCCCCCGGTGGGCGTACGCGGCGGCCCGCCGCGCCACGAGCCAATTGGTCAGCACGATGAGGCTGGCGACCACCATGAACATGGCGATGACGCTCGCCGCGACGCCGAGCCACGTCGCACCCGCGGCGATCCACGGATGCAACAGCACTGAGCGATTGACAATCAGCAGCACGTAGCGCAACAGGTGGAGCAGCGCCGCGGCGCCCAGGGCCGCCATCGTCGCCAGCAGGGTGCCACGGAGCATCGCGGCCGACGGTCCTGTGCGCGGCGCCTCCTGCTGATGGTCGACCAGCTCGACCTGATCCAGCAGACCCCACCGCGGGATCGTCGCGTAGCGCGGCGTCGGGCCGAGTGCCAGCCTCCGGCGCCGAGGCGCGGGCGGTGCGCCCGGGCGTACCGCGATCCAGCGATAGCCGGGTGGCCGGGACGGCGGGGCGGCGGGCGTCGTCGTGGTGTTGAAGGAGGCGCCCGGTCCGGGGCTGGAGGGCGGAAGCAGGGGCCCGTTGCAGCGTGGGCACCAGACCCTGCGCCGGTCGCGCACGTTCCACCGGGTTCCGCATTGGGAACACACCTGAATCATGTCGCTCCTTGCCTGGCACTCACCACCCGACAGCGTAGCGACGACCCGCCCGACCTCCGCGCCGATCCCGGTGGGACGCAGGCCGTCGGGGAGTCACAGCAATTCCGGCCTATCCACAGATTCCACAGGTTCATCCACAGGCAGGCGACGCCACGAACCAGGCGTGAGCCGCTGAATCTGGGTTTCCTGCACCGATTGCAGTGGATAGACGTCCCCGGGTCTGATGCCCTCATCAACAGGCCGCCCTGCGACGAGCGAAATGCCTAGTCAACCTAATGGCGCGACAGGGCGCGGTCGCCTCCCATCCGACCGGGCCATGTCAGCGGGCCCGCCGATTTTTCCGTCGGGACAACAGGCGTTATGATCGGCGTCACAGTTCCACGTTGTGACGGATCTCACTGGGGGAGAGGCGCCAGAACATGCAGGTCAGGAGGGGTTGATGACGTCTTCGATGGGTTCGGGTTCGGCAATGCCGCCTTCGGAATGGCCGTCGTCGGCACATGACTACACCCGCACTCAGTGGATGGCGTTTCTGCGGGCCAGCGTGATCGCGCTGGTGCTGTTGGGGGTGCTGGCCGTCATCGTGTTGTTCTGACGGGACGCCGCTCGACGAACACGAAAAGAGCCGCCGGTCAGTGACTCGGCGGCTCTTTGACGTACGGAATCGGGTTGCTCAGGCGGGCGGGTAGACGCCCATCTGCTTGCCCTTGTCGGTCTGCCAGAAGATGTCGGCGATCTCATCGATCGTCTTGAGCAGCTTCTCGGCGACGGAGGCGTCGAGTGACTTCTTGACCTCGCCGGCGCCGTGCACACCGTCCCAGAACAACTGATGCAGGTTGGGGAATTGCTCGAAGTGGTCCTTCGCGAAGAAGTCGGCCCACAGCACCATCAAGTGATGCTTGACCTCTTCGGCGCGCTCTTCCTTGATGATGATGCACCGCTGGCGGAAGTGCTCGTCGTCGGAGTCGTGATACTTCTGGATCGTTTTCAAGCAGGAAAGCGCGTCGATCTTGGCCTGCGCGGGGTCGTAGACGCCGCAGTACAGATCGCAATGGGCATGGGCGGGGGTGGCGTTGGTGAACATTCGATGCAGCATGTGTCCTAACTTACCCTTTGGGGGTGCGCCGCAACCAGACACCGCGACGCTGGCCGCTGCGGCTGTTCCGCGTCGTCGATGACTCGATGCGCCCGACGCTCGGTCCCGGCGACGGACTTCTGGCCATGCGCTGCCAGAGCATTCGTCGCGGACAGCTACGGGTCTTCCAGGATCCGCGGCGTTCGACGCGGTGGCTCGTGAAGCGGGTCGGCGACATCTACGGCGCTGGACGCGACGCGATCTTCGAAGCCCGCTCGGACAATCCCCGTGCCCCCGGCGCCGCCGACTCCCATGAGTTCGGCTGGATTTCGGCGGCCGCGTCCTACCGGGTGGTGTGGACCGCGCGCGCCGATTCCAGCCGTTAGCAGTCGTGTCCCCTTGCGTGCCAGCCGACTCTGCCGCATCCTGAGCGCATCGGCGTGCGAACACCGATGGCGCGGAGGCGATATGGAGAGAGGATCCGGCCGGGCGATCGAGGTCGCCCCGTTCCATTCACGCGGTTCACTCAAGGGGTTCGTGATCTCGGGCCGCTGGCCGGACTCCACCAAAGAGTGGGCCCAGTTGTTGATGGTCGCGGTGCGGGTGGCGTCGCTTCCCGGGTTACTGTCCACCACAACGATATTCGGTGCGCGCGAGGAGTTGCCCGACGAGCCCGAACCCAACACCGTCGGCCTGGTCGTCGCCGAGGGCACCGTCGTCGGCGAATCAGCGGTACCGCCAGGGCATTTCGCCGAGCACCAACCACCGGCGCTGTTGATGCTGCACCCGCCGTCGGAGACCACTCCCTCCCTGCCGGAGTGCACCGGAGCGGCGTCCGGTTGTGTGCTGCTGCCCGGCCTTCCCCACCTCGGTCTCGAACATCGGGCGGCCTGGGTCGAGGCCGAAGCGGACGGCACCGTGACGTCCATGGTGAGCAGAGTCGGCGTCGACCCGATCAGCCATCCCGACACCGCGATCCTCGCGATGCTCCTTGCGGCATAAGGTGTTTCGAAGCATTTGATTCGGGCAACTGAACGACGGATTCGGATACCCGAAACCTCGGCGGACGGTGGCGCGCCGGCTCGACTGCAGCTATGGTCGGTGAAGTAAGCGAAGGGGAGTAGCCCCCAATCGTCGTGTCGACATACTGGCGCAAGCCCGGCCGGCGAACCGCACCTCGAGAAGGCGTGGTGGGCGAGACCTTCGACCGAAGCCGATGGGCGTGAGAAGCGATCCGTCGGCGACGCGTCGAAAGGGTCGTCCGAATGCTCACCGCAATCCTGGTCAGTCTCGCAGTCATTTTCGTCGCCGAACTCGGCGACAAGTCGCAGCTGATCACCATGACCTACGCACTGCGCCACCGTTGGTGGGTGGTGCTCTCGGGCGTCGGCATCGCCGCGATGCTGGTGCACGGCCTGTCAGTGGCGATCGGACATTTCCTGGGATTGACCCTTCCCGAGCGCCCGATCGCGTTCGTCGCTTCCATCGCATTCCTGCTGTTCGCGCTGTGGACGTGGCGAGAACGCAGCGACGACGGCGAAGAGGTGCGGATCGCCGAGCCGCGCTTCGTCGTGCCTGCGATCGTCTCCTCATTCGTGCTCGCCGAACTCGGCGACAAGACAATGCTCGCCACGGTCGCCCTGGCCAGCGACCACCACTGGGCCGGCGTCTGGATAGGCGCGACGGCCGGCATGGTGCTGGCCGACGGAGCGGCGATCGCCGCCGGCAGGTTGATGCACAAGCGGTTGCCCGAACGCTTCCTGCACGGCCTGGCCAGCGTGCTGTTCCTGCTGTTCGGTCTGTGGCTGCTGTTCGACAGCGCCCTCGGTCTGCGGTGGGTCGCCGCCACGGTCGTCAGCTCGGTCACCGTTGTGGCCGTCGTGATGTGGGTGGTGCGCAGCCGCGCCGCGCGCGCGGATACGAACACGCTCGAACCGTCGTCGCGGCGGTCCTGACGGCAACCACTCTCGGATCCTTCCGCGACGCCGAGTTCGACAATCGGCAAACTCGGAATTCTGCTTCGTCACTCAAGATCAGCGTTGCCGAGGGCGCACAGCGACTATTCGGTCGCGGCGGTGAGCACTCCGTCGGCAAAGCTAGCTCGACCCTACCGTCAATATTTGCTTCGCCGCACCGTGAGGTAGCGGCGCCGGCGCGCTCTGAGCACGTCCGAGCGGCCACCGAAGGGGGCGCCGACGGAATGGGCGGGTTAACTTTTCCTTGGTTTGCACTTGGTTGACACCACTACACTCGCTACGATGATCAGCAAATACGCCGCTAATACACCGCTCGTTTATTCCATGTGGAGGTCATATCGATGAGCACGACGTTTGCCGCTCGCCTGAACCGGCTGTTCGACACGGTCTACCCGCCGGGACGCGGCCCACATACCTCCGCTGAGGTGATCGCGGCGCTCAAGGCCGAGGGCGTCACCATGTCTGCGCCATACCTCTCTCAGCTGCGCTCGGGCAACCGCACCAACCCCTCGGCGGCCACGATGGCCGCTCTTGCCAACTTCTTCCGGATCAAGCCGGCCTACTTCACCGACGACGAGTACTACGAGAAGCTGGACAAGGAGCTGACCTGGCTCGCGAGCATGCGCGACGAGGGTGTTCGGCGTATTGCCGCACGCACTGTCGGGCTGTCGCCGGAGGCCCAGCAAGACATCGTCCAGAAGGTCGATGAGCTGCGCCGCCGCGAGCATCTCGATTAGCCCGACCGGGCGGTGAGCGCCGAAGCCGGCGAATCCGTCAAGCGGAAACAGCTACGCCGGCCGAGTCACCGCGCCACCGCGGCGGGTGAGCGCGCGGTACTGCTCGGCGATCTCGAGGATCCACTCGCGGTCTGAATAATCGCTGGGTTGGCGCAGCCAGCCGAGGCCCGGAAAGCCCGCCTGCTCGACCTCCGATGCGGCTTCTCTGCCGGCGTATATCCACTCCGCGATCGCTTGGGCCTGCTCCTTCGGCGACACCGACGGCGACTCGAGTTCGGCCTCCTGCGAGTCGGCGTCGTCGCCGGAGGGCGCGCCGGCCGAATCGACTCGCAGCTTGCGCGTGTAGTCGGCCGCGGTGGCTTCCAGGAACAGCGCGTCAGAAATCAGCGACATCCGCTCCGCCACCCGGAACACGAGCGGTCCGCGGGGCCGCACGCCGATACCGATGTCGGGATGGCGGCGCCCGAGTTCGGTGAGGATCGGCTGGATCACCCGCAGCTCGCGCCGGGCGCCGAACCAGTCCTCGACGCTGGGCAGCAGCGCCCCCGCGGCGACGACCAACATCGCACAGCCCAACAGCGTCGCCGCTGCTCCCACGCCCACCGGTCCGCCCCTGCCGGCCGCGCGCAGGAGGAAGAAGCCGGCGGCCGCCACGATCAGCACGATGCCGATCGTGAACACGAACAACGCCCGACCCCGCCGCGTGCGGTTCGAGTGGCGAAGGCCGGCCCATGCCACCAGCGACAGCGCCAGCAGCACGTAGAGCAGCGGCAGCAGCCACGGCAGCGGGTAGCCACCGTTGTCCAGGTTGCGCCGCAGGTACTCCTGCGGCGACATCTCGGGTTGACGGCCGGCGGCGAAGAAGCTCACCAGGCTCACCACCGCGATCACCGCGGCCACGCTGTACTGAGCGATCGCGACCTTACGGATCGTTGCGGGTCTACGTGCCGAGGAGACGGTCGTGATCATCACGCAGCTGCCCGCCGCGCAAGCGACAAGGGCCACCTGGGATAGCCCCATGGAGATGTTGGGCCACCGCAGCAAGGTGTCGATCAGCAGCGTCAGCGGCTGCCAGTTGAGGGCGGCGATCACGCCGAGACTGCCCAACGCGAGGATCATCGCGGTGCTCACCAGGCTCTGCTTGTTGACCAGCGCCCAGCCGATGCGTAGGCCGGTGGCCAGTCCGAGCAGACCGGCGATCACCCAGATGATCAACCAAACGCCTCTCCGAGCCGGACCTGGACGATGGACGAGCGGTCCGACGGCAGCCGGCCCAGCCGGTACAGCAGCAGCGCTGCGAAGTCCTCGGCCTCCTGTTCGGCCTCCTCACCGGCGGGCCCCATACATCCGGTCCGCTGGTTCAGCATGTAGCCGATCAGCTCGGAGCTGGCGATCTCCGTGGTCTCTCGCGCCGCCTGGGCGACCGGGATGCCGTCATGACCGAGTACCAGGTGTCCCAGTTCGTGAGCAAGCGTGCGGTCCCACGCCGGCAGCCCCTTCTGGATCAGGAAAACGTCACGGTCGGCGTACTGCCGCCACTGCCCACAAACGCCGGGCGGCAGGTCCGCCGTCTTGAGCTCGATGGGCCGATCGCGGTCCGCGCTGACGGCCTCGACGAGCCGGGGCAGCGATACTTCCCCCTGCCGCGGCGCCAGTTCGAGGACGGCACCGACCGCACGGGTGACACGGCGGCTGGCTGGCATGAGGCCCCCCTTTCGACCGCGGCCTGGCTCGGCCTGATGACAACCGGTCGACGACCCGTCGATTCTCGCACAAGTGCGACTGACCGTTGGCTGCCCAAACAAAGTCGAACGATAGGGTTGGGCTGCACCGACACCCGCACCGCACGACGTCAACAACCGAGAACACCACCGGGAGGCAGCCGGGATGAGCCCGTTCAAGCGACGCAAAACCCGCGCCACCCGCAAGGCCGAGGCCCGCGCGATCAAGGCGAAGGCGAAGCTGGAGGCCCGCCTGGACGCCAAGAACGAGGCCCGCCGCATCAAGGCCGCGCACCGCGCCGAGACCAGAGCCCTGAAGGCTCAGCTGAAAGCGCAGCGCGACAGCGACAGGGCCGCACTCAAGGTCGCCGAGACGCAGTTGAAGGCCGCACGTGAAGGCAAGTTGTTCTCCCCCACGCGGATTCGCCGGATGCTCACCGTGACCCGACTGCTCGCCCCCATCGTGGTTCCGCTCGCGTACCGCGCCGCCATCACCGCACGCGGCTACGTCGATCAACGCCGCGCCGACCGCCTCGGCGTTCCGCTCAGCCAGATCGGCCAATTCAACGGCCACGGCGCCCAGCTGTCGGCTCGCATCGCCGGCGCCGAGCAGTCGTTGCGTCTGGTCGCCGAGAAGAAGCCGAAGGACGCCGAGACCAAGCGGTTCGTCGCCGCGATCACCGAGCGCCTCGGTGAGCTGTCGGCAGCGGTCGCCGCCGCCGAACACATGCCGACGCCGCGCCGCCGGTCGGCCCACGCTGCCATCGAACGTCAGCTCGACGGGATCGACGCAGACCTGATGGCCCGGCTCGGCGTGAGCTGAGGCCGTGATGTCGTCGATGTCATCGATCACCCGGGCCATCCTTCGCGCCCGGGCGAAACCCGCCGCGGCTTGCCTGGTCCTGACGCTCTGGCTGGCCGCAGCTGCGCTGGCGGGGGCCGGCACCGCGTCCGCGCACGCCACCCGCATCGCCACGGACCCGGCGGAGAACGCCGAACTGGCCCAGGGCCCGGCGAGGGTGTCCGCGACATTCAGTGAAGCGCTGCAGGCTCAGTTCGCGGCGATGACCGTCGTGGGCCCGGACGGCAACCTGTGGTCGACCGGCGAACCGCAGGTCGACGGGGCCGTTCTCAGCGTGGGAGTGCGCCCGCTCGGGCCGTCCGGTAACTACACGGTGAACTACCGCGTGACGTCTGCCGATGGGCACGTGATCAACGGGTCGTGGTCGTTCCGGTTGACGGTAGCGGGACCAGGGGCGCCGGGCCCATCGGCGGCCACTCCGGCCGACTCCCCCGACGAAGCGATTCCCGTGTGGCCGTTCTATGTGGGCGCCGTCGTCATCGTCGGTGCAGGCATCGTGTGGGCGGTGCGGCGGCGCACGTGACGCGTCGAAGCGCGGTGGCCGCCGGAACGCTGGTCGCCGTTGCCGCGGCGGTCCTGGCCTGGGCGCTGGCTTATCCGCAGGCGTCGCTGAGTGCGACCGCGGTGCGCGTTCTCGCCGACTGCGCCGGAGTCGTCACGCTGGGTTTGACCGTGTTGCCGATGCTCGACGGCGAGCGCCACCGCGGCGAGCTGCTGGCCAAGGCGACGCGCCCGCTCGCCGTCGCCTCGGCGGTGTGGCTACTTGCCGAGCTGACCCGGATGCTCGGGGCGGCCGCGCAGGCCGCCGCGATTCCGGTCAGCAGGCTGGGGGTGCAGACAACGGTCGACTTCCTGACCGCGACGGCTGCCGGGCGAACGGGCGTGCTGGCCGCAGCGGCCGCGGCGGTCGTATGTGGCACGGCCCTGGTCGTGCGGCGATCCGCGTCGTCGAACGTCGTGATGACCGGCGTCGCGGCGGTCGGGATCGCCGCACGCCAACTCACCGGACACTTCGCCGAGAGCCCGCTGGGTGGTGTTGCGGTGACGGTGCACACGCTGGCCGCCGCGCTGTGGTGCGGCGCGCTGGCGGCGCTGCTGCTCACCGTCGAGCACCGCGGGCAGTGGGCCCGGATGCTGCCGCGCTTCTCGCAGTTGTCGTTGGTATGCGTGCTGGTGCTGCTGATCGGCGGGACAGTGGGGGCCGCGGTTCGGATGGCCTCACCGGTCGAGCTGTACGCCACCGGGTACGGACGGCTGTTGTCGGCCAAGATCGCGACGACCGTCGTACTCGTCGTCCTCGGCTGGCGCAACCGCACGATGTGGTTGCCCGCCGCGCGGACCCATCGAGCCTCCGCGGTGGTGTCACGAACCCGGGCGCGGGTCGAGACCACGCTGATGATCATCGCCCTGGCGCTGGCCGCCGGACTGGCCGTCGCGGGTTAGCGCCACACCCGACCTGGCATGATGGGATCGACCCACTGCCGGTTCCCATGCTCGGCCGGCCTGGCGGAGACACGACACTGCAAAGGAGCAGCCCGATGGCAGACCAGCAGGGCCGACCCGACGAACAGCCGCAAGGCTCACCACCGGCGGATGAGTCGACCCCGCAGCCCGCTGCCGCGGAGTCGGCGGGCACCTCCGCGGACCCACTCATCCCTCCGGCGCCGGCGCAGAAGACGCCTGCCAAGAAAGCCCCGGCGAAGAAGGCCGCCAAGAAGACACCGGCCAAGAAGGCCGCGAAGAAAGCGGCACCGGCGAAGAAAGCCGTGAAGAAAGCACCGGCCAAGAAGGCGCCGGCGAAGAAAGCACCCGCGCCCGAGCCGGCCGGCACCGCAACCAACCTGGAATCGGCCGCGAAAGTTACTGCCGCCCAAGCGAAGTCGACGGTAGCCAGCGCCAGTAACCCGGTGTCCGGACCGGCGCCGGTGCCGTTGATCGGCCCCGAACCGTCGCGGCTGCCGGTTGCCGCGGCGATCGCGGCGGGTGTGCTGGCGATCCTGGTCGTGCTGCTGATCCGCCGCGGTAGCGGCGACGACTGACCGAGGACTTGACCCTCACGCGGCGTCAGGGTCGATAGTGGCGCTATGGACGCCAAAACGGTCGGCGCGGTAGCCGCCCTCACCGGAGTCTCGGTGCGCACCCTGCACCACTACGACCACATCGGCCTGGTGGTGCCGAGCGTGCGCACGTCGGCGGGCTACCGCGGCTACACCGACGCCGACATCGAACGGCTGCACGTGGTGCTGGTGTACCGATCGGTCGGACTGCCCCTCGAGGAGATCCGCGCCCTGCTCGACGGGGACGCGGATGTGCTCGACCACCTCCAGCGACAACACCGACTGTTACTGGAGCAGGCCGACCGTCTGCAACACACGATCAAGGCAGTGGAGGAACTGATGAGCGCACACCGCAGCGGAATTCAACTGACCGCCGAGGAACAGGTGGAGATCTTCGGCACCACGGCGCATAGCCAGGAGTACGCGGCCGAAGCCGAAGAGCGCTGGGGCGACACCGACGCGTGGAAGCAGTCGCAGCAGCGAGCTTCGCAGTTCACCAAGCAGGACTGGATCGACATCAAGGCCGAAGGCGACGCGCTGCTGCAGGCGCTGGCCGAGGCCAAGCGCAGCGGCGTGACGCCGGGTACGGCGCAGGCCGATGCGCTCGCCGAGCGGCACCGGTTGTCGATCGAACGGTTCTACGACTGCGACCACGAGATGCAGGTCTGCCTGGCGCAGATGTATGTGGCCGACGAACGGTTCACCCGGTATTACGACGACGTCGAACCCGGCCTGTCGCAGTTCCTGCACGACATCATCGTGGCGAGGTCCGATCGCTAGCATCGAGCGGTGAGCATCGACCCCCGCCCCACCGCTGACCTTGTCGACGACATCGGCCCCGACGTCCGCAGCTGCGATCTGCAGCTGCGGCAGTTCGGCGGGCGGTCGGAGTTCGCCGGACCCGTCACCACGATCAAGTGCTTCCAGGACAACGCGCTGCTGAAATCGGTGTTGTCGGAGCCCGGCAACGGCGGCGTGCTGGTGATCGACGGCGACGGGTCGCTGCACTCGGCGCTCGTCGGCGACGTCATCGCCGGCCTCGGCGTCGACAACGGGTGGGCCGGCCTCGTCATCAACGGCGCGGTCCGCGACTCGGCGACCCTGCGCACCCTCGACATCGGTATCAAGGCGCTCGGGACGAACCCGCGCAAGAGCAGCAAAACCGGTGCGGGCGAACGGGATCAGCCCGTCGAGTTCGGCGGTGTGGTGTTCGAGCCCGGCCACATCCTCTACAGCGACGACGACGGCATCGTCGTGGTCGCTCCCTGACCGGCTGCCAGCGCGGGCCCCAACGGTACGTAGAAGATGATGCAGTCGTCGCTCGTGACAGAGGCGGTATCCCACTCGCGCTCGCCGGGACTCGCTACTTAGGGCTCGCCGGGTCTCGCTACTTAGGGATTGTTGCAGCGCGCTATCACATGGCTCCGACATCTTGGTCGCTGTATGCCGCCGACGCCCTGGATTATCCCCAAGCGGCGATCGATCCACAGATCGCTCCCGGGGTTCTTCGAGGCATCCGGTTTGGTGTGTGTGTTCGATAGCGTTGCGGTATGGGCGAATTCATCACCGGGGCGGCGGCGCGGAAACAGTTTTCCGCGCTGCTGGACCAGGTCGATGACGCCCACGCCCGGATGCGTGAACTGTCCTCCGATGAAGTGGGCACCGAGTTTCGGATCGAGATGGCCGAACGCCTCGAGTCGCAGGAGCGCAGCAACCGGGGGTTGATGTATCGGGTGTTCGGTCAGATCGCCGACCCGCCCGACGAGCCCGCGATGGCGCTCACGGCGGTGGATCGTCTGTGGGCGCGGCTGCGCATCCCACCTAACGAGATCAAGCGCCGGATGAAGGTCGCCGCGCGGCTAACCCCGCGCCGCCAGATCAGTGGCCCGCCACTGCCGGCTGAACTGGCACAGGTGACCGCAGCAGTGTCTGACGGGGCGATCGGCGAAGACCATCTCAAGGCGATCACCAAAGCGATGGCCAAGCTGCCCTCATGCGTGTCGGCCGCGGAGCGCGACGAGGTCGAAGCAAGCCTGGTGCGTGAGGCGATCAAGAGTGACGCCGAGATCGTCACGGCGGCAGCCAAGATGATCGATGCGATCTTCAACCCCGATGGCGACTACGACGAGAAGGATCGCGAGCGCCGCCGCGGCGTCACGCTGGGTCCTCAAGGGCGCGACGGCATGTCGCGGCTTCACGGCTGGATCGACCCGGAGACCCGCTGCTATGTGGAGGCCGCCACCTCTGCGACGCGGCCGGGCCGCCACCTGCCCGACGGCACGACGGCTGACGCCAAGGACGACCGCAGCATGGCCCAGCGCTGCCACGACGGCCTCAAACTGGGCCTCAAGGCCGGAATCGCCTCAGGTGAGCTGGGTCAGCATCGCGGGCACGCGGTGACGGTGATCGCACGCACGACCCTCGCCGAACTCAACCGGGCCGCTCACGCGGTGATCGACCCCGCTGTCCCGATGCCCGCGCCGGCGCACACCGGCGGTAACACCGCCTTGCCGATGCGTGACTTGATCCGCATGGCCGGCGATGCCATCCACTATCTGGCGGTGTTCGACGATCACAGCGACCGCCCGCTCTACCTCGGCCGCCAGAAGCGGGTGGCCACCGCAGATCAGCGCATCATCTGCTACGCCCGCGACGGCGGCTGCACCCGGCCCAACTGCACCGCACCGGGCTATCACAGCGAGGTGCACCACAGCCCCGGCTGGGCCATGGGTGGGCCAACCGACGCCGATCACCTGTTCTTCGCCTGCGGGCCCGACCACAAACTCGTGACCGACGGCCACTACGCGACGACGATCACCGAGACTGGACGGCTGGCCTGGACCAACGGCGCCTCACCGCCACAGGTCAACCGCATTCATGATCCGGAGGAACTCCTCCGCAGCGACCCGGACCCGCCGAACTTCGGGTAGCGGGCGACTAGGCCGAAGCCGTCACCGGAGCGAGGTGCTTGCTGAACTTCAGCGCCTCGTCGTCGACCCGGCCGCGCCGGATCAACCGCAGATCCAGCAGGTAGTTCTGCTTCAAGCGCCACGGCGCGACGTGTCCGGCCTTGGGCAGATAGTCCAGTGCACGCAGCACATAGCCCGGGGTGAAATCCATCAGCGGGCGCTCGTCGACACTGTTGCCCGGATGCTGCGGCTCGACGGTGTCAAAGCCCTTGGCGTCCATGTAGTTCAGCACCCGGCAGAAGAACTCGGACACCAGATCGGCCTTCAACGTCCACGACGCGTTGGTGTAGCCGATGGTGAACGCCATGTTCGGCATGTGGGTGAGCATCATGCCCTTGTAGGCCATCGTGTCGTGCAGATCGATCGGCTCACCGTTGCGCATGATCGTGGCGCCGCCGAACAGCTGCAGGTTCAAACCCGTTGCGGTGATGACGATGTCGGCGCTCAGCTCCTCGCCGGAGGCGAGCTTGATACCCGTCTTGGTGAACCGCTCGATGGTGTCGGTGACGACGTCGGCCTTGCCATGGCGGATTGTCTTGAACAGGTCACCGTTGGGCGCCAGGCACAGCCGCTCGTCCCACGGGTTGTACTTGGGGCCGAAGTGCTTCTGCACGTCGTAGCCTTCGGGCAGCCGTCGCTGCGCCATGGTCATCAGCGTCTTGCGCATGAAGTTCGGGAACCGCCGCGAGATGTTGTACTGCGCCGACTGGAACAGGATGCTCTTCCAGCGGTTCAACACATAGGCGGGCTTCTCGGGCAGCGTCTTGTTGGTCCGGACGGTGAACGGATCCACGTCGGGCAGCGCGCCGATGTAGGTCGGCGAACGCTGCAACATCGTCACATGGCCGGCACCCGAATTCGCCAGCGCGGGAATCAGCGTGACCGCGGTCGCGCCGCTGCCGATCACGACGATCTTCTTGCCCTCGTAGTCCAGGTCCTCGGGCCAGTGCTGAGGGTGGATGATCGTGCCCTCGAAGTCGTCGCGGCCGACGAACTCCGGCGTGTAGCCCTCGTCGTAGTTGTAGTAGCCGCTCGCGGCGAACAGGAACGAAGCCGTGATCTCGGCTTCCGCGCCGTCACGTTCGACGCGCACCGTCCACCGGTTGTCAGCGTCGGACCAGTCCGCGCTGACCACCTTGTGGCCGTATCGAATTCGCTTGTCGATGCCGGACTCGGCCACCGTCTCCTTGAGGTAGGCCATGATCGACGGCCCGTCGGCGATCGCCTTCTCCGACGTCCACGGCTTGAACCGGAAGCCGAGCGTGAACATGTCGGAGTCCGACCGGATACCGGGGTACTTGAACAGGTCCCAGGTGCCGCCGAGGTTGTCGCGGCGCTCCAGGATCGCGTAGCTCTTGCCCGGGCAGCGATCTTGCAGATGCCAGGCGGCGCTGATGCCGGAGATGCCGGCTCCGACGATGACGACGTCGAGGTGTTCGCTCATGGTACGGCAGCGTATCAACGGTGCGTCGAGTCAGTCAACAGTGTGTTGAGAAACTCAACACCGTGTAAAGTAGGCGCACGTGACCACTGTCAGCCAGCCGCGCGGTTCACGGGCCCGGCGCACCTCACGGCCGTCGGGCGACGATCGTGAACAGGCAATTCTCTCGACGCTCGAGGAGCTGCTCGAGGTCCGGTCGCTGGCCGACATCTCGGTCGACGATCTCGCCAAGGGTGCCGGAATCTCACGTCCGACCTTCTACTTCTACTTCCCGTCCAAGGACGCCGTACTGCTCGCGCTCGTCGAGCAGGTGATCAACGAGGCCGACCGCAACGCCGACGCCGCGATGGGCGGTTTGGACACCGCCGTCGACCCGGCCGGCGTGTGGAAAGCCATCAACGCCTTGTTCAGCACTTTCGGCTCCCATCGCGCGGTGACGCTCGCGGGTGCGACGGCGCGGCCGACGAACGCCCAGGTGCGCACGCTGTGGTCGCGGTTCATGCAGAAGTGGATCGATCACACCACCGCGTCGATCGCAAGCGAGCGTGCCCGCGGCGCAGCGCCGGAGACCATCCCCGCGCATGACCTCGCCACGTCGCTGAACTTGATGAACGAGCGCACGATGCTCGCGGCCTTCGCCGCTGAGCAGCCCGCCGTCGACGCGGCACAACTGGTCGACACGCTGGCCCACATCTGGGTCACCAGCATCTACGGCAAGACGCCGCAGTAGTCACACCGCGATGCGAACATATGTTCGTGTCCAAAGGTCGGTTGACGCGGTCTGAAGCGTCGATCCTGCACGCCGACCTGGATTCGTTCTATGCGTCGGTCGAGCAGCGCGACGAACCCGCGCTGCGTGGACGGCCGGTGATCGTCGGCGGCGGTGTCGTGCTGGCGGCCAGCTATGAGGCCAAGGCATACGGCGTGCGTACCGCGATGGGTGGTCGGGAAGCGCGTCGCCTCTGCCCCCACGCGATCGTCGTGCCACCGCGCATGTCGGCGTATTCGGAGGCCAGCCACGCGGTCTTCGAGGTCTTCCACGACACCACGCCCGTCGTCGAACCGCTGTCGGTCGACGAGGCGTTCCTCGACGTCTCCGGCCTGTGGCGGGTGTCGGGCACGCCGGTCGAGATCGGCGCCCGGTTGCGTGCGCAGGTGCGCGACCAGGTGGGTCTTCCCATCACGGTCGGCATCGCGCGCACCAAGTTCCTGGCCAAGGTCGCCAGCCAGGAGGCCAAGCCCGACGGCCTGCTTCTCGTGCCGCCCGACCGGGAACTGGCCTTCCTGCACCCGTTGCCGGTGCGGCGGCTGTGGGGCGTCGGCGCGAAGACGGCCGAGAAACTCCGCGCCCACGGGATCGAGACGGTGGCCGACGTCGCCGAGTTGAGCGAATCCACGCTCGGATCGTTGGTCGGCGGCGCGATGGGCAGCCGGCTGTTCGCCTTGTCCCGCAACATCGACCGGCGCCGGGTCGTCACCGGGGTGCGCCGACGCTCGGTCGGCGCGCAACGGGCGCTTGGCCGGCGCGGGAACACGATGTCGACCGCGGAGGTCGACGCCGTGGTCGTCAACCTGATCGACCGCATCACCCGCCGGATGCGCAAGGCCGGTCGGACCGGACGCACGGTGGTGTTGCGGTTGCGGTTCGACGACTTCAGTCGCGCCACCCGCTCACACACGATGCCCCGGGCGACGGCGTCGACGGAGGTGATCCTTCAGGCGGCGCGCAGCCTCGTCACCGCGGCGGCTCCGCTGATCGCCGCGCGGGGTCTCACGCTGGTCGGTTTTGCGGTGTCCAACATCGACCGGGACGGCGCGCAGCAACTCGAGTTGCCGTTCGAGGAGGTCCAGGACACCACCGCCGTGGACGAGGCGGTCGACCAGGTGCGCCGGCGGTACGGCAACGCCGCCGTCACAAGAGGCGTGTTGCTGGGCCGTGACCCCGACCTCGAGATGCCCCTGCTACCGGACTGAGCCGGGGCCCGTGTGGGGCTCAGCGTCCTTGGACGGGCACCCGGACGGAATTCTGAAGTGTGTCGATGAATGCGTCCGAGTTCTTGCTCCCGACAAAGCCGGCGACCGCGTCGTAGAGCGCTTCCTGGAACTCGGAGCTCATCAGCTCGCCGTGGGTGATCGACAACAGAATCTTGTCGTGCCACAACGATTCCGACGCCTGCCGCTGGTAGGCCGGCAGCGATGCCACGTCGACGTCGTTGCGTATCGGGATCGACCCCTTCACCTTGTTGAACTCCAACGAGACCTGCGGATCAGCCACCGTCTCGAGGAACTTCAGCGCATTCACCCCGTCACTCGCCTGCGCCGACACCACGAACGTGTCGACGATCGCCAGATACGCCCCCGCTGTTCCTGGATACGGCACATAGCCGAAGTCGGTGCCTTCGACGACCTTGGCGGCCACCAACTCCCCGTAGACGGAATCATTCATCGACAAGTACCCGCACTGCCCGGCCGCCAGTTTCCGCGCCGCCTCATCCCAGGTCAGCGCGCCGGCGGCGGGATCGGCTCGGGAGACGATCTGCCCGAACCGCGTAAGCGCCTGTCGCAGTTGGGGTCCGCGCCAGTCAAAGGAATCATCGCTGATCCGGGACCAGCCGTCGGTGCCGACGACCGCGAGCAGGGTGTTCTCGAACAGCTCGGTTGCGGCGAACCGATCCTTGCCGCCCAGACACAACGCCGTTGTCCCGCTGGCCGCCACCTTGGCCAGATCGCTGCTGAACGCCTCCGGCGTATAGCCGGGGCCAGGCATCGCGACACCGGCCTCGCGCAGCACATTGCGGTTGAACCACAACACATTTCCGCGATGCGCCCCAGTGGGCACACCCCATGCTTTGACGCGATGGGTCGCCGCATCGAGCAGGGCCGGCGCCATGGTGGCATCCAGGCCGGTGCGCTCGTACACGTCGGACACGTCGGCGATGCGACCGGCGTCGGCCCAGGCGCGCATGGAGCGGCCGATGAATGTCTGCCATACATCGGGAGGGTCGCCGGCGCGGAGCCGCTCGGCCAGCGCTATCTGGACGTTGCTGCCGCCGCCACCGGCGATGGCGCCGCCGAGGACCTCGACGTCCGGATTGTCGGCCTTGAAGGCGTTGACCAACACCTCCAATGCGGGTCGCTCCGATGGCGACACCCACCACGACATGATTTCGAGCCGATCGGTCGGCTCGGTGAAGTTGCCCCCGCTGCCGCCACCGGCGCACGCCGCGAGAAGCACTGCCAGCGCCAGGATCCAGTATCGCTTCATGCTGCTCGCTCTCTCACCGGGTGCGGTGCCGCCCTGAGATCGAAGACGGCGAAGCTCGCCACCACGGCGAAGCAGACCGCCGGCACCACGAACGAGATCGCCGGGCTCGTCTGATCCAGCAGGTACCCCTGAACCAGCGGCATGATCGCCCCGCCGACGATGGCCATGACCAATCCGGCGGCACCGAACTTCGTTGCCGGACCGAGCCCCTGCAGGGCCACCCCGTAGATCGTCGGAAACATCAGCGACAGACAGAACGACAACGCGACGACGGCGGCAACGCCGGCCACATTCGGCGAGAACATCGCGAAAACACACAGCAGGACTGCCAATACCGCCAGCACGGAGAGGACTTTCGTCGCGCGGATCCGTCCGATCACCCACGTCATCACGAACCGGGAGATCAGGAACACGATCAGGCTCGCCTGCAGCAGGTAGCCACCCAACTGCAGCGACCCGCTCAACGCCTGTTGCGAATACTGGATGATGTATGTCCATGTGCAGACCTGGGCCGCAACATTGAAAAACTGTGCCACCACGCCGAATACGTAGCGCCGGTTGGACAGCAGGATGCGCAAGGGCGATTGGCCCGCGAGGTCACCCGATTCGTATTCTTCGACGATCGGCGGGGACTTCTTGATCGCGATCACCAATCCGATGGCGATCAACACGAATCCCAGACCCAGGTAGGGTCCCATCACTGCGCCGAGCTGACCGGCGCGGACGGCGCGTTCTTCGGCAGGCGTCAGGGTGGCCATATTCACCGGTTCGTCCAAGTGGGGGAGAATGAACACCGCGGCCAGCAGCACACCGATATTGGTGCCCAACGGATTGAACGCCTGAGCGAAGTTGAGGCGCCGGGTCGCGGTTTCTTCGGGTCCCAGCGACATGACGTACGGATTGGCCGAGGTTTCCAGGATCGAACAGCCCGCGGCGATTGCGAACAGGGCGATCAAAAACGCTTCGTAGGTCATGATCTTGCTCGCCGGATAGAACGCAATCGATCCCGCCGCGGCCAGCAGCACACCAGTGAGCAGACCGGTTTTGTAGCCGAACCGCCGATTGATCAACGCCGCCGGGATCGCCAGCAGAAAGTACGCGCCGAAGTAGGCCAACTGCACCAGGGAGGCCTGGAAGGTGCTCATATCGAAAATCCGCTTGAAACCCGCCACCATCGGTGTGGTCAGGTCGGCGGCCACGCCCCATGCGGTGAAACAACAGATGAGTACGCCGAACAGCAACCACATCTTCGGATAGACCAAGGCGGGCTTCGTCGTGGCCGCTGGCGCGTCAGCCGGTTGGTCGGCATGCTCAGTGGTCGCCATCTCGACACCTCTCGCCAATGAGGATGTCATCCGAACGCTAGCTGGCTCCTGCCCCCGACGGGATGATTTCCGGTATCCCGTTGTGGCAGGACCGAATCGCGCTCAGGATTCGGTCCACGCCAACAGATCGTCGGCCGGCCAAGTGTTGACTATCCGTTCGACGGGTATTTCGGCATCGAGCGCACGCTGGGCTCCGTAGGCGAGGAACTCCAGCTGCCCGGGGGCATGCGAATCGGTGTCGATCGAGAACAGGCAGCCGATGTCCAGGGCGAGGTTGAGCAGCCGCGTCGGCGGATCGCGGCGTTCGGGCCGCGAGTTGATCTCGACGGCGGTGCCGTTGTCCCGACAGGCGGTGAACACCTTCTCGGCGTCGAATTTCGACTCGGGCCGCATGCCGCGGCCGCCGGTGACCAGCCGGCCGGTGCAATGGCCCAGCACGTCCGTGTGCGGATTGGCGACCGCCTTGAGCATGCGCCGCGTCATCGACGGAGCGTCCATCGACAACTTCGAGTGCACGCTGGCCACCACGACGTCGAGGCGTTCGAGCAGTTCGTCCTCCTGATCGAGTGAGCCGTCCTCGAGTATGTCGACCTCGATGCCGGTGAGGATCCGCATGGGCGCCACCGTTTCACGCAACTGGTCGATGACGTCGAGTTGCCGGCGCAGCCGCTCAGGTGACAGACCGTTGGCGATCCGCAGGCGTGGCGAATGATCGGTCAGCGCACAGTACTCGTGTCCCAGATCCCTTGCTGCGAGCATCATCTCCTCGATCGGGGCGGACCCGTCGGACCAGTTGGAGTGCACGTGCAGATCACCGCGCAGCGCGGCGCGGACATCGCCGCCGCCCAGATCGGCGGCGCTGGAGCGGAGTTCGGTCAACACATCCGGCTCGCGTCCGGCCCACGCCTGTGCGATCACCTTCGCTGTCTTGGGGCCGATGCCGGGCAGCGACTGCCAGCTGTTCGCGGTGCCGTGGCGGTCGCGTTCGGTGTCGGAGAGCGCTTCGACGACGTCGGCGGCGTTGCGGTAGGCCATCACCCGGCGCGGGTCTTCGCGCGCGCGGTCCTTGTAGTAGGCGATCTGCCGGAGGGCGACGACGGGATCCATGACTCCAGTGTGCACAGGCCTAGTTGACGCGTTCGACGATCGCCTGGGAGATCTCGGACGCGACTCGTTCGGCGTCGGGTAAGGCCACCACCGATACGTCGACCACGACCGCCGACTTGACGAGGGAGACCGTCACGAAACCATCGTTGACCAGGACCACTTTGTCGCGACTTGGCTGCGAAATCATCCCGCCGAGGTGAGGAAGGTTCAGCTCGACACATTTCTTCATCGCCGCGACACGACGATCGAACGTTTCTCGCGCGGCGGAGTCGTCCGGGTAGACGACCACGTTCTGCACGACAGTGGCCATCACGGGCACGATCAAGGGAGTGGCACCGTCCCCAGTCGCGCCGGGGTTTCTTGGTCGGCGACCACCGGTAGGCAGATCCGCAGAGTCCGCGACGGACCGGAAGCTGGTCCAGTTCGCGCCGAAAGCAGTGCGCTGATCCGCCATTTCGCGACACGGACCCTCCGGCGTGTAGTCATCCGCGACTGGTTGGTCGGTGTCTACCTCGCGTGAGAACTTATCGAGCCCGCTGATCTCCTTTACCTGTTCCAGACTCAGCGGCAGACGCTCGACAATGGCCTCACCATCGGGTTCGGTGTGACTTTGACAAGCGAGTCCGGACAGCATGACAAGGCATCCCAGGACGATCACTCTTGGAATCAAGCCGGCATAGCCTTCCCGATAGTGGGTTTGGCGGAAATGAGACCACTCGGTACCGCCGTCCCCTGAGGAACCTGCGCCAGTCGTCCGCCGTCGCACCTCAGGACGGTTGCACCCATCGCGGGTCGCGTCCCGTCAGCGCGACGATACGGTCGACAACCGGCGCATCGTCGGCGACCGGCACCGCCGGGCCGAACAGGCCCTCCACCGGGTCATCGGCGGCGATCTGGGTGACGTGCGGCAGCACGGCGGCGGCGGTTTCCTCATCGACGTCATACGGCTGCCCGCTGGCCCGCGCGACATCCCAGCCGTGGATCACCACTTCGGTCAGTGCGACGATGCCGGCCGCCTCACCGGGAAAGTCGAAGCCGCCCGCGCGCGTCATACCCTCCCAGGCCGCCGGCTCTGAAAATGCCCGCGCGAGTTCGGCGAGCCGATCCGGATAAGACGCACGCCAGTCGCCATCCAGCGGCTGTGCGGCTTCGGTGGGCGACGTGTCCGTCAGCGGCCCGAACTCCTTGCGGGCCGCCGCGGTGAACGCCAGCGAAAGCCCACCAACGTGGGCGATCAGCGCGTCCAGCCGCATCTTCTGGCACGGCGTGGGAGCCGTCAGTTGGTCGTCGGCCACGTTTCGAAGGACGTCGGCTGTGCGTCGACAGGCTGCGGTCAGGTCAATCATGCCCATACCGACCCGCGAGGCCGCCGCAACTCATCGGTCGGTCACCGGATGGATCGCCCCGTGCACCAGGCCCCGGACTTCGCCGTGGGCGGCCCCACCCGTCAGGAACAGCATTTCGTCGCCGGCCTCCAGCACGTCGTCGGGCTGAGGCAACACGATCCCGCTGTCGCGGATGATGATCGCCAGCGCAGTGTTCTCCAGCAACGGCAGGTCGCGCATCCGGCTCCCGACCAGCGAATCGCCCTCGGGGAGCGTCAGTTTGGCCAAACTCACCTGGCCGTGGCGCAGCTGCATCAAGCGCACGACGTGGCCGATGTCGATGGCGCCCTCGATCGCCGCGACCAGCGCGCTCGGCGCGGAGACCGCGACGTCGACGCCCCACGCCTCGGTGAACAGCCACTCGTTGCGCAGGTCGTTGACCCTGGCCACCACGCGGGCGACGCCGAATTCCGTCTTGGCCAACAGCGACGCCGCGAGGTTCACTTTGTCGTCGCCGGTGGCTGCAATTACCACGTCGCAGATCTGCAGTCCGGATTCCTCGAGCGAGGTCAACTCGCAGGCATCGGCCAGTAGCCATTCGGCGTCGGGAACCGTCTGCGGTTCGTAATGGCGTACGTCGTGCTCGATGAGCAGAACCTTGTGGCCGTAGTCGAGCAGTTCCTGGGCGACGGAGCGGCCGACGGCCCCGGCGCCGGCGATGCCGACGCGCATCATCGGCCGCTGTTCGGCACGACGCGAAGCGTCGGGGGACTGCCTGCGAAGCCGCAACATCACCCCATATTGACCCATGATGTGGGCTTTCCGCGCAGCTACCGGGTAGGACCGCCGCGCCACCGACCGTGGTAGGTGTTTTACTGCACCCACCACCCACGCCTTTCCCGGACGGGGATGAAATGACCCTGGAGCAGCTGTATCTGATGCTGCTGCTCGCTGGGGTGGTGCTGCTGGCGAGCATCATCGCCACCCGAGCGGCCACCCGTGTCGGCTTGCCCAGCCTGCTGCTGTTCCTCGGCGTAGGCGTCATCGTGGGCGAGGACGGGTTGGGCCTGGACTTCGACAACTATCTGCTCGCCGACCACCTCGGCACGGTGGCCCTGGCCGTCATCCTCATCGAGGGTGGTCTGACGACACGCTTCTCCGACGTCCGGCGGGTGCTGGCACCTGCGGGGATACTCGCCACCGTCGGCGTCGCGGTCAGCATGCTGGTGACTGCGGCCGGCGCTCACCTGCTACTGGGCATCGACTGGCAGTTGGCGCTGCTGCTCGGAGCCGTCGTCTCCGTCACCGACGCGGCTGCCGTGTTCTCCGTGCTGCGCGTGGTGCCCCTGCCGCGCCGGGTCGCGGGACTGCTCGAAGCCGAGTCGGGATTCAACGATGCCCCCGCCGTCATCCTCGTGCTGATGTTCAGCGTGGCGCCGCTGGAGTTGTCGCCCGTGCATGCGCTCGTCGAACTGGTCTACGAGTTGGTCGTCGGCGCGGCCATCGGATTGGGCGTCGGGTATCTGGGGTCGATCGCGCTGCGCCGCATCGCTCTTCCGGCCTCCGGCCTGTATCCGCTCGCCACATTCGGGCTCGGCATGGTCGCGTTCGCTGCCGGAGGCTCCGCGCACGCCAGCGGATTCCTCGCCGCCTACCTGTCCGCCGTTGTGCTCGCCAATTCCGGCCTGCCGCACCGCTCGGCGACCCGGTCGTTCGCCGAAGGCCTCGGCTGGCTCGCCCAGATCGGCCTGTTCGTCCTCCTCGGGCTGCTCGTCGACCCCAGCGACCTGACGGTGGAGGTGATACCCGGCATCGTGACCGGCTTGGTGTTGCTGCTCGTCGCCAGACCGCTGTCGGTCGTCGTCTCGCTGATCTGGTTTCGCATCCCTTGGCGTGAACAGATTTTCGTATCCTGGGCGGGATTGCGCGGTGCGGTCCCGATCGTGCTGGCGACGTTTCCGATCGTGGGCGGCGTGCCCGACAGCGTGCGCGTGCTCAACATCGTGTTCATCCTCGTGGTGGTGTTCACCTTGGTGCAGGGCCCGAGTTTGCGCCCGCTGGCAAGCAGATTGGGCCTGATCCCGAAGGACGCGACCCGCGAGATTCAGGTGGAGTCGGCTCCCCTCGACGTCCTGGACGCCGAACTGCTGACGATGACGGTTCAGGCGCCGTCGCGGCTGCACAACGTCACCGTGTTGGAACTGCGACTGCCCGACCCGAGCGTCATCACCCTGATCATCCGCAACGGGCGCACCTTCGTTCCGCAGCCCGACACCCGCATCGCGATCGGTGACGAACTGCTCATCGTCACCACCACCAAGACCCGCGCGGTGGCCGAACGCCGGCTGCGGGCGGTGAGTCGGCGAGGCAAGCTCGCGTTCTGGTTCGACGAGTACGGCGAAGCGGACTGAGCCGCTCGCCACTAGGCTCGGCTCGGTGAGATTCGCTTTCAAGACGTCCCCGCAGAACACCACCTGGGCCGACATGCTGGCCGTCTGGCGGACGGCCGACGACATCGAGGTTTTCGAGTCCGGATGGACGTTCGACCACTTCTATCCGATCTTCTCCGACTCCACAGGGCCCTGCCTGGAGGGTTGGATCACGCTGACCGCGCTGGCGCAGGCGACCGAGCGGCTCCGAGTTGGCGTGCTGGTCACCGGCATTCACTACCGCCATCCGGCCGTGCTCGCGAACATGGCTTCGGCGTTGGACATCGTGTCCGACGGCCGCCTCGAGCTTGGCATCGGCGCGGGCTGGAACGAGGAGGAGTCGGGCGCATACGGCATCGAGCTGGGGTCCATCAAGGAACGGTTCGACCGCTTCGAGGAGGCCTGCGAAATCCTCACGAACCTGCTCAGCGAGGAGACGACGTCGTTCGACGGCAAGTTCTATCAACTCAAGGACGCCCGCAACGAGCCGAAGGGCCCGCAGCGTCCCCATCCGCCGATCTGCATCGGTGGCAGCGGCGAGAAGCGCACGCTGAGGATCACCGCCAAGTACGCCCAGCATTGGAACTTCGTCGGCGGACCGCCCGAGGAGTTCGCCCGCAAACGCGATGTTCTGGCCTCCCACTGCGCCGACATCGGCCGGGATCCCCAGGAGATCATGCTGTCGGCGCATGTTCGGCTGGACGCCGACCGCAACTACGGCAAGGTTCTCGAGGAGGCCGCGGCCCTGGGTCAGGAAGGACTGGACCTGGCGATCATCTATCTGCCGCCGCCGTATGACCCCGCGGTGCTCGAACCGCTCGCCGACGCGATCACCGCATCGGGCTTACGCGGATAGCACGCTTTCCTTACGGTCACGAAGATATAACGATTTGGCAAACGCGGAGTACTTGCCGTACCCGGCGCGGGGAAGTCGGGCGGACGCGTTCGCTAGACGCCGTAGAGACGAAGTTCGTCAGCGGTGATCAGACGTTCTGCCTTGGCCGGGAATTCGCGGCTCTTCAGGGGATGACGTAGCAGTGACCAGGCGATTCGGCTCACCCGTGACCGGGATAGCGGGTTGACATACACGGAACTGACTCCTGTGTCGAAACCGATAGCTGACCGGGGGCTCACATTACCGCAGTGCCCTCATGAAGTCATTAGACCCCCGTGCACCGGCAAACTATGCAAGGCGCGCCGATAAATAATCGGATGTTTTTAGAGTGACAGAAGTGAATAAGGAGCTCCAGGACTTCCGCTACTCGCGCCCGTTTGTGCGGTTTCCGACGCGACACGCCGGCAAAGCGTCGCCATGTTCACAATCGCGCCTGCTGGACGCTGCTGGACGAGGCTGCGCGCTGCTGCACGCTGCTGCACGCCGCGGACGCTGCCGCTGCGCCGCGCCACGGGTTCACGGCTTGAGGAACACGTCGTCCAGCGTGACTGTGCGTAGCCGTCGGGCGCGGATGATCTCGACCAGGCGGCCATACACCTCGGTGACGGGCGCGTGGTTGAGGTGGCCGATCACGATCGCCTGCGCGGTGAAATGCCGGTCAGCCATCTTGACGACTTCGTCGGCAGGGATCCACACGTGGTCCTCCAACGAGCCCGACCACGACGTGTCGACGGTGTAGCCGAGTTCGGCCGAGACCTTGTCGACGTGCGGGTTGTGTGCTCCATAGGGCGGCCGGAAGTAGGGCCGCGCATCGACTCCGTATGTCTTCCAAAGGAACTCATGGTTGCGTCGGAACTGCTCCGCAACGTCGGCCAGCGGCAGCTTGGTGAGGTCAGGATGCGACCAGGTGTGGTTGGCCAACTGGATCCGGCCGTTGTCGACCATCGGCCGCAGCAGATCGAGGTGATCGGTCCAGGACCGATAGACGCCGTTGACGAAGTACGTCAGCCGGACCCCGGTGTCCTTGGCGAACTGGGTGTAGGCCCGGACGACGTCGCTGTCGACACCATCGTCGACGGTCAGCGCCAACAGATCGCCGTCTCCGGGCAGGCTGCTCAGCACCCCGCCGCCCGGCAGGGCGATCCGCGACGACTTCGGTGGCGGCGGCAACAGGCCGGCCGGCGGTGGCTGCGACGCGGCCGCACCCGCCACGCGCGGTGGTTCGCCGGTGGCACAGCGGCTCAGACCGACGGCGCCGACCGTGGCGATGGACAACGCCGCGATGAAGTTGCGCCGGTTGAGCTGCAACCCGGCGCGGGCAGATCCGTAGCGGCCGATCACCGCCCCTACTGTCCCGCGAGCACACCGAAAAGCCGGTCATTGCCCCGCGTGTCGCGGGCAGGAGCTAACGCTGCGGGACGGCGGTCGGCGTGATCGGCGCAGGAAGAGCGGAGTGCCCCATCAGGTAGCGGTCGGCACCGGCAGCGGCGGCGCGGCCCTCGGCGATCGCCCACACGATCAGCGACTGACCCCGGCCAATGTCGCCGGCCACGAAGACGCCGGGCACCGACGAGCAGAAGTCGGCGTCGCGTGCGACGTTGCCGCGCTCGTTGATCTCCACATTCAGGTCGGTGAGCAGACCTTCGCGTTCGGGTCCGGTGAATCCCATCGCGAGCAGCACGAGGTCGACTTCCATCTCGAATTCGGTGCCGTCGACCTTCTCGAACTTGCCGGCGTTCATCTTGACCTCGTGACCGCGCAGGCCAGTCACCCGGCCGTCCTTGCCCACGAACTCCTCGGTGTTGACCGAGTAGACCCGCTCGCCACCTTCCTCGTGAGCGGAGGACACCCGGAACATCAGCGGGTAGACGGGCCACGGCGTCGAGTCGGCGCGCGTCTCCGGCGGGCGCGGCATGATCTCGAACTGATGCACGCTGGCCGCGCCCTGTCGGTGCGCGGTGCCGAGGCAGTCTGCGCCGGTGTCGCCACCGCCGATGATGATGACCTTCTTGCCCTTGGCGTGGATGGGCGGCAGGCCGTGCTCATCGGTCACCGGATCGCCGAACTGCACGCGGTTGGCCCACGGCAGGTACTCCATCGCCTGGTGGATGCCGTCCAGTTCACGGCCGGGAATCGGCAGGTCGCGACGCGCCGTCGCGCCACCGGCGAGCACCACCGCGTCGAAGTCCTTGCGCAGCTGCTGGGCGGTGATGTCGACCCCGACGTTGACGCCGGTGCGAAACTCGGTGCCCTCGGCCGCCATCTGCTCCAGACGACGGTCGATGTGGCGCTTTTCCATCTTGAATTCGGGGATGCCGTAGCGCAGCAGGCCGCCGATCCGGTCGTCGCGCTCGAACAGCGTCACGCTGTGCCCGGCGCGGGTGAGCTGCTGGGCCGCAGCCAATCCCGCAGGGCCGGAGCCGACGACGGCGACCTTCTTGCCCGTCTTGACCTCCGGCGGCCGAGGTGTCACCCATCCCTCGTCGAACGCCTTGTCGATGATCTCGACCTCGATCTGCTTGATCGTGACCGGATCCTGGTTGATGCCGAGCACGCACGAGCCCTCGCACGGGGCGGGGCAGAGCCGGCCGGTGAACTCGGGGAAGTTATTCGTCGCGTGCAGCCGCTCGATCGCGTCGCGCCAGCGGTCGTTGCGGACCAGGTCGTTCCACTCGGGGATCAGGTTACCGAGGGGACAGCCGTTGTGGCAGAACGGGATACCGCAGTCCATGCAGCGGGTCGCCTGTTCGCGCAGCGTGTCGTGGGAGAAGTCCTCGTAGACCTCTTTCCAGTCGCGCAGGCGAATCGGCACGGGCCGCCGCTGCGGCGTCTCGCGCTGGGTGTACTTGAGGAAACCGCGCGGGTCAGCCACTGGCGGCCGCCATGATCGCCTCATCGACGTCGCCGCCGCGCTGTTCGGCTTCGGCGATCGCCTCGAGCACCCGCTTGAAGTCGCGGGGCATCACCTTGGTGAAGTGCTTCACGTTGTTGTTCCAGTCGTTCAGAATGCGTGTTCCCACAGCGGAATCGGTGGCGTCCACGTGGGCCTGGATCATGGTGCCCAACCACTCGAGATCCTCCTCGTCGAGGTCTTCGAGTTCCACCATCTCGGCGTTGAGATTGCCCGGCAGTGTGCCGTCGGGATCGTAGACGTAGGCCACGCCACCCGACATGCCCGCGGCGAAGTTGCGGCCCGTCGGTCCGAGGATCGCGATCTTGCCGCCGGTCATGTACTCGCAACCGTGGTCACCCACGCCTTCGACAACGGCGTGCGCGCCGGAGTTGCGCACCGCGAACCGCTCACCGACCTGGCCGCGGATGAACGCCTGCCCGCTGGTGGCGCCGAACAGAATCACGTTGCCGGCGATGATGTTGTCCTCGGCGACGTAGTCGGCCGGCGCATTGTCCGACGGACGCACGACGATCCGCCCGCCCGACAGGCCCTTGCCGACGTAGTCGTTGGCGTCGCCGTACACCCGCAGGGTGATGCCCTTCGGCACGAAGGCGCCGAAGCTGTTACCCGCCGAGCCGTCGAACGTGATGTCGATGGTGCCGTCCGGGAGCCCCTGCCCGCCATAAGCTTTCGTCACTTCGTGACCGAGCATGGTGCCGACCGTGCGATTGACGTTGGCGATGGTGGTCGAGAATCGCACCGGCGAACCGGAATCCAGCGCTTCGCGGCACATCACGATCAGCTGCTGGTCGAGCGCCTTGTCGAGGCCATGGTCCTGGCGCGAACTGCAGTACAGATCCTGGTTCATGAACGCCGACTCGGGCTCGTGCAACACCGGCGCCAAGTCGAGCTTGTAGGCCTTCCAGTGCTCGGCGGCCTTCGTGGTGTCCAGCGCACCGACCTGGCCGACCATCTCGTTGACCGTGCGGAAGCCCAACTGCGCCATCATCTCACGCACTTCTTCGGCGATGAACATGAAGAAGTTCTCGACGAACTCCGGCTTGCCGGTGAACCGCTCGCGCAGCACCGGGTTCTGGGTCGCCACCCCCACGGGGCAGGTGTCGAGGTGGCAGACGCGCATCATGATGCAGCCCGACACCACCAGCGGTGCGGTGGCGAAGCCGAACTCCTCCGCACCCAGCAGCGCGGCGACCACGACGTCGCGGCCGGTCTTGAGCTGACCGTCGACCTGCACGACGATGCGGTCCCGAAGACCGTTGAGCAGCAACGTCTGCTGGGTCTCGGCCAAGCCGAGCTCCCACGGCGCGCCGGCGTGCTTCATCGACGTCAGCGGCGTCGCGCCGGTGCCGCCGTCGTGACCGGAGATCAGCACGACATCCGCATGTGCTTTCGAGACGCCTGCGGCCACGGTTCCCACTCCATTTTCGGAGACCAGCTTGACGTGTACCCGCGCCTGCGGATTCGCGTTCTTGAGGTCGTGGATCAGCTGCGCCAGGTCCTCGATCGAGTAGATGTCGTGGTGCGGCGGGGGCGAGATCAGCCCGACGCCGGGCGTCGAGTGCCGCACCTCGGCCACCCACGGGTACACCTTGGCGCCCGGAAGCTGGCCGCCCTCACCGGGTTTCGCGCCCTGGGCCATCTTGATCTGGATGTCGGTGCAGTTGCTCAGATAGTGGCTCGTCACGCCGAACCGGCCGGACGCGACCTGCTTGATGGCGCTGCGGCGCCAGTCACCGTTCTCGTCGCGGTCGAAGCGTTTGACGTCTTCGCCGCCCTCACCCGAATTCGACCGCCCGCCAAGGCGGTTCATTGCGATGGCCAGTGTCTCGTGGGCCTCGGCGGAGATCGAGCCGTAGCTCATCGCCCCGGTGGAGAACCGCTTGACGATCTCGCTGGCCGGTTCCACCTCGTCGAGCGGAACCGGCGAACGGACGCCGTCGCGGAACTTGAGAAGCCCACGCAGCGAGGCCATCCGCTCGCTCTGGTCATCGACAAGCTTGGTGTACTCCTTGAAGATCGAGTACTGGCCGGTCCGGGTGGAGTGCTGCAGCTTGAACACCGTGTCCGGGTTGAACAGGTGGTATTCACCCTCGCGGCGCCACTGGTACTCGCCGCCGACCTCGAGTTCGCGGTGCGCCCACTCGTCGGGGCGATCGAGATATGCCAGGGAGTGCCGGGACGCGACGTCGTCGGCGATGTCGTCGAGCTCGATGCCGCCGACCGGGCACGTCAGCCCCGTGAAGTACTCGGCGAGCACCTGCTGGCTGATGCCGATGGCCTGGAACAGCTGTGCGCCGGTGTAGGAGGCCAGCGTCGAGATGCCCATCTTCGACATCACCTTCAGCACGCCCTTGCCGGCGGCCTTGACGTAGTTGGACTTGGCCGCATCGCTGCTGATTCCGGTGATCACGCCGCGGTCGACCATGTCCTCGATCGACTCGAACGCCATGTAGGGGTTGATCGCCGCCGCGCCGAAACCGACGAGGCAGGCCATGTGGTGCACCTCGCGGGCATCGCCGGCCTCGACGACCAGGCCCACCTTCGTGCGGGTGCGTTCCCGCACCAGGTGGTGATGGACGGCCGAGACCGACAACAGCGACGGAATCGGCGCCATCTGCTCGTTGGATTCGCGGTCGGAGAGCACGATGATGCGGGCACCCTCGCGGATCGCGGTCGACACCTTGGCCCGCACGTTGTCCAGCGCCTCCTTGAGGCCCTGCCCGCCGCGGTTGACCGGATACAGACATCGAATCACCGCCGCGCGCATACCGTGCTTGTGGCCGCGGATCTCGTGGTCGGGGTCGACGCAGATCAGCTTCGACAGTTCGGCGTTGCGCAGGATCGGCTGCGGCAGCACGATCTGGCGGCACGACTCGGCGTTCGGGTTGAGCAGATCGCCCTCGGGACCGAGCGTGCCTTGCAGGCTGGTCACCACCTCTTCGCGGATGGCGTCCAGCGGCGGGTTGGTCACCTGAGCGAACAGCTGCTGGAAGTAGTCGTAGAGCATCCGCGGCCGCGTCGAGAGCACCGCGATCGGGGTGTCGGTGCCCATCGAACCGATCGGCTCGGCGCCGGTGCGCGCCATCGGCGCCACCAACAGGTTGAGCTCCTCGTAGGTGTAGCCGAAGATCTGCTGGCGCAACACCACTCGGTGATGCGGCATCCGCACGTAGTCGCCGGGCGGCAGCTCGTCGAGGTGGAACAGACCGGCGTCGAGCCACTCCCCGTACGGCTGCTCGGCGGCCAGTTCGGCCTTGATCTCCTCGTCGTCGACGATGCGGCCCTTGGAGGTGTCGACCAGGAACATGCGGCCGGGCTGCAGGCGCATCTTCTTCACGACGGTCGACGGGTCGAGGTCGAGCACTCCGGCCTCGGACGCCATCACGACCAGGCCGTCCCTGGTGACCCAGATGCGCGACGGCCGAAGGCCGTTACGGTCCAGGACGGCGCCGATCACCGTGCCGTCGGTGAACGTCATCGACGCCGGGCCGTCCCAGGGCTCCATCAACGACGCGTGGTACCGGTAGAAGGCCCGCCGGGCGGGATCCATCGTCTCGTGCCGCTCCCAGGCCTCCGGGATCATCATCAGCACGGCGTGCGGAAGGCTGCGGCCACCGAGATGCAGCAGCTCCAGCACCTCGTCGAACCGCGCGGTGTCCGACGCTCCGGGGGTACACACCGGGGTGATCTTGTCGAGATCCTGATTCGGGCCGAACACGTCCGTCTTGATCAGCGCCTCGCGCGCGCGCATCCAGTTCTCGTTGCCGGTGACGGTGTTGATCTCGCCGTTGTGGGCGATGCGCCGGAACGGATGGGCCAGCGGCCACGACGGGAACGTGTTGGTCGAGAAGCGCGAGTGCACGATGCCCAGCGCGCTGGTGAGCCGATCGTCCTGCAGGTCGAGGTAGAACGCCTTGAGCTGCGGGGTGGTCAGCATGCCCTTGTAGACGAACGTCTGGCCGGAAAGGCTTGGGAAGTAGACGGTTTCGCGTCCCGGGCCGTCCTGTCCCGGCCCCTTGGTGCCGAGCTCGTGTTCGGCCCGCTTGCGCACCACGTAGGCGCGGCGTTCCAGTTCCATGCCCGAGGCGCCCGCCAGGAACAGCTGCCGGAACGTCGGCATCGCGTCGCGGGCCAACGCGCCCAGCGGTGAATCGTCGATGGGCACCTCGCGCCAGCCGAGCACCTCGAGCCCCTCGGCCTCGGCGATCTTCTCGACGGCCTCGCAGGCGGTCGACGCATCCTTCGACGACTGCGGGAGGAACGCGATACCGGTGGCGTAGCTGCCCGGTTCGGGCAGGTCGAAGTCGACCACCGCGCGCAGGAAGTCGTCCGGGACCTGCAGCATGATGCCCGCGCCGTCGCCGGTGTTCGGTTCGGCACCCTGGGCACCACGGTGCTCCAGGTTCACCAGGGCGGTGATGGCCTTGTCGACGATGTCGCGGCTGCGGCGCCCGTGCATGTCGGCGACCATGGCCACGCCGCATGCGTCATGCTCGAACGCGGGGTCGTAGAGCCCCTGGCTGTTGGGCGCCATTCCCACCTACCCTTTTTCCGCACGTCTCACGAAGCTTCTGCCTGGCAGCCGTAGACCATGGCGTTTCGCCGGCCCCGGCTATGGAGTGCCTTCGTGCAGCATCGAACGCCGGCCTTTTCCCACTTGCCTCAAGTGAAGAAAACGATATGACAAACACCGGGTGACATGCCAACTTAGCGGCCCCTAACCATGGCTGGCCGACGGTGCAGGCGACGTTCGGTGCCCAGCCCGCCGACCAGCGAAATCCCGTGTCCCGATGGTGTTTTCGTGGGTTACCGGCGAGCACCAGCCAGGTGCGGTATACATCACATCAGGCTTCCGCCGCCGCACACGATTTGCTGTGCTGCGAGTAACGGGCGGTTGGCCTGGTGTGATGACCTCATTGGTATTTGCTGAAAGCCTAGTCAGATTCTTAAGAAACCGCTTTCAGGCTGGCTTCGGGGTCGAGGTCGAGCCGACGTAGCAATTGCGCGTTCAGCGCCACCACCACGGTCGAAGCCGACATCAAGATCGCACCGACCGACATCGGCAGCACGAAGCCGACCGGCGCCAGCACGCCCGCGGCAAGCGGCACCGACACAATGTTGTAACCCGCTGCCCACCAAAGGTTTTGCTTCATCTTTCGATACGACGCCCGCGACAACAGGATGACCGACAACACCGAGCGCGGATCCGAGCCGGCCAGGATCACGCCGGCCGAGGCGATCGCCACGTCGGTACCCGCACCGATCGCAATGCCGACGTCGGCCTGCGCGAGGGCGGGGGCGTCGTTGACGCCGTCTCCAACCATCGCCACCTTTCGGCCTTCGTCCTGCAGTTCGGCGACCTTCGCCGCCTTGTCCTCGGGGCGGACACCGGCAAACACCCGCTCGATGCCCAGTTCAGCGGCTACCGCTCGCGCGACCGGCTCCGCGTCGCCGGTGATCATCACCACTTCGACACCCAGTTTGCGCAGCGCCGTGACCGTCTGCCGGGACTCCGGCCGCACCTCGTCGGCGAGCTTCACCGCGCCGACGACCTCGCCGTCGGCCACGACATGCAGGACGATCGCGCCCTCGTCGCGCCACTGCGATGTTTCGGGCAGCTCGGCCAGACCCGCCTCCGCCAGCATTCGCGGTCCACCGACCTGCACGGTTCGCCCGTCGACCGTGGCCGTGACGCCGACCGCGGGTGAGGAGCTGAACTCTGTCGCCGACGCCAGCGTGAGATTGCGGTGACGCGCGGCCGCGACGATCGCGCGCGCCAGCGGATGCTCGGAGTCCGCTTCGGCGGCCGCGGCCAGCCCCAGCACATCGTCGGCGGCATCGGCATGCACCGTTGCGACCGCGGTGACCGTCGGTTCTCCCCTGGTCAGCGTGCCGGTCTTGTCGAAGAGTACGGCGTCGACGGTCCGCATGCTCTCCAGCGCGAGCCGGTCCTTGACCAGCACGCCCCCACGCGCGGCGCGTTCGGTGGCGATGGACACCACCAGCGGGATCGCCAGGCCAAGCGCGTGCGGGCAGGCGATCACGAGCACGGTGATGGTCCGCACGACCGCTTCGTCGGGCATTCCGAGGAACGACCACACCACCGCGGTGACGACCGCCGCGGACAGCGCGAACCAGAACAGCCAGCCGGCCGCCTTGTCCGCCAGCCGCTGCGCCCGGGACGACGAGTTCTGCGCCTCGGCGACCAACCGCTGGATACCGGCGAGCGTGGTGTCGTCGCCGACCGCGCTGACCTTCACCCGCAACGCCGAATCGGTGGCGACGGTGCCGGCGACGACGTGGTCGCCCACGGCCCGCCGGACCGGGCGCGATTCGCCGGTGACCATCGACTCGTCGACGTCCGCGGCACCGTCGACGATGTCGCCGTCGGCCGGCACGTTGCCGCCCGGCCGGACCAGCACGACGTCGCCGAGTTTCAGCTCGGCCGGCGTGACCGTCTCCGTGCCGCCGTCGACGATCCGTTCGGCCTCGTCGGGCAGCAGCGCGGCCAGGGAATCCAGCGCGGAGGTGGTCTGCGCGAGCGAGCGCATCTCGATCCAGTGACCGAGCAACATGATCACGATCAGCAGGGCCAGCTCCCACCAGAAATCGAGCTGGTGGTGCAGCACGCCGAGGCTCGCACCCCACGACGACAGGAACGCCACGGTGATCGCCAAACCGATCAGCAGCATCATCCCCGGTGCGCGGGAACGGATCTCACTGATCGCACCGGACAGGAAGGGGCGTCCTCCCCAGACGTACATCACGGTGCCCAGCACCGGCGACACCCACGTGATTCCGGGAATGTCGGGGATGGAGTAGCCGACGATCATCGCGAACATGCCGGACAGCGCGACGGTCGGAACCGCGAGCACCAGCATGCTCCAGAACAATCGCCGGAACACTGCGACGTGCCCAGCGTGCCCGGCGTGGTCGCCGTGACCGGCGTGGTGGCCGTGGCCGTGTTCGGTGTGCCCGGCCGTCGCAGTATCTGGCTGGTGTTGGCCGTGATCGACGTGCGTCATGCCGCCATCGTATACCCCCTAGGGGTATAAAGCCACCGCCGATCGGCGACGCTGGATCCCGATGTCACACCCTCTGAACACTCCCCTGGGCCGGTTCGGCATCGTGACGTCGCGCGACGCGGCCCACGAGTGTGTGGCCTCGATTCCGGTCGGCGCGATGGTGAACCCACTGAACGGCGCCCCGACCATCGCACCGCTGGCGATGCTGGTCGATCACGCCTGCGGCCTCGTCAACCACCGGCGACGCGCCGCCGACGAGTGGACGGTATCCAGCGAGCTCTCGCTGGAGGCCGACCCCGACGCCGCTGACATCGTCGCGACCGCACCGGAAATTCCGGTGATGGCGACGGCGCAGCCGTTCGGCAGGAAGAGCAACGTGGTGTTGGCGACATGCGCGCTCGCGCACCGCGACACCGTGCTGGCCACCGCCACGGTTCGTTCGTTCTACATCCGCTCGCCCGACAACCTCGCACCGTTTCCCGACGGGCCGACCGGACCACTGCCGGCGGGCACGCTGGCCGACCGGATGGCGGTGCGGGTCGCCGAGAGCGGCGGGGCGGGTCCGGTTCTGCTGCAGGACGAAGACCCCGTGCTGAACAACTCGATCGGCGTCGTGCACGGCGGCGTGTCGGCCATGGCGCTGGAACTGGTGGCATCGGCGGCACTCAACACCGACCGCCTCGACCGGCCGCTACGGACGTCGTCGCTGCACGTCAATTTTTTGCGGCCGTTCCATAGTGGTACCGAATCCCGTTATGTCGGAACGGCTTTGCGTATCGGACGCAGTATGGGCGTGAGCGAGGCGAAAGCCGTCGAGCCGGGTGGCGAAGCGGCGATCATCGCGAGACTGACCGCGTACCGCGCAGGATCGCACTAGCATCTGGAGACCATGCCCGAGACCCGCGAATCCGGCGGCGGTCTGGGCGGATTCATTCGTCGCTCCGGGTACATCCGGAAGTGGGTGATCCTCGGGATCGCGATCGGCGTCATCGCCGGGCTCGGCGCGGTGGTGTTCTATCTGGCGCTGGACTATGCGGGCCGCTTGCTGCTCGGTGAACTCGCCGGCTATCGCATTCCCGAACCAGTCGGCGACGGCGGCGATCCGGGCTCGGCCGACTTCGACCGACCGTGGGCGATCCCGCTGGTGGCGTGCGGCGGCGCGCTCGTATCGGCGTGGCTGGTATCGAAATTCGCCCCGGAGGCCGAGGGGCACGGCACCGACAGCGCGATCGAGGCGGTGCACACCGATCCCCGCGCCATCCGCGGTCGGGCCATCGTGGTCAAGACCATCGCCAGCGCGTTGACCATCGGTTCGGGCGGCTCGGGCGGTCGCGAGGGTCCCGCGGCGCAGATCTCGGCGGGCTTCGGGTCCATGCTCACGCGCTCGCTGGACCTCTCCGACGAGGACGGGCGCATCGCGGTGTCGCTCGGCATCGGCTCGGGTATCGGGGCCATTTTCGGGGCGCCGCTGGGCGGCGCAGTCCTGGCCGCCTCGATCGTGTACCGGCGGGACTTCGACTACAAGGCGCTCATCCCCGGCTTCATCACCTCGGCCACCGCCTACGCCGTGCTCGGATCGATCCTGGGGTTCGACCCGCTGTTCGGGTTCGTCGCCGCCGACTACAGGTTCGACCACCCGCTGGACCTGAGCTGGTTCGTCGTGCTCGGCATCGTCGCCGCCGGCGTCGGATACCTCTACGCCCGCATCTTTTACGGCACGGTCGCGCTGACGAAGCGCCTGCCCGGCCACACGGTGCTCAAACCCGCGCTGGGCGGGCTGGCCGTCGGACTGCTGGCGCTCGTCATCCCGCAGATCCTGGCCAGCGGCTACGGCTGGGCGCAAAAGGCCACCGCCACTGATACTTTGATGGCCATCCCGCTGTGGATCGTTCTGGTTCTGCCGCTGGCGAAGATCGTCGCGACATCGCTGTCGATCGGCACGGGCGGGTCCGGCGGCATCTTCGGACCGGGTGTCGTGATCGGCGCGTTCGTCGGTGCTGCGGTGTGGCGCCTCGGCGACCTCGTGCAGGCACCAGGCATTCCCGACACTCCAGCCGTCTTCGTCGTCGTCGGCATGATGGCCTGCTTCGGCAGCGTCGCCCATGCGCCCCTGGCCGTGATGATCATGGTGGCGGAGATGACCGGGTCCTTCTCGGTGATCCCGTGCGCGATGGCGGCGGTCGGAATCGCCTATCTGCTGATATCGCGCACCGACGTGTCGATCTACCAGGCGCAGCGCCTCGACCGCGAAACCGAGCAGGCGCAGCAACGCGCCGACTGACACCGGTCACGGCAGGGTCGCGATCGGATGGTGACCGTCTCTGTCGCGCCACGATTCGGCCACGAACGTTCGCAACGGTTGCCACACATGTGACCCTCACCGTATGGACGCCCCCACGATGCTGCACCGATTGGCAGCGGAATTCATCGGAACGTTCTGGTTGGTCCTCGGCGGTTGCGGCAGTGCGGTGTTCGCCGCGAAGTTCGTCGACGCTGATGGAACCTCGCTGGGCATCGGATTCCTCGGTGTCGCATTGGCATTCGGCCTCACGGTGCTCACCGGCGTGTACGCGTTCGGCACCATCTCCGGCGGCCACTTCAATCCCGCCGTCACCCTCGGCGCGGCACTGGCCCGGCGGGTCGAGTGGAAAGCGCTGGCGCCCTACTGGATCACCCAGGTGATCGGCGGGGTCGCTGCGGGCTTGATCATCTATGTCATCGCCAAGGGCCAGCCAGGTTGGACCGCAACGGGAAACATGGCGGCCAACGGCTACGGCGCCCACTCGCCCGGCGGTTATTCGCTGTGGGCGGTGCTGATCACCGAGGTGGTGCTGACCGGTCTGTTCATGTTGGTGATCCTCGGCTCGACCGACGACCGCGCGCCGAAGGGCTTCGCCGGCTTGTCGATCGGGTTGACCCTGACGCTGATCCACCTCATCTCGATCCCGATCTCCAACACGTCGGTCAACCCGGCACGCTCGACCGGGGTCGCGTTCTTCAACGGCGACGGCGCACCCGCGCAGTTGTGGGCGTTCTGGCTCGCACCGTTGGTCGGCGCAGCACTCGCGGGCGTCGCCTACCCGTACCTGTTCGGCCGTAGAGAGGAGCTGGCCGACCGGCCGGTGCGAGACGATGCCCTCGGGGATGCCCTCGGGGATTCGCCGGCTACTTGACCGGCGACTTCTTCTTGGCCTGGCTGGCGGCGCCCTTCTCCGTCGAAGCGCCCTTGTTGGCCAGCTGACCGCCGGAGCTCTCCAGATGCGCTCGCACGAACCACTGGAACTTCTCCAGCTCGGCGGCGTGGCCGATCAGCATGTCCTGGGTGACCGGGTCCGGCTCGTCGGTCTCCTCGATGTTTCGGCGGGTGTCCTCGATGACGCCGTCGTAGACCAGATCGAGCGCCGCGAGGTGGGCCTGCACAGTGTCGCGCTCGATGGAGTAGTCGTCCCAGGACCGGTCCTCGATGATCGCGCCCGGGGTGCCCTTCGGCGCGAAACCGAGGGTGGCAATGCGCTCGGCGACCTCGTCGGCGTAGCCGCGCACCAGGTCCACCTGCGGGTCGATCATCTCGTGCACGCCGATGAAGTTCGGCCCCACCACATTCCAGTGAATGTGCTTGAGGGTCAAATGCAGGTCGTTGTATCGGCTCAACTGCTTCTGCAGGAGTTCGGCGACCTGGGTGGCCTGCTTGTCGGTCATGCCGGGGACGGTGTACTCAGACATCAAAAGCTCCTTCGCACGCATAAGGTGTCGACCGTCGGTCTACCCGCTGCCGCTGGGCGGTAATCACGCCGCTGCGCACGTCACATATCGACGAGGTTCGGTATCGCCATGCGTGGCCCGAACCGCGGCAGGACCGCCAGCCCGCTGACTTCCAACAGCCGCACCGCGCGGTGGCGGTGCGGTCGAAGCGGCTCGAGCAGCTCGACCATCGCGGCGTCGTCGATGGGGTGACCCAGCAGGGTCCAGCCGACCATCTTCGCCAGGTGGTAGTCGCCGACCGACAGCGCATCGGCGTCACCGAATGCACGCTGCGCCGTCTCCGCCGCGGTCCACTCACCGACCCCGGGCAGCGACGCCATCGCGGCTCGGGCCCGCGCGGGTGAGCGGGCGCCGAGTCGTTCCAGCGAGTCCGCGCGCTGCGCGCATCCGACGACCGTGCGGGCGCGGCGCGGGTCGACGTTGGCCCGGTGGAACTCCCACGACGGGATCCGGCGCCAGATCTCGCCGGGCGGCGGAACGCGCATGTGTGCGGGCGCCGGGCCGGGCGCCGGCGCGCCGTACTTCGTCACCAGAAGGCGCCAGGCGCGGCGAGCGTCTTTGCCGTAGACCCGCTGTTCGAGCACGGCGGGAATGAGCGCTTCGAGGACCCGGTCGGTCCGGCCCAGCCGCAGATGGCGCACTCGACGCTGGGCCGCGGCGATCGTCGGGTCGCCGGGTCGGAAGCCGAGGCTGTCGTCGTACCCGCCGAGTTGAGCCGGCAGTGCCTCGACGAATTCGGCGGCGCCGGCGCCCCAGGCTTCGCAGTCGACGGCGCCGGGTGCCGATTTCGTGATGCGCGCTGTCACCGGGCCGCTGCGCATGAGGCTGGTCCGCCAGATCGCGCCGTCGGGTGCGTCGAAGTAGCAGGGGTCCTTACGGCCGCGACGCAGCGGCGCCAGCGTCAATCCGGGGCTGGCCGGTCCGTCGAAGACGACGCTGGCCGAGGTGTGCACCGACCAAGGCTATGTGACGACGACGTCGGCCTTGTCCGGATAGAACGCGACGTGGCCGGCGATCGGTGCGACGGCGGGATACGGCTTCTCGTAGGTCCACACGGCGTCTTCGACGGTCGCGCCGCCTTCGGTGACGACGTGGTAGTAGCCGGCGTCGCCCTTGAAGGGACAGTAGGTTTCGGTGTCGCTGGGCCGGAGCCGGTCGGCGACGACGTCGTCGCGCGGAATGTAGTAGACCGCCGGGTAGGTGGACTCCTGCAGCTTCACGGCGCGATCGGTTTCGGCGACGACCTCGCCGGCCACCCGCACGGTGACGTGTCTGCCGGTCGGCTCGACGGTGATCGGGTGCGAGGCGCTGGGCTTGAGGACAGGTCTCATGTGATTGCCAACGCGCGAACCACCGCTGAGGATTCCTGATTTGTCGTACTACGTTCTGACCGGTCCGCCCTAGGATCGGCGCATGAGCGAAACAGGTCCGGCCACCGCACAGGCAGAAGTCACCATCGACGCCGACCCCGACACGGTGTACCGGTTGATCACCGACCTACCGACGCTGGCATCGCTGGCCGAGGAGGCGCATGCGATGGAGTGGCGCAAGGGCGATGCGGCGCGGCCGGGTGCGGTGTTTCGGGGCCATAACCGCAACGGGTCACGCACCTGGACCACCACCTGCACCGTCACCGCCGCCGAACCCGGCAGGGCCTTCGCGTTCGATGTGCGCAGTGCGGTGATTCCGGTCGCACACTGGCGCTATGACATCACCGCGACCGACGGCGGATGCGCGGTGACCGAGCGGACGTGGGATCGGCGGCCCGGCTGGTTTCGGGTGCCGGCCGGTTGGGCCACCGGCGTGAAAGACCGCGAAGCCGCCAACGCCGAGCACATCCGCCGGACGCTGCAGCGGTTGAAGGAAAAAGCCGAGGGATCGCGGTAGCCGATGGCCGATCTGCACAAACGCGGCGCGGTGTTCGTACTGACCCTCGGTGCCGACGAGAACCGCTTCCACCCGGACAGGTTGGCGGCGATCAATTCGGCTCTCGACGAGGTGGAGGCCACCGACGGACCGAAGGCCGTGGTCACGACGGGCGAGGGCAAGTTCTACTCCAACGGGCTCGACCTGGACTTCATGGCGGCCAATCCGGATGCCGCAGAAGCGAATCTGGCCGACGTGCATGCCCTGTTCGCCCGCGTGCTGGCCTTCCCGGCACCGATCGTCGCAGCGGTGCAGGGCCACGCGTTCGCCGCGGGAGCGATGCTGGCGCTGGCTCACGACCTGATCGTCATGCGCGCCGACCGCGGCTACTTCTGCCTACCGGAGGTCGACCTCGGCATCCCGTTCACCGCGGGGATGAACGCGCTCATCCGGTCCCGGCTGCCGATCGCCACCGCGCACGAGGCGATGACGACCGCGCGACGCTACGGCGGTGATGACGCGCTCGCGGCGGGGATCGTCGCGCAGACCGCGGGTGAGGCGGACGTGGTCGACGCGGCGGTCGACCGGGCGCAGGCATTGGCCGCGAAGGCCGGCGCGGTGTTCGGCACGATCAAGGCGCGGCTGTACGCCGAGGTGATCGCCGAACTCAACGTTCGCTAGCCGCCGAGACTGAGCTTGTGCTCGCGAATCCGATCTTCAGTTTCGACCGCAACGCTCAGAACGCGTAGCGGTGATACTGCGCCATGTAACGCAGCGACGGCAGCAACGACATCGCCCGACCCAACGCCCGGTAATACCACGCGACTGCACGGAACGACGGCGGGTCGAACGGCGACATCCAGGCCAGCAACCGGACGCCGGGCACCGCCTCGATGATGTCGTCGGGACCGTCGATACCCCAGTACAGCGTCGCGCCTGCGCGCCGCACCACCGCGTTCATCCACTGCGACCGGATGCCGAGTCGGTTGAATGCGTCGAAATGCAGTTCGCCGGACGGGAAACCGTCGACGATGCGCCGCAGCAGCGCAACGCCGTCCGCCTCGGTCAGGTACATGGTCAGGCCCTCGCCGATCATCAAAGCCGGTCGGTCGGAGGGTATTTCGGTCAGCCACGCCGGATCGGTGACCGATGCGGCGATGACGCGGTAGTGCTCACGCTCGGGGTAGAGCTGCTTACGCAGATCGGCGACGTCGGGATAGTCGATGTCAAACCAGTCGACGCCCGGCCCGGGATCCACTCGGAACGCGCGCGCATCCAGCCCACATCCCAGATGCAGCACGACGGCTTCGGGATGCACCGCCAGGAATTGGCGCGCCCACGTGTCGAAGTGGGCGCTGCGAGTGGTCACCGACGCTGAATTGGCCGCGGTGATCGATGTCTTCGACCAGTCGTAGTCGATCCGGTCCACGATGTCCTTGGCGAACCGGTCACCGAGGATGGGCGCGGGTAGATCGGCATCGAGCGCCTTGGCGTAGAAGGTCGCCAGCATGGTCTGCGGCGCACCGGACAGATCGACATGCAGTTTGTCGGGCATCTCTGCGACGCTAGTCGCGATCGAATCGACAACGCCAGCAGTTGAACACGCGTCGGCGCGCCGTTCAGCCGGCCTTGCTCTTGCGTCGCGCGTCCCGCAGGGTGGCCCAGAACCGTGCCGCCTCCCGGATCGACTCTTCGACCGGCCTTGGCTCCCAGCCGAGTTCGCGTCTGGCCTTGCTGCAGTCCACCGGCGCCTCGGCACGCATCAGCCGCAGCGACTCCAGCGACAGCTTCTCGTCGGTGCCGGTCAGCCGCGACTTCACGGTGCCCATCGTGGCCATCGCGTACGAGACCGGCAGCGGGATCGACTTCGTCGGCGCCGGCATCCCCGCCGCCTCGGCCGCGATGCGGACGACCTCGGCATTGGTGATCATCTTCTCCGAGATCAGGTAACGCTCGCCGACACGGCCGCGTTCGGCGGCCAGGATCATGGCGCGCGCGGCGTCGTCGACGCCGACGGCCTCGAGCTCGATGCCGCCCATCACGAACGGCAGCTTGCCGAACGCCGCTCCGGCGATGATCGCGCCGTGCGGGGTACGGCCCCAGTCGCCGCTGCCGTAGGTCGTCGATACGCACATCGCCACAGCGGGCAGGCCGTGTTCACGCGCGTACCGCAACACCAGCGTCTCGGCCTGGACGCGCGACCGCACGTACGGTGTCAGCCCCTTGTCGACGATCGTGTCGTCCTCAGTGGCCACATGCCCGCGCCGGCGTCCGACCGTCACGTAGCTGCTCGTGTAGACGAACCGGTGCAGGTTCATGTCCTTCGCGATCTCGAGCACATTGCGGGTGCCGTCGACGTTGGTGTGAAACAGCGGGGCGGGGTCCGTGAGCCAGCCGCGGGTGTCGACGACGCAGTAGTACACGTCGTCGACTCCGGTCATGGCGGCGCGCAACGTGTCGTCGTCCCAGATGTCGCCGTGGAACCGTGCCACGGACAAATCGTCGATGCCCGTCGTGTTCGCGTTCGGCCGGACCATGACGCGGACGTCGTGCCCGTCGCCGACCAACTGCCTGGTGACGTGCGAGCCGAGGAAACCGTTGGCCCCGATGACCAGCTTGCTCACCGGCCGCCTCCGTACTGGCGCATCCAACTCGCCGCCTCGTCGGGCAGCGTGCCCAGTTCGGCGGCCTTGTTACACCATTTGACCGTCGCCTTGACGAACCGCAGGGGGTTGTAGACGTCCTCCTGCCGACGCCACAGCCCGTCGCCTGCGTAGGTGAGGATCGAGAGGTTGGTGGCGCTGATGATGGTGCCGTCGCCGGGATCGCGCATCGGGTTGTCGAGCTCGCAGATGACTCGGCCGGTCGGCTCGTCGAAGACCGCCCACAGTGACGGGAACGACGTCATGTAGCTGCCGGGGAACGTCTCCATGGTCTTCCAGATCCAGGCCCGAACCTCCTCGCGGCCGCGCATGGTGCCCGCCGCGTGCTCGACGTAGACGACGTCGGGGGTGTACTGCTCAACCCAGGGATCCCAGTCTCTCGTCTGGGCGGCGCGGTCGACCGTGGCCTCGAACTTCTCGAACGCCGCGGCGAGTTCGTCACGGCTGAAGGTGCTGCTCGTCACAACCAGAACTAGAACACGTTCTACTGACGTTTGTCGAGTGTCAGAACGCGGTCAGCACCTGCCGGGCGCCCAGCGGATGCTGCAGTGCGATGTCGAGGGTACCCGACACGGCGATCATGATGCACGCGCGGCCAACGGCTTCGGGAAGCGTGCCGCCGCGCAGCGCGACGGTCACGACGTCGGGAGTCTCCTGGACCGTCGCGTGCACGCCGTAGCACTGCGGCGTGCCCGTGGTGAAATGCACCGCGATCACGCGGTCGTCTTCGGATCGGCTGAACGACTCAGCGCGCATGGGATGGGCGTCGACGATCGCCGGGTTGTCGGCGAAGACGACACCCTGGTAGCCGGGCCGTTCGGGGAGCACCGCGGTCTCCGCAGATGCCGCCGGTGCGGCCCACCCGGCCAGCACGGCGACCCCGATAGCGGCCGCGACTGTGCGCATCACCCAACCGTAATCGTCGACAGGCACTATGGGTTGTATACAGAAATTGTCTCGACAGTGTTCGACAGTGAAGGAGCGGCATGAGCACCACCAAGACGGCCATCCTGGCGGGCGGTTGCTTCTGGGGCATGCAGGATCTGATCCGCAAGCAGCCCGGAGTGGTGTCGACGCGCGTCGGCTACACCGGCGGCGAGAACGCCAACGCCACCTACCGCAACCATCCCGGCCATGCCGAGGCGATCGAGATCGTCTACGACCCGGCGCAGACCGACTACCGGGCGCTGCTGGAGTTCTTCTTCCAGATCCACGATCCGACCACCAAGAACCGGCAGGGCAACGACGTCGGCACCAGCTACCGGTCGGCGATCTTCTACCTCGACGACGAGCAGAAGCGCATCGCGCTCGACACCATCGCCGACGTCGACGCCTCCGGCCTGTGGCCCGGCAAGGTCGTCACCGAGGTGACACCGGCGAGCGACTTCTGGGAGGCCGAGCCCGAACACCAGGACTACCTGGAGCGGTTCCCGAACGGCTACACCTGCCACTTCCCGCGTCCGGGCTGGAAGCTGCCCAAGCGCGAAACGGCCAGCCAGTAACCCGCCGAGCAGCCGTGGCCCCAGCTCGCGCTAAGTCCGGTGTCGCACCACGACCCGGCCGCCGTCCTTCGGCGTGAACGCGATCCCGCGGAAGTGCACCTTCTCATCGGGGGCGCGGTCGGTCTCGATCACGAAGTGTCGCAGCACCGTTCGTAGCACGACGTCCATTTCGACGTTGGCGAACGCCGCCCCGATGCACCGGCGGGTGCCGCCACCGAAAGGCACCCACGCCGTCGGTGGTCGCTTCCCCAGGAAGCGGTTCGGGTCGAAGCGCTCGGGGTCGGGGAAGACCTCGGCGTTGGCGTGGATGTTCGCCAGCGCCACCATCACGGTGTAGCCGTGCGGAATCCGCCATTCGCCGAGGTCGAAATGCGGTGCGGCGACGTGGCGTCCGGAGAAGTCGATGACGGTGCGGTTGCGTTGCAGTTCGTTGATGAACGCCTGGCGGTACTCGTTGCCACCCTCGTCGTTCTCCCTGACCAGCTCGGCGAGCACCTCGGGATGACGGCGCAGCCGCTCGAAGGCCCAGCCCAGCGTCGATGCGGTCGTTTCGTGGCCGGCCCCCAACAGCGTGAGCAGTTCGTCGGAGACGTCCTGGCGCGACATCGGCGTGCCGTCCTCGTAGGTGCTGCGCAGCAACAGCGCCAGGATGTCGGTGCGCTCATCACGCGCGGGATCGGCTTCGGCCTTGTCGATCAACGCGAAGACGGTGCGGTCGAAGTGGCGGCGGAAGGTCGCCAGCCGTCCCCACGGACTGAACCGTCCGGTGCTGAACGGCGGTTCGGGCAGGGTCGCCATGCGGGAGCCCAGCTTGGCCCACGGCGGGATGATCTCTCGCAGAAAGTCGAGTTCGGCTCCGTCGGCCCCGAACACCGTGCGCAGGATGACGTTCAGCGTGATCCTGTTCATCGGCTCGAGGGTGGGGAACTCGACGCCTTCGGGCCAGGTCGCCGTCTCGCGGAGTGTCTCCTCCTCGATGATCTTCTCGTAGTTCTTGATGCTCTGACCGTGAAACGGTGGGGCGAGCAGCTTGCGGCGCTTACGGTGCTCGACACCGTCGAGGGCGAAAACCGAACCGGGACCGAAGATCCGGCTGAGGTTCGGTTGCACGTTGATCAGGTCGTCGGTGCTCGCGAGGTAGACCTGCCGCAGCAGCGCGGGATCGGCGACCACCACGCTGCGACCGAAGAACGGCACATTGATCGCGAACACCTGCCCGTACCGCTTGATGGCCTTGGCCAGATACCAGCGGCGGAACGCCGCCATGAGCACCAGCTGAACGGGCTTGGGTAGCGGCACCGCCGGGGGCGTCCTGCCGGGTGCGACCGCTGCGTCCTGCTTGGCTACGGCGGCGTTCGTCATCGGTTCCTCCTAGGCGAGCGGCGTCTCTCGGCGGTGCACCACGATGCGGCCGCCGTCCTTCGGGGTGTAGGCCACACCGCGGGAGTGCACCTTCTCCGCGGGAGCCGTGGTGGTGTCGATCACGAAGTGGCGCAGCACCGTCCGTAGCACCACGTCCATCTCGACATTGGCGAACACGGCGCCGACGCAGCGCCTGGTGCCCCCGCCGAACGGGATGAACGCGAACGTCGGGGGCCGGCCATCGAGGAAGCGCTGCGGATCGAAGCGATCGGGGCCGGGGAATTCCTCGCCACGGTCGTGCATCAGCGAAATGCTGGCCAGCATCGAATACCCCTGCGGTACAACCCAATCACCGATTTCGAATGTCGGCGAGTAGACGTGCCTGCCCGCGAAGTCGATGACCGTCCGGGCCCGCTGCACCTCCAGGATGGTGGCCTGCCGGTACTCGTTGTCGCCGGTGCCGGCTTCGTCGACCAGCTTCGTCAGTACCTCCGGATGCCGGGTGATCCGCTCGAAGGCCCATGCCAGGGTTGACGCGGTGGTCTCGTGCCCCGCAGCCAGCAGGGTCAGCAACTCGTCGCCGATATCGTTGCGCGACATCGCCGTACCGTCTTCGTACGTGCTGCGCAGCAGCAGTGCCAGCACATCGTCGCGGCTCTCGAAGTTCGGGTCGGCGGTGACCCAGTCGATCAGCTTGTCGATGACCGCGTCGTACTGTCTGCGATATTCGGCCAGCCGGCCCCACGGGCTGAACCGGCCGTAGGTTCGCGACGGGGTGGGCAGCGTCGACACCCGGGAACCGAGCGTCACCCAGGGCGGGATGATGCGGCGCAGTTCGTCGAGGTGTTCACCGTCGGCACCGAACACGGCGCGCAGAATCGCATTGAGCGTGATCCGCATCATCGGCTCGAGGCTCGGAAACGCTTGCCCCGTCGGCCAGTTCGCCGATTCCCGCAGTGTCTCCTCTTCGAAGATGCGCTCGTAGTTCTTGATGCTCTTGCCGTGGAACGGCGGGGTCAGCAGCCGGCGGCGACGGCGGTGCTCAGCTCCGTCGAGCGCGAACACCGAGCCGGGCCCGAGCACCCGGGACAGATTCGGCTGGATGTTGCCGACGTCGTCGGTGTTGGCCATGCACAGCTGCTTGGCCAGCTGTGGGTCGCCGATGACGACCGTGCGCCCGAACACCGGAAGGTTCAGCGTGAACACGGGCCCGTAGCGGCGGGCGATCTGGGCGACGGTCCACCGCCGTGAGATGGAGAATGCGGCGCCCAGTACGGGCTTGGGGATCTTTGCCTGCGGCGGCAGCCTGACCGCGCGGGACGGCGTGGCTTCGGCGGGCGTTGCTGTGCCCTTGATGACCGTGACTTCGCTCATGACGCTCCCAGCCATATCTCGGTACTACGATGTACCGCGGGTGTGTGATGTACGGTACCGGTTGGTACCAGTTGTCGCAAGGGTCTGGAGGCGAGATGACGTCAGCGCTCGACAACGGCGCTACCACCGTCGCCGACCCGTTCCGCGATCGCGTTCTCGACGGCCTGGCCGCCTCCATCAACGAGCGCGGCTACCGCGACACCACGGTGGCCGACATCGTGCGGCACGCCCGCACCTCCAAGCGGACCTTCTACGAGCAGTTTCCGAGCAAGGCCGAATGCCTGATCGAGTTGCTGCGCCGCAACAACGAGGATCTGATCGCGAGCATCCGGGCGGCGACACGGCCGGAAGATGACTGGCATGACCAGATTCGGCAGGCGGTGACCGCGTACGTCGACCACATCGCGGCGCGTCCGGCGATCACGCTGACCTGGATCCGCGAGGCGCCCGCGCTGGGCATCGCCGCCCAGCCGTTGCATCGGCTGGCCATGGAGCACCTGACCGACATGCTCGTCGATCTCAGCGGCAGCCCCGGGTTTCTGCGTGCGCAACTGCCCGCGATCTCGCGGCCGCTGGCGCTAATCCTGCTGGGCGGCCTGCGCGAGCTGACCGCGTTGTTCGTCGAGGACGGCCGCGACCTGCGGGGGATCGTCGAGCCCGCGATCACCGCGTCCGAGGCGATTCTCGGCTCGCGCTGACGGTCAGCTCAGGATCAACCGCGCGGATTTCTCCAGCCGCTCCGCGATCTCGGTGTACGACGCGTAGCCCATGCCTGCGCGGACCAGCGCGCCGGAGTACAGCATCTCGAGCGAGTCGATGACGTCGGCATCGACGTCGGAGCCCAGCGCCGCGGCCAGTCGGGCGCGGATCTCGCGGCCGATGCGCAGCCGCAGCACCTCGACGTCGGGGTCGCGGCCCAACAGCGCGGTCGTCACCGCGCCGGCGAACTCGGGTTCATCGGCGACCAGCAGCGAGATGTGCCGCAGCACCTCGATGACGCGGGCGGCGGGATCGTCCGACTCGTGCGCGGCCGGCGGCGACGCCGAAAGCCGTCGCCAGAACACCTCGGCGACGAGGTGCTCCTTGGAGGAGAAGTAGGTGTAGGCGGTGGCCGCCCCGACGCCCGCGTCGGCGGCCACCCGGCGCACGGTGAGACCAGCGAAGCCCTCGCGGCCGAGGAGTTCGACCGCGGCCCGGCCGAGGCGGTCCACGGTGTCCGCCTGCTTGGCGGTCAGACGGCGCCGGGTCGACTCCAGGGCCGTGTCGGACACATGTCCGGACGCTACTACAACGAACCGGCACCAGCAATGAATCGTCGTGCCGGCGCCGGATAGATTGACAACGATGCGTACCACCGATGAACTCTTCGCCCTGGCCGAGCAGGTGACCGGTTTCATGCCCGCCGACGAGGGCCGCGCCCTGTTCGATGCGGCCGTGAAGTATCTCGGCGACGGCATCGGCGTCGAGATCGGAACCTACTGCGGCAAGTCGACCGTGCTACTCGGCGCGGCCGCACAGCAGACCGGCGGCGTGCTCTACACCGTCGACCACCACCACGGTTCCGAGGAACACCAGCCCGGTTGGGAGTATCACGACGCCTCGATGGTCGATGCGGTCACCGGCCTGTTCGACACGTTGCCGACGGCGCGGCACACGCTGGACGCCGCAGGCCTGGACGACCACGTCGTCGCGGTGGTCGGCAGGTCACCGGTCGTCGCGCGCGGTTGGCGAACGCCGTTGCGCCTGTTGTTCATCGACGGCGGCCACACCGAGGAGGCCGCGCAGCGCGACTTCGCCGGCTGGGCGAAGTGGGTGGAGGTGGGCGGCGCGCTCGTCATCCACGACGTCTTCCCCGGCCCCGAGGAAGGCGGGCAGGCGCCATTCCACATCTACCGGCGGGCCTTGGACGGCAACAACTTCCGCGAAGTCTCGGCAACCGGATCCATGCGGGTGCTGGAGCGGACACAAGGCGTGGTCGGCGAGCCGCTGTAGTCAGCGGTCGCTCGTCGCGCACTCGCAGTCGTATTCGCCCTCGAGGCCGCGGGGTAGGTCGTCGCCCCGGAAAAGGCCGCTGGCCGCCGTGGTGCAGGACAGCGCATCGGCGGCGAGGATCATCGCAGCACCGGTCCACGTCGTGCGTTCCTCCGGCCAGCGCTTGCCGTCGGCGAACACCAGGCCCGTCCAGTAGGAACCGTCGTCCTCGCGTAGATGGTGCATTGCGGCGAACTGTTCACGAGCGCGGACCGTGTCCCCCATCGCATCCAAAGCCAGGACGAGCTCGCAGGTTTCGGCGCCGGTCACCCACGGCCGGTCGTCGACACAGCGGATCCCGAGGCCGGGTACCACGAAGTCGTGCCACCGTTCGTCGATGCGAGCCGTCGCCGCCGCACCGCGCACGGCGCCGCCGAGCACCGGGTAGTACCACTCCATCGACCAGCGGTCCTTCACCGTGAACGCCTCGGGGTGGTGGGCTATCGCATGGCCGAGCCGGCCGACGGCCACCTCCCATTCGGGCTGCGGGTCGTCGAAGTAGTCCGCGAGCGCCAACGCGCACCGGATGCTGTGGTAGATGCTCGCGCACCCGGTCAACAACGCGTCGGGCTCGATCGCCGAAGGGCTTCTCGCCCAGGCGATCTCACCACCTTCGAGCTGCATGCCGAGGACGAAGTCGATGGCCTTGGCGACCACCGGCCACATCGTCTCGGCAAATCGGCGGTCGCCGGTGGTCAGCACGTGGTGCCAGACGCCTGTCGCGATGTAGGCGCAGAAGTTGCTGTCGCTGTTGGCATCTTCGATGACGCCGTTGCGCAACTGGATGGGCCAGGATCCGTCGGGCCGCTGGGTCGTGCGCGACCACTCGAATGCAGCGCGCGCCGGTTCCAGCAGACCGGCGGCGGTCAGCGCCATCGCGTTCTCGATGTGGTCCCAGGGATCGGTGTGGCCACCGTCGAACCACGGAAGCGCGCCCGAGGATTCCTGTGTCGCCGCAATCGACTTCGCGGTCTGCCGGCACTGCTCGGGCGTCAAGACACCCGGGACGCCGGGAACGCCGTCGAGTTTAGGTATCAGCACCGACGACCGCCGGTTTGTCGAAGTACAGCGCGACACTCTTGCCGATCAGCGGGTTCAACAGCGACTCGGCCGTCCGGGTCAGCCACGGCCGGCTCATCATGTCCCACACCAGCATGCGGTGGTACGCCTTGACCGCGACGTGATCCGAATTATCGGTTCCCACTGCACATTTCAGCCACCAATACGGGGCGTGCAGGGCGTGCGCGTGGTGGGTGTGCTCGAGTCGCAGGCCGTGGGCGAGCACCTTGTCGCGTAGGCGGTCGGCGTGATAGATGCGCACATGCCCGCCCTCGTTGGCGTGGTATTCGTCGGAGAGCACCCAGCAGAGCTTCTCCGGAAGCCAGCGGGGCACCGTGATCGCCAGCGTTCCGCCCGGCTTGAGCACCCGGACCAGTTCGGCGATCACCTTCTCGTCCTCGGGCACGTGCTCGAGAATTTCCGAGGCGATCACGCAGTCGAAAGTGCCGTCGGTATAGGGCAGATCGAGCGCATCGCCCTTGACCGCCTCGGCCTTCGCCGTCGGCGGCGCCTCGCCCTGCTCGCGCATTGCGGTCAGGATCTCGTCGACGTCGTTGAGGTCGGCCGCGTTCTGGTCGAAGGCCACGACGTCCGCGCCGCGCCGGTACGCCTCGAAGCTGTGCCGGCCGGCGCCGCAGCCCACGTCGATCACCTTCGTGCCCGCGCCCACCCCGAGGCGGTCGAAGTCCACCGTCAGCATGCGCCGACCCGGTTCCGAGCCTGCTCGTACACCGCAACCGTCTGCGCCGCAACGGATTGCCAACTGAACACCTCGAGCGCGCGCTTGCGTCCGTTGGCGCCGAGGCGGGCCAGTTCGCGCGGGGAATCGAGCAGGTCGCCGAGCACCGCGGTCAGCTCCTCGACGTCTGCGGGCCGCACCAGCCGGGCGCATTCGCCGTCGGCGCCGACCACCTCCGGCAACGCACCGGCACGGCTGGCGACGATCGGTGTACCGCTGGCCATCGCTTCCACGGCAGGTAGCGAGAAGCCTTCGTAAAGCGAAGGGATGCAGGCCACTTCGGCCGAGGCGAGCAGGTCGGCCAACTCCCGGTCGGACAGCCCGCTCGAGCTGTGCACGATGTCGGAGATGCCGAGTTCGGCGATGAGCTTCTCGGTCGGGCCGTTCGGTTCGAGCTTGGCGACCAGCTGCAGTTCGAGGTCGCGCTCGACGCGTAACCGCGCGACCGCGTGCAGCAGGTGCCGGACCCCCTTGAGCGGCACATCGGCGCTGGCGATCGCGATGATCCGGTTGCGCACGCGCTGTTCGGCCGGTTTGAACATCGCCGTGTCCACCCCCAGCGGCACGACGTGCAACTGATCCGGCGCAACACCGAAGTCCTCGGAGATGTCGGCCGCCGAGGTCGATGACACCGTGAGCAGTTCGGGGATCTCGCAGGCGACCTGCTTCTGCATCTCGGCGAAGCCGTACCACCGTCGCACCAGCGGCTTGCGCCACCACTTGGCGGCGGCGATGTCGACCACCTTGTCGCGGGTGATCGGATGATGCACCGTGGCCACCACCGGAAGCCCGAGGGCAGCGATTTTGCGTAAGCCGGTGCCGAGGCACTGGTTGTCGTGCACCACATCGAACTCGTCGCGGCGCTCGGCCAGCACGCGAGCGGCGCGCAGGCTGAACGTGCGCGGCTCCGGGAAGCCCGCCGTCCAGGTGGTCAACAGCTCGAGTAGGTCGATGGAGGTCTTGATCTCGGTCGGCCACGGAATGCGGAACGGATCGGGTTCGCGGTACAGATCCAGGCTCGGCACCTCGGTCAGCCGGACCCGGGGGTCGAGGTCTTCCGGATAGGGCTGACCGGAGAACACCTCGACGTCGTGGCCCAGGTCGGCGAGACCGCGGCTGAGGTAGCGGACGTACACGCCTTGCCCACCACAGTGGGTCTTGCTCCGGTACGACAACAGGGCGATGCGCATCTTCAACTCACGCCGATGCACTAAAGCGGATATATCCAGGGCCGGTGAGCTGGACGAATCGTGTCACGCAACAACTCCGAACCTTCTGGACATGTGTCCAGACTATAGTTTGACCTGCTATCGGACGCAACGCGACCGTGATGCCTTGACTATCACAGTGGCTGGCGGCCCCGCCTGTCGGCCTCTCGGTTCACCCGGCCCGCCGATCGGGTATCCGCCCCCCATGAGTAGACATATCGAGGCGACTTTCGAGATCGGCAGCTGGGATGAGACGCCATTCGAGGACGGCGACGACGCCACCAAACTGACCGAGGCCCTGGTCGCCAAACGCTACAACGGCGACATCAAGGGCACGTCGACGACGAAGTGGCTGTTGGCCTACGCGCCAGACAAGAGCGCGCTGTTCGTGGGCATCGAGCACATCACGGGCACCATCGGCGGCAACCCGGGCAGCCTCGTGTTGTTGCACGACGGCTCCTATAGCGATGGTGTCGCCAGCGCCGACGTGCGGATCGCATCCGGCACCGGCGGGTTGGCCAACGCGGCCGGCAGCGGAAAGTTCCGCGCCGATCCGGCCGGCGCGATCACCCTCGACATCGACGGCTTGGACACCGCCGTCCCCTGACGAGGGTCGCAGCACGACAGGTCCCCTCGGCGCCGGCGCGGGCCGGCCACCGGGGACAGATAGCGCAATGACCCACCCCGACCGCCCCTTAAGATTGGCTGCGTGCAATCGGCCGATTGGCGTGACGTGAGAGTTTGCGCCGCTCAGTGGGCGGTGCGCAGTTTGCTCCGCAACTTCCAGCACACTGCCCGGCGGTCCTCGTGCCAGGGAGGTGCGTAGCGCGTGCAGCGCATCTTCGCGCGCGTCGTCGCGCTGATGGCGGCGCTGCTGCTGGCCTTGTTCAGCGCCCCCGCGGCCACCGCGATCGAGCCACCGGCTATCGATCCCGCGGCCGTGCCACCCGATCAGACCGGGCCCGACCAGCCGATGGAACAGCGTCGCGTCTGCTCGGCGCCGACGACGTTTCCCAACTCGAATTTCGTCGACCGGCCGTGGGCAAATGACTATCTGCGGCTGTCGGAGGCGCGGAAGTTCGCGACCGGTGCGGGCGTCACCGTCGCGGTGATCGACACCGGTGTCATCGGCTCACCGCGGGTGCCTGCCGAACCCGGCGGAGACTTCGTCGACCAGGCCGGCAACGGGATGTCGGACTGTGACGCCCACGGCACGCTGACCGCGTCGATCATCGCGGGACGGGCCGGGCCGACGGACGGATTCGTCGGCGTCGCACCCGATGCCCGCATCCTGTCGCTGCGGCAGACCTCCGAGGCGTTCCAACCGGTCGGCTCGCGCCAGGACCCCAACGATCCCAACACCACGCAGACCGCCGGGTCGCTGCGCAGCCTGGCCCGGGCGGTGGTGCACGCGGCGAACCTCGGCGCGCAGGTCATCAACATCAGCGAAGCCGCGTGCTACAAGGTCACCCGCCCGATCAACGAGACCGGCCTCGGCGCCGCGATCAACTACGCGGTCAACGTCAAGGGTGCGGTCGTCATCGTCGCCGCGGGCAACACCGGTCAGGATTGCGCACAGAACCCGCCGCCGGACCCGGCGGTCCCGGCGGATCCGCGCGGCTGGAAGCAGGTGCAGACGATCGTCAGCCCGGCGTGGTACTCGCCGCTCGTGCTGACCGTCGGCGGCATCGGTCCGACCGGCCAGCCGAGCTCGTTCTCGATGTCGGGTCCCTGGGTGGGCGCCGCCGCCCCGGCCGAGAATTTGATCGCGCTCGGCTATGACGGCAATCCGGTCAACGCGTTGCACGGCCAGGACGGTCCGATCCCCATCAGCGGGACATCGTTCGCGGCGGCTTACGTCTCCGGATTGGCCGCGCTGCTCAAACAACGCTTCCCGGCACTGACGCCGGCCCAGATCATCAACCGCATCACCGCCACGGCGCGCCACCCCGGTGGGGGCGCCGACAACTACGTCGGCGCCGGGCCCATCGACCCGGTCGCGGCACTGACGTGGGACGTGCCCGCGGGCCCGGAACGTGCGCCGTACAAGGTCAAGGAGATCCCGCCGCCGGTGTTCACCCCTCCGCCGGATCGCGGCCCGATCACCGCGGTCGTCATTGCGGGGGCCGTGCTCGCGGCGGTCCTGGGTCTCGGCGCCCTGGCTCGTCGCGCACTGAGGCGCCGATGAACAAGATCCTCGGCATCTTCGGGCTGCGGTTCACGACGGGCCACATGATCTGGGCGGCGGCGCTGATCCCGGCCGGCATTCTCTTGTTCGCCAGCCTGGACCTGCTCTGGCTCGGGATCACGCTCGCGGTGCTGATCGCGCTCGGTTCCGTGGTGACGATCCGCGGTCGACGGGTCACCGGATGGGTCGCGGCGGTGTTCGCCTGGCGCCGGCGGCACCGCAATGTGCCGACGCGGCCGTCGGAGCCCGCGGTGGGCGCCACGGTGATGCCGGGTGACCACGTCGCGGTGCGGTGGCAGGACGAGTACCTGGTGTCGGCCATCGAGTTGGTGCCCCGCCCTTTCACCCCGACGGTGATCGTCAACGGGGCGGCGTTCACCGACGACGTTCTCGACACCCGGCTGGTCGAGCAACTCGTCGCGGCGCACTGCCCGGATCTCCAAGCCGACGTGGTGTCCTCGGGCTACCGGGTAGGCAAAACCGCTCCGGCGACGCTGGTTTCGCTGTACGAGCAGGTGGTCGGCCCCTATCCGGCACCGGCCAATCGGCGGACATGGATCGTGTTGCGGGCCGACCCGGAGACCACCCGCAAGTCGTCGCAGCGCCGCGACTCCGGCGTCGCGGGACTGGCCCGCTACCTGGTGGCTTCGGCGACGCGAATCGCAGACCAGTTGGCCGGCAACGGAATCGACGCTCGCCCGGCGCGCAGCTTCGACGACCTCGACCGGGCCACCGAGATCAGCTTCGAGCGCGAGATGTGGTCGGCGATCAAGGGGCGCAGCACGTTCACCGCCGCCTACAGCGCACCCGGCGGTCCAGATGTGTGGTGGTCGGCACGCGCCGACCACACGATCACCAGGGTCCGGATCCGGCCCGGAGAAGCCCCCACGTCGACGGTGCTGTTGACGACGTTGGCCAACCCCACGACGCCGCGGGGCTTTTCGTGCCTGTTCGGTGGTCAGCGGGCGGCGCTGTACGGCATCAGCCCGGTCAATGACCGCCACTACGAACTCCCGATCGGATCGGCCGGGGTGCTGGTCGGCGAGACCGCCGACCGCTACCCGGTCTACATGCCGTTCGATGATGTCGACGTGAGCATCAACCTCGGCGATGCGCGACTGTTCACCCAGTTCATCGTGCGCTCGGCGGCGGCGGGCGCCGTCATCACCCTGCTGCCGCAGTTCACCGAGTTCGCCGGGTTCGTCAATGCGCGGATCGGTGAAGAGGCCAAAGTTGTCTGGCCCAACGCGACGACCTACCTCGGCCCGCATGCCGGCGTCGGCCGAGTCATCTTGCGCGACAACTTCATCGACACTCCACGTCACCGCCAGCTCCCGATCCGGCTGATCAACCCGCGGGAGGAAAGCCGCTACCAGATGGTCCTCGAGGGCTGAGATCGCCATGCGGACAAAGGGATAGCCATGGGCGAGGTACAGCGGGTCGACCCGGTGGAACTCACCAGGCAGTCCGCCGAGATGCAGAGCCAGAACTGGCACAACCCCGCCGCCGAAGCGGTGGTGCCGCCCGACGCGCTGCCCTCGTCGGCCGCCGCGGTCGCCAACCTCAACGACAACGCCCAGTCGCTGCTCGGCTTCCAGCGGTGGGCCGAAGCGGAGAACCAACGCATCGCCGAGATGCTGCAGATCGCGGCCGACGCCTACACCAAAGTCGACGAGACCTACGGCAGGGTGATCGAGGACCCCGAGCGCCGGGCCGCGGTGGAAGCGATCACGGTGCCCGCCCCGTCGACGCCGCCGCCCCCTCTCCCGACACCCGTCGGAGCGCCGCGGAGCCTCGACGCCGACGGCTACAGCGATGTGCACAAGACGCAGGTCGACCTGAGCGCCGGGGACAACGGCGCGTCGTTGAAGACGGCGATGCTGCAGTGGAGCGTGGCGGCCACCCGGATCAGAGGCAACGCGCCGCGTCCGCCGGCCGGCGACTGGGAGGGCGCCGCGGCCGACGCGGCCTACGCCCGGATGGCGGAGTTCGGCGGCTGGCTTCAGCAGCTCGCCGAAGGCTGGCGGGAGCTGGCCGAATCGGCCGCCAAAGTCCTTGAGGCGCACGACAACGCGAAGAGCGAGCACACGGGTATCCACAGCGAGTACGTCACGCTGGAAACGCAGCTGCGCCAGCTCGCCGCGCAGATGACCCCGAGCAACTCCGTCGCGACGCAGAACGAGATGGCGAAGGTCCAGAAGCGGATGCAGGAGCTGCAGCAGCGCTCCGACGAAGTGCGCCGGCAATATGCCGGCGATGCGACGTTCTCACCCGTCCGCCCGGCCATGCCGTCGCGCGGCGACGCCGAGGGTGCGGCCATGGCCGGCGGCGGCGGCGGTGGCGGTGGGCGGCCCGGCGGAGATCCCGCGGGTATGGCCGAGACGACGGCCGCGCCCCAGGGGCAGCCGCGAACGGCCGCGGCGGAACGCCAACCCGGCGGCGGGGCGCGCGGCGGTGCCCCCACCGGTGGCGGCGCGCCCTCGGGCGGTGGCGCGCCGACCGGAGGCAGTGGTGCCGGCGCGGGCACGCCGAGCGGGCCGTCCGGTGGCGCACCGTCGACTCCGAAACTGCCGACCGATCCGAGCCTGCGGCCCGCTGCGGCCTCCGGTGGCGGTGGGTCCGGCGGCGGCTCCGGCGGTGGCGGTGGCGACATGCCGGCGACACCGATGTCGGCGCCGGTGACGGCCGAGACGGTGGCGCCCGCGCCGACGACGCCGGCCACGGCCAGCGCGACGGCGGGCCCCTCGGCGGACCGCACCGCCGGGGTCATGGGCGGCGGCATGGCGCCGATGGGCCACGGTGCGGGCGCGCAGCAGGGCCAGGAGAAGCGGCGCGATCCGCGGTTGGCCCCCGACGAGGACCTGTACACCGAGGACCGGCCTTGGACCGAGGCCGTCATCGGCAACCGCCGGCGCAGGGACGTCGGCGACGGCGGCGGGGGCGGCGGGGTCAAGGACGCCACGTGACCGATGAGATGCACCCCGAAGTCGCCGCCGTGCTGCAGCAAGCGCAGCGGCTGCAGTCGATCATGGACGATCAGCTGCACCGGATGAGCACTCAAACCTTCACGGCCGCAGACGAAACGGGGACCGTCGAGGTGACGTTGAACGGTCACCACCACCTGACGGGCGTGTTCATCGAGGATGGCCTGCTGCGCCTCGGTGTCGAGACCGTGCAGCGGCGTCTCAACGAGGCGCTGCAGAACGTCAACGCCGCGGCCAGCGCCTCAATCGAGGCGGACCGTGAGCGCATCGACGCCGCCGTCGCTGATATCGCCGGCGACCCCAGCGGCGAAAACCGTTAGCGCACACCTTCTTTCGCGTATACCACGCGCAACACGTGGGCGACCTCTGGACCCATCACCGCGTCGGCGAGGTCGCAGAAGGTCGCGGCGAATTCGGGCCCGTGCGGGGGCGGAACCGTACAGAGGTGATGTGCGACCTCGTGCAGAACGACCAGCTCACGCAGCGCCCAGCGGGTCCCGACTTCGGGCACCGCGATGACGGCGCCGTCCTCGCCGCCTTCGTAGTGCGCGGCGGCGGCTCCGCGTCTGGCCCGCACGGCCAGCGGCGCCGCGTGCGGCCACCGTCGCCGCACCGCCGCCAACGTCAGCACGTCGTCGACATAGCGCTGCACCGATTCCACCGACGCAAACCGCGCCTCCGGTGGCAGCGTGAGCGAGGTGCCGAAGAATTGCACGGCGCGGTTGCCGTGCTCGGCCGCCCGGTCGAACAGTGTGCGCACGAACTCCTCGGCGGCGTAGACCTTCGCGCGTTGGATGTCGCGGCCGGTCACTTCTCCCCGGAGGCGCTGCGGCGCCGACTTCCGTCCAGCGCCGAGCGCGCCCCCGCGAGTTCGGTGCTGGGTCCGAGCCTGGCGTTGCGCCCGGCCCGGTCACCCGCGCGCCGGGCGGCCGAGGAGTAGCCGGCGGTCGCGCTGGTGGCCCGCCAGGTTCCCCGCGCCTCCGAGGATTTGCGGTAGAAGTCGCGTAACTCGAGATCCTTGTCGCGCAACGCGATCGCGGTTCCCGGCCGACTGTCGCGGCTGCTGGTGGCCTCGTCGCGGGCCTGTTCGCGGGCCTGCGCCAGCCGCTGCCCGATGCGCGCGCCGAACGCCAACTGGAAGTTGATCCGCGCGGTGATCGTCGGCGTCGGCCGATGCGCACCGGAGGCGATGTAGCCCTGCGAAGCGCGGACCATCTGCATCACCAGGCTGGCATAGAGCGCGTGGCTGGCGTCGATGTCCTCGGGAAAGCCGTAGGCGTAGACGAACGTCGAATTCGACGCGACGTCGCACTTCACGTCGTTGGCAAGCGCGATCACCGTGAACAACTGCGCAAAGGTGCGCAGGCCTCTGGTGCCCGCGTTGCCGATCGTGATGGTCCGCTGCACCGGCATCTGCGCCTTGGTGCGCAACTCGGAATGCGACCGGGCGACGGCGAGGTCGATCGAGGTCGCCGTCGCCAACCGCTGCGCGGCGGCCATGAACGCATCGGCCTCGTGCGGGTTGTCGGTGCCCTCGGCCTGACGCAGCAGGGCGGCGATGCGGGCCAGCATCTTGTCGTCGGTCATGCCTCGACTCCCGCTCGTCCCGCTCCTCGCTCGTTCCTCATCCCCTGCCCTTCGGGCGTGGGCCCAGCGATCCTCGCTCGCGGTCGTCTTCGGATCCTCATGGCGCCAGATTAGGGCTATTCGGCGACAAACCCGTTCAGCGCTTCGACCACCTGTGGAGAAAGCGGATCTTGTGAGGCGTAATTGGCGACGTTGTCGCTCGGGTCGTCGCGCAGCACGTGGTTGACGCCCTCGAGTTCCACCAGCGTCAGCGCGGTGTGGCGCAGCGCATCGGCGAGTGGCTTGATCGCGGTGCAGTCGGCCTGACCGTCGGAGTCCGAGCAGGTGAGCAGGACCGGCGTGCCCGCCGGAATGTCGGCCGCCAGCGTCAGCGGGTCGATCTTGTCGGCCTGGATGACGGCGTTGACGTTGCCGGGGTTGAGCAGCGCGCCGAGACCCTCGGGGAGGTTCGGGGGCACAGTCCCCTTCGTCCGGACCTCGTCGACGGCCTTAAGCCACGTCGACAGGGCCGCGGGGCTGGCGTTGGCGCGCACGCGGTTGGTGATGATGTCCAGGTAGCGGCCGGGCAGGGGCTGAAAGAGGCCCAGCGAGTGGATCTTCGGCGCATCGGGACCGGTGTCGCCGGCCAACTGCATCGCGTGGATGGCGCCCTCTCCCAGCGCGTAGACCGAGATGCGGTCGCCGTCGGTGCGGGGCTGACCGGCCAAATAGCGAACGGCGGCCTTCGCGCCGGAGGTGTACACGGCGCTGACCACCTCGGTGGGCCGCTGCGCGTAGGGACCCAGACCGGTCTTGCCGGTGCCGATCTTGTCGTAACGCAGGCTTGCGACGTCGCGGTCGGACAGCAGTTCGGCGAGTTGGCGCATGTTGCCGACCGGGCCGGCGACCTGGTTGTCGCCGTTGCGGTCGGTGGCGCCGCTTTCGGAGATCAGCAGCGCGGCGGGACCCGGCGTCTCGCCGGACGGATGCCGGTAGGTGCCGTGGACCGTCAGGCCGTCGGCGGTGAAGGTGACCTCCTCGTCGACCCATTGGGTCTGACCCGACGACGAGCACGCGGCCAGCGTAAGGGCGAGTGAAAGAAGGCCGGCGGCAACGCCTTTCAAAGCTTGGCCTCGATCCACGAGGTGACGTCGTCGAGCACCAGGTCGCGCTCGGGCTCGTTGAACACCTCGTGGTACAGCTCGGGATAGACCTTCAGGTGCGCGTCGCTGGAGCCGACGCATTCCAACAGGTGGCGGCTGCCGGCGACGGGGATCAGCTTGTCCTGCTCGCCATGCACAACCAACAGCGGCGCGGTGAGCGCAGAGGCCCGCTGCGGCATGGATTCGCCCACCTTGATCAGCGCCTTGGCGATGCCCGCGGGCAGCTTGCCGTGATGCACCATCGGGTCGGCCATGTAGGCGGCCACGACCTCGGGGTCGCGGGACACCGCTTCGGTCGGCAGCTGTTCGACGGGCAGGCCCGGCAGGATGCTGCCGACGACCTTGGCGACGGCGATCATGAACGACGACACCGCGTCCTGCGCGTAGACGGCAGGCCCGGACAAGACCATCGCGGTGTAGTCGCCGGGGTGCTCGACGCCGTAGGCGAACACGACCCCGCCGCCCATGCTGTGGCCGACGACTATCCGCGGCAGTTGTGGGTGCTCGGCGGCGGCGAGGCCGACCAGGCTGCGGAAGTCCTCGGTGTATTCGCCGATGTTGCGCAGATACACCCGCTTGCCACCGGACCGGCCGTGGCCGCGCAGGTCGAGGGCATAGGTGACCAGTCCGGCCTCGCCGAACCGGGTCGCGACGTGGTCGTAGCGGCGGGCGTGCTCGGCGTATCCGTGACAGAGCACGACCACGCCGCGGGGGTCATCCTCGGGGGTCCAGACGTCATAGACGATGCGCACGCCGCCGACACCGGCGAAAGTGTGTTCGCTGCGGGTAGTGGCCACCCGCCGAGACTATCCGTTTGTCATACCCACTGATTAAGCTCGGCGACGTGACGGTGCTGGCCCACGATGTCGACGACAGAAGCGCCCAGGATGCCTTCCTGGCCGACGCGCAGCGGTACCGCCGCGAGTTGCTCGCGCACTGTTACCGGATGACCGGCTCCCTGCATGATGCCGAGGACCTGGTGCAGGAAACCTATCTGCGCGCGTGGAAGTCGTACGACGGATTCCAGGGCAAATCGTCGGTGCGGACGTGGCTGTACCGGATCGCCACCAACACCAGCCTGACGGCGCTCGAAGGCCGACAGCGGCGGCCGCTGCCGACCGGGCTCGGCGCGCCGAGTTCGGATCCGGTCGACGACATCGTCGCGCGCGACGAGGTGCCCTGGCTGGAGCCGCTTCCCGACGATTCGACCGACCCGTCGAACATCGTGGGCTCGCGTGAATCCGTGCGGTTGGCGTTCGTCGCGGCGCTGCAGCATCTGTCGCCGCGGCAGCGCGCGGTGCTGGTGCTGCGTGAGGTACTGCAGTGGAAGGCCGCCGAGGTCGCGGATGCGATCGGCGCTTCCACCGCGGCGGTCAACAGCCTTCTGCAGCGGGCGCGTGCGCAACTGGAGGCCGTCGGCCCGAGTGAGGACGACCAGCTGCAGCCGCCGGAGACGCCGGAGGCGCAGGATCTGCTGACGCGCTACATCGCTGCGTTCGAGAGCTACGACATCGACAAGCTGGTCGAGTTGTTCACCGCGGACGCCGTGTGGGAGATGCCGCCGTTCGACGGCTGGTACCAAGGCCCGCAGGACATCGTGCAGTTGTCGAAGACGCACTGCCCGGCGGAGGGCCCCGGGGACATGCGGTTCGTGCAGACCACCGCGAACGGTCAGCCGGCCGGCGCGCTGTACATGATCAATCGGGAGACCGGCGTCCACGAGCCGTTTCAGATGCATGTTCTCGACGTCGGGCGTGACGGCATCACGCACGTGGTGGCGTTCCACATGACGTCGTTCGAGAAGTTCGGCCTCCCCGCTTCGCTCTGATCGCCGAGTGGCCAGTTATGCCACGCAATCGACAAGAATCCGCACGATAAGGGCCGCTCGACAACGCGGGTAAGCGCCTTAACCCGCAGGTCAGCGGGCTCTTTGACACCTGTTCTGCAACGTGTTCTATAGTCAGCCTCCATGAGAACCAAAGGCGCGCTTCTCTGGGAGCTCAACTCGCCGTTCCGCATCGACGAGATCGAGATCGGTGACCCCGTCGCCGATGAGGTCCAGATCCGCCTGCACGCCGCGGGCATGTGCCACTCCGACTACCACCTGACCACCGGCGCCACCCCGATCGCGCTGCCGGCGCTCGGCGGCCACGAGGGCGCGGGCGTCATCACCAAGGTCGGCCGCAACGTGACCGGGCTGGCGGAGGGCGATCACGTCATCCTCGCGTTCATCCCCGCGTGCGGCGAATGCCCGCCGTGCCTCAAGGGTTACCGCTCGCTGTGCGACCGCGGCGCGGTGCTGCTCGGCGGCAAGGCCATCGCCGACGGAACTTCGCGGGTGCACGCCGGTACCACCGAGGTGTCGCCGATGAACCTGCTCGGCACCTTCGCGCCGTACATGACCGTGCACAAGGACTCGGTCGTCAAGATCGACAAGGACATTCCGTTCGAGTCGGCGGCCCTGCTGGGCTGCGCGGTGCCGACGGGCTTCGGGTCGGCCACCAACGTCGCCGAAGTGAAACCCGGCGAGACCGTCGTGATCGTCGGCGTCGGCGGCATCGGCATGAGTGCGCTGCAGGGCGCGGTGATCGCCGGCGCCCGCAACGTCATCGCGATCGACCCGAACGAATGGAAACGCGACCAGGCCATCAAGTTCGGCGCCACCCATGTCTACCCGTCAATGGCCGAGGCGATCGCACCCGTCATCGACCTCACCCACGGCATCATGGCCGACAAGACCATCATCGCCGTAGGCGACATGAAGGGCGAGTACATCGAAGAGGCGCTGACCCTGACCACCAAGACCGGCACCTGCGTGGTGACGGGCATGGGGTCGATGATGGACGTCGACGTCAAGCTCAACCTGTTCCTGTTCACGATGTTGCAGAAGACGCTGAAGGGCAACATCTTCGGCGGCGGCAGCAGCCACATCGAGACGCCCAAGCTTGTCGGGCTGTACAGGTCCGGCCTGCTCAACATCGACGACATGGTCAGCAAGACCTACCGGCTCGAGGACATCAACTCCGGCTACCAGGACATGCTCGACGGGAAGAACATCCGCGGCGTCGTCACCTACGACGAGGCGGACTGGTAGCGCCGCTACCCTGGAGGCATGGCCGCAGCGGAAACCGTCGACATCCGGCGTGCCGACGACCGCGCGAAGACCAAGATCTCCTGGCTGGACTCCAAGCACTCGTTCTCCTTCGGCAGCCACTACGAGCCCGAGAACACCCACCACGGTTTGCTGCTGGTCAACAACGACGACATCGTGGCACCGGGTACCGGGTTCGACACCCATCCGCACCGCGACATGGAGATCGTCACCTGGGTGTTACGCGGATCGCTGGTGCACCAGGACTCCACCGGTCACTCTGGAGTCATCTATCCCGGTCTGGCACAGCGGATGTCGGCCGGTCGCGGCATTCTGCACTCCGAGAAGAACGACTCGTGGACGCTGACCGGCGCCGAGACGCATAGTGAGCCGGTGCATTTCGTCCAGATGTGGGTCGTGCCGGACGAGTCCGGGATCGACCCGGGTTATCAGCAGCTCGAGATCGACGACGAACTGCTGCGCGGCGGGTTGGTGACCATCGCCTCCGGTATGCCCGAGCACCGCGGTCAGACCGCGATCGCCATCCGCAACAGGCACACCGCCCTGCACGGCGCCCGCATGCGACCCGGCGACACCGTCGAGTTGCCGCAGGCGCGGTATCTGCATCTGTTCGTCCCCCGCGGTGAGGTGACGCTCGAGGGCGCGGGTGCGCTGCACGAGGGCGACGCGGTGCGCTTCACCGGGTCGGGCGGGCAGCGCGTCACGGCCACCACGCCCGCCGAAATCCTGGTTTGGGAGATGCATGCGAGTTTGGCTGCGGCGTAACGCAATTGCGTGTCTGGCCGGCGCGGCGCTGGTGGCGTCCTGCTCCACGAGCTCCGAGCCGAGCCGTGCGCCGAGCCCGTCGTCGACTCCGGCGGCTCCGACGGTGGCCGCCTCCGCGGACCTGGCGCCCGTCAACGTGGCGGTCGCGTCGCCGCTCGCGCAATCGCCGTTCGACGAGCCTCGGCAAGCGATGGTGCCGCCGGGATGGTCGATGTCGGTGTGGGCCCGGGTACCGAAGGCCAGGCTGGCGGTGTGGGCGCCCGACGGCACGCTGCTGGTGTCCCAGCCGAGCACCGGCCAGGTGTTGCGGCTCGAGCCCACCGGCGCCGAACCGCGTCAGTCGACGCTGCTCGAGAACCTCGACCAGCCACACGGAATGGCGTTCGCCGGTGACGCGCTCTACATCGCGGAAAGCGACCAGATCGACGTGTACGACTACGCCGACGGCGCTGCGACGAACCGACGCACCGTCGTCGCGAACCTGCCCGACGCCAAGAGTCCTGACCTGAAGGGGGCTTACGCGCATGCGCTCAAATCCGTTGCGGTCGGCCCCGACGGCAGCGTCTACTTCTCGATCGGCTCGACCGGCAACATCTCCGCCGAGGACCGCGACGCCGATCCGCCCCGGGCGACGATCATGCGCGTTCCGCCCAGCGGCGGTGAGGCGCAGCCGTTCGCCACGGGCGTGCGCAACGGCACCGGCCTGGCCATCGCCCCGGATGGGTCGGTGTGGACCGCGGTCAACAACCGTGACAATGTGGCGGACCCGCGGAGCGGGGAGGTCGTTCCCGACTATGTCGACGACCATCCTCCCGAATCGGTCGCCCGACTCTGGCAAGGACGCGAATTGGGCTGGCCGTACTGCAATCCCGATGGTGGCCCGGCGAACCTACCGTTCATCCGCGACGTTCAGACCAATGCCGACGGAAGCCGTCTCGACTGCGCTTCGCTGCCGCCGGTCGAGCAGAGTCTCGGTGCACACGCGGCGCCGCTGGGCATGACCTTCACTACCGGCGTGCTGCCGGAGCCGTATGCCAGCGGGGCGCTGGTCGGTGTGCACGGGTCGTGGAACAGAGAGCCGCCGCGTACGCCCGAGGTGGCGTTCTTTCCTTGGCAAGGCGGTACTTTGGGCAACCAGCAGACCCTGGTCACCGGCTTTCAGGCAGCCGACGGTTCCCGGTGGGGACGCCCGGTGGCCGCCGTGACGGGACCCGACGGGGCGGTCTACATCACCGACGACTACGCGGACGCCATCTACCGATTGGCGCCGCCGCAACGCTAGCGGGCCGTCGGTGCTCCGGTGCCTTTGCGACCGGTGACTGCAACGTAGATCGCGATCAACACGACCGCGACGATGACACCGACGATGAACGGGATGACCGCCCAACCGCCGTTCTCGTTGCTGTAACCGAACAGGCCGGTCAGCCACGACCCGAGGAATGACCCCACGATGCCCAACAGAATCGTCATGAGCACACCGATGTTCTGCTTACCGGGCATCACCAGTCGGGCCAACGCACCGATGATCGCGCCGACGATTATCGCGCTGATAATGGTCCAGATCATTGCCGCTCCTCACCACGTAGTCCGCCGTACACGGCTTACCACCTCTCCTTACCCACTTCTCGGGCTCGAAACTCAGGGTTCTGGCAGGACGATGCACAACTGTGATGCAGATGTGACGAAAGTTGACAGCGTTTCTCCTGTGGTTACGGTTGGCTGGAGTTTATGGGCTTCCGGAAAGGGGCGACGGTGCCGACGGCTGCGGCAAACATCCGGCGATTCGCGGCGTCGGCCGCATCGTTGATGCTCTGCGCGGTGCTGTCGGCGACAACGGGGGTCCCGGCCGCGAAGGCCGCGAGCGCACGCGAACTACTCGCCAATGCCATTGCCACGACGCGCGGTTCGTACCTTGTGTACAACTTCGGCGGCGGGCACCCGGCGCCGATGCTCAATGCGGGCGGCGGTTGGTACGAGATGACCAGCGGCGGGCACTTGATGATCATCAAGGCCGCGTCCACTCGTCTCGCGCCACGCCTTCTCGTCGACTCGCACCGGGGCTTCCAAGCGCGCTGCGAACGCGATCCGCGGGCCCGCACCGGGGAGGGCCTGTTGCAGGCGTCGGAGATCTTCACCCCGCTGCAAGCCTGGCAGGCCCTCGGCCAACCGACGATCGCGATCAACGCCAACTTCTTCGACGTGCGCGGCCAGAAGGGCGGTTCCTGGAAGTCGACCGGCTGCAGTTCGCCGTTGGGTGCATATGTCGACAATACCCGCGGGCAGGGCCGGGCCAACGCCGCGGTGACCGGCACGATCGCGTACGCGGGCAAGCAAGGGCTCTCCGGCGGCAACGAGCACTGGAAAGCGTTGTCGACGATGGTCCTTCCGGTGGGCGGGGCGCCGTATGTGGTGCCGCCCAAGAGTCCCGACGACTACGACGCGGCGTCGCCCGTTATTCAGGCGCTGGTCGACGAGGGCGCGCGGTTCGTCGCGGTGGCAGGCATCGGACTGCTCGCGCCCGGCGACACCGGCCAACTCAACGACGGTGGGCCGAGCGCGGCCCGCACCGCGATCGGGTATGCCAAGGACAAGGACGAGATGTACGTCTTCCAGGGCGGCAGTTACACGCCCGACCAGATCCAGGATCTGTTCCGCGGCTTGGGCAGTGACGCGGCGGTGCTGCTCGACGGCGGCGGATCGTCGTCCATCGTGTTGCGCCGTGACACCGGCGGGATGTGGGCCGGCGCGGGCGTGCCCCGCGGCTCGTGCGACACCCGTCAGGTGCTGTGCGACTCGCGCGAACGCGCCTTGCCCAGCTGGCTGGCGTTCAACTAAGAGTCGGCCCCGGATCTCCGGCCGCCGAACCAGAACAGCGCCCCGCTGATCGCGACCATCACCGCGGCCAACGCGATGATCGGCGCGACCGTGAAGCGCGTCATCGTCGCGCCGACGATCGCGCCGCCGCACATGGTGAGCACCACGCTGTAGCGCAGCTTTTCGCGGTCCCCGGTGCCGCCGGCCAGCCTGCTGTCGAACCCGATCCGCACGATCGTCGTCGTCAACACCGTGGTGGACAGCTCCTGGATGCCGAACTGCTGGGCAGTGGAATTCTGCACGCCGAAGGTGACGGCAAGTCCGGCGATGAGAAGCAGCTTTCTGTCGTCCTGGTAGTCGAGCACGCCGGCACCGGCGAGCACCGAAAGTGCCGCCAACATCAGGACTTCGAAGGCCAACGTGATCGCCAGCCATCGCCGGATGTCGGTCCCGAGGTGGCGGGCGAAGCGGCCACTCACCACCGCACCCGTCACGAAGCTGACGAATGCGACGAGGGCGGCGGTGACGTCGACGCTCGAGTGCGGAACGAACCAGAAGCCCAGAAAGATCACGTTGCCCGTCATGTTCGCGACGAAGACATGCCCGAGCTTCAGCACGCTGACCGCGTCGACCAGGCCGGTCGCAAACGTCAGCAGCAGCAGGCAGGTGATCGTCAACCGCTGTGAGACAGGGGATTCGACGGCCACGACCGGGTTACAACTGCGGCGTCAGATCCAGCGACGTGATGGTCGACATGCGGGTGATCAGCCACTTCGCATCTCGGCGTTCCATCGTCAACCGGTAGGACAGGTAGCGCAGCGACGGGATGTTCTTGGTCATCGGGCTGGTGGCCACCGAATTGGTGTAGACGATCGCGGTGGCTTCCGTCGGGGTCAGGGTTTCCACCGCAGCGCCGAGCACCTGGGTGGTGTTGGTGACCTTCGCCTGCTTGTTCGTCGCGACGATCGCGTCGATGTACTTGCGGTACTCGTAGGCGAAGTCACCGCCGAGGAACGCCGCCGCTCTGTCCGGCAGTGTTTCCATGTTGTCCGGCGTGTACGTCCACAGCGTGGAGATCGCCCTCGCGGCCGTGCTCGCCACCTCGAGCTTGGTGTTGACCTCGGCACGTTCGGCGAGGTACGGCTGTAGGGTCGCCCCGGCGAACGCCGCGGCGCCGACGAACAACACCGCCGCCGCCACCGCAGCGGCGATGAGCCGCCTGCCCGCGGGCCGATGCGGCACGAACCTCACTTCCTGTGGCTCCGCGTCGGATTCGGCGGTGTCGGACTCGTCGGCCGCCTCCGCTTGCGGTTCGCCGGCGGCGGATTCGACGTCGGGTTCGGCGTCAGGTTGCGGCTCGTCGACATCGGATTCGGCGTCGGGTTGGGCGGGCTCAGCTTGCGGTTCGTCGACTTCGGATTCGGCGTCGGGTTGCTCGGCCGCCTCCGGTTCAGACACTTGGGTTCGGGCCCTGCGGTTCGCCTTGCCCACCGGCCGCGGCGCGGGCTTCGCTTCGTCGCGAGCCACGTCCTCCGTCTCCTCGGCGACGGCCGAATCCGGCTCGGACGCCGACTCTTCCGGCCGCCGGCGGAGGGAGAACCACCGCCGGCGACGACGCGGCGTGGCGGCGGCTTCCCCAGTGGTCAGATCACCTGGATCAGCTGGCTGATCTTCCACTGCTGTCCTTCCTTGATAGCCGTTGCTATCCAACGATTTCCGCTTTCGACCGTCGACTTGCCGTCCGCCGCTTTGGTGGTGACCTTGGTCGCGACCAGGACGTCGGCGCTGCCGTTGTCGTTCCACCGCTGCACCCCCGCGGCGAGCACGGTGCCGGTGGTGGGCTCGGCCCGCGCCACCTGGATCAGGATCTCGTTCTGCTTCTCCTTGAACATCTTCGCGAAGTCGCCGGTGCCCTCCGCCAGGATCCGTTCCACATACGCGTTGGCGTGGAACGGATCCAGCGTCGTGTAATCGGTCATGAACTGGCTGACGTAACCGAGTGCGGCGGCGTCCTTCACCGCGGCGCGCCGATCGGATTCGTGGCTGACCAACATCAGCGCGCCGGCCGTGATCGAGGCGGCCATCAACAGCGACGCGACCACGGCGATGACCGGTAGCGCCCAGCGCCGCGGCGGCCTCGGCGCCACTTCGAAGAAATCCCGCTCGTCGGATCCGACCTTGCGCCGCGGGCTCATCGGCCCTGCGCGTTCATGTGCGGTCTCTTCAACACCGTGAGATTCGCGACCTGCCACTGGCCGTCGTCCGACTTCTCGAAATCCGCTCGCACGGTTGCGGTGATGAACTTCAGGTTCTTCGGATCGTCGCCGCGCTGGCCCTGCATCGCCAGCAGCATCTCGGCCTCGTCGGGCGACGCTGAAAGCACCGCGCTGCTCACTGCCCAGTACGAGTTGGAGGTGATGCCCGCGTCCTGCGCGGACCGCTGCTGGGCGACCAACTGATCCCGGTAACCGTCGGTGGTCAGGGCCTGGGCGCGTGCGAAGTCCTCCTGCATGGTGTCGCGCTTGTAGCTGAGCATCTGCTCGACGATCCGTGGTCCCTGCTCAGTGATCTGCTGCCTGGTCTCCTCCACCGCGCGCTCGTGCCGGTACACCACCCAGTAGTTGATTCCGATCGCGGCCGCGCAGCCGATCGTCGCGACGATCAGCGCAATTGCGGTCAGCTTGCGCACATTTCGCGCCGGCCGCGCCGTCGGCCGAACTTCGGTCCGCAGCAGAAGGTCGGCGAAGGTCCGGCGGCGGCGATCCCATAGCGGCCACAACCAGCCGATGAACAGCGCCGCGGTGTCGAGCAGGTGCGCGACGTCACGAATCAGCAGCCGCCACACTCCGACCGGTGAGCCGTCCCGCTTCACGACCGCGATGCCGAACACCGCGCGGCCCAGCGAGAAGCCGGCGATGCCAGGCAGCACAAGGCGATTGACCGCGATCAACAACACCACGACGACCACGGCGGCGATGTATCCCCACCACAGCGGACTGCGCAGCGGCGCGGTCAGCGAAACCAATGCCAGCGTCACCAGCACGGCGACACCGATCAGGACATCGATGGCGAACGCGCCGGCCCTGGCCGCCCACGACGCCACCGGCTCCACGGCGACCTCCTCGGCGGTCGGCGAGTCCGGGGTGGTGTCGAGTGTCAGGGTCGACGACGTCACGATGTGACCTGATCCAATTCGGCGATCTTGTAGGTCCCGTCTTCCGGCGCCATCCGCACACGCAGCCGGTAGCCCTGCTCCTGATCGGCGGTGTCGGAGTTGGTGACCTTGACCCGCACCGCGACCAGGATGTCGAACGATCCGTCGTCGTTGTGCTTCTCCACCGCTGCGCGCATATCCGAGACCTGCACCCGCACGTCGGCGGCCTGGTACGCGTCGACAAGGACTCCCGCGTACAGCGAGGACTGCACGGCGAAGTCGCCGGTCGAGCAGTCGATGATCTTGGTCTGCGCCGCGGTCATTGCGGCGGTGTCGGGCGCATGTGTCGCCGCCACACAATCCTTGGCCGCCTGCAGTGCGGCCGCTTCGGCGCGCTCGCTGGCCGCGACCCGTTGGTCATTCTTGAACAACAGGAAACCCGCGACGCCCCCGGCGACAGCGAGCGCGAGCAGCGCTGCGCAGATGCAGCCGGCCATGCCGCGGCCGATCCGCGATGGTCGGCGTGGATCGGTCGAAGTCTGTTCTTCGGTGGTGTCCGGTTCCTCGGCGGGCTCTGGATCTGGGGATACTGCTAACGACTCGTCGGGCGTCTCATCAGCATCGGTGGGGTTCAGCTGGCGGGTGCCAGCATCTCCTTCCATCCGTCGTCTCCTGGGTTACTCGAGTTGCTGACGTTGTACTTCACGCCGTCGGGTCCGACCACCTGGCCGCTGGTCGGGCTGTACACCGCCGTAGAGCCGGGTGGCCCTGGTGCCGGAGTGTAGATGCAGGGATTGGGTTGTTGTCCACTGCAGGTCACGCTGCCCTGTCCGGGCGGGCTCAGGGGATCACTGACCGGCGCCGTTGAGTTCGGCGGCGGCAGGTCGCTGGCGGGTGCCGGGTTCAGTCCGTTGTTGACCGACGGCGCCTGCATGACGCCGCGGCCCGGGTTCACGCCCTGGTCGCAGCGCGCGCCAGGGGCCGGGCAGGACAGGACCTGGTTCGGGTCGCCGTACCACGGGTTGGTGCCCAGCGGAACGTACGGTTCGTCGCTGCGGCACTCCATCGGGGTCGCGGCCCGCTTACCCGGAACGTCGACGCACGGATAGTTGCGCGCGCCGCGTACGACGTTGCCCTGGTAGTCCTTCGGGATCTTGCAGTAGGTACCGCGCGGCAGCGGCGCCATGCTGGTGTCGGCCGGCGAGCGCCATTCCGACGCGGGCAGGAAGCCGGTCAGGCATGGCGGCGGCTGGTTGATCCCCAGCGCCAGCGGGAGCTGACCCAGGTCCTCGAACAACGTGCCCGCCTGCGCGGCCACCGAGCCCTGGGGCAGGACCACCAGCGTCTGCTCCAGGCCCTTGTTGTACCGCTTGAGCATGTCGATGACGACGGTGAGGTTCGCCAGCGTCTGCGGCAACGACTCGCGCACACCGCTGAACACCGCCGACAGCTGGTCGAGCGTGGGTGGGGCCTGCTGCAGGCCGCTTCGCAGCGCCGCATCCTGCTCGGCCGCCTGCGCGGCGATCACGTTGAGGTTGCGCGACCACTGCTCGATGTTGTCGCCGGACTGCACCTGGCTGTCCAGGATCGGTCCTGCGTTGGTGATGATGTCGTTGACCTGCGGCAGGTTGTCGCGGAATCCCTGCGCGATGTTGGTCGTGGAATCCACCAGCCGCTGCAGCGCCGGGCCGAGCCCGCCGACCGCCTGTGACGTCTCGGTCAGTAGCGCGTCGATCTTCTCCTTGGGCAGTACGGCCAGACCCTTGTTCGCGGCATCCAGCGCCGGGCCGACCTCGCTGGGCACGGTGCTCTCGGTGATCGTCGAGCCCGGCGCCAGGTACTGGCCCGGGTCGCCCGTCGAGACCAGATCCAGGTACTGCTCGCCGATCGCCGATACCGAGTGCACGTTCGCGGTCGCGTCGGCGGGGATCTTGTAGCGGTCATCGATGCTCATCACCGCCAGCGCTCCCCGCTCGGTCGGCTCGACCGAGGTCACCTTGCCGATCTGCGTGCCGCGGTAGGTGACGTTGGCCGTCGCGTACAGGCCGCCCGAGCGTGGGAGCTCGGCCTTCAACTCGTACTGGCCGATTCCGACAAGGCTGGGGATGCGCAGGTAGTACCACCCCAGCACCACCACCGCGATGATCGTCAGGATGGTGAACAGCACAAGCTGGATTCTGATGAACCTGGTCAGCACAGCTCACTCACCCCTTTCCACCAGCGGGCCGTTCGGCGCGTTGTGCGCGTTCGGCGTGAACCGCACGTCCGGAATCATCGTGGCCGGGTCGCGACCCCACGCCTGCTCGAGCGCGCGCAGCATGCCCGAGACACCGGTACCCGACAGGATGCCGTTGTCGACCGCGGACAGCGTCAGGTCCACCATCAGCGACACGTTGAGGTAGTCACCGCGTACCACCTTCGGCACGTTCTCGATCGAGAACGGCGCGGTCAGCATGATCTTGAGCGCGCCGATCAGGTACGGCGACGCGCGTCCCAGCTGCTTGAGGGGGCGTTGCAGGTTCTGCAGGTTGGTGTGCAGGTTGTCGCTGGCAGGTGCCAACGCGTTGTCGGCGGCCCGGCTGATCCGGCCGACGGCCTCCACCGCGTCGGCGAACAGATCACGCGTCTCGGCGAAATGCTTGATCAGCGGCGGGAACTCGGTCAGCACCCGGTCCAGGGTGTCGTTGCGCTCAGCGACGATTGTCAGCAACCGGTCGGTGGAATCGATTGCGCGGGTGATGTCCTGGCGCTGCTGGTTTAGCTCGGCGGTGAAGGTGTCCAGCTTGTTGAAGAACTCGCGGATCTCATCGGCCCGGCCATTGAGCACGTTGAAGATCTCGGTCTGGATCACCTCGAGGTTCTGCACCCCCCCGCCCTGCAGGATGGTGGCGATGCTCGCCAGCACCCGCTCGGTGCTCGGGTAGGCCGACGAGTTCGCGAGCGGGATCGTGTCACCGCTTTGCAGCGGCTCCGGCGACGGGTTTGGTGGCGGCTCCAGCTCGACATGCTGCGAGCCCAACAGGCTGGTCTGACCGATGCGGGCCAGGGCGTTCTTGGGCAATTCGATGTCGGGCTGCACGTCCAGCGTCAGCGTCGCCACCCAGTTCTTCAGTTCGATCGCGCGCACCCGGCCGACGTAGACGTCGGCGACGCGGACGCGGCTGTTGACGTTGAGCGCCAACGTATCCGGCATCTGGACGTAGATCGTCATCGCGTCCGGCCCGGTGCCCGGCCCTCCCGGCAGCGGTACGTTCGCGATGCCCTTCCAGTTACCGCAGGAACTCACCACGAGGACCAGCGCGCTCAGCGCGACTACGCGCTGAGCGATCCTGCGCCACTTGCGCACGCTCATCATCGGCCGTCTGTTCTTCGCGCGAGCGCTCATCACCGGCTGTCTGTTCTTCCCGCGAGCGCTCATCACCGGCCTGCCTCTGCTGGTAGCGGCGGTCCTGCCGGCGCCGGCGGCGCGGCCGGCGCAGGCCCCACACCGGGAGCCGGTAGCGGCCCGGCCATCGCCGCTCCGCCCGGATCACCGGGGACCACGCCCGGCGCCGGCGGTGGCGGCGGCCCCGGCTGCGGGTACCACGGCGGCGGTAGGGGGTTGTTCTGATCGAACGCGTTCGGCGGGCCGGGCAGGTTGCCGTTGCGCGTCGTGCCGAATGCCGGTGGCGCCGCGGGGATCACGCAGTTGGGTCCACCGAGCAGTTCCGCGAGGCACTCCGGCGTCATCATGTTCGCCGTGAACGGCTGCACGTCGACGCCCTGCATACCCGGTGCGGCGACCCAGCCCGGTTCGTGGTTGCCGTGCGAGAACAAGGTGTCGCGCGACCAGATGCCGGGGACCGTGGTGTCCTTGTATCCCGGCGGCGGTTGCAGCCGCGGCTCGGAATACGCGATGTGCTTGGGCAACGTCAGCGCCGAGGTGAACATGTTCATACCGAACGGCGGGAAGTTGAACTTGATCGCGTCCAGGATCGGTGCAAGGTACTGCGCACACATCTCCGCTGATTCCTGGTAGCCGAGCCTGCTGCCCGCCTGGATCGAGCTGCAGATGAACTGAAGCGGGTTGGCGAAGTTGTTGATCACCGGGATGCCCATCACGCCACCGGTCACCGGCGAGATGATGTTCATCAGGTTCGCGGCCAGCGTGGGGAACACGTGCAGGGCGGTCTCCAGACCGTTGCGCGGCTCCGGCTGCAGGATCGCGGTGGTCGCCTCGGCCAGGTTGTTGACGTCGGTGGTGAGCACCTCGGCGTTCTCGTCGAGGAATCCGCGGGTCGTCGTCAACAGCTGGTTGAGGTCCTGCAGCGCGTTTGCGACCTCACGGTCGGTGTTGGTGAACGCGTTGGTGAACTCGGCGAGGTCGTTGTTCAGCGCGACGAACTGCTGATCGCTCTGGTGCAACGCGTTGACGAACAGCGCCAGGCTTTTCACCACGCTGAAGAAGTCGTCGCGGCCCTCGTTGAGCGCGAACAGCGCCTCGGACAGATTGTTCAACGTCTCGTTGAGCTGCTTGCCCTTGCCCGCGAAGCCGTCGGCGGCGGATTCGATGATGTCGCCGAACGGGCCCTTGGGCTGGTCCGGCGTCGGCCCAAGATCGGTCAGGATGCGGTTGATCGAGTCACGCAACTCGTCGTACTCGACCGGCACCTGCGTACGGTCCAGCGGGATGACCGCGCCGTCCTCCATCACCGGCCCGCCGGTGTACGGGGGCGCCAGCTGGATGGTGCGCGACGCCACCAGGCTCGGGTTCAGGATCGACGCGGTGGCGTTCGCGGGCACCTTGTACTTGTTCTCGTAGTGCAGGGTGACCTTCATCTTGTCGCCGGCCGGTTCGATCTTGTCGATCGCGCCGACCTTCACGCCCATGATCTGCACCTTGTCGCCGGGATACAGCGCCAGCGTGTCGGTGAAATAGGCGACGACGGTGTTGGTGGTCAGCTTCTTGTACAGGTTGTAGCCGACGAAGGCGGCCACGAGCGCCAGCACCACGACGAGCGCGCCGATGATGACGGTCACCCGGGAAACCTTGGGCAACTTCAGATTTCGGATGTTGAAGATCGTCGTCATCGATCAGCCCCCCTGTCCCTGAGAGAGCGGCGGCAGGAACGGCGGGTTCCCCGGCAGCGGTGGCGTGTTGGCGGGCGGCAGCTGCTGACCGGGCCCCGGAACCGCCGGCGCAGGCAACGCCGGTGGCAGCGGCGCGATGCCGGGCGTGAAATCCGGAGGCAGCGGCGGTTGCGGCCCGACCGGCACGGTGCGCGCACCGGGCGGGGCCGGCTGCAGCGGCATGTCCGCACCCGGCACCGGCGGCGAGATCTGACCCGGGATCGCCGCGGCCGGCACGCCCGGCGACGGTTGTGGGCCGTGCGCGTTCGGGTCGGAGGTCGCCACATTGGGCGGCGGGTACGCGGGACCGCCGAACGGTCCGACGGACAGATCCGCGCATGGCAACGGGTCGGCGGGTGTCGGCAGACCGTCGGCCGGCGGCGTGTACGAGCACGGCGACCCCTTCAGCACACCGGGTCCCGGGTTCTCGGGAGTGCCTTCGAGCACGGCGGGTCCCGGCGGCGGGGCGCCGTTCTCGAAGCCCTGCGCGTTCGGGTCCGGGAACCGCCAGGCGGGCAGGCCGGCGTCGCGCCAGAACTTCTGCGGGTCGATACCGCGCTTCTTGAAGGCGGCGTCCACGAACGGCTGCAGGATCTGGCCCGGCAGCAAGTTGACCAGCATGACCTTGAAGTAGGGGCCCGAGGCCACCGCTTCACCGAGCGACGCCACGAAGCTTGCGACCGTGGTCAGGGTGTCCATCAGGTCGTACTTGCGGTCGACCAGCACGCCGCTGACCTCGCGCAGTTGTTCGAGCACCCGGTTGAGGTTCGGGTTGTCGTCGATCAAACCCTTGACCTGTTCGGAGAAGGAGCCGACGCGTTCGAGCAGCATGCTCACCGCGTACTGGCGCTCGGTGATCGCGCCGAGCAGCGTCTGGGCGTTCACCAGCAAGTTGTTGATCTGCTGGCTGCGGTTGCCGAGGATGCCCGCAATCTTGTTGGCGTTGGCCAGCAGCTTCTTGATGTCCTCGTCGCGCTTGCCGATGGTGTCGGAGAACCGGGCCACCCCGTCGAGCGCGGCGCTCAGGTGCGGATAGGTCTGGTCGATGGTCTCCGAGAGCACGTTCAGCGAACGCTTCACGGTTTGGGTGTCCCAGTCCGAGGCGGCCTTCGTCACGTCGAAGAACGCGTCGTAGATCTGGTACGGCGTGGTGGTCTGGCCAAGTGGCAGAACACCGTTCGCGCGCAACGGTTCCGAACCGCGTGGCTCGATCTCCATGGTGCGGCGGCCGAGAATGGTGTCGGTGCGGATGGCCGCGCGGCTGTCGGTGCCGATCTGGGTGCCGCCGAGCCCGTAGCCGATCTTGACCTTGTCGCCCTCGATCTCCATGCTGCGCACGGTGCCGACGTCCACGCCGGCGATGCGCACTTTGTCGCCCGTGCCGATGCCCCCGGTGTCGGAGAAGTACGCGTAGTAGGTGGGTGACGCGAACAGCATCGGGACGCTGGCGAAGCTCTGTCCCACGCCGATGACGATGACCAGGATGACGATGCCCATCAACCCGTTTCGAACCCGGTTCGACCCCTCGAGCGTCCTCATTGCGGCGTGCACCTACCCGACGGCTGGCTGAAGAGTTTGACGGTCCGTACCGGCCCGCCCGGCTGAAGGCCGTTGAGGCGCAGCGAGATATCGCAGGCGTAGAAGTTGAAGAAGTCGCCGTAGATACCGCCGGCCCGGCCGATGATCTTGAACGCGGTCGGCAGCCTCGTCAGGATGTCGTTGAGCTGGTCCTTCTGATCGATCAGCGGTTGCTGGATGACCTCGAGATGGCCGACGGTGCTCTGCAGCAGCGGCCGGTTGTCGGCGAGCAGGTCGGCGACCGTGCCCGCCGCGTCGCTGATGTCGGCGACGGAGCTGGCGATCGGATCCGCGCGGTTCTTCAAGCCGGTGATCAGCTTCTCGAAATCCTGCACCGTTTGGTCGAATTCGGCCTGGTGCTTGACCGTGGTGTCCAGCACGGTGTTGAGGTTGCGGATCACCTCGCCGATCGCCTGGTCGCGGTCGGCCAGCGCCGAGGTGAGCGAGGCGGTCTGATCGAGGATGTCGTTGATCGTGCCGCCCTGGCCCTGGAAGACCGTGATGATCGACTGGGCGATGGTGTTGACCTTCTCCGGGTCGAGCGCCCGGAACACCGGCCGGAAGCCGCCGATCAGCGCGTCGAGGTCCAGCGCGGGCTGGGTCTGCTCGAGCGGGATCGTGGCGCCGCTCGGCAGCCGCTTGTCGCTGTCGCCGCGCTTGAGTTCCAGGTAGCGGTCGCCGATCAGGTTCAGGTAGCGCACGGAGGCGGTGGTGCCCTCGAACAACGGCAGCGATCGGTCGACATTGAACTTGACCTTCGCGTGCGATCCACCGTTGACCAACTCGACGCTGTCGACCTTGCCGACCTCGACGCCCGAGGCACGGACGAACTGGCCGGCGCGCAGTCCGCTGGCGTTGGAGAAGATCGCCGAATAACTGGTGGTGCTGTCGAAACGCATCTGACCGAACACCACCACGATGATCGCGGTGAACAGCAGCAGCACCACTGAGAAGGCGCCGAGCTTGATGGCGGTACCGGTGATTTTCATGGGTTGATCGTGTTCTCCCCGACCTGGCGGCCCCAGACGTACTCGATCAGGATCGGCTGGCCCAACTCGAAGTGGTTGTACGGCGCGATCGAGGCTCCCGTGTCCATGACGAGGTACGGGGCGGGCCACAGGTCGCGGGTGACCGGCTGCCAACAACCGGGACGTCCTTCAGGGCCGCCGCGCGCATTCACCCGTGGCAGGTTGTCCGGATAGACGTAGGGGTTCGCCGCGCCCATCAGCTCCGACAGCGTGCGCAGGGAGTAGCCGTTGCCGCCGAGTGACGCCGCCACCTTGGGCTGCACATCGTGGAAGTTGCGGATCGTGCAGAACAGCGCCGGGCTGTATTCGTCGAGGAGTTCCGAGGTGATGATGAGGTCCTCCGCGCCACGCACCAGATACGGCCCGCTGCGCTCGAAGACCTCCCCGCCGATGTTGCCGAACCCGACGGCCGCCATCAGCGCCTGATCGATGTTGCCCTGCTGCTGGTTGAGCGTGCGGGCGGTGGTGACCGCGTTCTCCAGGCCCGCGAACAGATCGGGCGCCGCGTTCGCGTACACCTCGCCGAGGTCGGCCAGCAGCCGGTTGTCCCGGCGGAGTTCGGGCATCCGGGCATTGACGTCGGTGAGGATCTCGTTGCCGTTGATGATCGACTGTCCGAACCGGTCGCCCAGCCCGTCGAGCGCCTCGGCGGTCGCGGCCAGTGTCTGGTTCAGCTTGATCGGGTCGACCTGCTCGGAAAGCGACACGATGGTCTCGAACAACGTGTTGAACTCCGTCGTGACGTTCGTCACGTCGATCACATCGGCCGGCGTGATCCGTTGCGGTGTCGGGTTTTCCGGCGACGAGAAGTTGACGTACTTGTTGCCGAACACCGTGGTCGCGTCGATGCTGGCATCGACGTTCTTCGGAATCAGTTTGAGGTACTTGGGATCGACGTTGAGCGTGATCTTGGCTCTCGGCTCGTCACCGACGGTGACTGCCTCGACGTTGGCCACCCGGCCGATCTCGACGCCGTTGTAGGTCACCTTGGCGCCGGGGTCCATGGACAGGCCGGACCGCGCGGCCATCAAGGTCAGCTGCTCACGGTTGAGGAAGTCGCCGCGAAACTGCATGTACACCAGCACCAGAGCGACGATCGTCAACAGCGTCAACACCAGGCCCGCGAGCTTGTACGGCGGGGTGCGCGGATTGTTCAGCGGTGCGGTCATGGCGCTACACCGTCAGGTTGAAGTTCGGGTCGACGCCGTAGAGCGCCAACGCAACCAGCAGAACCACCACTGCCACCGCCACCAGTGACGCCCGCATGGCTCGGCCGACGGCCTCACCGACGCCCACCGGACCGCCGCTGGCGAAATAGCCGTAGTAGCAGTGGTTCACCATCACGATGACCGAGATGATGAGTACATCCATGAATGACCAGAAAACGTCCTCGGGACGGAGGAACGTGCGGAAGTAGTGCTCGTACGTGCCCGTCGACTGGCCGTAGAAAAGTGTGGTGGTGACCTGACCGGAGAGGAACGACAGGATCATCGCGATCGCATACAGCGGGATGATCACGACGAACCCGGCCATGATTCGGGTGGAGACCAGGTATGAGATCGACTTGATGCCCATCACTTCGAGCGCATCGATCTCCTCGCTGATCCGCATGGCGCCGAGTTCGGCGGTGGCGCCGGCACCGACCGTCGCGGCCAACGCGACCCCAGCGACCAAGGGCGCGGCGGATCTCACGTTGATCATCGCGGCGAAGAAACCGGTGAATGCCTCCACACCGATGTTGCCCAGGGAGGCGAAACCCTGGATCGCGACGAGCGATGAACCGGACAGGCTGACGAATCCGACAATCGCGGAGGTGCCGCCGACGACCGCCATCGCGCCGGTGCCCAGGCCGATTTCGGCGATCAGTCGCAGGGTTTCCTTGCGGTAGTAGCGCAGCGCGTGCGGAATCGAGCCGATCGTGGTGACGACGAACCACGCGACGTGTCCGACGCTGTCGAGGAAACGGGTGGGGGCGCCGGCCACACTCTTGGTGCGCTCGTATGCCCGCGGAAACCGAGAGCGCAGGACCGTTGTCGTCGACACGTCAGCTCCCTGTACCGAATCGGACACCGATCGTGGTCAGCACCACGTTGACGGCGAACAGGGCGATCACGCAGAGCACCAGCGTCTCGTTGACCGCGGTCCCGACGCCCTTGGCGCCGCCCGACACCGTGAGTCCGCGGTAACAGCCGACCAGTCCGGCGATCAAGCCGAACGTACCGGCCTTGACGATCGAGATGACCACTTCCGGTAGACCGGTGATCAGCGTGAGCGTGGATACATATGCGCCCGCGGAGACGTTCTGGAGGTAGACGCCGAACACGAATCCACCGACCAGGCCGATGGTGATCACCGCGCCGTTGAGCAACAGGGCGACAAAGGTGGAGGCGACGACGCGGGGCACCACCAGTCGGTGGATCGGGTCGATGCCGAGCACCTCGAGCGCGTCGATCTCCTCGCGGATGGTGCGCGCGCCGAGGTCGGCGCAGATGGCTGTGGAGCCAGCCCCGGCGACGACGAGCACGGTCACCAGCGGACCGAGCTGGGTGACCGCACCGATCGCCGCCCCGGCACCGGAGACGTCGGCAGCGCCGAACTCCGCGAGCAGGATGTTCAGCAGGAAGATCAAGAGGACCGTCAACGGCGCTGACACGGCGAGGGTCGGCAGGAACGACACCCGGAACAAGAACCAGCTCTGCAGGATGAACTCGCGCCACTGAAACGGTTTGAACAGGGCTTTGCCGGTGAGCACGCACATGCGCACGAAACCGCCCACGGCCTCCAGCGCGGGTCTGGTCTGATCGCGGACGTAACCGACTACGCCGGTCGACGCCGTCACCAGTGTGCTCCCGCGGCGCAACGGCGACTGTCGCGGTGCACCGGCAGCCCCTGTCGCACGTCCCCTCCTTGCCCCGACCTCACGGCTGTAATCCCGGTCTCCCTACCCGTCGGTAGTAAGACGGACCACAGGAATGTACCCGATGCCTTTCGCGCCGTGCAGTGCATCCGGCGGATTGAGCCCATAACCGTTAGCAAACCCAATTCGGCCCTCAGTCGGTCGGCGCCGGAGCAGAATTCGTTGGCGCACCGATACTTTCATCAGCGTCAATCAGACCTACGGTCCCAAAACGTGCGCGCAGTTCGGTTTTCAGAACTTTGCCGGCGGGGTTGCGCGGCAACGCGTCTACGACCTCGAGCGCCTTCGGGTGCTTGTACCGGGCGAGCCGCTCGGTGAGGAACGCGTCAAGATCACGCAGGTCAAGATCGGTCTGATCTCCTGTGCCGAGCGCGACGACCGCCACGGGCACCTCGCCCCACCTGTCGTCCGGTCGACCGATCACGGCGACCTCGGCGATGGCCGGGTGGGCGGCGAGCGCGTTCTCGACCTCGGCGCAGTAGATGTTCTCGCCGCCGGAGATGATCATGTCCTTCTTGCGGTCCACGACCCAGACGTAGCCCTCCTCGTCCTGGCGGACGAGGTCGCCGGAATGGAACCAGCCGCCCGCGAACGCTTCCGCGGTGGCCGCGGGGTTGTTCCAGTAGCCGGCCATCAGCGTCGGTGCGCGGTAGACGATCTCGCCGACCTGTCCGACCGGGACGTCGTTCATGTCCTCGTCGACGACGCGGGCGGCCACGGTGGGGATCACCTTGCCGACCGAGCCGAGCTTGCGGATCGCGTCCTCGCCCAACAGCATGCAAGTCACCGGCGACATCTCGGTCTGGCCGAAAGCGGCGAGGATCTGGGTGCCCGGGAACGTCTCGGCCATCTGGCGCAGCAGGGTGTCCGACGCCGGTGCGGCGCCCCAGGACAGCACCCGCAGGCGCAGCTCGCGCGGCCGGGCCTGCTGTGCGGCGCACACCGCCTGCCACTGCGCGGGCACCAGGAAGATGCCCGTGACCTGCTCGGCTTCCAGCACGTCGAGCAACTCGTCGGGGTCGAACGCCCCCAGCGGGTAGATCACGGTCGGGCGGCCCAACAGCAGGCCGGGGATCATGTTGCCGATGCCCGCGATGTGGAACAGCGGCACGCCGATGAAGCCGACATCGTTGTTGATGTCGGCGCCGTTGGTGAACAGGAACGTCAACGCCTGGCCGGCGAGGTTGGTGTGGGTGAGCACCGCGCCCTTGGGCCGGCCGGTGGTGCCCGAGGTGTACATGATCAGCGCCGGGGAGTCGTTCGGGATGTCTGCAATCTCGGGGGGCGCCGCATCTTCGCCGGCCTCGGCGACCAGGTCGTCGTAGCCGATCACCTGCTGGTCGGTCGCACCCCCGGCGACGATCACGGTGGTCAGCGTCGCTCCGGCGTCTCCGAAGTCACGCACCGCGGTCGCCACGTTGGCCAACACCGCCTCGGTGATTACCACCTCCGCCTGGCAGTCGCTGACCAGGAACGCGATCTCCGGCGGAGTCATGCGGAAGTTGACCGGCACGGCGATCGCGCCGAGCTTGTTGATTGCGAGGAACGACTCGATGAACTCGGTGCGGTTCAGCATCAGGATCAGCACCCGATCGCCGAACTTCACCCCGCGCCTGCTCAACGCGCCGGCGAGGGCGCCCACTCGCTGATCGAGTTCCCGCCAGGTCGTCGTCCGGCCGAGGAACCGCAGCGCGGTGGCTTCGGGCTGCATCAACGCGTGGCGAGCAAGCTGGTTCGTCCAGTTCTGCCTGCGGGCGAGATAGGGCTGTGCGGTGGGATCCGGCTCGATCAACTGCTGATGCTCCATCTGATCCGGGTTGCGCCTGGATGATTTGATCAAAGATATTTGATTACACTGGGTGTTGCCCCGGTCACACTATGGCCTCGGCCGCTTTGGGACAAGCCCGCCTCAGCGCTGGCGAGGAACGACTGGAGACCGCAGTGAACGCACCCACCGCAGCTCGGCGGCGACCGCCGCGGGCGGTGCGGCGCGAACAGCTGTCCGACGAGGTCGCGGCGCTTTTGCGCGCCGACATCATGACCGGCACGCTGCGGCCGGGCACCTTCATCCGGCTGGACGAAACCGCCGCGGCGCTCGGGGTGAGTATCACGCCCGTGCGCGAGGCGCTGCGCACGCTTCGCGGCGAGGGCATGGTGCAACTCGAGCCGCACCGCGGCCACGTGGTGGTACCGCTGACGCGCACCGATGTCGAGGACATCTTCTGGCTACAGGCCACGATCGCCAAGGAGCTGGCGGCCACGGCGGCCGACCGCATCAACGACGCTGAGATCGACGAGTTGGAGGGGCTCAACGACGAGTTGGCCGCCGCCATCGAACGGCACGACGTCGACGAGATCGCCGCCGCGGAATTCGCCTTCCACCGGGCGCTCAACCGGTCCACCGGCCGGATCAAGCTGGCCTGGTTCCTTCTTCATGTCGCCCGCTATCTGCCCGGCCAGATCTACGCCGGCGATCCGCAGTGGGGAGTGTCGGCGGTCGCCGGCCACCGCGAACTCATCGCGGCGCTTCGTCGGCGCGACGTTGCCACCGTTGTCGCGCTGACCGGCGGCGAGTTCACCGACGGCGCGCAGCGTCTGATCGCGCGGCTCGACGAAACGGGACTGTGGAGCTGACTTCCATCGCACGCCGAACGTGGGTTACCCGCACACGTCCGCGTGGATTCGCGTGCAGCGAGCCCACACTCGCCGGATGTCAGGTCGCGGCGAGCTGCTCGGCGCGCGCCTTCAGGTTGCCAGCCAGATAATCGAGAGTGTCGCCGATCGCCTTTTTCACCATCTGCTTGGGAATCGGCAGCTTGGTCTCGACGTCGAGGTCGACGGTCAGCAGTGACGTCGGCCCCATCGACACCACCGAGAATTTCTGTTCCTGCTTGTCGAAATGGTCACCCTGCTGCAGGACGGTGAAGATCTGGTTCTCGCCCGGGTAGTACACCGCGGTGATGAAGGTGCCCGCCTGGCCCTGTACGACGACGTCGAGACGCAGCTGGCTGGGCCGGCCGTCGTCGTAGCGCGCCAACACCCAGCACCCTTTGATCTCTTCGTTCCACTGGGGGTAGGCCTCGAAGTCGGCGACGATCCCCATGATCGCCTCGGCGGAGGCCGCCACCTCGACGGTCTTGCTCACGAGCGGCATCCGACGAGCATATCGACTAGTCGGCCCGCGCCTTTTCCAGCAGTGCGCGGATCTGCTCCGGGATCGGCACCGGTCTGCGGGTGGCCCGGTCGACGTAGACGTGCACCCAGTGCCCCACCGCGGCGACCGGGCGGTCGTGCTGCCACAGCCCCAGCCGGTAGGTGACGCTACTGTTGCCCAACCGCGTCACCGCCAGGCCGACCGACAGCGGCTCCGGGAACCGCAACTCGGCGAGATACCGGCAGCCCGATTCGGCCACCACGCCCAGCCAGGGCACGGCCAGCGGGTCGATCCCGACGCTGGTGTTGATCCAGCCGTTGATCGCCGTGTCGAAGAGTGCGTAGTACACCGCGTTGTTGAGGTGACCGAACATGTCGTTGTCGGCCCACCTGGTCGTCACCGGCCAGTGCACCGGAAAATCGCCCGACGACGGCGACTCCTCGCTTCTGGTCATGGCAGCAGTGTCGCAGGCAGGCTGGTGGCCATGAGGATCCGCGGTGCCGTGTTGGAAGAGATCGGCCGCGCGCGGCCGTACGCCGAGACCAGGCCACTGTCGGTCGGTGAGCTGGACCTCGACCCGCCGGGCAGCGGCGAACTGCTGGTGCGCGTCGAGGCCGCCGGGTTGTGCCACTCCGACCTGTCGGTGGTCGACGGCAACCGGGTGCGACCGGTGCCGATGCTGCTCGGCCACGAGGCGGCCGGGGTCGTCGAGGCGCTCGGCGCAGGCGTCTCCGACGTGAGCGTCGGCGACCGCGTCGTGATGACCTTCCTGCCGCGCTGCGGCCAATGCCCGGCGTGCGCCACCGACGGCCTCACCCCCTGCGAGCCCGGCAGCGCGGCCAACGCGGCAGGCACGTTGATGACCGGGGCGCGCCGGCTGTCGCGCGACGGCCGGCCCGTGCACCACCATCTCGGCGTCTCCGGTTTCGCCACCCATGCGGTGGTCGACCGGCGCTCGGTGGTGCCGGTGCCCGACGACGTGCCCGCGGCCGTGGCATCGCTGCTCGGTTGCGCGGTGCTGACCGGCGGCGGCGCGATGATCAACGCCGGCCGCCCCCGCCGGGGCGACACCGTGGCCGTCGTCGGCCTCGGCGGCGTCGGCATGGCAGCGGTGCTCACCGCCTTGGCTCAGGACGACGTTCACGTGGTGGGCGTCGACCCGCTGCCCGACAAGCTGGAAAGGGTGCGCCGTATGGGCGCGCACGAGGCTTACCCGCCCGACGAGGCGCGTGATCGGGGCCTCAAGGCGACCGTCGTGGTCGAGGCGGTCGGCCATCCGAGTGCGCTGGAGACCGCGGTCGATCTCACTGCTGCGGGCGGCCGGACCGTGTCGGTCGGCTTGCCCCACCCCGACGCGCGAGTTTCACTGTCCCCGTTGGGCTTTGTGGCCGAGGGCCGGTCACTGATCGGGAGCTATCTCGGATCGGCGGTGCCCTCGCGTGAGATCCCGTACTTCGTCGGGCTGTGGCGTGCGGGCCGGCTGCCCGTCGAGTCGCTCGTGTCCTCGACGATCACCCTCGACGAAATCAATTCGGGCATGGATGAACTCGCCGACGGCAAAGCCGTACGGCAGGTCATCCGCTTCGACTAGACGCCAGTTCGGCGTCGGCGACGCCTTCGCGCCGCAGCGTCGAGACGATCAGCGCGCGCAGCCTGCGGCCGACCTCGAACTGCTTACCGGGCAACGTGCGAGCGACCACCTGTAGGTTCACTGTGTCCTTCTCGATGCTCTCGACGCCCATCAGCGCAGGCTCGTCCAGCAGCAGATCTGGCAGGCCGTCGTCATCCATGGCCGTCTTCGAGACGTCCCGGAGCAGATCGGTGACGTGGTTGATGTCCGCACTGGCCGGCACCGGCACGTCGACCACGGCGCGGGCCCAGTCTTTCGACAGGTTCAGCGATTTCACGATCTGACCGTTCGGCACGGTGTAGACCTCGCCGTCGCTGGTGCGCACCTTGGTGACACGCAGCGTGACGTCCTCGACCGTGCCGCGGGCGTCGCCGCCACTGGTCACGCTGAGCTGCACCAGATCGCCGAAGCCGTACTGCTTTTCGGTGATGATGAAGAACCCGCTCAGCAGGTCCTGCACGATCCGCTGCGCACCGAAGCCGAACGCCGCGCCCAACACCGCGGCGGGCGCCACCAGCGAGCCGATCGGCAAGCCCAGTTGGTTGGCGATGTCGACGGCCACCACGATGTAGAGCACCGCGATAGCAACCGACGAGATCACCGATGCGACGGCCCGCCGATGCTTGACGCGTTCGGGCTGCAGCGCCGCATCGCCGTCGCCACCGCGATCCAGTCGCCTGCTGATGCGCCCGGCCCCCCAGCGGATCACCCGGGTGGCGACGAGCGCGAACAGCACCACCAGCGCGATGTGCAACCCCTTCGTCGCCAGCCAGTTCCCGACGTGTCCGGTCCAGAACTGATTCCAGGTGTCGTTGAACGCCAAGTTGGAAGTCATCGCACACGCGGCTTCCCACTACCGCGGGGAAGCCAAACGACGTGCCGGTCAGAACCAGTCGGCGCGCATGTCCACGGTGGTGCGGTCCAGGCTCGCGAGCAGATCCAGTTGCGGTGCGGTCCTGGGTAGTTCGTAGCGGAAGAAGTAGCGGGCGGCCTGGCGTTTGCCGTCGTAGAAGTCACCGCTGTGACCGTGCGCGGCGAGTTCCTGCTGCAACCAGATCCAGGCGACGACGATGTGTCCGAACGCCTCGAGGTAGACCACGCTGTTGGCCATCGCGGCCTCGATGTCACCGGAGCCGAACATCTCGGCGGTGACAGCGGCGAGGCGTTGCCATGCGGCGTCGAGGAGCCTCGCATGCTCGGCGGGCTGAGCGCCGAGTGCGCCGGCCTCCGCCACCGTCCGGCCGATCGCGTCGCCCACCGCGGCCAGGCCGGCGCCGCCATGCGATGGCACCTTGCGACCCAACAGGTCCAGGCTCTGGATGCCGTGCGTGCCTTCGTGGATCGGGTTGAGCCGATTGTCGCGGTAATGCTGTTCGACGTCGTACTCGCGGGTGTAGCCGTACCCGCCGTGCACTTGGATGGCCAGATCGTTGGCGGCCAGGCACCACTGCGAGGGCCAACTCTTGCCGACCGGCGTCAGCATCTCGAGCTGCAGCGTGGCGCTTTCCCGCTCTTCACCGGACGAAGCGCTGTGCACAAGGTCGACGAGCTTGGCGCAGTACAGCAGCAGCGCCAGGCCGCCTTCCGCATACGCCTTCTGCGCCAACAACATTCGCTTCACATCTGCATGCTCGATGATGGGCACCTGCGGTGTCGAGGGGTCCTTGGCGCCGACCGGCCGGCCCTGCGGACGCTCGCGTGCGTACTCCACCGATTTGAGGTAGCCGGTGTAGCCCAGCGCCACCGCGCCCATCCCGACGCCCAGCCGGGCCTCGTTCATCATCGTGAACATGTAGGCGATACCGCGGTGCGCTTCGCCGACGAGGTAACCGACCGCGCCGGGTTGCCCACCCGGCGTGTAGGCGCCCTCACCGAGGTTGAGCACGGTGTTGGTGATGCCGCGTTGGCCCATCTTGTGGTTCAAGCCCGCCAGCACCACGTCGTTGCGCTCGCCGATCGCACCGCTTTCGTCCAGCAGGTACTTCGGCACGATGAACAGCGAGATGCCCTTGGTCCCCGGCGGCCCGCCCGGAATCTTCGCGAGTACCAGGTTGACGATGTTGTCGGTCAGCTCGTGTTCGGCGCCGGAGATCCACATCTTCGACCCGAACAGCCGGTACGTACCGGGCTGAGCGGAATCGCGCTGCGGTTCGGCGCGGGTGAGGATGTCGGCCAGCGACGAACCCGCCTGCGCTTCCGAGAGCGCCATGGTGCCGGAGAACCGTCCGGCCAACATCGGTTTGACGAACTCCTCGATCTGCTGCTGCGTGCCGAACCGGGCCAGCAGGTTGGCGTTGGCCATCGTGAGCATGAGGTAGCCCGTCGTGCTGATGTTGGCCGCCGAGAACCAGGCGAATGCCGCCTGCGCCAGCGTCGCGGGCAACTGCGCGCCGCCGAGCCGATGATCCATCGACATCGCGATCAGGTCGGCTTGCGCGAACGCGTCCCACGCTTCCTTGACCTCGGGGATGACGGTGACCTTCTCGCCGTCGAAGCACGGCTCGTTGGCGTCGCTCTTCTTGTTGTGCGTCGCGAAGTACCGCGTCGCCAACTGCTCGCACAGCTCCAGCACCGCGTCGAAGGTCTCGCGCGAATGTTCGGCGAACCGCTCACGGCTGGTCAGCTCATCGACCCGCAGCCACTCATAGAGCAGGAAATCGAGGTCGCGGCGCGAGAGCAGCAGGGACTTCACGGTGCGGTGGCCGTGTCCGGTTCGCCGGGCAGCGCGTCGACCTCGATGCCCAACGGTGACTCCGTGCGCACCGACTCGTCGCGGATCAAGCCGCGCAACAGCGCCGTGCTGAACTCGACGGCTATCTCCTGCGCCGTGCGCCTGCCGTGCGGCCGCAGCCAGCGATAGGCCCCCAGCGTCATCCCGATGTAGCCCAACGCCAGCACGTGGGAGTCGCAGTCGTGGAACTCTCCGCTGGCGATGCCGCGGTCGATGACGTCGCGAACATGCTCGTAGACCTGGGTTTCCTTCTCGCGGATGTAGGCCACCTGGTCTTCGGTGAACCACTCGCCGATGTATGGGCCCTCCTGGAAGTACACCGCCGCGCGCTCGATGTCGCTGGCGATGCCGACCAGCAGCCGCCGGGTGAAGTGGTAGATCGTCTCTCGAGCCGACGCCGACGGGTCGTCGTGCAGCGCGTCGACCGTGGAGTCGGCGGCGCCCTTGTAGATGTCGTAGAGGATCAGCGACTTGCTCGCGTAGTAGTGGTAGACGGTCGCCTTGTTCAGGCCGACGGCGTCGGCGACGTCGTCCATCCGGGTGCCGTGGTAGCCGCGCGCGGCGAAGAGCTTGGTGGCGACGGCCAACAACTCATCGCGACGGGTCCTCCCGTTCGGGGGGGCGGCTTCCGGAGAGGGCATGGCGACTCACTATATGCAGGGCCGAACGTCAGCCGGGCGTCAATCAACTGGTTGGAAGTGTAGGTGTTGGGGGTGTCGCAGCCCGCATGCCGGGTCTAGACTTCGGGCATAACCAGCCGCACTCGAGAGGTGACCACATGGATCCGAACCCGGACTATGACGCGAGCGACGAGCTGGAATACGGGGTCAACTGGTTCGCCTGGATACTCCGCGGCGTCTATCCGCCACCCGCCTACCCGCCGGTCTGAACCGCCGACTACAGCGCTTTGAGTTCCTCGATCACCGAGGTGACGGACTTCTTGGCGTCGCCGAACAGCATCGAGGTCTGGTCGAGGAAGAACAGCGGATTCTCGATGCCCGCATAACCGGCGTTCATCGACCGCTTGAGGACGATGACAGACCGCGACTCGTCGACGTTGAGGATCGGCATGCCGTGAATCGGGGAGCTCGGGTCGTTGCGCGCCGCCGGGTTGGTGACGTCGTTGGCGCCGATGACGAGCGTGACGTCGGTGCGGCCGAACTCGCCGTTGACATCGTCCATCTCCTTCATCGCGTCGTACTCGACGTCGGCCTCGGCCAGTAGCACGTTCATGTGCCCCGGCATGCGGCCCGCGACCGGATGGATGGCGTACTTCACTTCCACGCCTTTGGATTCCAGCAGGTCGGCCATCTCCTTGACGGTGTGCTGGGCCTGCGCGACGGCCAGCCCGTAGCCGGGGACCACGATCACCTGGTTGGCGTAGGCCATCTGAATCGCGGCGTCCGCGGCGGAGGTGGATTTGACGGTCCCCTGGTCGCCGTCCGGGCCGGCCACTGCGGCGCTGCCACCGCCGAAGGAGCCGAACACGATCGCCGGGATGGAGCGGTTCATCGCCACGGCCATCAGGTTGGTCAGGATCGAACCGGACGCGCCGACGATCATGCCCGCGACGATCATCGCGGTGTTGTTCAACGCCAAACCCGCTGCCGCGGCCGACAATCCGGTCAACGCGTTGAGCAGTGAGATGACCACCGGCATGTCGGCGCCACCGATCGGGAACACCACGAACAGGCCCATCAGGCCGGCCAGCGCGAGCACCGCCATGATCGTCCAACCCGGGCTGCCGGCACCGGCGTTGAGCCCGATGTAGACGGCGGCGGCGGTCGCGCCGAGCAGCAGCAGCACGTTGGCGGCCTGGAACAGCTTGGCGGAGGCGACAAGTCGCTTCTCGACGTTCTTCGGAATCGACTCCTGCAGTTTGAGGAACGCCACCAGCGAGCCCCAGAACGACACCGAACCGATGATCGCGGCGAACAGTGAACCGGCCACCAACGCGACCGTCGGGTGCTGATCGGGCGTGAAGTGTGCGAAGCCGTCTGTCTCGATGAACTCCGACCACGCGATCAAAGCGACGGTGCCGCCGCCGACACCGTTGAACAGCGCGACCAACTGCGGCATCGCGGTCATCTTGGTCTTCTTGGCCGGCGGCGCACCGAGAATCACGCCCAGCGCCAGTCCGGCGACGATGAGGATCCAGTTGATCGACGCGGTGTCGCGCACCTTGATCAGCGTCGCGACCACGGCGATGGCCATACCGGTGGCCGCGATCCAGTTGCCGCGCACCGCGGTCTTCGGTCCGGTCAGCCCGGACAACCCGAGGATGAACAGCGAGAACGCCAGGATGTAGAGGACGGTGACGAGGTAGTTCACTTGTCTGCCGCCTCAACAGCTTTGGGTTCCGGCCTGCGGGACTTGAACATCCCGAGCATCCGGTCCGTCACCAGGAAGCCGCCGATGACGTTGAGGGTGCCGAAGATCAGCGCGACGAACGCGATGATCCGCACCCCCCAGTGGGCGTCGGCGGGCAGGTCGCCCAGCACGATCAGCGCGCCGAGCACCACGATGCCGTGGATGGCGTTGGTGCCCGACATCAGCGGGGTGTGCAAGGTGTTGGGCACCTTGGAGATCACGGCGAACCCGACGAACCCGGCGAGCACCAGGATCGCGAGGTTGGCCAGCAAGTGGTCGTACATCTATGCCCTCTAGCTCTCTGCACCGCTCGCGGTGCGGGTGACGCAGGAGGCCGCCACGACCTCGTCATCGAAATCGGGTGCCAACGCACCATCGGTGATCAACAGTTCCAGCAGCGAGGTCAAGTTCTTCGAGTACAGCTCGCTGGCGTGCTCGGGCATGGTCGCCGGCAGGTTCAGCGGCGAGGCGATGGTGACGCCGTGGCGGACGACCGTCTGACCGGGCTCGGTGAGCTCACAGTTGCCGCCGGTCTCCCCCGCGAGGTCGACGACCACGCTGCCCGGCTTCATGCCCTCGACCGCGGCGGCCGTCACCAACCGCGGCGCGGGGCGTCCGGGCACCAGCGCGGTGGTGATCACGACGTCGAACCCGGTGATCGCCCGCTCCAGCTCCTTCTGCTGCTGGGCGCGTTCCTCCTCGGACAACTCCCGGGCGTAGCCACCCTCGCCGGCGGCCTCGATGCCCAGCTCGAGCCACTGCGCGCCGACCGAACGGACCTGATCGGCCACCTCCGGGCGCACGTCGTAGCCGGTGGTGCGCGCCCCGAGTCGCTTGGCGGTGGCCAACGCCTGCAGCCCCGCCACCCCGACGCCCAGCACCAGCACGGTCGCCGGCTTCACCGTGCCCGCGGCCGTGGTCAGCATCGGGAAGAAGCGCGTCGACTCCGACGCCGCAAGCAGCACCGCCTTGTAGCCGGCGACGTTGGCTTGCGAGGACAGCGCATCCATCACCTGGGCGCGGGAGATGCGCGGAATCGCCTCGACGGCGAACGCCTGCACGCCGGCGGTCTTCAGCGCGGCGATCTGGTTGTCGGCGTTGCGCGGCGCCAAGAACCCGATCAGCGTCTGGCCGGAGTTGAGCTTGCCGACCTCGTCGGCGGTCGGAGGCGCCACCTTCACCACCACGTCCGCCGCCCAGGCGTCGCCGATCGTCGCGCCCGCGTCGGTGTAGAGGTCGTCGGGGAGAAGGGCCCGCTCGCCCGCGCCGGATTCCACGACGACGGCCACACCGCTGTTCACCAGCGACGCGACCGCCTTCGGCACCAGCGCGACGCGGCGCTCGTCGGAGCCGGATTCGCGCACCACCCCGACCGTCGGAGCCGCCCGACCGGCGACGTCCGCATCCGTCGTCTGCGTCATGACGGAACACCTTAACCGCAACCGCTGGTCACAGCTAAATCGGTACGGACCGTCGCGGATTTCTATCGGCAAGCCGCGGCGGTTGAACCCCTGGTCGAACTAGCATCCGGTCCGTGCCACAAGACGAGCCGCCGAAAACTCGCGGTAGCACGCGTGGCCGGCTGGCCAGTATCGGCACAGTGCTGATCATCCTCGTCGTCTACGCCGGGTCGCTGGTCGGTTATCACTACGTCTCAGGTTCGGCCCGGTCGTTGGGGTCACCGGACCTCGGCGAGGACAGCGACACGATCGTGCAGGTGACCCTGGGGGCGCTACGCACCGTCGGTAACGAGTTGGACGTCAAAGTCGTCGTCTTCCCCTCCGAGGACCACATGAACACCGACCTCAATGTGGTCAACACCGATATCGCGGTGCGGCTGTTCATGAACGAGGTCAATCTCGGCATCGATGACCTGAAGACGCCGAAGGGTCAGTTGCCTGCCCAGGTCAGCACGACGATCACCGCCACCGGTGACCCGGACAAGTGGCCGTTCGACTCGTACACGGTCGGGGCGCTCGGCGCCGACCTGATCGTCGGGACCGGTGACGACCGCCAGTTCGAACCCGCCCGGGTGGTGGTGACGGGCGGCCTCGACGGCTGGGACATCACCAGCACGCGCAGCGGCCCGGCCACCCAGTCGGCCGGCGACGGCGACTACGAGACGGTGACGTTGACTCGGGCGCGGGGCCCGCTCGCTTTCGATGTCGGCCTGTGCCTGGTGCTCATCACCCTGCCCGCGCTGGCGCTGTTCGTCTCGATCGAGATGCTGCGCGGCCGCAAGAACTTCCTTCCGCCGTTCGGTACCTGGTATGCCGCGAGTTTGTTCGCGATCATCCCGATCCGGAACTTCATGCCCGGCGCACCGCCGCCCGGCGCATGGATCGACCAGATACTCGTGTTGTGGGTGCTGCTCGCGTTGACCGGGGCGATGGTCTTGTACTTCACCGCCTGGTGGAGGCGCAGCGACTGACCATTACTTTGATGGTTAGTTGACCAGCACAACACGGGAGGCCATCGGATGGCTGTCGACCGGCTGATGCCCACCCGGGACGCCGAAGACCTGATCGCGCTCACCCGAGACGTCGCCGACAAGGTGCTCGACCCGATCGTCGACGACCACGAGAAGGCCGAGCGTTATCCCGAAGGTGTGATGGCGCAGTTGGGCGCGGCCGGATTGCTGAGCCTGCCGCACCCCGAGGAGTGGGGCGGCGGCGGCCAACCGTTCGAGGTTTATCTGCAGGTGCTCGAGGAACTGGCCGCGCGCTGGGCGGCGGTCGCGGTCGCGGTCAGCGTGCACAGCCTGTCGTCGCATCCGCTGCTGGTGTTCGGCACTGACGAGCAGAAGCAGCGGTGGCTGCCGGGAATGCTGTCGGGCGAGCAGATCGGTGCCTACAGCCTGTCCGAACCGCAGGCGGGGTCGGACGCCGCGGCGCTGCGGTGCGCGGCGACCAAGGCCGAGGGCGGCGGTTATGTGCTCAACGGCTCCAAGTCCTGGATCACCCATGGCGGGCGCGCCGACTTCTACACGCTGTTCGCGCGGACGGGCGAAGGCTCCCGCGGGATTTCGTGCTTCCTGGTGCCCGGCGATCTTCGGGGGCTGAGTTTCGGCAAGCCCGAGGAGAAGATGGGCCTGCACGCGATCCCGACCACGTCGGCGTTCTACGAGGATGCCCACCTGGAGGTGCAACGGCTGATCGGCGCCGAGGGCCAGGGTCTGCAGATCGCTTTCTCCGCACTGGATTCGGGGCGGTTGGGCATCGCCGCGGTCGCCACCGGCCTGGCGCAGGCCGCGCTGGACGAGGCCGTCGCCTACGCCAACGAACGAACCACGTTCGGCCGCAAGATCATCGACCATCAGGGGCTTGGTTTTCTGCTGGCCGACATGGCCGCCGCGGTGGCCAGTGCGCGCGCGACGTACCTGGGCGCCGCCCGTCGGCGCGATGCCGGGCGGGCCTACTCGCAAGAGGCCAGCGTGGCCAAGCTGGTCGCGACCGACGCCGCGATGAAGGTCACCACCGACGCGGTCCAGGTGTTCGGCGGTGCGGGCTACACCCGCGACTACCGCGTCGAGCGGTACATGCGCGAAGCCAAGATCACCCAGATCTTCGAAGGCACCAACCAGATTCAGCGCATGGTCATCGCCCGCGGCCTCACTTCCTGAGCGCGTTGCTCACCAGCGGTTCACGCCGTAGACAGCCGTATTAGACGGGCGTATAACCAGGTCATGGCGATCGAGACGACCGGCAATCGGATTTCGTCGTGGCAGCGCACCGCCACAGCGGCGAAGGTGACGTCCGCCGAAGGACTTCCACCCGGCCCACGGATGCCCCGCGCACTCCAATCGGTGCTGATCTGGACGCAACGCCAGTGGTTCGTCCCCGCGATGCACCGCCGTTACGGCGACACCTTCACCATCAACGCCGAGCCAACCGGATACGGTGTCGTACTGCGTGATCCAGCCGATCTGCGGACGATATTTCGTGGTGATCCGGACGTCTTCCACGCCGGCGAAGGCAACGCACTACTGGCGCCGATTGTCGGCAGACGCTCCGTGCTGACGATGGACGCCCCGGAACACGTCGTCGAACGCAGGCGCATGCTGCCGCCGTTTCACGGCGAACGCATCGCCCAAGCCATCGAACTCATGGTGGAAGAGACGGAGCGTGAGGTCGCACGATGGCCAGTCGATCGTGACTTCGAGCTCTTGCCACGCATGCAGGAACTCACGCTGAACATCATCGTGCGAGTGGTCCTGGGTGTGGACGAGGACGACCGCGCGCAGGCCGTCGGTGCGGCACTGCGCCGCGTGCTGACGATCCGCCTACGCAACATGCTGCTGTGGCTTTGGCCCGGACTGCAACGCCTGCGGCCATGGACGAAGGTCGTGCGCGACATGGACCGCGCAGACGAACTCCTCTACGCCGAGATCGAGCGTCGCCGCGCGGATCCCGGCCGCGCTGGCCGCCCCGACGTGCTGTCGATGCTGCTGGACGGTGACCCCGATCCCGAGTTGGTGCGGGACGAACTGGTCACCCTGCTGGTCGCCGGGCATGAGACGACGGCGGTGGCCTTGTCGTGGACCTTCGAACGACTGCTTCGCCACCCCGGCGCGCTGGCCAAGGTACGCGCCGGACTGGACGATCCCCGCGATCCGTACCGGGCCGCGGTGGCCAAGGAAGCGTTGCGCCTACGTCCGGTGATCTTGAACAACGCGCGCCGGCTCACCCGACCGGTCGAACTGGCCGGCTGCGTCATGCCCGCCGGCACCTTGCTGATCCCGTCGATCATCGGGATTCACACCGATCCGAAGATCTGGGGCCCGAACGCCGCCGAGTTCCGGCCCGAGCGCTGGCTGGCCGACGATCCCCCCACCTATGCGTGGATTCCGTTCGGCGGCGGCGCCCGACGCTGTCTGGGCGCGACGTTCGCCCTTACCGAAATAGACGCTGTACTGCGAACCGTGCTGCGGCGCATTGATTTACGCGCCGACCGGCCGCGAGATGAATCGCGCCGCATGCACCACATCACCTTGGTGCCGTCCCGGGGAGCGCGGGTGCGCGTCGCGGCCGGTTAAAGAGTCTCGGGCGGCGAGGTGACCGTGACCTGAGTGCCATGGCCGGGCACGGAATTGATCCGCATCGACCCGCCCATCGCGTCGAACCGCGCCAGCAGCGAACCCAAGCCGATATGGCCGTCGGCCACGTACTGCTCGACGCTCGCAGGGTCGAACCCCTTGCCGTCATCGGCGACGGTCAACACGATCCGGTCGCCTTCGCGCAACAGCCCGACCCGCACCAGAGTCGCGCCGGCGTGCTTGTGGATGTTGGCGAGCAGTTCCCGCGCCGCCCGGTACAGCAACTGCTGCGACTCCGGCTTGCCGACATCATCGAGATCCGCCTCGACCACGTAGTCGCCACGAGACTCGAACTGGCGCAACAGGTCCCGTATCGCGGGCGTCAGACCGAGCTGGGCGAGCACCTGCGGGTGCAGTTCGGTCACGGTCGAGCGCAGCGCCGCGGCGGTCTGCTGCAGTGCGCTGTGCACCGTGTCGAGCGCGGGGTCGCCGGCGCGTTCCCGGACCTCGTCGAGGTCGAGGCGAGCGGCGAGCAGCGTCTGCAGCGGTCCGTCGTGCAGGTGCTCGGCGACCTCCCGGTTGTGCCGCTCGTCGGCCTGCATCGCCTCGGACACCAGTTGGCGCCGCACATCCTGCAGGTTGATCACGCGGGCCTGGCGGCGCACCAGCACCACGCACAGCGCGGTCGTCGCCGCTGCGGACCACAGCAGGAAACCGAACTGCGTGTAGACGACATCCGGCAGGCCGACCGAGTCGTCGCGCCTGGAATACACGATCCACACCGCCAGATAGCCCAGCGCGGTGCCGATTCCGAGCAGCGCGGTCAGTGTCGGGCGGTCCTGGAACGCGACCGCGATCGGTAGCAGGAAGAACACCGGAAGCAGCGCCGCGGTGGCCCCTCCGGACACCAGGCACAACACCACGACGACGAGCACGTCGACACCGGTGGACGCCCAGTTCGCCCACCGGGGCACCGGGCCGCGCAGGATCACGACCAGCCACAGCACGGCCGCGGCCGCCCACACCCCGAGGACCACGGCGTAGACACCGGGCAGCCAGTGGTCGACCTCCCAGATCCACACCAGCACCGCGACCAGCGCGATCAGTGGCAGCCGCAGAACCGCGGTGACGCGCACGGGTTCGGCGGTGAAGAAGTTCGCGATCCGGTCCAGCACGACGCGTCAGTCCAGCAGCTTGCGGCGCATCGCCTCGGCGACCGCGGCACCGCGGTCGTTGACCCCGAGCTTCTCGTAGAGCCGCTGCACATGGGTCTTCACCGTCGACGGCGCGAGGAACAGCTGCTTGGCCATCGCGGGGATGCTGGTGCCCGACGCGATCAGGCGGAGCACCTCGCGTTCGCGCGGGCTGAGCACCGGGCCTTCGGGCTCGGCGCGCTTGCGGATCTCGCCGGCCAATCCCCCGGCCAGACTCGGTGCGACGACGTCTCTGCCCTTGGCGCAGTCGAGCACCGCGGCGACGAGTTCCGAACGGGTGGACTCCTTGGGCAAGAATCCCGCCGCGCCGTTCTGCAGCGCCTGGTAGACGATCGCGGACTCGTCGTGCGCGGAGATCAGCAGCACCCGGGTGGGCAGTTCGTCGCGCAGGACGGCGGCGGCCACCTCGGCGCCGTCCATACCGGGCATTCGGTAGTCCAGCAGCGCCACCTGCGGCGTATGCGATCGAATCGCCTCGAGGGCGGCTGTTCCGTCGTCGGCCTCGGCCACCACCTCGATCTGACCGCTGGAGATCAGCGCGCGGACCACGCCGTCGCGGAACATCGGGTGGTCATCGCCCACCACCACCCGGACCTTCTCACCGGTCGTGCCGCTCACCACGCAGTCAGCTTGGCACAGCAGCGCGCCCGCTTCCTCCGATTGGCGGACACACGATTCATCCGCACCGTCCTCCGGTCGGCCGACAGACCGCGGCTGCGCGTTGCAGCATCCTTGAGCCATCGCCGGAACAACCCGGTGGCAGGCCCGAAAATCACACGCACACAGAGGATTACGATGGACACCACCGCAACTCGCCGCTTCGCCCGGCTCTTCGCGCTGTCAGCCGTCTTCGCCGGAATCGTCGCGGGCGCAGTGGCCCTCGCCGGTGCGGCCGGCGCGGGCGCCTACTCGCAGGACATGACGCCGCACCCCACCACGACCGCTCCTGCGCCCGTCACCGCGCACCCGGCGCCGGGCGCCCATCCGCACCACGGCATCCCGCATCTGACGTACGTTCAGCCCGACTACCACCGCTGAGACGCACGCAAAAGGCGGGGACACCATCGGATGTCCCCGCCTTCGCGGTTCAGGACTAGACGCCGGCGAGTACGTCGGCCGTCTGCAGCGCCTGGGCGACGCCAGAGACGATCGACGCCAGCCTGATCGCCTCGAAGATCACCGGCCGCGCCACATCCGCGTCACGGAGGGTCTTCTCGTGCGCGGTCACGCAGTGTGGGCACCCGTTGATCGCCGAGACCGCCAGCGACCACAGCTCGAAATCCTCTTTCGGGACACCGGGATTGCCGATGATGTTCATCCGCAGGCCGGCCCGCAGCTCGTCGTAGCCCTCGAGCTGGCCCCTCGTCCGGTAGAACACGTTGTTCATGCCCATGATCGCGGCCGCGCCCAGCGCGGCGTTGTAGGCCTCCTGGCTGAGGACGTCCAGTGCGTCCTCGGCGATCTCGCGCAGCAGCCGCTCCGACTTGGTCGCGGCGGCGGTCGCCACCAACGCGCCCCACAGCTGCTGTTCGGACAGCTCGGTGGTCTTGACGATGCTGCCGAGGTTGAGCTTCAGGTCCTTGGCGTACTCGGGCAGCGCGTCCTTGATGTTGTCGATGCTCACGGTCACACCGCCTCTGCCAACAGCTCGGCCGGCTTGATCGTGGGATCGCCCTTCTTCCAGTTGCAGGCGCACAGCTCGTCGGACTGCAGGGCGTCGAGAACCCGCAGCACCTCGTCGACGTTGCGGCCCACGGAGCCGGCCGTGACCGACACGAACTGGATCTCATTGTTCGGGTCGATGATGAACGTCGCCCGGTCGGCGACACCGTCGGCGTTGAGCACTCCGGTGGCCAGCGCCAGTTCCCGCTTGAGGTCGGAAGCCATCGGGAACGGCAGCTTCTTGAGGTCCTCGTGCTGGGCCCGCCACTGGAAGTGGACGAACTCGTTGTCGACGGACACTCCGATGACCTTCGCGTCGCGGTCCTCGAAATCGTCGTTGAGCTTGCCGAACGCGGCGATCTCCGTCGGGCACACGAAGGTGAAGTCCTTCGGCCAGAAGAAGACGATCCGCCACTTGCCCTCGTGGTCGTCGCTGGTCACGCGGATGAAATAGTCGTCGGGCTGCTTGGCATCGACCTCGGAGAGGTCACCGCCGACCACCGCCGCCATGTCGTAGCGGGGAAACTGGTCACCGATCGTCAACAATGCCATCGCTCGCACACCATCCTTATTGCTTAGTTTGGATTCAGTCCAGATTACCTATCCGATTCTGCGTGGTCGGCACTACAAAGACAAGGTCGCCGGACGTGATTGTGGCCACACCGGCGCCATGAAATTGGTTCCGTTTCAGCAGATTTCGGGGGACTGAGAGCGGCCGCGCCGCCTCGCCGGCCGCGCGAGACCGCAGACAGGCCGTCGTTGCTACCGTCGGGGGGATGTCGAACATCTCTGAAAACGACCGCATCGAGGACGTCACGCCGGGCGACCTGGTGCTCGTCGACCGCGGCGCCGGCCCCGTCCCGTGCAAAGTGGTCCACAAGGACGAAACCGACGGCACGTGCGTGGTCACCTACGAGGTCGACGACGGTGGAACGTTCCAAGTGGAGTACGCCGCCGGGACGCGCGTCACCCGCTCGCTCGAGGCGAAATGGGAGTCCGAACAAAGCCCGACGCAGCACAAGCCGCTCTGACCGGGTGTCATATCGTGGCTGGCATGGACTTCGCGATGTCGGCCAAGGCACAGGACTACCACAAACGCCTGACCGAGTTCATGACGGAATTCGTCTTCCCCGCCGAGGCCGAATACCACCGCTACCGCGAAGAGGCGGGACCCAAGGACCACACCGTTCCGCCGATCGTCGAGGAGTTGAAAGTCCTCGCCAGGGAGCGCGGGCTGTGGAATCTCTTCCTGCCGTCGGTCTCGGGGCTGACCAACCTGGAGTACGCGCCGCTGGCCGAGCTTTCGGGGTGGAGCCTGGAGATCGCGCCCGAGGTGCTCAACTGCGCCGCGCCGGACACCGGCAACATGGAGACGCTGCACCTGTTCGCCACCGAGGAGCAGCGCCGGCAATGGCTTGATCCGCTGCTGGGTGGCGAGATCCGCAGCGCCTTCGCGATGACGGAACCGGCGGTGGCCTCCAGCGATGCCCGCAACATCGAGACGACGATGCTGCGCGACGGGGACGACTACGTCATCAACGGCCGCAAGTGGTGGATCACCGGGGCCGCCGATCCGCGCTGCAAGATCCTGATCGTGATGGGCCGCACCAACCCCGACGCGGCCAGCCATCAGCAACAGTCGATGATCCTGGTTCCGGTCGACACACCCGGCGTCGACATCCAGCGCTCGCTTCCGGTATTCGGCTGGCAGGACCAGCACGGACACTGCGAGATCGTCTTCGACAACGTCCGGGTGCCGGTCGAGAACCTGCTGCACGAGGAGGGCAGCGGGTTCGCGATCGCCCAGGCCCGGCTGGGTCCCGGCCGTATCCACCACTGCATGCGGGCGCTGGGCGCGGCCGAGCGGGCTTTGGCGTTGATGGTCGACCGGGTGCAGAAGCGGGTCGCCTTCGGCAAGCCGCTGTCCGAGCAAGGCGTGGTGCGTGAGGCGATCGCCAAGTCGCGCAACGAAATCGATCAGGCGCGGCTGTTGTGCGAGAAGGCCGCGTGGACCATCGACCAGCGCGGCAACAAGGAAGCTCACGTGTTGGTGAGCCAGATCAAGTCGGTCGCGCCCCAAGTGGCATGCGACGTGATCGACCGCGCCATCCAGGTGCACGGCGCCGCCGGGGTCAGCGACGACTTCCCGCTGGCCCGGCTGTACAGCTGGCACCGCGCGATGCGACTGTTCGACGGGCCCGATGAGGTGCACATGCGCACCATCGCCCGGGCTGAACTCGGTAGGGAGAAAAGCGCTTTCGTATCGGCGGCGAGCCGCCAATCGGACACGGCGGCGAGCCGCCAATCCAACCCGGCGGCGAGCCATCAATCCAACACGGCGGTGACCGGCCGGTGACGATCGGACTCGGCGAGCTCTCGGGCGCATGGAACTTCCGTGACGTCGCGGCCGAGACGGGCGTGCGCCCGGGCCGGTTCTTCCGGTCCAGCGAGCTGAGTGGTCTGGACGACACCGGCCGTCGCCGCCTCGTCGAATTGGGCATCACCGATGTGGCCGATCTGCGCTCGGCGCGCGAGGTGGAGCGTCACGGCACGGGGGCGGTGCCCTCGGGCGTGGAAGTGCACCACCTCCACTTCCACGAGGTCACCGCGGTGTCCGCCGAGGCACCGCACGAGTCGGCCTTCCAGAAGATGATGACCGACAAGCCCGACGACGAGGACGTCAGCGTGGCCGCCCTGCGGTTCATGACCGAGGAGTACCAGCGGTTCCCGACGTTGCCCGGCGCGCAACGCGCTGTGCGGCAGGTCATTTCACTACTGGCGGCGGGCCGTCCCGTCATCGCGCACTGCTTCGCCGGCAAGGACCGCACCGGCTTCGCGGTGGCCACCGCCCTCGGCGCGGTGGGCGTCGACCGCGACGTGATCATGGCGGATTTTCTGCGCAGCAACGACGCGGTGCCGCAACTTCGGGAGCAGATCATGAGGTCGGTGCGCGAGCGGACCGAGACCGACGAGGAAGTCACGTTCGTAGAGGCGCGACTGACCGACGCGGTGCTCGGCGTGCGCGAGGAGTATCTCGCCGCCGCGCGCCGTTCGATCGACCAGAACTACGGTTCGTTGCGCGGCTATCTCGAGGCGGCGGGCGTGCCAGACGAAAAGGTCACCCGGCTACGCGCCGCGCTGCTGGGCTGATCTTCGCCCAAGAACGTGGGTTACCCGCACGCTGTTTGCGGTTTTGGTGTGACATGAGCCCACGCTCGGCCGGCTGCTAGCGGCTACTTGCCGCCCTTTTCCGCCTCGTACTTCTTGGTCATGTGGTCGATCGCGCTGAGCTGCGACTGGGCGAATTCCTCGCGTACTTGGCCAGCCCGCGCCGCGGCGTCCAGCGTCGGCTGCGCCTGACCCTGGAATTGCGGGAACACCTCGGCGGCGAACAATTCCGCCGAACGTTTGGTGGCCGCCGGGTTGGCCCACTCGTGGCCCATCTGCAGCAGGCACCCGAACCCACCGGACTGATCCCACAACCGCTGCACCTGAGCCCGGGCCCGCTCCGGCGTGCCGATCACCCCGGCGCCGGCCTCGTTGATGATGTCGATCATGTCGTCGATGCGGTCGCCCGGAATCGTCATCTGCGGGAACGCCGCGATTTTCTGGAAGTAGTTGAACCATGGCTCGATACCGAACCGGACGTCGGCACGGGCCTGCTCATCGGTCTCGGCGATGTGGAACGGCCCGACCAGCGACCAGTTGCGGCGGTCGACTGTGGTGCCGAACGCGGCGGCGCGCTCCTCGACGATGCCCCAGTGATGGGCGAGTGCGTCGAACCCCTCCACGACCAGCGTCGCGCCGATCGACAGCAGGCCGATGCCGTGCTTGCCCGCCAGCCGCGCGCCGGTCGGGGACGCCACCGCGGCAACGGCCAGCGGGATGCCGTCCTCCGAGTAGGGCGCCAGTTGCAGTCGCGCGTCGAACAGTTCGTGCGTCGGGGTCTTCGCCGAGACGGTCTCGCCGTTGAGTAGCCGGACCACGATGTCGAGGTTGGTCTCCAGCAGCTCGCGGGTGTCGGTGGGCGTCAGGCCGATCATCGCGGCGTCGGTGGGCAGCGAACCCGGTCCCATACCGCCGATGATGCGGCCGTGGGTGAGGTGGTCGAGCAGCATCAGCCGGTCGGCCGTCCACAGCGGGTTGTGGTACGCCAGCGAGATCACGCCCGTGCCGAACCGGATGCGTTTGGCGCGCTGGGCCGCCGCGGCGATGAACACCTCGGGCGAGCTGATGATCTCGCTGCCCGCCGAGTGGTGCTCGCCGATCCACGCCTCGTCGTATCCGACCGCGTCGAGGTGCTCGACGAGTTCGAGGTCGCGTTGCAGGGCAAGCGTCGGATTCGTCCCGGCGCGGTGAAACGGTGCGATGAAGTATCCGAAGCGCAGCTTGGCCATTTCAGCAAGCTACTGCGTCAAGTACACCCCGATGACCCAAATGACGGTGGCGAGTAGCGCGCCGGCCAGTTCCACCCCGACCGACAGGGCGACGCCTTTCAGCGCATGCTTTGTCGATGTCCAGGCGACGCGTTGGTCGTGCCGATTGGCCAGTTCAGCGAGGTAGATGCCCAGCACGAAGCCGATCGGCAGGCCGAGAACCGGGATCACGAAGAAGCCGATGATGCCGAGCGTGCCGCCGGCGACCAGGCTCCAAGTCCGCACATCGGCGTCGCGCATCCGCCGCATCGGCCAGGTGTACTTGATCAGCATGGCTGCGCCGAGGAGCACCGTCGCCGCGCCGAACGTCACCCATGCGGTGGGTTCATTCTCGACGACGGCCCACACCGCGATCGCGCCGAACACCAACAGCGTTCCGGGCAGCAGCGGAACCACGATGCCGACGATGCCGACCGCGATGGCCAGCGCCACAAGCACGATGCCGCCGGCGCTCATGGCTCGCGCCTCACGGACGGTGCGCCCGCACCCATTGGATGTTGGCGAGGGATTTGGTCCGCACGCTGATGAACCCCTGTTGCTCGAACAGGTCGCCGAGTTCGTCCTCGCCGAAGAAGTGCGCCCCGCCGCTCGACAACAGCCGAAGCGGCGCAGGCACGTGGCCCACCGTGGGGACCATGATCGCGATCCGGCCGCCGGGCCGCAGCACCCGGTACATCTCCGCGACTGCCGCCGAGGGCTCGGGAATCAGCTGCAGCACCGCGAGGGAGCTCACCGCGTCGATGCTCGCTTCCCGAAACGGCAACCGCTGGGCGTCGGCGCGCAGGAACCCGACGTTCGAGCCGGCCTGTGCGCGCACCGCCCGAGCCAGCATCGGTTCGGAGATGTCGACGCCGAGGGCCAGACCGTCCGGACCGGCGACACGCGCCAGCGATGCGGTCACGTTGCCGGGGCCGCTTCCGACGTCGAGTGCGATGCCGCCCCGGGGGATGTTCAGCGAGTCGATGGGCAGCTGCCACGCGCCGACGAATCTGCGCGCGAACGCCTGCGCGTTGTCGTAGAGCATGGAGCCAAGGCCCGATGCCCAGGCGGCCTGGATGAAGCCGGTGTTCTTCGGCGGTGCATGGTCGGTCGACGTCCGATCGCTGAGCAGGTCCAGGTAGCCCTTGCTGACGTCAACAGACGATGGCGGGTCGGTGAAGAGTTCGACCGCCCTGCGCAACGCGGGCGGGAGCGTGGTTGTCGACTGATCGGTCACTCCTCCACGCTAGCCGTTCGCGATGTCACGCGCCCAGCTTCGTCGCGAGGTCAAGGAAATCCGTTGCCATCACGTCGAATTCACCATCGCCGATTCTCGACGGGCGGCGCCTTCCCGCACCGTATTCCAGCGGCCTGTCCACCCATGCCGTCATCAGCCCTGCGCGTTTCGCCCCGCGCAGATCGCTGGCGTGCGCGGCCACCAGCATCAGCTCACCGGGTGCCACGTCGAGCAGTTCGGCGCAGCCGAGGTAGGCCTCGGGGTCGGGCTTGTAGTGGCGGAACAATTCGGCCGAGATCACGCAGTCCCACGGCAGCGCGGCGCGCTTGGCCATGTTGGTCAGCAGCGAGACGTTGCCGTTCGACAGCGTCGTGATCACGAACTTGCGCTTGAGTCGCGTGAGCCCAGCGACCGTGTCGGGCCACGGGTCGAGGCGATGCCAGCCGCGATTGAGGTGGTCGACAGCATCGCCGTCGGCGGTGATGTCGGCCTTGGCTAGCAGGTCGACGAGGATCATTCGGTGCAGGCCGTCGATCTTGGTCCACGGCAGCTCGCCGCGGCGCACCCGGTCCATCGCCGGCGGGTAGCCGGCTCGCCAATCGTCGGCGAAGGCAGCCCAATCCCGTTGCACACCTTGGGCTTTGCCGAAGTCCTCGAGCTCGCGGATGATGCTCGAGCGCCAGTCGACAACCGTGCCGAACACGTCGAACGCCAACGCCCGCGGCGCCATCTAGGGCTCCAGCACGAGCTTACCCAGCACCCCGCCGTCGGCCAGCGCCTGCAGCGCTTCGGCGCCCTTGGACAGCGGGAAGCGCACCGGCGGCGGCGGCCGCAGCCCGGCTTTGACCAACTCCGCCACCCCGAACTCGAACACGGACTGCGAGCCCGGCTTGCGGTTGACGTACTCGCCGTAGCCGACACCGATCACCGCGACATTGCGCAGCAGCAACCGGTTCACCTTCACCGTCGGAATTCCGCCTGCCGCAAAGCCGATCACCAGCAGTCGGCCCTCGACAGCGAGCGCGCGGATCGCGTCGTCGAAGGCGTCGCCGCCGATCGGGTCCACCACCAGGTCGACGCCTCGGCCGTCGGTCGCATCTTTGACCGCCTCCAGCCAACCCTCCGCGAGCGGCAACACCACATCGGCTCCCAGCGATTCGACGAAATCGGCCGCGTGCGGTCGGTGCACCATCGCGATCACCGTGGCGCCCAACGCCTTTGCAATCTGCACGGCTGCAGTGCCGACGCCGCCCGCCGATCCCAGCACCAGCACGGTCTCGCCCGGCCGCAGCGCTCCCCGTTTGGCCAGTGCGAAGTACATCGTCTGGTAATTGCCCAGCAGCGCAACGGATTCTGCGTCGTCCAGGTCGTCCGGGGTGCGCATGAGGTTGGCGGACTGCACCGCCACCTGCTCAGCCCACGCCCCGAGCATCGAGAGCGCGGTCACCCGCTGACCCGGTTTGAACTCCGACTCGTACGGTGCCGACCGCACCACCCCGGCGACCTCCATACCGGGAATGAACGGCGGCTCCAGCCGCAGCTGGTATTCGCCGCGCAACAGCAGCAGGTCGGGAAAGCTTACCCCGGCCGCACCGACGTCGACGACCACCACGTCGTCGCCGCCGGCAACGTCGTCGACATCGGTTAGGCAAAGCCCGCTGGGTCCGGTGAGCTCCTGCGCGACAAGCGCTTTCATGCAGGGAGGCTCAGCCGAGGCTGAAGGTGGCCCGCTGCGCCGCCGACAGGTCGGTGATCTCGCCCCACTTCGCGGCGATGTCGTCGACCGAGGGAACCTCGGAGAACGTGATGCCCTCGTTCTGGAACAGCGCGGTGCGCTGAACCTTGCCGCCGCCGACGATGAACACCGATGCGGTCTCGGGCAACTCCTCGGTCATCAGGTAGGCCACGACTGGGGCCACGTACTCGGGCGTCAGCTTCTCGAAGACCTCCGGCGGCAGGATGTCCTGCGTCATCCGGGTCGCTGCGATCGGGGCGACCGCGTTGGCCTTGATGTTGTACTTCGCGCCTTCCTGCGCCAGCGTGTTGATCAGGCCGACCAGACCGAGTTTGGCGGCCCCGTAGTTGGCCTGGCCGAAGTTGCCGAACAGCCCACTGGTGGAGGTGGCGACGACCACGCGGCCGAAGCTGTTCTCCCGGAAGTGCGGCCACGCCGCGCGGATCACGTTGTAACCGCCGTACAGGTGAACCTTGAGCACCGCGTCCCAGTTGGCGAACTCCATCTTGTGGAAAGTGCCGTCGCGCAGGATGCCCGCGTTGGAGACGACGCCGTCGACCTTGCCGAACTCGTCGAGCGCGGTCTTGATGATGTTCTCGGCGCCCTCGGGCTCGGCGACACTGTCGTAGTTTGCGACGGCGCGTCCGCCCGCGTCCTTGATCTCCTTGACGACCTGGTCGGCCATGTTGTGTCCGGCACCGGTGCCGTCGCGTGAACCGCCGAGGTCGTTGACGACGACGCTGGCGCCCTCCCGGGCGAGGGTCAGCGCGTACTCGCGCCCGAGTCCGCCTCCGGCCCCGGTGACGACGATGACGCGATCCTGCACTCCTGGCATGGGGTTCCTTTCTAGAGTCTGCGATTTCGGTGTCGTTGGTGGCGCTGAGCGCGTCCGATCACACCGAAATCGCTAAAACAGCCGTCTGGCGAGCTTCCAAGCCTTTTCTGTATACGGGGGGTAGATGAAGGCGCCGACGTCGGGTCGGGTCGGCTTGGTCATCACGGTCTTCTTGTGGCTGAACGTCTCGAAGCCGAACTTGCCGTGGTAGGCGCCCATGCCCGACGGTCCGACGCCACCGAACGGCAGCTTGTGGGTGGCGAAGTGGAACAGCAGATGGTTGACCACCATGCCGCCCGCGGAGATTTCCTTGACCACGCGTTCGCGGATGCTCTTGGTCTTGGTGAACAGGTAGGCCGCCAGCGGCTTGGGCCGGGAGTTCACGAAAGTGATTGCATCGTCGAGTGATTGGACCGTCATGATCGGCAGGATCGGGCCGAAGATCTCGTCGGTCATCAGCGGCTCCGCCGGGTCGGGGTCGACGACGACGGTGGGCTGGATGCTGACCTTCGCGGCGTCCGATCCGCCGCCGATCACGACGTCGCCCTTGGTGGCGGCCAGCGCGGCGGTCAGCCGGTCGAAGTGGCGCTCGTTGACGATGCGCTTGCCTTCGGGGTTCTCGGACTCGAAGGTCTGCACCGCGGCCTTGATCTTGTCGACCAGCGGGTCGCGGATCTTGGCGTCGGCCAAGACGTAGTCGGGCGCGATGCAGATCTGGCCGGAGTTGATCAGCTTGGTCCACGCGATGCGCTTGGCCGCGACGTCGAGGTCGGCGTCGGCGGACACGATCACCGGGCTCTTGCCGCCGAGTTCGAGGGTGACAGGAGTCAGGTGCGGCGCCGCACCCTCGTAGACCTTGCGGCCGATCTCGGTGCCGCCGGTGTAGAGCAGGTAGTCGAAGCCCTGCGCGATGAGTTCCTGGCTGACCCGGCCGTCGCCCTCGATCACCGCGATCGCGTCATTGTCGAGGTACTTGGGCACCAGCTCGGCCATCAGCGCCGACGACGCCGGCGCCACCTCGGACGGCTTGAGCACGACGGTGTTGCCCGCAGCGATCGCACCGACCGCGGGTCCCAGCGTCAACGCGAACGGGAAGTTCCACGCGCCGATGATCAGCACCGTGCCGAACGGCTCGTACTCGACCCAGCCGCGGCCGGGCAGCTGGTTCATCTCCAGTATCCGGTACTTGCGCTTGGCCCATTTGCGGACGTTCTTCGCGGCGTCCTTGGCTTCGCCGGCGACGCTGGCGATGTCGGCGAGCCACGCCTCGAACGGTTTGCGGCCGAGGTCCTGTTCGAGCGCGGCCGCGATCGCCTGCTCGTTTTCGAGGACGAGCCGCTCCATCGCTTTGAGCTGCTCTCTGCGCCAATCGATGCTCTTCGTGCGTCCGGTCTTGAAGGTGTCGCGCAGCCGACGGACGACGTTCGGAATGTCCTCAGTGGCTTGCGCCGACGCAGCGATTTCAGTGGTCATGATGGGTGTCCTTCCCGACCCGAGCACGAGGATCTCCGCTCCTCACGCGCACCCGATCCTAACCAACTGGTTGGGCAGGTGACACCCCCGCGACGGTCCACCCCAGCGAGAATTCAGCCCTTCGCGGCGATGACGAACTCCGAGAACCCGTCGTCCTCCGACAACTCGGCGGGCAGCACCCAGCGCCCCAATCGGCGCATCTCCTGCTGCGAGGTGACCGCGCTCGACCGCCACCCGTGCGCGTCGAGCCACTCGGCGACGTCGGCACGGTCCGGGTCGTTGTACATCAACTCCGCGACGTCGACGGAATCCTCCATCCCGAACTGCGCGCGGATCCGCGCGAAACGCTCCCGCATCTGCTCGCGCCGCTCATCGGCCTGCACCCCGACGGTCTCTACGGACACGCGGCTGCCCGCAGCACTGAGCGCGGTGATCTGCTCGAAGAGCCGGTCCTGGGCATCGGCGGGGAGATACATCAGCAGCCCTTCGGCCAGCCACGCCGTCGGCGAGTTGGGGTCGAAACCGGCCTCCTGCAACGCTTTCGGCCAATGATGGCGCAGGTCGACGGCCACCGCGACGCGTTGGGCGGTCGGCAGCGCACCGTGCTCGGCCAACCGGGCGGCCTTGAACTCGAGCACCTTGGGCTGATCGATTTCGTACACCACCGTGCCCGTGGGCCACTCCAGGCGATACGCGCGCGAGTCGAGACCAGACGCGAGAATGACGACCTGCCGGATGCCCGCCGCGGCGGCTTCGGTGAAGTACTCGTCGAAAAAGTGCGTGCGCACGGCCTGGTAATTGCCCATGTGCTCGAAGATCGCACCGACCTCGGGGTCCGTCTCGGCTACCTTCGCGCCGACCTCGGGGTCGAGCATGATGTCCCACACCCCGCCGCCGGCCTTCGCGACCAGCACTTCGGCGAACGGGTCGCGGATCAGCGCGTCGTCCCGCGCGGTCTCGGCGGCGCGGGCGGCGGCCACCATCACGGCCGTCGAACCCACGCTGGTCGCGATGTCCCAGGTGTCGTCTTCAGTGCGCAACGAACTCATCGGCCGCCATCGTACCGCAACAACTTAGGACAGCTATACGAAGGTTCCGCCGGTCACACGCGCCGCTCAGCCCTTGAGCCGCCAGAGGTTGTTTGCCATCAGCAGCTCGAACTGCTGCACCACCGCCTTGAGCTCGTCGTGGGTGCCGACGAAGCCCGCGTAGAAACCCATCCCCCACATCACCGCGACCAGCATCTCGACGAGCGAGTCGACTTCGGTGTCGGTGGTGAGCTCGCCGCGCTTGATCGCATCGTTGACCGCCCACGCCACGAACTCGCGCGAGTGCTTGAGCGAGTCGTGCTCGTCGTCGCTGAGTTCGGGATGGCGCTGAGCTTCCAGCACCGAAGTCACCAAAAACGCTGCCGCTGAACGATCTTCGGAGTCGGTCTGCATCGCTGCGGTGAAGTATGCGGACAATCGGTTGAGCAGGTTCGTCTCACCTTCGGCACGAGCCCTGCCGGCGTTGACGATCACGGCGTTGGTCTGCTCGACGACTTGGCGCCACAACACCTGCTTGCTCGCGAAGTAGTGATTGATCGCGGGACGCGTCAAATCCGCGCGGACGGCGATCGCCTGAAACGTCGCAGCGTCGTATCCGAGTTCGCTGAAGACCTCGCGAGCGGCTTGTATGATGCGCTCCCGCGTCTCGGCCGCCTTCGCTGCGGGGGGGCGGCCCGGACCTCTACTCGCCGTATGCGGCACGGTCAAATTGTGCCACACGTCACTTGCGTCCTCCGACACTGCCTGTCGGGGGTTGCCGGCGGGCATGCCAGCGATCCACCGCAGAGTCGGCCGTAGAGAATTCGGCTGGCGAAGAACTAGTGTCGCGTCCCATGGCGGGCGTGGTATCGCGGGAGGGCTACTTCGAGACCGGCCTCGACATCCTCTCCAATCTCGGGTACGGCGGCTTGAAGCTGGCCGAGGTCTGTCAGCGCCTGGGCGTCACCACCGGGTCGTTCTACCACTACTTCCCGAACTGGCCCGCCTACACCAAGGAACTGCTCTCGCACTGGATGCAGGTCCGCACCGTGCAGGTGATCGAAGCAGTGCGTGCCGAACCAGATCCGCGACGCCGCATCGACGCGCTGATCCAGACCGGCCGCGAATTGCCCCACGGCGCAGAGGCCGCCATCCGGGTGTGGAGTGCGCTGGATCCGCATGTGTATGCGGTGCAGGTCGCAGTCGATCAACAACGCTTCGACGTCCTGTACGAGGCGGCGTTCGAGGTTCTGCAGCACAAGCGGCAGGCGCAGGCGTTCGCGGCCTGGGCGGTGTACCTGTTGGTCGGCTATGAGCAGGCGACACTGCCGCGCGACGCCTCGGTGCTGCGATGGATCGCCGATCAGCTGATCGATGCCCTCGACTCGGGGCGCTTCGAGTCGGTTCCCGGCGCCGAGTAGCGCGGGGGTAACGGGGTGTCGCTCACCGACGTCGTCGCCCCCGTGCGACGCCGTGTGGTGAACCGGATCCGACGGCGCGACCCCGAATTCGACGCGCTGCGGCGCGCGACGCGGGCGGCCATCGTGTTGCCGATCGCCGCGGCGGTGAGCTTCGCGGTCGGCGGCGGCTCGCAGACCCCGATGTTCACCATCTTCGGTTCGGTCGCGCTGCTGATCCTGGTGGACTTTCCCGGCAACCGACCGGCCCGCGCACTGGCGTACTGCGGGCTGGCCTTCAACGGCGCGATCCTGATCACGCTGGGCACGTTGGTCTCCCCGTATCCGTGGCTGAGCGTCGCGGCGATGTTCGTTCTGGGGGTGGTGGTGACGTTCTCCGGTGTGCTCAGCGAGATCATCGCCGCCGGGCAGCGTGCGACGCTGCTGACCTTCGTGCTGCCCGCCTGTACGCCCGTTGGGCCCATTCCGGACCGGCTGCTGGGCTGGCTCATCGCGCTGGCGGTCTGCGTGCCGGCTGCGCTGTTCCTGCTGCCGCCACGCCACCACGACGAGTTGCGTGGTGACGCGGCCAGGGTGTGCAACCGGCTGGCCGACTCTCTGGCGGGCGCCGTGCCGGCCAGGGAGGCGACCCGTGCGATGAACCAGCTGTGGGAAACGTTCCTCAGCGCCGACTTTCGTCCGGTCGCCCTGACAGCAGGCAGCCGTGCACTCGTTCGGGTGGTCGACGACCTCGGCTGGCTCGCCGACCGGATCACCGACGACACCGGTCGGCTGCTCGGCGACATGAAAGACCCACTGGTCCGGGTGCTGCGGGATTGCGCTGCGGTGCTGCGGATTTCCGACGCCGCCGGACGCAGCGCCCGGAGCGCCGATCTCAACGAGGCGCTGGCCGCACTGCGCACCATCGCGCAGGGCCGCTACCGTGAGGACATCCTCGAGATCCTCGCTTCCCCGGACGACGCAGCCGCCGTCGCCGTCGGCCGAGAGTTGTTGGGGCGTCGCACGTTCTCGGCCACAGTCGGGGTGACCGGACGCGTCATTCGCAACGCGGCCGAGGCCGACGCACGTCCGGTGTGGGCGCGGGTCCTGGGTCGTCGGCTTCCGAAGACGGGCACCGCGGACTGGGTGATGCCCGAGACGACGGCCGTCGCCGCAATCACTCGCGGGTTTCTCGCCACTCGAGCTGTGGTGTTACGCAACAGCCTTCGCACCGGTCTCGGCTTGGCGATGGCGGTCGCCGTCACCCACCTGTTTCCCCTCGAGCATGGCTTCTGGGTGGTGCTGGGCGCGATGTCGGTGTTACGCAGCAGCGCGCTGACCACCGGCACCCGGGTGGTGCGCGCGGTGGCCGGCACCGCGATCGGATTCTTGTTGGGTGTCGGGCTCATCGAACTGGTCGGCGTCGACCCGGTGGTCATGTGGGGGCTTCTGCCGGTGGTCGCGTTCGGTTCGGCGTTCGTGCCGGAGGTGGCGTCGTTCATCGCCGGTCAGGCCGCGTTCACGATGATGGTGCTGATCATCTTCAACCTCATCGCACCGACGGGTTGGAGCGTCGGGTTGGTCCGCGTTGAGGATGTCGCGGTCGGCGCCGCCGTGGGCGTGATGGTGTCGATTCTGTTGTGGCCGCGCGGCACACGTGCGCGGCTGTCGCGGGCCATCGACGACGCGTTCGCCGTCGGCGCGACGTTCCTCAATGCCGCGGTGCTGCGGGTGACGCGCGGTGCATCCGAAGATGCCGCCAACCGGGTGATCACGCTGAGCCACGATGCCCTCGAGGCGTCGCGGACCGTGGACGATGCGGTTCGGCAGTTCCTTTCGGAGAGCAGCGGCCCCACCGACATCCGCGGGCCGGCGGTCCGGTCGGCCAACCGCGCGATCAGACTGCGGGCCGCCGCGGAACAGATCGCCGACGTCGCGCCTCCGCCGTACGGCGTCTACTCCGGTACCCGCACGGTGCTGGAGGCACACGCGGAGGCGATCTGCGCGAGAGTCACCGGCGGCAAAGCCGATTCACCACCAGCGATCAGCGACGACTTCGTGAGGACGCTGCGCGCCGAGGCGACCGGTGACGACCTCGCGGTCGCTGCGGCGCTGCCGCTGGTGACCGTAGCGGCTCATCTCGGCGAATTGGAGTTGCTGTACCCGAAGGCCGCCTCGGCCGATGCGACTAAGGGCGGTGCGGCATAAGGGCGTTCGGCGGTATCGTGCCGAACTTGCCGGCCTGGTAGTCCTCCAGCGCCTGGACAAGCTCGGCCTTGCTGTTCATCACGAACGGTCCGTATTGGTACACCGGTTCGCGAATCGGCCTGCCGCCGAGGATCAGCGCCTCGAGCGCGGGCCGGTGGGCGTCCTGTTTCGGCTGTGCCGCAACGGTGATCCGGTCGCCGGGACCGAGCACTGCGAGCTGTCCCTGACGGATGGGATGGGCCACCGGCCCCAACGACCCCTGCCCGGACAGGATGTATACGAGCGCGTTGAATTCGCGGTTCCAGGGCATATCGAGTCGCGCGCCGGGCTGAATAGTCGCATGCGCCAACGTGATCGGGGTATGCGTGGCTCCGGGGCCGACGTGACCGTCGACGTCGCCGGCGATGATGCGAAGCAGCGCCCCGCCGTCGTCCGATGACAACAGCTGCACCTCGTTACCCTCGATGGCCTGGTACCTCGGGGTGGCGAACTTGTCGGTGCGGGGCAAGTTCACCCACAGCTGGATGCCGTGGAATACGCCGCCACGCTCGACGAGCTCGGCGGGCGGAGTTTCGATGTGCAGGATGCCCGAACCGGCGGTCATCCACTGGGTGGCGCCGTCGGTGATCAGGCCGCCGCCGCCGTGGGAGTCCTGGTGAGCGAAGCGACCGTCGATCATGTAGGTGACGGTCTCGAACCCGCGGTGCGGATGCCAGTCGGTGCCGCGCGGTTCTCCGGGTTCGTACTCGACTTCGCCCATCTGGTCCATATGCACGAACGGGTCGAGATCGGCAGCGGCAACGCCGGCGAAGGCGCGCACCACCGGGAAACCTTCGCCTTCAAAGCCCCGCGGCCCGGTGGTGATCGAGCGCACGGGGCGTTCGGTGTCGGCCGGGGCGGCGGCGGTGATGCGCGAAAGGGTGAGGGTATCGGCTGTGATTGCAGGCATGCCTGAGATAACCGGACTGCGGTCCGATACATTCCCGCGGGGCCCGTAGCCGACTTTCTGCCGGCGTCACCGCGCGGAGTTACCATTCGTACATGCGTTCGAAACAGGTTACCGACGTGCTCACCGCGCTCGAGTCCGCCTACAAGCAGGTAGCGGCCCTGCGGTTGGACGATTTGTCGCGCACCGATCTCTACGCGCTGATCGAGCGACTGGACCGACTGGACCACCAACGCGCGGCACTCGACCGGCGGCTGTTGGGACGGCTCCTCGCCGTCGGCGGTTCGTCGGCCAAGGATGTCGCCAGACGACTGCGGATTTCCCAGGGAGAGGCGCAGCGGCGCCTGGGCCAGGCGGCCTGCTAGCCATCACTCGGTTTTGGGCTTGAGGGTCCATGCGGGGATCCAGTGCGTCACCGCCTTACGGCGCGTGCCGTAGGCGATCTCGTAGGTGACCAGGCCCCACCAGTGGCCCTGCTCGCACAAGCCCCAGCACGTGAGTCGCCCGTCGACGACGGCGTGCATCTGCAGCCCCGCCGGGTTGTAACCGCCGACTGCATGCGGTTCGCGCGGGAACACCGCGGCAAGATCTATGAGGACGGTGACCGGCGGGTCGACGCGGCGGAAGGCGTGCGCAACGGGCTGGCCGTTGTACCCGATGCCCTTCAACCCACCCACGGTTCGATCATACGTTCGACCAGCCGACCGCGGGCCATGACCGTATTCGGCCGTCCGAACATCGGCGATCGGCTGTCCCGCAGGCGAATTGCTGCCATCCGGCAACCAATTTCTGCCATCGGAATTAAAACCGTTGACCTCGTGGTTTCCAAGATCAGCTGCAGCTACGAACCGCGACACACGCCACGGCTCGGATACCAAACGCACGAGGGAAGAAGGGTCCGAAATGAAGAAGTTTGGGATCGCCACCGTCGCCGCCAGCGCCTTGGCCGCCGCTCTGATCGGACTGGCAGCGCCTGTCCAGGCTGCTCCGTCCGGACCGGGAAACGCGCAGCAGACCATCAGCGAGCTCCAATCGCAGGGCTACAACGTGATCGTGAACCGGATCGGCAACGCCCCGCTGGACAAGGCGTCCGTCGTGGCGGTGCGCCCCGGTCAGACCTACACCGAGACAAACAGCCTCGGCGTCGGTGGTGACCGCACCACCCGGGTGACCACCAAGACCGTCTATGTAGACATCAAGTAGCTCGCCCGCCAGACAGGCCCCCGTGATGCCACCGCATCCGGGGGCTTTGTCATGTTGGCGAACAAGTGTTTCGCAACGCCCTCGGCTGGCTAACAGACTGACGTGGCCTTCGACCTCACGCCCACCGCCGCCCAGCACGACCTCGCGCAACGGACACACGAGTTCGCCGAGCAGTGCATCCGTCCGGTTGCCCTCGAGTACGACCAGCGTCAGGAGTTCCCGTGGCCGGTCTTGGAAGAAGCGGCTGTCCGGGGGTTCTACAGCCCGCTGTTCTATCGGGACCTCATCGGGGATCCGACCGGGCTGTCGCTGCCGATGTTCATGGAGGAGCTGTTCTGGGGATGCGCCGGGATCGGGCTGGCGGTGGTGATGCCCGCGCTCGCGCTGTCCGCGATCGGGCAGGCCGCGTCTCCGGAACAGATGCTGGAGTGGGCGCCCGAATGCTTCGGCACACCAGGGGACCTGAAGCTGGCCGCGTTGGCGATATCCGAACCCGAGGGCGGCAGCGACGTTCGCAACCTGCGGACCCGCGCGCACCGCGACGGTGACGATTGGATCATCGACGGCCACAAGATGTGGATCGGCAACGGCGGCATCGCCGACGTGCACGTGGTCAACGCAGTCGTCGACGAAGAACTCGGGCACAAGGGACAGGCGCTGTTCATCGTGCCCGGCGGAACGCCCGGTCTGGAGCTGGTCCGCAAGCTCGACAAGCTCGGCTGCCGCGCGTCGCATACCGCGGAGTTGAAGTTCAACGGCGTCCGGGTGCCGGCCGCCAACCTGCTCGGCGGTCAGGAGAAGCTCGACCACAAACTCGCCAAGGCGCGCGAGGCCGTCGAAGGTGGGCAGCACTCCGGTTCGGCGACGCTGGGCACCTTCGAGCAGACGCGTCCGATGGTCGCCGCGCAAGCGCTCGGGATTGCCAGGGCTGCACTGGAATACGCGACGGAGTATGCAAACCGGCGGGAAGCGTTCGGTGCGCCCATCATCGACAACCAGGGCATCGCGTTTCCGCTCGCCGAACTGGCGACGGGGCTCGACGCCGCCCGCCTGCTGACCTGGCGCGCATCGTGGATGGCCGCGAGCGGCGTGCCGTTCGAACGCGGCGAGGGGTCGATGTGCAAGCTGGCCGCCAGCGAGGTCGCGGTCCGCGCCACCGAACGCGCCATCCAGACGATGGGCGGCTGGGGGTACATCACTGACCATCCCGTCGAGAAGTGGTATCGAGACGCCAAGTTGTACACCATCTTCGAGGGCACCAGCGAGATTCAACGCATCGTGATATCCAATGCGCTCGGTGCCGCCGACGGCAAGCCGCCGCTGCATTTCGACCTCGAACCCACCGGCGGGCCGATCAATCGCGTCTTCGGCCGTGGCACGCCGCTACGCGGACGCGCCGCCGACGCCGCACTCGCCGCCAAGGATCGGGTGCCTGCGCCGATAATGCGGTTGGCGATGAACGTGTTGCGCCCGCCTCGAAAGTGATTCGGACAGGGGGTGTCCCGAAATGGGCGTCAGTATGGCCGAACTGCTGCACGGGAGCCTCGACACCCTGCGATACGAACCGACACCCAAGCGGATCCGCGTCAGCCTGGCCGGTGAACCGCTCGTCGACACCGGTTCCGCCCTGCTCGTGTGGGAGCCGCGCCGAATCGTGCCGACCTACGCGGTTCCGGTGTCCGACCTGATCGAGCGACTGGCGCCCGCGGGTGCCGAGTCCGGCGACGACGACGCGGATCGCCCCGGGTCCGACCGCGCGGTGCTGGATCCGACAGTGCCGTTCGGCGCACACACGTGTCCCGGCGCCGAGTTCGATGTGATCGCCGGCGAGGAGACGGCGCCGGCGGCGGCGTTCCAGCCTGACGACGCCGACCTGGCCGACTATGTGGTTCTGGAGTTCGGCGCCTTCGAATGGCTGGAAGAGGATGAGCCGATCGTCGGCCATCCGCATGATCCGTTCCACCGCATCGACGTGCTGGCCAGCGGACGGCACGTCCGCATCGAATCCGATGGACACCTGCTTGCCGAGTCGAACCGCCCGCTGCTGCTGTTCGAAACCCACCTCCCGGTGCGGTTCTACCTGCCGCGCGATGACGTACTCGCCGACCTCACCGACAGCGACACGGTCAGCTACTGCGCGTATAAGGGTCGGGCGTCCTACTTTTCGGTGCCCGACGGGCCTCGCGATGTGGCGTGGACCTACCCCGATCCGCTGCCGGACGGTGCGCGGGTGCGTGACCGGATCTGCTTCTTCGACGAACGAGTCGACGTCACCGTCGACGGCGTCCGCCGCGAACGCCCGAAGACGCAGTGGAGTTAGCGCCGCAGACGCGGTCTACTCAGGGAAGCGAGTGAAGCACGCGTCGGTGTCGGGATTCACCAAACCCGAACGAAACGCCATGATGCGGGTGAAGCCGGCCGCGACGGTGTTGCCGTTGACGTCACTGGCCGCCAGGCCGTTGTTGAGCAGGCCGGCAACGGCCTCATCGAGGTCACCGGCGGTCAACACGATGGAGTTGCCCGACGGCAACTTCACCTCCGAGACCATGCCGCGTTGACCGACCCCAGTCAGGCAGGCGGTGCGCAGTGCCGCCGCAGCCGAATCGAGCTCTGCTTGCCGTTGATGTTGCAGCGCAAGCATGTAACGCGACGTGAGCACCGAGATCGCGGTGTTGTCCCCCTGCACGAGCACACCCTCCTCGGTTCCCGCCTGGGTGCCCAGAGCCTGCAGCCCCGGCAGATCGACCGAAATCGTGTTGTTCTCAGGGCAGTACGACGTCGGCTCGGTCACCTTGGCATCGCCGCATGACTGTCCGGGCTGCATCGACAGCGTCGGCGGCTGCGCGGGCTTGAACTGCAAATTGAGGGCCTCGATCACGGTCTTGACCAGTGCCTCATCGAGCGCCGTCTCGCCGGTCTGCAAGGCGCCGCTGTCATCGACGTCGAGCATGATCGGCAGATCCGCTCGACTCTGCTCGACAGAGTCGAGATCGATTGCCGCGCAAGCTGAAAGCCCGTCCGTGAATCCTGATTGGAACGCGCTGACGCGATCCAGCGCGGTGCCGTGGCCACCCTCGACCATCTCGGCGTCCTCGGGTGTGAGGATCGGGTCCCGGATGGTGATGACCCCGGCGAGCACCTTGTTCAGCCCATCGCCGGTGCTCATCTCGAAGCGCGGTGACGACCCCTCGGCGACCCAGCGGGTGTAGCTGCCCGCGAAGCAGTCGGCTTGCTGCTCGCGCACGATCGTCGGGGTGGTCCGGTCGACCAGATCGGCCATGTTCTGCACCGCGTGGCCGTACTCATGTGCGATCAGCGCCGCGACCGACATGTCACCGAAGAACTTCTGACCGGTGGGTACCAGAACGCCTCTGTCCCAGGCGATCAGGTCGCTTCTGGGACAAAAGAAGGCATTGGGTTCCTGGTAGAGAATCTGGCCGCACAACGGCGGGCCGAGCGGGTCTTCGGAATCGTAGGACGCAAGGTTCTCAACCGGCTCGAACCTTCCGTCCAGCGCCTCGCTGTAGTGCTCCTCCCAGTACTGCACGAGATCGTTGACCGCCGACAGCGCCATCCGGTCGACGGGCCCGTCGTCGGTGAAGCGGACTTCTCCGGTGGGTTCGGCAGCATCGGGGCGAAGGCCGCTCGGGCCGTCGACAACCGGCAGACCGCCCACGCTGTTGGGGTTGTACAGACTGGACACCGCCTGGCCTTCGACGGTGGAGCAGCCGGTGAGCACGACGGCGCTGACCGCAGCCGACACCAAGGCCGGCGACAGCCACCCACCGCTACGGCGCGACACCTGCCCGATAAGCCTCATGGCCCCTACTTTCCGCTCTGGCGTTGCGCTCTGATGCTAACGGCGCCACGACCCCTACCCCGACACCAATTTGGCCCGCCGGAGCTTCATCGCCGTTCCCAGCCGTGCTCGAGGATGTCGACGAACCGCTGCAGGGTGGCCGCGGCGGGGCCCGGCACCGCGAGGTCGGATTCAGTGTTGATGACGTCATCGACGGTGACGCCGGCGGCGTTGGCGGTTTCCTGCACCGTCAATTGGCAGCGGTGGCGCGCTTCGTAGAGACGCTGACCCAGGGTCGCTGCGGGGGCGCGTGCGGCGCGGCGCATCAGATCGGTGTATGCCTGCCGGACCTCGCCGAGGGCGATCGCCAGTTCGGGCCGCCCGGTAGCGCTGCGCGCGGCGTTGGTGAGCGACGTCTTGAGGCGGCGCAGCTCGGACAGCAACGCGGCGGCTTCGGGGGCGAACTGCGGGTCGTCGCTCATGGGCAGCATGGCCACGCGCGCGTAGAGACCGCGCAGCGCGATGTCGGCCGCGTCGATGGCGACCGCCACCTGCACGGTCGGCGTGATCGCCTCGGTGGACTCTTCCTCGGGCTCGGGCTCGGCGTCGTCGGTGTCCGTCGCCGTCACATCCGGGGAGAACGTGTCCGTTGACGCGGGCGCCGCCACGGCGTCGGTGTCTGCACCGACCGAGGGACGCAGCCGCAGACAAACGCCGTCAGGGTTGCCCAAATAGACGTCGAGTTCGCGGTCGATCGCAAGGGAATCGACGCGCCGCCTGTCGAAGTAGGTGCCGTTCCGGCTTCCGGTATCGGTCAAGACCCAGTGGTCACCGGCCGGTTCGAGGCGGACATGCATGCGTGAGATGCGTGGCTCGTCGATGCGGATCTGCGCAGGCAACTCGCGGCCGATCGTGACAGCGCCCCCGTCGGGATGTGCGGTGTAGTCGACGCCGGCGACGTGCACCGTCAGCGTCGCCACCTCGCCTTGTCGCGCTTCGGCTCCGGCGGACCGTCCCTCGTGCATGAGACCTCCCGGTGCGCCCGCGACGCTGACCAACGGCGAGCGCTCATGCTAGCAATTCCGCTGGCCCGCTACCGTTTCGCCCCAACCGTCGCCGTGCCAAAATTCCTGCACTGAGGGTGCGCTCGTTCGTGCGATGATTTGCGTGGCCGCACGGCCGGCGTACTCGACGCATGAGACAACAGTGGTGAGGGGACTGAGCGTGAACCCGAACGACCCGGCAGAAGGTCCTCGCGGCGAGGAGACGGCGGACTGGCCAGCCGGTCAACAGCCACCGACGGGCGCGCAGCCCCAAGACCCGGAGACCACCGTTCCGGCGCCCGCCACCCCGCGCAGCCTCCACGAGGAAAACACTCTCGACGCCGGACAATTTCTTCGCTCACAGCAGCCTCCGCCGGCATCACCACCACCGTCCCAGGGGTGGCCAGGTCAGCCCGCAGGGCCTCAGCAGCCATCTCAGCCCGGGCCGGGCGGTAATCCGCCGCCGTACCAACAGCCCGGTTCCTGGCCCCCTGGGTATCAGCAGCCGTCAAACGTCGTCCCGCGCCCACAGCCCAGCCTGGCGAGCCGGCTCGCCGAACACCGCAAGTGGGTGATCGGCGCCGCCGCGGCCCTCGCTGTCGTCCTGGTCATTGCGCTGATCGTGATCAGCAGCGGCGACGACGGCTCCTCCGAAGCCGGGCCGCCGACCAGCCCGGCGCAGGTGCCCGCCCGTCCCACGACGAGCCTGCCCGCCTCCCCGACGGCCCCGCCGCCGTGACAGCCGCCACCCCCGCCCCCGGCACCGATGGTCGCGCCCGATGCCCTGCCCGGCCTGCTGCTGCCGGCCGAGCAGATAAACCAGCGCCTGAACACGACCGGGATGACTGCGTTGCCGACGGAGCATGCGCCGCTGGCCGGAACCGTCACTCCGCCCCACTGCACCGGTGTGTGGGCTCCGGCGTACCAGGCGACCTACGACGGCTCGGGCTATACCGGGCTGGCCATTCAAGGCGTCCACCGGGAGCCGTCGCACAAGGTGGCCCAGGCCGTCATCTCATTCCCCGACGCCGGGCGGGCGAAGGCGTTCTACGACAAGCAGGTCGCCGATTGGAATGCCTGCAAATCCAGCCACGTCAGGTGGGAGTTCGGCGGCAATTCCACCGAACTCGACGTCGGCGTGCCCGCGACCACCGCGGGAGTGATGACCGTAATGCTCTTCCCCACGAACTCGCCAACCGCCGGTCAGCAGTGTGAACGCGATATGACAGTGCGCGGCAACGTGATTGTCGATGTGCGCGCTTGCTCGCCGACCGTGGGCAGCGCGGGGTTGTCGATTGCGACCGCCATCGCCGACAAGATCGCGCCGGCACCGTAGCCGGGCAGCGTTGTCCGGATCCCGGCGTTCCGATCCGGTGAGCGGAGGTCGGCACCCGGATAGAGGCCCGAGTCATTGGAAGGAGATCACCGCAATGCGGTCAATCCAAGTGGGCGTGACGGTGTGTGCTTTGGTGGCGCTGGCCGGGTGCTCGTCGACCGTCGAGGGTGATGCCGGCCCGGACGAAGGTTCCGGGACGACAACTTCATCAGCGCCGCCTCCAGTCACCTCGACCGCCGGAGGGCCGGCGCCGACACTGGTGCCGACGACCGCGGGCGCCGACTTGCTGCTCAAACGCAGCGAACTCGGCGACATCATCGGTGACACCGATCTCGTCGAAACGCAGGCCTACAACCGACCGCAGCGGTCGAACGTGACGATCGAGCCGTGGGCGTGCAGATCCCGTGCGTTGGCCGGCGAAACCGGAGTGTGGGCGAAGAAGCCGGCCTTGGTGGGCAATGCCAATCGCGGTGCCCACGGACAGGCTGTCACCCAGATGGTCGCCGTCTTTGAGGATCCTGCCGATATCACCGGTATCGCCGGTCAGGGCGGGGCGATGTGGACGATCGAGCACGAGTGGGGCAACTGCCCTGACGGCGACATCTTTTTCATCGAGCTCGATCCCACCAACAATCAGCGGTGGGTGCCCTATCCGATCACCAAGGGGCCTGACCGGATAGGCACGACCTTCCAGCGCGACGGGCTGCCCCGCAACTGCCACCACGTGGTCGCGCACCGGGCCAACGTGCTGGTCGACGTCGTGGTCTGCACCGATGGGGACAGCAAGGCCCCCGCCAACACGCTCACCGATCGCATTCTGGCCAAACTGCCCGGATAGCCGCCGTTACCAGTCTCTCGGTGCGGCTCCTCACAAGGGAGTACCGCGGCTTGGGGTTTCGGCGACCCGATCGGGCGCATCGTCCGGCCCGCGTACCGCTAATGTACGGGCATATGAGGTTCTTCCCGCGCGGCATGTTGGCAGGCGCAGTCGCGATCCTGACCGCCACGGCGTGCACCTCGGTGGTGGATGGAACGGCGCAGCGGCCACACGGCGAGCCCCCGCCGACGGGAGTTGACGTGGCGCTTCTCGACACCGGCAATTACCCCACCAAGCCCGCGCCTGCCACCGGCACCGCTGGTACCCAATACCAGGGTGGGCTGATCGAGGCTGCGCGGATGGCCGAGCACGTCGTCGGGCCGTGGGAGGTCGACCCCTCACTCACGCACTGGGTCATGCCGACCGTCATCTTCAAGGACGCCGCGGCGCTTCAGATGCTTCTGCTCAAGCAGTTCGCCGCAGCCGCAGGCAAGCACAACTTCGTCACCGGATTCTCCTCAGCCCGGCGCACCGAGCCCGATCGTGTGAGTCTGGTCAACGCAGTACTGCGCTTCCCGAATCCCGAGTCAGCGGCCGCAGCGGCGGCTGAATTCGGCGACCTCGCACTGCAGCCCGGCCTCGCGGAGTACCTGCCTCAAGCGCAGCCGGTAGCTGTCCGCAATCATCCCCAGACCCGCGCCTCCACGTACGCAACAACTCCGCCAGGCTCGAGCACCCCGGAAACCAGCGTCAATGCCTACACGGCGCGCGGACCGTTCGTGCTCGTCCAGTCCGCGGACACCTTTGACGGGGTCGGCCCGACCGCCGACATGGTCGCCAGGACGCTGGATCAACAGATCCCGGCGATCGACTCGTTCGTGCCCACCGCAGTACCGGAGCTTGCCAATCTTGCTGTCGACGAGAGCGGGCTCCTGGCCCGCACTGTCCCCGAGACCGCCGACAATTCGCCTGTCGGTCTGAACCAGGTATACGGGCCGCACGCCGCTCTGCACTTCCAGTCGCTGCCGCTGGATTCGACGAAGCTGTTCGCCGAGACGGGCATGGATGTGTGGTCCAGGGGGAAAGCCTCGGTGTATCGGGTTCGGGATGAAGGGGCCGCAGCGAAGTTGCTCGAGCAGTTCGCGGCCGAGTTGACAGGCGCTGAGGGCCGTCCGGCCGCGGCGGTGCCGAACATGCCCGGTTCGCGCTGTATCCAACGCGATGAGCCGTCAGGTTCCTACCTCACGTGCCTCGCCGTCGCCGACCGGTACTTCATCGAATCGACCTCGGCACAGCTGACCGATGTCCACCAGCTGACCGCCGCGCAATACACCATGCTGATGGCGCCATGAACCGGCCCGCCTCCTGGCCGGGATTCGTCTGCCCGACCGCAGTCACGCTGAACGGAACATAGCGAGGTTCAAACACAGATGGCGCTCGACGTGGGATCGGTGGTGGCCGGCTACCGCATAGAAGCGGTGCTTGGCAGGGGTGGCATGGGCACCGTCTACCGCGCCGCCCATCCGACGTTGCCACGCTCGGACGCCCTCAAGGTGTTGTCATCAGACTTGTCTCTCGACAAGCATTTCCGTGACCGGTTCCTTCGCGAGGCCGACTTGGCCGCAACGCTGGATCACCCCCATATCGTGTCGGTCTACAACCGGGGTGAAACCCCCGATGGACACCTCTGGATCGCCATGCAGTATGTCGCTGGTAGCGACGCGCACCGCGAGCTGAAGGCAGGACGCATGACCCCGGTGCGCGCGCTGCGCATCACCGCAGCGGTCGCCGATGCCCTCGACTACGCCCATCAGCGCGGTCTACTTCACCGCGACGTCAAGCCCGCTAACTTCCTGCTGGCGGCCAACGATCAGCGGATTTTCCTGGCGGACTTCGGAATCGCCAAGCGAAGCGACGATGCAGCCGGGCTGACGCAGACCGGAATGGTGATGGCCTCTATCGCCTACGCCGCACCCGAAACACTCACCGGCGAACCCGCCGACCACCGCGCTGATATCTACGCTCTGGGGTGCAGCCTGTACACGATGCTCACCGGTCAGACCCCGTTCGCACGCCCCGGCGCCGATGTGGGGGCGACGATAGCCGGTCATTTGTCGTCGCCACCGCCAAAGGTCACCGAGCGGATACCCCACGCGCCCACGGCAATCGACGCCGTCATCGCCAAAGCGATGGCCAAGGACCCGAACCATCGCTTCCAAACCGCCAGTGACCTTGCCGCAGCAGCGGCCGCGGCTCTCGATGACACCACGGTGCAATTGAGGACCACACCCACTGCGCCGCGCCTGCCCACCGAGTGGACGCCATCGGTACCTACCGGGGGCCAGCCCAGCGGTCCGCCGCCGGCGTACCTGGGGCCCCCCGGACCCCTGCACGCCGCGGACGCCATCACTTATCCGAGTGGGTGGGGCGCCGCTCAGCACCAGTCCCCGACGCAGGCTGCACAGCCAGGCCCGGCCGGAGTCGGCGGACTCAACCGCCGCCGTAGGCGCACACTCATCGCTGCCGGTATCGCTGTCGTCGTTGTCGCGGTCGTTGCCGGCGCAGTGATGCTGTGGAATCGAGGGCCGGACGAACCGGCCTACCAGGCGCAGACGTTCACCCACGAATACGGCGCCACCGAGCTCACCGCCCGGCCCCAACGGGTGGCAGCGATCGGTCCCGGTGACGGCGATGCCGTGCTGTCCCTGGGTGTCCAACCTGTCGTGATCGGCTCATCCAGCAGTGCGCTGCCCAGCTGGGAACAGTCTGCCGTCACCGGCGATCCGACCGTACTGAGCGGATTCACCAACACCGCCGCGGTCGCCGACGCCCGCCCCGACGTCATCATCGCCACCGGCCCGATCGACCAAGCCACCTATGACAAACTCGCCGCCATTGCACCGACGCTGACAAGGCCCAGTGACCAAGCCGCGGAACAATGGACATGGCAGAACCGGCTGACCTGGATCGGCGAGATCCTCGGCTACGAAGCAAAGGCCAAGGACCTCATCAGCGAAGTGCGTTCGCAGCAGGACGATCTGAAGAACCAGAATGCTTCGTGGGTCGGGAAATCCGTTGAGGCTCTGATCAATGCAGATACGGGTGTGTCGGAGATACTCACACCGTCCACAGCCGCCAACTACCTCGAAGCGCTTGGACTGCGCTACAGCCAAGATCTCGCCCGTGCTGCTACCGACACAGGTGACATCCGTCCCATGCCCGACGCGAGCGCTGTCTACCGCATTGAAACCGACGTTCTCGTCGTCGTCCGCACCGACAGCAACGCCGGCGGCGGCGGGTTCGACGGCCTGCCAAGGCCTTTTATCGGCTATCAAGGAACGATGGTCATCGTGGACGATGCGGACACTATCGCCGCATTGACTGGCCCGGGGGGTTATCTCGCAAGCCGGTATCTCGACGCCAATTTCGCGCCGAAGCTGGCCCGCGAGGTGCGATAGGCCCCGTCCGGTCGAGGTTCTTGGCGACTCGGGGTACGACTCGATCAGCGCGGAAACCGCGCCAGGATGCGGTCGGCGATCTCACTGGCCTGTGCCGCGGTATCACCCTCACCGCAGGCCGCAGTCTCCACTGCGATGTTGGCCTGAATCGCGACGAGGTGGTGACAAGTCCAACCTGGTGGCTCCTGACGCTCAATGACTGTGCTGACCCGGGATTCACCCATGGTGCTGATCTGTCCGGCCACCCAGTACTGGCCGCGCTCGCCGTATGGGGCCACAACGGTGAATGGCTGACCGTCGCGGCAAAGTGCCCATCCCCGTGCAGTCGAGGCGAGGAGGTTGCGAGGCTCGTGGTGGTTCTCCCACACACTGATGACCTGTGCGGCGATTCGCCCGTTGGCGCCCTGGTTCGTGTTGCCGACAATCGCCTGGTCCTCTTCGCCGACGTATCCCAGGGCGGTGGCGACCCCCGCGCGGTTCAGACATTCGCGAGGCTCGAACCCTTGGGTCGTGGTGTCGGGACCGGTGTAGGACTCGACCTCAGTCATGTCGGTGTCGCCCACGATGGCTTCCAGCTCGCTGCGCTTGAGCAGATTGGCTTCAACCCCCGTCGCAGGTATCACCACAGGCCCAGCTGACGTGGTGGTCGCTGTTGAGGTGCCCAGGTCGGCGGCCGGATGGGCACTGCCGTCGACGACATTTCCGCACGCCGAGCACACCAAACATGCGACCAGGCAACCGAACACGAGACGCACGAGAAACCTAGAAGCGCAAGTTGCGCAAGAGGTCGTAGACGCTGGCGATCCACAGCAGCATCGGGATCACGGCGGCGATGGCGGCACCGTCGAGCAGTTCGAGGATGCGCTTGGTCACCGGTGAGACCCGGCGCACCCCCGCGGTTGCCCCGACGACGATCAGCGCGATGATCGCGGCGGCGACGTAGCCCGCCAGCACCAGCCACGCCGAGTCCGGGTACCAGAGACAGAGCCGGATCATCACGCCGGTCGGAATGAGGACGACCGAGCCCAGGAGCGCCCACGCACACCAACGCTCGGCGTAAAGCCGAGAACGGAAGGCGCAGATCGCGGTGACGAGACCCGCCACGATCATGCTGTGCACGAAGAAATGTCCCTGCACCACAACGGCGATGGCGCCGACGGACAACACTAGCACTCCGGCCGTGACGAACCCGATCAGCAGGCGCTTGGCCAACTGGCTGCGCTCGTGCAGGCGCGCCGCGGAATCCGGTACGGAGGCGATGATGGCTTGCCAGGTCGGTGACTCCTCATCCGTCCCAGAGGTTGTCACCGGATCCAGCAGTTCGTCGTTGGAAACCGTCTCGCCCGGCGCCGGAATGGGCGGCAGCGCGATCCGGGCCACAGCGACCGTGAGCTTCGCCGCGTTGGTGACGACGATGAGGCCGAACGCGATCGCACCCGTCGGCACCCAGTACTGCCATCCGTAGCCGTAGGCGATCGCCGCGGCCGTCGCCGCGACCGCTGTGACCGCAGTGAAGGAGGCGAACTCCGCTCGCCGGCGAGGTCCGCCGCGCGTTGCCAACGTCAACAGCAGCACAACGGCGGCCGCTCCCGCGATCTGCGGTGCCCCAAGCGAATCGACCCCGCGGGGTAACGGTACGGCCAGCGCAACCGCACCGGCGAGCGTCGGTATCGACGCCGCCAGCAGGCATTCCGACATGTCGAGGTTCTGGTAGCGGTTGGTAGCCAGCGCGCTGCCGACGAGCAGACCCAAACCCAGCACGCCAAGGGCCGCGGACCACCACCAGTCGTGGCCTGCCCGCGTCCACGCCACCAGCGCCATCACCGTCACGACGAGCGCCACCAGCGGGATAGCAACGCCGACAAAGCGATTCAGCGCGGTCCGGTCGAACTCCGGCGACTCGTCGAGCACTGCGATGGCGTCGATGACATCCTCGACAAGGGGGCGGTACCGCTCGGTGCGGCTCACCGAGACCAGGGTCAGCAGCGACCCGTCGACGACCCCTGCGTCGTCCAAGGACTCGTTGAATTTCAGCGGCGGGGCACCGGGCCTGGCGAACGCCCACACGCCCTGCGCCGAGAAATCAAACCCGGCCAGTACGTCTTTCGGTGTGTCTTCGAGAAGTTCGGCCAGCACCGAGACCGTCTCATCGATGTAGGTCTCGATCGGCGCCGCCGCGGGCAGCACCAAATCGGTCATCCGCCTGCCGGTGAGGATCGTGACCCGCGTGGTCGACGGCCGGCCGGGCGTGACGCTCGACGTGGATGCTGCTGCGGCGGTGGAGGTCAACGCCGTTCGAGCCTGTCGAAGTCGTCGGACAGCGCGGCAGCCAACTCGACGACCCGGCGCCGGAACGTCTTGCCCAACAGGTCGAGTTGGATCTCGGTGCCCGCAGCGATGTGCTTGTCGAACGGCAGGACGATGACCCGGCCCGGCGGGACATGGCGCTCGAACTGCGCGACCAGATCTTCGACGTCGATGTTCGGCTTGCCCGGGACGACGTGGTTGATCACCACGCACGAACGGCCGAGCAGATCCTGATATCCGTTCTGGCGCAACCAATCCATGGTCATCGCCGCTTGTCGTGCACCGTCGATTGACGCACTGGCGACAATGACCAGACCCGACACCGTGGACAGGACACCACGGGCCGCGGGCTGGAACAGTCCGGCCCCGCAGTCGGCGAGCACGAGGTTGTAGTAGCGCGACACGATGCCCGTCACGCCCTTCCAGTCCTCGTCGTTGAATTCGCGGCGTGCCCCGCTGTAGTCCTCGCTCGAGAGCACTTCGAGGTTGGCGGCGTTCATGCTCGTGTATGCGCGAATGTCGTTGTAGCGGGCCAGTTCCTTGTCGGCAAGCAGATCGGCGACGGTGGCGGCGGACTGGCGTCCCGCCCGGTCGCCGAGATTGCCGCCGTCGGGATCGGCGTCGATGGCCAGGATCCGATCGCCGCGCACCTTGCTCAGCGCTGATCCGAGTGCCACGGTGACGGCGGTCTTGCCGACGCCGCCCTTGAGGCCGAAGATGCCGATCTGGTAGGAGTCGCGGGCGTTGCGGCGGATCCGGGTGTGCAGCTCCATCTCGTAGAGCTCATCGGGCGACAGCCCGAGGTTGATCCGGGTCAGCACGTACAGCAGATGCCGCCAGCCCCGCTGCGACGGCATCTTCACCGCGGACTTGACCCCGACGTGGGACAGGGCGTCGATCGCGCGGTGATTGCCGATCGTGGCCGCCGATGTCTGTGCCGGCGCGGCGCTGCCGAAGGCGCCGTTCTTGTCGGCCTGCACTTCGGCGAAGTGCTGGCTCGGGGCGGGGGAAGGCGCGTGCCGCGGTGCCGGCGCCGGCGACGGCCGGGGCTGTTCGTATCGAGCACCGGCGGGCATGTTGTGGGCCTGCGGCGTGCGCATCATCCCGTTCGCCGGAAGCGGCGGCGCTGTTGAACGCGCGGGCGGCATCTGCGTGGTGACCTCGGTCTGCCCGGGCGGGGGCGCCGGCGCAGCCTTGGTTTGGCCGACAGGCATCGTGGGCGATGTCAGCTCGCTGTGGCCCTGGCCGGTGGGCATGGGCGGTAGCGCCTCGGCGTGCGCCGGCCCGCTGGGCGTGGGCTTGCCGTCGGCGGCCGCGACGATCTCGCGGTCCACCGTCACGGTGTCCTCTTCGGTCGTGGTCGCGGCATCCGCGGAATGGAAGAGCCGGTCATAGTCGGCCGACATGGGTACCTCTCGAACAATCGATTTGGGTAATTGTGCACGAGACGGGCGAATAGGCCGATCGCCTAGCTGAGGGCCCATTCGCCCGTCTACGTGGTCGCCCTGCTAGCCGCCGAAACGGCCAGCGATGGTGGAGTCCGCGTGAGCCATCGTATGTCCGGCCTCACTAACAGCCAGGCCCAGATTCTTGAGCGCGTCATTCAACTCCTCAGAAGAGGCGTCCCAGCGCATCTGCAACTGCTGGTAAGCGTCGGAACCGCTGCCGCCCCACACGGACTGAAGCGCCGTGAGCGACCCCTTGCCCTCAGCGAGCAGTCCTTGCACCTGAGCGACAGCCCCCGCGAGTTCGCCTGCGTCGCCTTCGATTCCACCGAAGTTGTATCTCATTGGTCCGCTCATCGTTATTTCCTTTCCTGGTAGTTGCTGTGGTTGAGGGGCCTAGTGGTTGATGTCCATGTTGGCCATGGTGCTCTGGAGGTTGGCGGCCTGGTCCGAGTCAGTCGAGGTGTACTCGACGCCTGACTGGTGGATGTTTATGCTGATCTCGTCCAACAGAGTCGTTTGCTGGTTCTGCGCCTCGTGGTACCGCGTCAGCGCGGCCTGGGCGGCAACACCTGCCTCCGGTGAGTCGAGGTTCGCTTTGAGGGCACCCGCGGTGGCTTCGACCTGGCCCATCACGGTCTTGAGCTCAGCCGCGATTCGCTCAAAGTTGCCGGCCTCTTGGGCGAGGACAGCAGCGTCTGTTTCCATTCCTGCTGGATTTGACATGATTTGCTTCCTTCTCTTCTTCTTGTGTCCTCACCACGAGAATGGCGAGTGTCGCTCCTGACCGAGTGGCCAGGAAGTCTTTTGGTTACCAGTCGTCGCCCTCGTCTTCACCGAGGTCTTGCGGCAACACGCGCGGCGCGTTGAGACCCTGCTTGCTACCGCCACTGGTGCCGCGCTGGCCCATCGCTCCCATCGGGCCCATGCCGCCCGCGCCGACGGGTGCCAACCCCGCTGCGCTTCCGCCCGCTGCAGCGCCCGGTGCCACCGCGACAGGCTTCGTCTCGCCGATCAGATTCGCCATCAGTGGTGTCTGGGCTCCGATGCCGCCCGCGCCGGGGAGAGAAGCCGCGCGCACCAGGCCCGCCCCCGAGGCCGCGCCGGATCCGCCCGCCAACGGGTGGTTGGAGAAGGGGCTGGCTCCGATCAGGCCGATCTGTGCCTTGTCGCTTCCTACGCTGCCCAGCTGACTGAACATTGAAGTCACCTGCTGCAACGGCTGCGTCAGCTGCTGCATGGGCTGACTGACCATCTGCATGCCCTGCTGCGGGAGCTGACCAAGGGTCGAGCCCAATTGCGACGCCATCTGCATGCCCATCTGCATGCCTTGTTGCATGCCCTGCTGCATCGTCTGTTGCCGGCCCGCCTGTTGGGCGGCGTTCTCCGTCTTCTGGACCTGACCCTGCGCACGCTGAGCGGCCGAGTCGGCGTTTGCAACCGCGCTCCCGGCCGACAGGCGCGCCGTCTCGACCTTGCCCCACGCGCTGACCTTGGCGATCACCGCGTTGCGTGCAGCACCCGCGACGGCCCTGCCTGCCACCTGCCCGATCGCGCTGGCGGCGCCCGCCTCACCTACGCCCGGGATGACGATCGGTTTCATCGGCATGATCGGCTCGAACATGATGTTCAGCGCCGTCTCTGCCTGGTAGACGTCCATTGCCCCGGCCGCCTGATTCCACATCCGGACGAAGTAGTCGAACTCGTTGATTCCGATCGGGACGGTATTGACTCCCAGGAAGTTCGTGGCATGCAGGACGGCGCGGGTGACGTGGTTCGCCACGATCTCCATGAGAGGAGGCGTGGTGGCCATCGCGAGGCTGTAAGAGTTCGCCTGTGCCGTCGCCTGCAACGCCCGCTTTTGCGCCTGAGCACTCACTGTCCTTAGCCAGACAATCATCGGCATGGTTGCAGCAACGGCACGCTCGCTTGCTGCACCCGTCCACATTGACGCCAGGTTGGCCAGGCTTGCAGCCAATTCGTCGGCCTGTGTTTCCAGCGAAATCGCGAAAGCCTCCCACCCAGCGGCAGCCTGCAGCATCGGCGCCGGACCGGCGCCCGCCATCAGCCGCGCGGTGTTGATCTCTGGCGGCATTCCATGCCACGAGTACATCTTCTTGGCTTCCTCGACCTGTCCTTGAACGGACGATTTGGTCAGAAGGTGGCAGCGTTGGCGCCGTCGACCGCGGCATATGTGCCCGCGGCCTCGATGTACGCAGCGCCAGCCCGGGCCAACTCTTCCTGGGCGAACGTGTTCTGCAACAGCGTTTCGACACCTTCGCTGGCGAACGCCGCCGCTGCCAGGGCGGAGACTTCCTCGGCTCCCGCGGGAACTAGGGCGGTCACCGCTGCCGAAGCCGTCGTGCCGGCGGCCAAACCGCGGGTGCCATTTGCAACTACCTGGGCACCGATTGCGACGGCCGCGGGGTTATGCGTCATGGGTTGCATTTGCGGTATCTCCTGGTGTGTTTTGAATGCACTAGATATTGATTTGTACAAGAGCAAACAGCGATTGCCGACGGCTGAGGAATCTTCCCCCGGTCCCGTTTGCTGGCGCCTAACCTCGATGTTTGCTGTGGCGTCTCGGTATATCCTAACCGGGTCTGAGGGGTGCTGCCGACACTTCTTCTTCCGGTTGATCCACGTAGGCCGCCTGGATCACCTCTTTGCCGTCGGGAGTGACGAGAAACGCCTGGCCAGGAGGCCGCTTCTTAACGATGATCTCCCGTGACGGAAAATCGTTCTTCTCACCGGACAAGAACATGGTGGGCGTCCCCGCCCCGTATGCGGCACCGACAAACTTGTCCATGGTGGCGCGGTGCGCCTGACTTATCTGACACGTCACGATGAGGTGCAGACCGATGTCGGCGGCCGCAGGCAACAGCGGGAACAACGGGGCCATCGGCGGCGCCAAGCCTGCCGCGGCGACGATCATGTGCCAGTCGTCCACCAACAGCACGATGTCGGGCCCACTCCACCAAGACCGGGACCGTAATTGCGCGGTGGTGAGGTCCGGCGGCGGCAGCCGCTTCCGCAGGTTGCCGGCCAACGCCTGGATCGATACCTCCAGCGTCGACTGGTTCCGGTTGACCGCGCCCGCCTTGAGCAGATGGCTTTGCGGCACCGCGTCGAGCAGACCGGATCGGTAGTCGGCAAGCATGAACCGCACCTGATCCGGGCTGTTGCGCGCACAGATGGCCTGCGCCACCGCGTGCGCGATGCGCGTCTTGCCCGACTTGGGCGCCCCGAAGATCAACTGGTGCGGGGTCAGGTACATGTGGTTGTAGGCGACGCCCATGTCGGATTCGCGAAGGCCGAGCGGGATCGTCCACCGGGTCCGGTAGTCGGCGTCCGGGCCGGGCGGGTTCGGATCAAGGTCGTGCAGGTAGATGCGGTCGGGCAGGACACGAACCTTCGGCGCCTGATCGGTGTGACGGGCGGTGATCGCCGCGACCGCCTCCGACATCGCGGCGACAAGGTTGTCCGCGCTGTGCACGCCGTCGAGCCGTGGTACGCCCATCATCAGATGATGTTTCTCCATCGAGACCGCCCGACCGGGCCGGTTGGCCGGGATCTCCCTTGTGATGCGGTCGATCTGGGTCTCGTTCACGTCGCCGAGCCGGAACTCGACCTTGGTGCCGAGGTAGTCGCGCACGCGTGACTTGAGCTCGGTCCACCGCGGCGTCGAGATCACGGTGTGCACACCGAATTGCAGGCCCTGCCCGGCGAGGTCCTGCACGACCGACTCGAGATCGGGAAATTCCGCCACGAAGGCCGGCCAGCCGTCGATCACGAGAAACACGTCGCCGAATGGATCGGCCGCCAGCGGATGATTGACGTCCTCACGCAGCTCGCGGTACGCGGCCATCGAGCCGACACGGTACTGCTTGAACAGCGCTTCCCGCTGGCGCAGAACGGCTTTCATCTCGGCGACGACGCGGTTGACGCGGTCGGGCTCCGACCGGGTCGCGACGCCACCGACGTGCGGCAGGTCCTCTAGGTACAACAGGCCGCCGCCGCCGAGGTCGATGCAGTAGAACTGGACCTGTCGCGGGGTGTGCGATGCGGAAGCCGAAAGCACGAGCGTCTGTAGGAAGGTGGACTTACCGGTCTGCGGCGCCCCGCCGACGGCGATGTTGCCGCCGGCCGCCGACACGTCGATGCCCCACACCTCCTGGCGGTGCCGGCGCGGCTCGTCCATGATGCCGAGCCCGAAGCGCAGCGGCTGGCGCTGGTGGTCGTTCGCGATCAACTCGTTGACCGGAGTGGGATCGGCCAACGGCGGCAACCACATTCGATAGGCCCGGGTCTCGCCGGTGGTCAGCTGGTCGAGGACCACCTCGCGTAGCACGCGCTGCTCGGATTGGACGCTCACGATGTCACCGCCGTCGCGTCGAGGATCGGCGCCGCGGTGAACGGACGGATCTGCGGGCGCCTCTGACCGTTGGTCCGCGGCTTGGATTCGCCGTCGTCGTGTTGTGCAGCCGTCGGCGCATAGGGCACACCGGTGTAGACGGCCTGGAACTTGACCGGGTCCTCCATGCCGACGCGCAGGAACCCGACGCCGCTTTCCTTGTTGGTGATGTACTGCGCCTCCGGTGTTCCGATCACCGCCTTGGATTCGGCGGAACTGGTGGTGCGCAATGCGATCCGGTAGGTGAGGTTGGGCTCGAGCTTGTCGATACGCACCCCGCCGGTGTTCAGCGACTGCGTCGCGAGCAGCAGGTGTACGCGCAGCGACCGGCCGACGCGGCAGATGCGGTCGAACAAACCGATGAAGTCCGGGTGGTTCTGCAACAGCTCGGCGAATTCGTCGACCACCACGAAAAGTGTTGGCAGCGGCGGGAGGTCGGCCCCGCGTTCCCGGTGCTTCTCGTACTCGGCCACACCGGACAGCGCACCGGCCGCGCCGACCTGCATTCCCGCCTGCCGCAGGATCGACTGCCGTCGGTCCAGTTCGCCGGACAGCACCTCGCCCATGCGGCTGACCAGTTCTGCCTCCTCCTCCATGTTGGTGACCACCGCCGCGGTGTGCGGCAGTTTCTCCATGCCGAGGAACGTCGAGCCGCCCTTGAAGTCGGTGAGCAGGAGGTTGACCTGATCCGGATGGTGCGTGGCGGCCAGCGACAGGATCAACGTCCGGAGAAACTCGGATTTACCGGAACCCGTTGTGCCGATCAACATCCCGTGCGGACCGGCACCGAACTCCGCGCCCTCCTTGATGTCCAGGTGCATGATGTCGCCGGTCTTGAGCTCGTGACCGAACGGGATCCGCAACCGGTCGCGGTCGGTGTCGCTGAACATCCGCCACCGCGCCGGGGTGACTTCCTCGATCGTCTGCGCCCCGACCAGTTGATGCCATTCGGTGGCGACCTTCTTCTGCACCCGCACGCTCTTGTCGATGATCGTGCCGGTGATCGACCAGCCGGCCAGTTTCCGCGCGACGCGACCGGCCTGTCCGGGTGTCATGTGGTCGACCGCGGAGGTGATCAGCCTGAACGTCTGGTTGGGCAGCCGATCGTCGGCGGTGCCGTCAGTGGCGACCCGGATCCGGTACGCCGAGCCGCGATGGTTGCCGAGCGTGATCACCGTGACGCCGGCCCGACCGTCGACCGGGAAACCGGCCTTGCCGCCGGTGAGGTCGAAGACGACGACGTAGGGTCCGCTCGGCGCCGCGTCCGCGGTGTGGGGACCGCGGGCGGTGAGGTCGCTCAGACCGTCGGGACGGGTGAAGATCATCCGGGTCGGACCCGCCGCGTCGGTGTCGGTCTGATGCTGCACATGCGGCAACCACTTGAGCCACGCCCAGTTCGGGTCCTCGGGGTTGTCGGTGAGCACCCGCATCTGCAGCAGGTCTGGCGGATGGAAGACCGCGAGGTGGCAGATCATGGCGGTCAGCAAGCCCGCGGCGCCCGCGGGATCGCCGCCGACGGCAATGGTGGGAAAAGTCCGTAGCTGCAACAGCTTCGGGCAATCGTGGATCAGTCCGTGCGTGCGAAGGAACTTCGTCACCCACATGTGACTCACCGGCTCCAGGTGCGGCTGCGGCGCTCCCTGCGGGCCCGCCAGCTCGCCACCGACGGCCGGCTTGAGCAGCCGGTCGACCGCGGGTTCGGCGCCCAGCCCCACCCGGGTGGCGGTGTAGAAGTCGGCGTTGGTCTGCCGGGACCACTGCCGGTTCGTGCCGATGATCGACAACAGGTCCGCCGGGTGTGGCGCGTGATAGTTGAAGAACGTCACCTGCGCCGCTGCCGACGACGTGACCCGGGTACGCAGCCCGGACAGATAGCGCAGGTACTCCTTACGGTCGGCGTTGATTTCGGGCACCCGCTTGCCGCCGGGCCCACCACCCGCCATGAACCCGACCGTGGCCATGATCATCATCAGCGGCATCATCAGCATGTATGGCGAAAGCTGCCGAATGCCGGTGAAGATCATGATCGCGATCATTCCGAGCATGCCGCCGCCCATCACCCAGGGCAGCGCCTTCTGAATGCCCGACGGCGGGATCTCGACACCGAGGTCGTCGGGCGGCGCGACGTTGACTTCACCCGGCGTCAGCCGCGGTCCCCGCTTGATGATCGGGGTGAATTTCTTTGTCGTCATCCGCCGCCTCCGGTCTGGGACGTGGCCGGCTGCGCCGCACCTGCGGTGCCGTCGCCGACCTTGCGCGGGTTGGGGTCTGGCGGCAGGGTGTCGTGTTCGACGAGGGCCGCCTCCCTCGACAGCACCGGTCCGTCAACGAGAAGGCCGACCACCTGCCACGGTGCGGTCACCGGCCCGCTGAGCCCGAGCACGTTCCCGGTGTCCTCGTTGGGTAGCCCGTAGCGCACGCCCTGCGGGTCGACGTAATACAGGCTCTCGCCGTACCGCGGATCGGGCGACTGCAACCGGATGTACTGCCCACCCTCGATGTAAACCGTTGCGTCGCCGCCGATCTGCTTGATCCCGGTGTTCATCGCCGACGCCGGGATCGGCAGGTGGCGGCCGGCGATCACCGTCGTCTTCGGCGCCTGATCACCCGGTTCGCGCCGCCAGGACCAGCACAGCGTGGGGGCGTCCCCACGCAACAGAATGTTCAGCGGCTCGGCGGGCAACGGTGAGGCGAACACGTGCTCGGGGATTCTCGCGACCACGCTCGCCTCCACCGCAGGCGGTGTGACGAGACCGAACGAGTTGGTGGCACGGATAGCCGCGGCGGTGGTGTCGTTGATCCGGGCGACGCCGTCGGGGAGTACCACGAAATGTTGGTTGCCATCCTCTGTGAGCGCCTTGAACACCGAGCCGATCACGAGATTCGGCGGTAAGCCAAGCGAATTCGGCGCGCCCGAGGAGGGGATCACGGGCAGCCGCCACGGACCTGCGTTGGGCAACGCGTTGAACAGTCCCTCGGAGATCGGCGTCGCCTTGGCGGTGACCGGAATCCCGACCGCCGACGTTATCGCGCGATCGGCGAGATCGATGTCGTGCCTGCCGCTTTCGGTGACCAACCAGCTTTCGTTCTCGTAGGTCACCAAGATGCCCTCCATGGCACGCATCGGCCCCACCGAGGCGTCGGTCACCAGGGGTCGCACGATGGCCGAGGTCTCTACGATCGGGGCCACGCTCTCCGGTTTGGTCACCGTGTCACACAGCGTCCACATCGAGCTCGCGCTGCCGACCGGTGTTGCGTAAGGGGCTCCGGGTATTCCGACGGGCTGACCCTTCGGCATCCGGTTGAGCTCATCGGATTTCACCGCCGACGGTGTTCCCGAGTTCCCGAGAACGAGCCGCGCGGAAGTCAGGTTGTACACCGGGCGCAACTGGCCGCTGTCCGGGAGCACGACATAGAGCTGGTTGGTGCTGCGGTCGACGAGAAGGGTGTCGCCGCTGCGCTTTCCGAGCGGCTTGAAGTACGCCAACAGCGCGGCGCCCAGACAGATCAGTACCGCGATGACGACGCCGGCGGACACGGCGCGGCTGTAGAACTGCAGCGGGTCGTCGAACATCCGGGTGTCCCGTCGCACGATCGCGTGCTCCACGCGCCGCAGCAGGAAGCGCCACCCGCTGACCTGCACCTTGGTGGTGAGCCGGAAACCCGCCATGCCTACTCGCCGATGCTCAGACGTCCGTGGACCGCGGCGATGGCGGCGGCCATGTCCTCACCGTTGATCTCGCTGAGCTGTTCGACGTCGAGGCTGTCGACGTCGAGCGAACGGGCCAGCCGCATGTCCCGGTTCTGTTCACCCGCCTCGACGAGCTGGCGGGCGTAACGGCCGTTGCCGGCGATGTCGAGGGCGGGTTTGCCGTTCAGCGTCCGCTGGCTCAGCAGCGTGGCGGCTTCCAGGACCCGCTTCGCCGCCTCCTCGTCCAGCGCCGAATCATTCGCCTTTGCAATGACTTTGCCGATTTCGACGATCTCGTCGGGGGTGTAGGAGTCGAACTCGATGCGGGTCGCGAAACGCGACCGAAGGCCGTCGTTGGACTCCAGTAGGCGGTCGATGTCGGCGCTGTAGCCGGCGATGATGACCACCAGGCGGTCGCGGTCGTTCTCCATCCGGGCCAGCAGCGTGTCCAGCGCCTCGGTGCCGAACGGGTCGGCGCGGCCGTCGCGTTCCTGCACCAAGGTGTAGGCCTCGTCGATGAACAGCACGCCGCCGATCGCGCGGTCGATGGTCCGGCTCGTCTTGACCGCCGACTGCCCTTCGTACTCCGCGACAAAGTCTTTGCGCGAGGACTCGACGAGTTTCGGCTCGCTGATCACCCCGAGGCCGGCGAGGATGCTGGCCACCACGCGGGCGATCGTCGTCTTCCCGGTGCCGGGCGGTCCGGCGAAGATCATGTGCTTCGACGCCTGCGCAACCTTCATGCCTCGCGCCGCGCGGATCTTGGCCATCTGTGTTGCGGCGCGGTACGCCTCGATCTGCTCCTTGACCCGGGTCAGCCCGATCTGGCGCTCCAATTCGGCCTGCGCCTCGGCCAGTAGCCGGTCACGACCGGCGGTGTCGGCCTCCACGCTCGTCGGGTCCCAAGGGTCTTTGCGAGCGGCGATCTTCTCCGCGGTGGTCGTGGTCAGCCGGTACGACGGATCACGTAGCGCTTCAGTGACTTTCGGCTCCGGATGGGTGGCCTGCAGCCATTCCAGCAGCGCCACCGCGGCCTCTTCGTTGCCCTGGCTGCGCCGGGTCATCGCCAGAAACCACGCGATCGCGGGTGCGCATGCTTCTCCTGCGGGCGAGGAGTTCGACTCGGTCAGGCGCCGCTCGGCCTCCGTGAACAGCCCGAGGTTGGCCGCGGCGACGCCGTGCGCCACACCTGCCGCGGCCGCGAGGAACTTGTCGGGCCAGCCCGCTGCCCCGCGAACCTGCTCGATCACATCGGTCCAGCGCCCGGCCGCACCGTAGACAACGGCCTTGACCCAGGCGACCAGGTGCTCGGCTCCGGCGGACGGCAGGTCCTCGAGTGCCTCCATCGCGTCGGCGTAATTGCCGACCGACGCCTCGTTCACCGCGAAACCCATCGCGATGGCCAACGGGGAGTTGACCGGGTAGGTGATGTCCCCGAACTGCCCCCCGATCGGGACCCGCGCGTTCACGCTGTTCATCGAGATTTCGGCGGAGCCGGCGAGTTGGCCGAAGTTGGCGCGGGAATACCAGGCCCGAAAAAGGGTGACCCGGTCGGTGTCTCCGCAGCGGATGCGACCCACCCAGGCGTCGCAGGCGGATTCGTCCAGAGTGGTGATCTCGGTGAAGATCTCGAACGAGCGCGCGGGCGCGCTGGGCAGCATGCCGACCGCGCTTCCGAACAGGCTGGCGAGGTGCTCAGTCATCGTCACCCGCATATCTTGTCGCGAACACCCGTGCGCGTTCGGCCCGGGCCTGTTCCGGGCTGGGCAGATCAAGATCGCGGGTCAGGAAGTCGCGGGTCGCCGCGTCGTCGTGGCCCTGTTCCCGCATTCCCTCGAGCATCATCGCGTGCTGGGCCGACTTCGCCTCTCGGGTCGCCAGGCCGGCGATGACCACGACTTCGGCAGCGAGGTCGGCTTCAGTCAGCTCGGCGGCCTTCGGCGACAGTTCGATCTGGCTGACCCGGCCGTCGAGGAACGTGCTGACGGCGACCGTGCCCGGCGGGTTGGTCACGGTGAAGACGGGGTCCGTGGTTTCGGTTTCGACGGGTTCGCCCGGCGAGTAGATCGCCAATGCGTCAAGGACCGAGTCCGTCGGATCCTCGCCGCGAATGAAGGAGTCGAACCCTTCCGGAGGCGTCTCACTCGCCATGGACGCCTTCCTCACTGTCCGCGGTCTGCTCGAACCAGGTGCCCGAGGGCAGGAATTCGATCAGCCCGTCGAGCGCCCGCTGCAGATTCTCGGTAGTCCCCGGCAGGAAGCTTCCGTACAGTTCGCCACTGACCCGTCGCGGAATCGACACGATCCGCCCGTGCTTCGAATCGAGCACCCCGGCCGCGACATCGGCCTGGGTGAAGGTGCCGCCGGGATGGCGTTCGATCGCGGTGATCTCCACCCAGCTCTCGGGCTCGGCGATGATGTCGGCATACGCGCGCGCGGAGGTCGGCGCGAGCCCATAGGCCGCGAGCTGGTTTGCTTCCCGGCATTCGGCCAATTTGCTGGCGACGCCCGTCAGGGGTTCCACGTCGGCCGCCGTCGCAGGGCCCAGCACCGTCGTCACCATGCCCGCGAGCCCGACCTGCGGGGCGATCCGCTGCAGCACCAACATGTCACCGTCACGAGCCGCGACGACATGCCGATCGCCCTTGCGGCAGACGACGAAACGCACCATCTTCCCGCCCACGTCGCGCCGCCACCATCGGGCTTCCAGCGTCCGGTCGGCCCTACTCAGGGTGTCGACCATGGCCGCCACCTCGGGGTGCGGTTGGCCGAAAACGTCGAGCACAGCCTGCTCGGTCAGGTCCCGGGCCACCTGCTCCCACACCCGGTCACGCAGATCGGGCTGCGGAATGTTGAGCCGGATTCCCAGCGCGGTCGGAAACTCCGTCAGCCCGAGCCGGTCTGCGATCACCAGCATGCCGTCGATCGTGACCTCGACGCCGACGACGTCGTCGATGTGCGTAGCGTCGGGGCTCACGGCCGATCCGCCAGAACGCAAAGGTGGGCGGTGGTGGCGCACAGGTCTTCGCCGGACATGGATCCATCGCTCCTTTACTTCTCGTCGTTGGCAGCCCGGCCGGCGGCCCGGGTGAATACCCGCACCAACCTAACCGCCAACGGAGGGCCGCGCTTCACCGATTTCGGTGCGCGAACCCATCGCCGCGAGGCTCGTCGGCCGGATCCACCACGCGTTGTCCGCCGCTTCTTTGCCGCGGTTCACGCCCGCATCGCAGTGATTCGTGTCCGCAAACCCCTTTGCCGCACGTCAGCGTACCAGCGCTTCAGGGCCGCCCATGTCACCAATTTTGCCCTCCGCCGGAGGGCACCGAGGTCCGCCATGATGCGCTGATGGCGAACGTCAAATCATCGTCAGAGAGGATAGACACCGGATACAGCAAAAATTGTCGTCGGTCTGGCCGACGTTGGCCGTGCAACGACATCACGTGCGGCTGTGGGGCTCTCCGGGGGCCGCTTCCGAGCTTTCTCGCTGTTGGTGCCGTGGCTCGAAGAGCGCTTCGACCGTCGCCGCAACCACCGCGACTGTGTTTGCTGTTACCTGGCCACGGCAGCATGCGGCACGCTCGAGAGGCCGCCTGGCTGGGTAGTTGATACTTGTGGAGGGGGCCGACGCACCGACATCCGGAGGAGATCGCAGTGACCGACCGCGATGACGCATTGCGGAAAGAACTCGGCTGGACGGGCCCCGAAAAGACCGACTACGAGCCCTCGGACCCCGACCCCGATCCGGTGACTCCCCCGCATTCGCCGGTGGCGCCGCGGCCGCCCGTCGACTATCCCGCTCCCGAGCCGCATGAAACCCGTGACGACGATCTCCCCCGCGCTGCGCCGTCGCCGGAACCTCCACCGGGATTCCAAGCGCCGGAACGGTCTGGTGTCAGCTTCCGTCAGTCGCCCTCCCGGTTCGGGCCGCCGCCAGGGTCTCCGCGCGACACCGGGCCCGTGCCCACCGGCGGCCGTCCCGATCCAGCCGCCTGGGGTCAGCCGCCGGCCACCAGGCCGACGCCGCCTCGCCCACCTCAGCGGCCGGCTCCCCCGCCGCCGCAGCAGCAGGCGCCGTTATCCGGCCAGTGGCCGGGTGGCGGATACGGTCCGGACGGTCGGCCGACGACTCCGCCGACGACCGGCTCGTATGCCGAGCGGATCAGGGCCGACGAACTGGTTCCCCCGCGCCGGGTTCCGCCCAGCCGGGGTTGGCGGTTCGTTCTGTACCGGGCCACTTTCGGACTGGTGAACCTCGGGCCGGGTCCGGACGAGATCCGGCAGGCCGAGATGGAAGCCACGATCCGGGGGCCGCTGCGGGGCCACTTCAAGATCGGTGTGATGGGCAAGGGTGGGGTCGGCAAGACGACGGTCTCGGCCAGCATCGGCTCGGTGTTCGCCGAACTGCGCCAGGACGACCGGGTGGTCGCCATCGACGCCGACACCGCATTCGGCAAGCTCGGCAGCCGAGTCGATCCCAAGGCGCAGGGCTCGTACTGGGAGCTCGCGTCCGACCAGCATCTGGAGACCTTCGCCGACGTCCGCAGCCGGGTGGGCAACAACGCCGCCGGCTTGTTCGTACTCGCCGGAGAGGCCACCCCCGCCCGCCGCCGCGTGCTCGATCCGGCCATCTACCGGGAAGCCACCTCCCGGTTGGACCGCCACTTCACGATCTCGATCATCGACTGCAGTTCGACGATGGACGCGCCGGTCACCCAGGAGGCCCTCCGCGACCTGGACGCATTGATCGTGGTGTCTTCGCCGTGGGTTGACGGCGCCGCGGCGGCGGGCCAGACGTTGGACTGGTTGGCCGCGCGGGGGCTGACGCGGCTGCTCGAGCGCACGGTCATCGTCCTCAACGACTCGGACGGGCACGCCGACAAGCGAACGCGTTCGATTCTGGCGCAACAGTTTTCGGGGCAGGGCCAGAAGGTGATCGAGGTGCCGTTCGACGGGCACCTGCGACCCGGTGGCGTCATCAACGGGACATCAGAGATGACCGCGGCGACGCGGCGTCGGTTCCTCGAGATCGCCGCCGCGCTGGCCGAGCACTTTCCGGCCAGCGACGACCGCAGTCGGGAGCGGTACTGACGTCGCCCTCTCAGGCGAGTTCGCGGACGAGCACCTCGATCGCCTCGGCGGCCGCCGCGGACACCGCCTGTTCGGCTTCGACGTGGATCACGTCGTCGTCGGACACCCCAGCGGCTTGCGCGGTTTCGGAGATCGTCAGGTTCGCACCGCGACGGGCGGCGTAGAGCCGCTGGCCGAGCGTCGGTTGCGGACCCCGCGCCGCCCGCAACATCAGCGTGTCGTACCGCGTCCGGACCGCGCTCAACGCCTTGATCAGCGGCGGGGTGACCTTGCTGATTCGTGTCGCCCGTGCGGCGACGGCCTCCAGCTGGCGCAGGTCGGCCAGGATCTTCGTCACCTTCGGTCCGAACTCCAAATCGTCCTGCGCGGGCAGCGCCGCGATCGCCGAGTCGAAGGTGCTCACGGCCGTGATCACCGCTTGCGCTATCAGCGGCACCTCGTCGGCGGGCGGGGGCGGCGGCGTACGGTCGTCGCCGTCGACCGGTTCGCCTTGGCGGATTCGCGCGATCGCGCCCGGCGGCCACTGAAGCACCTCCTCGAGCTTTGCTCGGGTGCGCTCCCGCGGCCAACTCCTGCCCTTCTCGAACGCGATCAGCGCGCCGGCGTTGATGATGCCGTCGGCGGCGAGGCTGCGCTGGCTGATGTTGAGTTCGCGACGCCGCGCCGCGGCCGCCGCACCTGCCCGGGCCATGCCGGGATCGGGCGCCTCGATCGATTGGTCGATCGACTCCGGGTGGGTCATGGCGCGGCGATCCTCATGGGCGGGCGGGGCGGAACGGCCCCGTAATCGTAGCCATCGTTACACCCGGTGCTACGGCTTGGGCTTGGCGTGGCGAAGCAAAGACGTCTCGACGCTGTGGTTCTGCAGTCGCAGAAACCTCATCAACGCTACGTTTTCGATCAAAGCGAATTCCACTCTACCTGCGTTAACGATTGCTAGGCGCATCACAAGTGCCGTTGGATTGGGATGAACTGTTGCATCGCTACGGTTTGTGCGCTACGTTTTCACCACCGCGGCAGGTTCGCCGCCGACACCGCACAAGGAGCGAGACTGATGAACACTTCGGAATGGGACGAAATCCCCGTCGGGGCTTGCACCCGGGATCCGGAGCGGTGGACCACGTCGGCCGACGAGGAGGCCAAGGCGATCTGCCGCGCTTGCCCGCGGCGTTGGCTCTGCGCCCGCGAAGCCTGCGAACTGCCGCGCGCCGAGGGCCTCTGGGCGGGAATCTTCGTGCCCGAGGCCGGACGCGGCCGGACGTTTGCTCTACGGCAGCTGAAGTCGTTGGCGGAACGCAACGGTTATCCGGTGCGTGAGCGTCGAGCGTACGCAGAGTCTGCCTGACCGTCGGCTCGTCCGCCGCCGGATCGGGGGCTCGGCGGCGGGCGGCCGACACCCGCTGTCGTACCGGAATAAGGCGCCGCAGCGGGTGGTTGACTCATGCGACGGTGCCGGGCATGCCCCGGGCCCCAATCACATCTGTCGCTGCGAGCGACCACTCGCCGAGAGGCGCAGGCGGCACCGTCCCCCTACTTCGCCAGCCGTCAGGTCTGGCTACCAGGTGTCGACAAACCGTCGGCCGGCGCGACGATGTGCGTGCGCGGTGGCCGCGGTCAGCGTGTTGATGATGACGTCGCGCGTTTCCGCCGGATCGATCACATCGTCGATCTCGAACAGCTGAGCGGCGTTGAGCGCCTTGGCATTCTCCTGCGCTACCGCCGTCGCCTGGCGGACGCGTTCCTCGCGTTCGGCGTCGTCGGCGATCGCGTCGAGCTCCTTGCGCATGCCCAACCGGACCGCGCCCTCCAGCCCCATCGGTCCCAGATGAGCACCCGGCCAGGCCACCGTGAGGACGGGCTCGTGCAGGCTCCCACCGGTCATCGCCTGGGCACCCAGGCCATATCCGCGGCGCAGTATCACCGCTATCAGCGGAACCTCCAGCGCGGCGCCCGCCACGAGCATCCGGGACGCGCGGCGCACCAGCGCCTCGGATTCGGCCGCCGGTCCCACCATGTACCCCGGACAGTCGACCAGCGAGACGACCGGCAGCCCGAACGCGTCGCACAGTTGCAGGAAGCGGGCCGCCTTGTCGGCCGCCGCGGCGGTGATCGCACCGGCCATCACGATGGTGTTGTTGGCGATGATGCCGACCGCGCGACCGTCGAGACGCGCCAACGCCGTCACCATTTCCGGAGCGAATCGGGTGCGCAGGAACGTCACCGACCCCTGGTCGGCCAGCGTCTCGATCACCGGCGCTACCTGATATGCCCGGCGGGCACGCTCGGGAACCATTGAGCGCAAACGACTTTGGTCGGCGGCCTGGGCGGGCCCGGTGGTGCCCTGGAAATATCCGAGCAACCGTTTGGTCACCGCGACCGCCTCGGCCTCGTCCGCGACGACGACGTCGACCACGCCGTTGGGCGCCTGCATGCTGATCGGTCCGACTTCGTCGGGCGGCACGTCGCCGAGTCCCCCGCCGGCGATCATCGCCGGACCGCCCATGCCGATCGACGTGCCCTCCGTCGCCACGATCAGGTCCGAGCACCCGGCGATGACGGCGTTGCCCGCGAAGCAGCGGCCGTTGACGACAGCGATCCGCGGCACCACACCCGACAGTGCCGCCCACAGCTTGAACGCGCGCGCGTCGAGCGCCGAGACGACCGGGATGTCGGTGTCGCCCGGGCGCCCGCCGCCGCCCTCGGCGAAGAACACCGTCGGCAGGCGCATCCGCTCGATCAGCTCGAAGAGCCGGTCCTTCTTGCGATGGCCCAGCGCGCCCTGCGTCCCGGCCAGCACGGTGTAGTCGTAGGACAGCACCGCGCAGGCGCTGCGGTCATTTCCGAAGAGGTGCCCGTTGATTCGTGCGGTGCCTGCGACCAGGCCGTCGGCCGGCGTGCGCGCGATCAGGTCGTCGAGGTCGCGGCGATGCCGCTGCGCAGCGATGGTGAAGCGGCCGTATTCGACGAACGACCCTTCGTCGACGAGGTCGGCGATGTTCTCCCGCGCGGTGCGGGCGTTCGCCGCATGCCTGCGCTCGACGGCCTCGGGCCGGGCCGTGTCCTCGGTGAGCTCGCGGCGCCGCAACAGTTCGGCGTGGTCGTCGCGCAGCGAGTCGTCACTCACGGCGTCCGATGCTAATCACCACCACCCGGGAGTTATCCACAGGCCGTGCGCTCGCACGCCCGGACTGTCGGCCGCCGCGCTTAGCGTGCGGGCATGACGAACTGGATAAACACAGTGAGCCGCGACCACGTCGAACTCGGCGTCCGTGGCCGCTTCACGCAGGCAAACCACGGCAAGCCGACCATGTTGCGAAAGATGACGCGCGGGGACTGGATCGTCTTCTATTCCCCGCGCACGGTGTATCCCGACGGTCCGCCACTGCAGGCGTTCACCGCAATCGGACAGATCGCCGACGACGAGCCCTACCAGGATCGGGTGTCGCCCGACTTCGAACCGTGGCGGCGCAACGTCGATTTCCTCGACTGCGCCGAAACGCCGATCCGCCCGCTCATCGAGCAGCTGAAGTTCATCGAGGACAAGACCCACTGGGGATACAAGTTTCGGTTCGGGGTGTTCAGGATCGACGACGATGACCTGGAGGTAATCCGTTCGGCGATGATCGGCCGGGGTTGAGGCCTACTGTGTCCAGGTGAGCAACACCGAGCCTGCACCGGCCGAAGTCGCCTGCGCGGCATCGCCGTTCGCCGGCGTCCTGCATCCGCGGGAAGTGCCGTTGGGCGGGCCGCGGGCCATCAGGGTGCGACGGACGCTGCCGCAGCGGGAGCGATCGCTGATCGGGGCGTGGTGCTTCGTCGACCATTACGGTCCGCACGATGTGCGCACCGGCGGAGGGATGGACGTTCCACCGCACCCGCACACCGGACTGCAAACAGTCAGCTGGTTGTTCAGCGGGGAGGTCGAGCATCGCGACAGCGCGGGCGTGCACGCGATGGTGCGGCCCGGTGAGCTCAACCTGATGACGGCCGGCGCCGGCATCGCTCACTCCGAGGTGTCGGTCTCCTCCACCCGGTCGGCCGCCACGCTGTTGCACGGTGTGCAGTTGTGGGTGGCGCTGCCCGACGAGGCGCGCGACACCGCTCGCGATTTCGCGCACTTCGTGCCGACGCCCCACACGCTCGGCGGTGCAACGCTGCGGGTCTTCCTCGGCGAGCTCGCGGGCCAGCACTCGCCCGTGCACACATTCACGCCGCTGCTCGGTGCGCAGGTCGACCTGGACCCCGGCGCGAACCTGACGCTGGCGGTGAACCCGGACTTCGAACACGGTGTGCTGCTCGACCACGGCGCGATATCGGTCGCCGGTGCGGCGCTCAACGTCGCCGACCTCGCTTTCCAGGGCGCCGGCAACGACCGGTTGAGCGTGGCCAATGCCGGATCGGGTCCGGCCCGGTTCCTGCTGCTGGGTGGTCCACCGTTTCCCGAAGAGCTGGTGATGTGGTGGAACTTCGTCGGTCGCAACCACGACGACATCGCGACATACCGCAGGCAATGGGAGGCGGGCGATGACCGGTTCGGCGCGGTGCACGGTTACCGCGGGACGGTCGCGCGCCTACCCGCTCCTCCCCTGCCCAACGTGACGTTGCGTCCGCGGCCCAACCCGGGGGTATAGAAGAACCATGACGACCGACAAGACCGGCGCGCCCACCGCAGTCACCGCCGAATCCGACCGATACACCATCTCCGTCGAGGGCAAGAGGGTGGGTCTGACCGAGTTCATCGACCACGATGGCCAGCGCATCTTCCCCCACACCGAGGTGGACGGCGAGTTCGAGGGACGCGGCTTGGCCACCATCCTGATCGGCGAGGCGCTGCAAGACACCCGCGACGCCGGGCAACGCATCGTCGCGGTGTGCCCGATGGTGGCCGCCTACCTCGACAAGCACCAGGAGTTCGCCGACATCGTCGATCCGGTGACGCGGGACGTCAAGCGCTGGCTGGCGAATCGCTGAAGCCGCCAGCCGCGAAGCGCCAAAACTCAAGCGAGACAAGAAAACACCCCGCGAGACCTTCGCGGGGTGTTTCCGTGCGGTTCAACGGTCAGCTGAGGCCGACGACCTCCTGGGCAATGTCGGCCAGGCGCGTCTGCGCCGCCGACACCAGCCGCTGCCGGTTCTTGTGCATCTCCTCATAGGCGATGATCGTGCGGATGTCGCTCGGATCGTCGAGGTCCTTGACCGCGGCCACGGCATCGTTGAGGTTGAGGTCCTCATACCCGGCGATCGGAAGCTCTTCGGCGTCGACGACGCCGCCTTCCGCGCGTGCCTTGTGCAGCGCGTCGGCCGCCTCATTGGCGCCCTCACGGCGGACGACCTCCTCGGCTCGCTTCAGTGCCCCGTCACGCGAGGCGCCGAGCGCCTTGAGCGTGATCTCGCTGGCGCGCTGGGCACGTTGACGGAGGTCGTCGACGGCCGGACCCGCCGAGCGCAGCAGCTCGGCGATGCGCTCGACCGACTGCGCCGACCACTGCCCGGGCAGGTTGACGATCCTCACCGCGGTGCCCGCGGCGGCCTGCAGCGGGGTGCGCTGCAGCGCCGCCGGACCACCGAGCGCGTCCTCGGCCAGCACGGTGGTCAGCCAGTTGACCGTCGCCGAGTGCGCGGTGATCAGCCGGTCGGCCAGCTCTTGAACATCCGGCTTCTTGGCCGCGACGGCCAGGGCCTTGATGTAGCGGGCGCGGTCCAGCAGCTGATCCTCCAGCGCCAGATCCCCCAGCAGTGCCTCGTCGAACGGTTGCGCCTGCTCGGTCAGCGCCTTCACGGCCGCGGCGGCGCGGCCCAGGAACGGGCCGATCGTGTCGGGAAAGCCGCCGAGATCGCGGATCGCCTTCTCGATCGCCTCGGCGCGGATGCGTCCGTTCTCGGCGTTCTCGGTCAGCTCGCGCCGGACCGCCTCAGTCCTGGCCTGCGCGATCCGGGTTTCGGCGACCTGGATCTCGGTGTGGGTGAGGTCGAGAATCGTGCGCAACTGCGTCAGCAGTGTGGTTTCAGTGGTGGTGGTCATTGATATAGCCCCTCAAGCGTTGACGGATTGGGTCGGCGCTGGGCTGCACCTGGTCCGTTGGCTACCCGGCGTGTGGGGGCAGACGAACACGTCTCCGATGTGAGATGGATCGCAATCGCGTCAGCGCGGCTGCAGGATGATCACCGGGATCTCGCGAGCGGCCCAGGACTGGTAGGTGTCGAAATCGGCGTACGCCTCGACCAGCTTCGGCCACAGCCGGGCCCGCTGCTCAGGGGTGGCGGTCAGCGCGCGCACCGGTCGCCGCTCCGAGCCGATCTCGATGTGGGCCTCCGGGTTGGCCACGAGGTTGCGGTACCACTGCGGGTCCGTGTCGCGGCCACCCTGCGAGGCGACGACGATCACGTCATCTCCATCGTGGATGTACACCAGCGGGGACACCAGCCGCTTGCCGGACTTACGGCCGATGTGCTCGAGCAGCAGGGTCGGCACCGGCTTCTTGAACCCGGCCCCCACGCGCCAGTTCGCGCCGATCTTTCCTCCGGAGCGGCGATACACCCAAACATGCGCCTTGCCCGCGTACTTCATGATCTTGGAGACGACGGGCGAGTTCAGCTGCTTGGGCTTGTTGTTCGGGTCCATGCGCTCAACCTAGATACTGCGCCGTGCTGCCGCCCAGCGGCATGGCCGGCATCCCGAGCTTGCGATGGTCCCAGCTGCGGGTCCGGATCGGTGCCACCCGTACACAGATCCGGTTGTTCATCATCTGGTCGACGAACGGGCGCATCTCATCGGAGTACGGTCCGGTGTAGCGCTCCCAGACGCTGATGCCAACGCGCAGTGCGGTTTCCGGGTCATCGACGATCTCGGCCCGGCCGTCGATCGAGACGCCGCGCAGGGTGTCGTAGGTGTGGCCGTCCTCGATCATCACGGTCACCGTCGGGTTGCGACGCAGGTTCACCGCCTTCTGCGACTTGGCCTTCGTCTCGAACCAGATCTCGCCGTCGAGCACGGCGTACCACATCGCGACCAGGTGCGGCCGCCCGTCGGGCAGCACGGTCGCCATCGTGGCGGTGCGGCTGCGTTCGATGAATTCGCCGATCTCGTCGTCGGACATGACGATCTTCGCGCGCTCGTTCTTGCCCACGATCGAAATACTGTCAGGTCGCGGGAGCGGCCACCGTCACGGGGATGCCGTATCAGCTACTCATCAACATGATGTACTGCGCGGCGGTCATCTGCTGCGTGGCCAGCAGGGTCGGAGCGCTCGTCTCGATCGCGTACCGGTCGGCCGTCGCCAGGCAGTAGAAGGTCTCGTCGGTCATCCGCAGGCAGCGGCTGCCGGGCATGTTCGGCACCGGGTTGGCGGGCTGTGCGATCGGTGACACCTCAGCGAAGAACTCATCGACGACGCCCTCGGCGCCGTCGGCGTCCTCGGCCCGGTAGACGCTGGAGCCGGCCATCGCGACGAGGTCAACTCCGGTGTCGGAGAACAGCTTCGCCGAGCGCACGGGGTCGGATTGGAAGTGCAGGGCGCCGCGCCGTTCGTAAGTCGTGTTCTTGGTGAACGTCAGATCCCGGCCGTCGAGCGGGATCGTCCGGGCCAGCAGCCCGGTGGGATCGATCGAGATGTCGGCGAGCTCGCTCAAGTCCGTGGCGCGGAAGTCGTCGATCGCCGGCGTTTGCAGCTCGATGCTTTTCGCCACCAGCTTGGCCGCGGCGTCGACGCCGGCGGTTGCCTGCGCCTGCTGCATCAAGACGTACGGGCCGTGCGCGGTGAACGAGCGCACCGCGCCGAACGACCCGATCGTCCGATCACTCGCGGTGTAACTGGTCGCCCGCGCCTCCGGATGTCCCGGGATCTCCAGTGTCGCCGGTCCGTCGGCACCTTGCTGCTGCGCCGCCGCCTCGCCCAGGTCGGTGGCCGCGGCTGCCGCAGCGTCGTCGTCGGCGAAGCGCAGCACCGCATTGAGCAACACCCGGCGCTTCTTCTCGGTGCGCACCGTGGCGAAGCCGGTGACGAAGTCGTGCCGGGCCGCCGCCCCGGCGAGGTTCATCGGGCCGATCAGCGCGAGAGCCTCCGCGCGCGGCAGCACCACCGCGCCGAAGCCGAATCCGTCCTTCAATGCGGAATCGACTTCCCACGGTCCGACGACATAATCGGCGAGCCGCTGGCCCTCGAGCACCGCACCCAGCATCGGGTCACCGGCGACGCCCAGCGGTTGCCTCGGTGTCGTCGGGAACCGACCCGGGTCCAGCCGATCGAAATCCAGCGTGGGCCCCGACGGTCCGCCGGTGGCTTTGATCGCCGCCCCCTCGACGGTGGACGTACACGCCGTTGCGAGCAGCGCGACTACGAAAACAAGGGCGAGAATTGCGTGCCGCATTCAGGCGAAATTACCCGCCCCGGCAGAAACCGCGGTTCAGGCATGCCGGTGGGTGTCGAGGTACTTGCGTTCGGCGCCCAAACACCAAAGGCCACGACCTCTTTCGAGTTCGCGACCTTCAGCCCCTGCAGTTCGTTTTGTGGGCGAAGGGGGACTTGAACCCCCACGTCCCGAAGGACACTGGCACCTGAAGCCAGCGCGTCTGCCATTCCGCCACTCGCCCCAACAACCGGGGGAGCCTATCACGCACGGCGCCCCGCTCCCCAACCGTACCGGCGGCACCGCAGAGCTTGGTCACGCGCCTGGACCGATCGTGATTCATACGGTCTGAGCTGGATTGATCCGATTCTCAGAATTCTGTTGGTCCCGCAGCGCGGCGCTGGGCCGATACCATGCACATGAGCATTGTGGCCAGGCGACACGCTGGGCATCCGTGCCGATGAGCAGGACGAACGAAACGACCGAGTGAGGCGGGCGGTGACATGGGTCTAGTCGACCGCATCGAGCGCAAGCTCGAGTCGACGGTCGGTGACGCTTTCGCCCGGGTGTTCGGCGGTTCGATAGTTCCGCAGGAAGTCGAGGCGATGCTCCGCCGGGAAGCCGACACCGGTGCGCGGGAAGTGCTCGGCGGCCAGGTTTTGGCCCCGAACGCCTACGTCATTACCCTCAGTGTGCCTGACTATCAGAAGGTGAGCGCCGACCCAGACCTCACATCAGCGACTTTTGCCAAGCACTTGGAGGGATACATCCGTGAGCAGGGATGGCAAACGTATGGTGATGTTGTCGTCAGGTTCGAAGAATCATCCACCCTGCACACCGGACAGTTTCGCGCGCGTGGAGCGGTCAATCCCGACTCGACCACTGGCGAACCCGCCCCACCACCTCGAGTACGTGTGTCCAGCGCAGAATCAGGAGTACCACCGATGAGCGACAATCCGACCTACCGCGGCGGCCAGGGGCCGGGCCGGCCAGCCGACGAGTATTACGACGAGCGGTACGGCCGTCCGGACGACCGCGGTCAGTATCCCCCGCAGGAGCAAGGCGGCTACCCGCCCCAGGGTGACCCCTACCCGCCGCGTCAGGGCGGCTACCCCGACCAGGGCGGCTATCCAGAGCAGCAGGGCGGCTACCCGGAACAGGGCGGCTATTCCGACCAAGGCTATCCACCGCCGTCGTACGAACAACGGCCTCCCGGCGGCGGGTACGGCCCGCCGCAGGGCGGTTACCCGGATCAGGGCTATCGCCAGGCACCCGGCGGCTACGGTCCGCCACAAGGTGGGCAGCCGGGCTATGGCGGTCCTCCCGCCGGTGACTACGACTACGGCCGCTCGCCGGCGCCGGGCCGTCACGAAGAGGGTGGTTATGGCCGGCCCGAGCCACGGCCCACGTATCCGGATCAGGGCGGCTACCCCGACCAGGGTGGCTATCCCGACCAAGGCGGCTATCCCGACCAGGGCGGCTACGGCGGTCAGCCGTACGGCCGCCAAGACCAGGGTTACGGCGCCCCGCCGGACTACGGCCGCTACGGCGACGCGCCGGCCGCCGGTTACGCCGAGCCCGCGGGTGGCTACGAGCCCGCGGGTGGCTACGACTACGGCCAGCAGGGCGGCTACGGCGCCGGCTACGGCCAGTCCGACTACGCCGCCGGCGGCGCCACCGTCACGCTGCAGCTCGACGACGGCAGCGGCCGGACCTACCAGCTACGCGAGGGCACGAACGTGATCGGCCGCGGCCAGGACGCCCAGTTCCGGCTGCCCGACACCGGGGTGTCGCGACGCCACCTGGAGATCCGCTGGGACGGACAGGTCGCGCTGCTGTCCGATCTGAACTCCACGAACGGCACCACCGTGAACAACGCGCCGGTGCAGGAGTGGCAGCTCGCAGACGGCGACGTGATCCGGCTGGGCCACTCCGAGATCATCGTCCGCGTGCACTGAGCACCGAGGCCGGCCGCGGCCGGGGCGCGAAGCTCGTCGCTTCCCGCTCATGTCGGTGACCGTCCAAGTATCGTGACGGTGCCGAGGCCGGCTGCGCGGTGCCGACGCAACGAGAACGGGACGGGGACGGAGAGGACGTCAGATGCAGGGGTTGGTACTGCAACTGACGCGCGTCGGATTCCTGTTGCTGCTATGGCTGTTCATCTGGTCAGTGCTCAGAATTCTGCGCACAGATCTCTACGCGCCCACCGGTGCCGTCATGGTGCGCCGTGGGCTGCCGCTGCGGGCCTCGCTGCTGCCCAACCGGGGCCGTCGTAACGTGGCGCGGCATCTGGTGGTCACCGAGGGCGCGCTGGCCGGGACCCGCATCACGCTGGGCAGCCAGCCGGTGTTGATCGGGCGCGCCGACGATTCGACCCTGGTACTCACCGACGACTACGCCTCGACCCGGCACGCCCGCCTGTCGCCTCGAGGTTCGGAGTGGTACGTCGAGGACCTAGGATCGACCAACGGCACATACCTCGACAGGGCGAAGGTGACGACGGCGGTACGCGTTCCGATGGGCACGCCGGTTCGGATCGGCAAGACGGTAATCGAGCTGCGCCCGTGACACTGGTGCTTCGCTATGCCGCGCGCAGCGACCGCGGCCTGGTCCGGGCGAACAACGAGGACTCCGTCTACGCCGGTGCGCGACTGCTCGCACTTGCCGACGGGATGGGCGGCCACGCCGCCGGCGAGGTCGCCTCCCAGTTGGTGATCGCCGCGCTGGCCCACCTCGATGACGACGAGCCCGGCGGCGACCTGTTGTCCAAGCTCGACGCCGCGGTCCGCGAAGGCAATTCGGCGATCGCCGCGCACGTCGAGGCCGACCCCGAGCTCGAGGGCATGGGCACCACGTTGACCGCAATCCTGTTCGCGGGCAACCGGCTTGGGTTGGTGCACATCGGCGACTCCCGGGGCTATCTCCTGCGCGACGGTGAGCTGACCCAGATCACCAAGGACGACACTTTCGTCCAGACTCTCGTCGACGAGGGCCGCATCACCGCGGAAGAGGCGCACAGCCATCCGCAGCGGTCGCTGATCATGCGCGCGCTGACCGGTCATGAGGTGGAGCCCACGCTGATCATGCGTGAGGCGCGCGCCGGCGACCGCTATCTGCTGTGCTCCGACGGGCTCTCCGATCCGGTCAGCCACGACACCATCCTCGAGGCACTGCAGATTCCCGATGTGGCCGAAAGCGCCGACCGGCTCATCGAATTGGCGCTGCGCGGCGGCGGACCCGACAACGTCACCGTCGTGGTGGCCGACGTCGTCGACTACGACTACGGGCAGACCCAGCCGATCCTGGCCGGTGCGGTGTCCGGCGACGACGACCAGCCCCCGCCCAATACCGCAGCTGGTCGAGCGTCGGCGTTCAACCCGCGCCGCAACGAAGCCAAACGCGTTCAACCGGAACCGGAGGAACCGCCGCGGCCGCCCAAGTCGCGGCGGCGAATGTTCATCGCCGCCGTTCTGCTGGTGTTGGCGGTACTGGCCGGGTTGGCTGTCGGCCGGGAGATCATCCGCAACAACTTCTACGTCGCCGCCCACAACGGCACCGTGTCGATCATGCGAGGGGTGCCCGGATCGATCCTCGGCTATTCGTTGCAGGAGCCGTACCGACAGGGCTGCTTGACCGAACGCAACGGCCTGAACCTCATCAGCCCCGGACAGCAGCCGCGCGACTGCCAGATCTTTCGGGTCAGCGATCTGAAGCAGTCCGAACAACGGCAGGTCATCGCCGGGCTGCCGACCGGATCCGAAGACCAGGCCATCAGCCAGATCAACCAGCTGGCACGCGATTCGCTGCTTCCGATCTGCGCGCCGCCTCCGCCGCCGCCTCGCACCAGTGAGACGCCGCACAGCCCAGCACCGACGAATTCGCCTGGCGTACCGAACAATCCGCCGACCCGCGGTGAAACCGGCGCCCCGGCGCCCGAGACGCCGCGAACGGTGACGCCACCCCCGCCGGAACCGAGGTCGCCTGCTCCGCAACCGGAACCAGGTGCACCGTCACAGCCGGGCGACCCGTCACCGCCCGCGTCGTCGCCCAAGCCGCCACCGGCACCGACGGTCACCGCGTTGCCCCCGCCGCCGCCGGAACCGGGCACCAACTGCCGGGAAGTGGCATGACCACCCAGCCGCAGTCCGCCGTCGCCGTTACGCCGCCACTTCCCAACCGGCGCAACGCCGAACTGCTCCTGCTCGGCTTCGCGGCCGTCATCACCACTCTCGCGCTGCTGCTCGTCGAGGCCAACCAGGAGAAGGGGCTGCACTGGGATCTCGCGCAGTACACCGTCGCGTATCTGGCGTTGTTCAGCGGTGCGCACCTCGCGGTGCGACGTTTCGCCCCGTACGCCGATCCCCTTCTTTTGCCGGTGGTCGCGCTGCTGAACGGGTTGGGACTGGTGATGATTCACCGCCTCGACCTCGGATCCGGCGAGCTGAGGCAGGACGGCTTGGGCGGCACCGCCAACCAACAGATGCTGTGGACCCTGCTCGGGGTCATCGGGTTCTCGCTGATCGTGATCTTCCTGCGCGACCACCGGCTGCTGTCCCGCTACGGCTATCTGTGTGGGCTAAGCGGCCTGATTCTGTTGGCCATTCCGGCAGTGCTGCCCCGCTCGGTGTCGGAGCAGAACGGTGCCAAGATCTGGATTGAGTTCCCGGGCTTCTCGATTCAGCCCGCCGAGTTCTCGAAGATCCTGCTGCTGATCTTCTTCGCTGCGGTGCTGGTGTCCAAGCGCAACGTCTTCACCAGTGCGGGCAAGCACGTTCTCGGCATGGATCTCCCCCGGCCCCGCGACCTCGCGCCGCTTCTCGCCGCCTGGATCGCCTCGGTCGGGGTGATGATCTTCGAGAAGGACCTCGGCACCTCGCTGCTGCTGTACGCGTCGTTTCTGGTGCTGGTCTACGCCGCCACTGACCGGCTCAGCTGGGTCGTCATCGGCCTCGCCCTGTTCGCAGCGGGAAGCATTGCCGCATACCACCTTTTCGATCACGTCCAGGTCCGCGTGCAGACCTGGCTGGACCCGTTCGCCGACCCCGACGGCGCGGGTTACCAGATGGTGCAGTCGCTGTTCAGTTTTGCGACCGGAGGGATCTTCGGCACCGGTCTTGGCAATGGTCAACCCGCCACTGTGCCCGCCGCATCAACCGATTTCATCATCGCGGCCATCGGCGAGGAACTCGGCCTGGTGGGCCTGGCCGCGGTGCTGATGCTCTACACGATCGTCATCATCCGGGGCCTGCGCACCGCGATCGCCGTGCGTGACAGCTTCGGGAAGTTGCTCGCCGCGGGCCTGGCCTCGACGCTGGCGCTGCAGTTGTTCATCGTCGGCGGCGGTGTCACCAACCTGATTCCGCTGACCGGCCTGACGACGCCCTGGATGTCCTACGGAGGGTCTTCGCTGCTGGCGAACTACCTGCTGCTCGCCATCCTGGTGCGCATCTCGCATTCGGCCCGGCGCCCCATTGTCACCGCACCGCAGACCCCGACCCCGATCGCGGCGGCCGGCACCGAGGTGATCGAGAAGGTATGAACACCTCGCTGCGCCGCATCGCCGTCTCGGTTATGGCCCTGATCGTGCTGCTGCTCGCCAACGCCACCCTCACGCAGGTGTTCACCGCTGACGGGTTGCGCTCCGATCCGCGCAACCAGCGCGTGCTGCTCGACGAGTACTCCCGGCAGCGCGGGCAGATCTCCGCGGGTGGCCAGTTGCTGGCCTACTCGGTGTCGACCAACGGTCGGTTCCGGTTCCTGCGGGTGTATCCCAATCCCCAGGCCTACGCGCCGGTGACGGGCTTCTACTCGCTGCAGTACTCGAGCACCGGCCTGGAGCGCGCCGAGGACTCCATCCTCAACGGCTCCGACGAACGGTTGTTCGGCCGGCGGCTCGCCGACTTCTTCACCGGCCGCGACCCGCGCGGCGGAAACGTCGACACCACGATCAATCCGCAGGTGCAGCGCGCGGCCTGGGAGGCGATGGAGGACGGTTGCGACGGGGGGTGCCATGGTTCGGTGGTGGCCATCGAGCCCTCGACGGGCAAGATCCTGGCGATGGTCTCGGCGCCGTCCTACGACCCGAACCTGCTGGCCACCCACAACATGGCCGCCCAGACGGAAGCCTGGCAGCGGCTGCGCGACGACCCCGAGTCTCCGCTGCTGAACCGCGCGATCTCCGAGACGTACCCGCCGGGGTCGACCTTCAAGGTGATCACCACCGCGGCGGCCCTGCAGCGGGGCGCCACGGTGGACACCCAGCTCACCGCCGAACCGCGAATCCCGTTGCCGGACAGCACCGCAACGTTGGAGAACTTCGGCGGCGCGTCCTGCGGCGGGGGCCCCACCGCGTCGCTTCGGGAGGCCTTCGCCAGGTCGTGCAACACCGCGTTCGTCCAGTTGGGCATCGACACCGGCGCCGACGCGCTGCGGTCGACGGCCCGCGGGTTCGGCCTCGACGCGCCCGCGCCGATGATCCCGCTTCAGGTGGTCGAGTCGAGCGTCGGCCCGATCGCCGACGCCGCCGCGCTCGGCATGTCGAGTATCGGCCAGAAAGACGTCGCGCTCACTCCGCTGCAGAACGCCCAGGTCGCCGCGACCATCGCCAACGGTGGGGTGGCGATGCGGCCCTATCTCGTGGATAGCCTGAAGGGACCCGACCTCTCGAACATCGCTACGACGGCTCCGCAGGAAGAGCGCCGGGCGGTGTCGCAGCAGGTCGCCGATACACTTACGGACTTGATGGTCGCCGCCGAGCAGGTGACGCAGCAGAAGGGAGCCATCGCCGGCGTGCAGATCGCATCCAAGACCGGCACAGCGGAGCACGGCACCGACCCGCGTAACACCCCTCCGCATGCCTGGTACATCGCCTTCGCCCCGGCACAGGCCCCCAAGGTCGCGGTCGCGGTGCTGGTCGAAAACGGCGGTAACCGGCTGTCGGCGACGGGCGGGGCGCTCGCCGCGCCGATCGGCCGGGCCACGATAGCCGCCGCCCTGCGGGAGGGCTCATGAGCGACGCTCGCGAGCCAATCATGGGCGCAGCATGCGGCGACCGAGCCAGCGAGGGGGTCGCATGAGCCCCCGCGTCGGAGTGACGTTGTCCGGGCGCTACCGGTTGCAGCGGTTGATCGCCACCGGCGGCATGGGCCAGGTGTGGGAGGCGGTGGACTCCCGGCTGGGCCGGCGGGTCGCGGTGAAGGTGCTCAAGGCCGAGTACTCCACCGACCCCGAGTTCGTCGAGCGGTTCCGCGCGGAGGCCCGCACGGTCGCCATGCTCAACCATCCCGGCATCGCCAGCGTGTACGACTACGGCGAGACCGACATGGACGGCGAGGGTCGCACCGCCTACCTGGTGATGGAACTGGTCAACGGCGAACCGCTGAACTCGGTGCTCAAACGGACCGGCCGGCTGTCGCTGCGCCATGCGCTCGACATGCTCGAGCAGACGGGACGCGCGCTGCAGGTCGCCCACACCGCGGGCCTGGTGCACCGCGACGTGAAGCCGGGCAACATCCTGATCACCCCGACCGGTCAGGTCAAGCTCACCGACTTCGGCATCGCCAAGGCCGTCGACGCCGCGCCGGTGACGCAGACCGGCATGGTGATGGGCACCGCGCAGTACATCGCGCCCGAGCAGGCGCTGGGTCATGACGCCACCGCCGCCAGCGACGTGTATGCGCTGGGAGTTGTTGGCTACGAGTCGGTTTCGGGCAAGCGTCCGTTCACCGGCGACGGTGCGCTGACGGTGGCGATGAAGCACATCAAGGAGACGCCGCCGCCGCTGCCCGCCGATCTGCCGCCCAATGTGCGCGAACTGATCGAGATCACCCTGGTCAAGAACCCCGGTATGCGGTATCGCTCCGGCGGGGCATTCGCCGACGCGGTCGCCGCGGTGCGGTCCGGACGGCGCCCACCGCGACCGAACGCCGCGCCGTCGATCGGCCGGGCCGCGCCCACCGCCGTGCCGTCGGCCACTCAGGCCCGCGCCGCCGCCGACATGACCGGTCGCGCCCCGGCCACCGCCGCGCGCCCACGCCCGGCAACCGGTAGCCACCGCCCGCCGCCGCCGCGGCGCACGTTCTCGTCGGGCCAGCGCGCGCTGTTGTGGGCCGCGGGGGTGCTGGGGGCGCTCGCGATCATCATCGCGATCCTCATCGTGCTCAACGCTCAGGACCGCCAGGACAAGCAGACGCCGCCACCGACGATCACCAACACCATCACCGAGACCACCCCGTACGAGTCGCCGGCGGCGCTACCGGATCGGACCGGGCGCGGGGGCGAAGTTGATGGTGAGGAAGAATCAGGGGTAACCACACCGCAGGCGATGGCGCCACCGGCACGGGCGCTGGTGCTGCCGTCGACCCCGGCACAGGAGCTGGACCTGCGACTTTCGGCTCCAGAACAGACATCGCAATGACGACCCCGCAACACCTGTCCGACCGCTACGAGCTCGGCGAGATCCTCGGCTTCGGTGGCATGTCCGAAGTCCATCTCGCACGCGACACGCGCCTGCATCGCGACGTCGCAATCAAGGTGCTGCGCGCCGACCTCGCCCGCGATCCGAGCTTCTATCTGCGTTTCCGCCGCGAAGCGCAGAACGCGGCCGCCTTGAACCACCCTGCGATCGTCGCGGTCTACGACACCGGCGAGGCCGAGACGCCGAGCGGTCCGCTGCCCTACATCGTGATGGAGTACGTCGACGGGGTGACGCTGCGCGACATCGTGCACAGCGACGGTCCGATGGAACCGCGGCGGGCCATCGAGGTGATCGCCGACGCCTGCCAGGCGCTGAACTTCAGCCACCAGCACGGGATCATCCACCGCGACGTCAAGCCGGCCAACATCATGATCAGCAAGACCGGCGCGGTGAAGGTGATGGACTTCGGGATCGCCCGCGCACTGGCCGACGCCAACAGCGTCACGCAGACCGCCGCGGTGATCGGCACCGCGCAGTACCTGTCGCCCGAGCAGGCCCGCGGCGAAAAGGTCGACGCGCGTTCCGACGTCTACTCGCTGGGCTGTGTGCTCTACGAAATCCTCACCGGGGAGCCACCTTTCATCGGTGACTCCCCCGTCGCGGTGGCCTACCAACACGTCCGCGAGGACCCCATTCCGCCGTCGCAACGGCACAATGACATCACCCCGGAACTGGACGCCGTGGTGCTCAAGTCGCTGGCGAAGAACCCCGACAACCGGTACCAGACAGCCGCGGAGATGCGCGCCGATCTGGTCCGGGTGCATAGCGGCGAGCAACCGGACGCCCCGAAGGTGTTCACCGACGCCGACCGCAACTCGCTGTTGTCGGCGCCGCCCAGTCATGAGCGCACCGAGCCGATCGAGCCGGCCCCGATGCCGCAGCCGCGCGAGTACGCCGAGCGGGAGCGGCGCGGCTCCGTCGGGCGGTGGCTGGCCGCGGTCGCGGTACTGGCCGTGCTCACCGTGGTGGTGACGGTCGCGATCAACATGTTCGGCGGCGACACCCGCGCCGTCGAAGTGCCCGACGTGAGCGGCCAGCCGTCGGCGGATGCGATCGCCGAACTGCAGAACCGTGGCTTCAAGACGCGCACCCAGCAGCGGCCCGACTCCACGGTGCCGCCCGACCACGTCATCAGCACCGATCCCAGCGCCGACACGTCGGTCGAGGCCGGTGAAGAAATCACCATCAACGTCTCCACCGGTCCGCAGCAGCGGGAGATACCCGACGTCAAGAACCTGACGTACGCCGAGGCGGCGCAGAAGCTGACCGAGGCGGGTTTCGAGAAGTTCAAGCCGTCGTCGTCGCCGTCGACGCCGGAGCTCAAGGACCGGGTCCTCGGCACGAATCCGCCCGCGAATCAGACCTCGGCGATCACCAACGAGATCACCATCATCGTGGGCTCGGGACCCGAAAGCCGCACGGTGCCCAACGTCGCGAACCAGTCAGAGGCCTCCGCGCGGCAGATTCTGACCGCAGCCGGGTTCACCAACGTGGTGCCGGTCCAGGTCGACAGCCCCGAACCCTGCGGACAGGTCATCGGCACCCTGCCGCCCGCCGGACAGGATTCCCCGGTGGACGCCCCGGTTCAGTTGCAGCAGTCCGCCTGCAATCAGTTCCTGATGCCCGACCTGCGCGGAATGTTCTGGGTGGATGCCGAACCGCGGCTGCGGGCGCTGGGGTGGACGGGTTCCTTGGACAAGGGCGCCGACGTGCCGAACAGCGGCCAGCGGGCCAACGCGGTCGTCACTCAGAGTCCGGCGCCGGGCGCCAGCGTGGACTTCGGCGCGACGATCACGCTGAGTTTCGCGTCGTAGCGGCCGCGCGCTGCACGGCGCTCGAGACCTCGTCCTCCAACCGCCGGACCAGCGACTCGGCGGGCGCCGCGCCGCAGTAGCCGAGCCAGTTGGCCAGCATGCGGTGCCCACCCTCGGTGAGGATCGACTCGGGATGGAACTGCACACCGTGGATCGGCAACGCGACGTGCCGCACGCCCATGATGACGCCCCCTTCGGTGCGAGCGGTCACCTCCAATTCGGCGGGCACCGTGTCGGGCAGAATCGTCAGCGAGTGGTACCTGGTCGCGGTGAACGGATCCGGAAGTCCTTGCAGCACACCGGAATTGGTGTGATGAACGACGCTGGTCTTACCGTGTAGCAGTTCGGGAGCGCGGTCGACCGTGCCGCCGAAGGCCACCCCGATCGCCTGGTGGCCGAGGCACACGCCCAGCAGCGGGGTCTCGGCCGCCGCGCACGCCTTGACGAGGGGGATGGACGCGCCGGCCCGCTCCGGCGTACCCGGACCGGGGCTGAGCAGCACCCCGTCGAACTCGTCGGCGGCCGTCGCGATGTCGGCGCCGGTGCCCAGGCGGTCGTCGTCGTTGCGCCAGACCTGCGCGTGCACTCCGAGCTGACCCAGGTACTGCACCAGGTTGAACACGAAGCTGTCGTAGTTGTCGACCACCAGGACCTGCATCAGCCCAGGTTACTGGGTGCGATTTCGGTGTACTTCGTCGCGGCTCGCGCCACCTACGACACCGAAGTCACCATCCGATCGGCCCCGCCGGCTTCGCGAACTTCATCCGGACGGGTTCGGTGTACCCGACGAGTTCGACCTCGGCGCGCGGCTCTTCGGAGTACCCCAACCCGAAGCGCACCACGTACTGCCGATAGAGCTTGACCAGGGGAGCGGCCGCCAACGCCGCCTGCATGGCAGCCGCATCGCCGATCGCGGTGATCACGTAGGGCGGGCTGTAGGTGCGCCCGTTGAGCAGCAGGGTGTTACCGACGCACCGTGGCGCGGACGTGCCGATGATCCGCTGGTCCTGCATCTGGATGCCCTCCGCGCCGGCGCTCCACAGCGCGTTGAGTACCGCGTCGATGTCCTGCTGGTGCACCACCAGGTCGTCGGGGGAGGCGTCGCGGGGGAACCGGCCCTCGGCGTCGCGCTGGGCGTCGTTGAGGGTGACGACGAGGCCGGGCCCGCGCATCGGGTCCAGCCCGGCGACGGTCGCCAACCGCGAAGCGCGCGCGGTGATGGCGGTCAGGGCCGCGTCGGCGCGGGGGCTGCCTCCGTGGTGGCTCTCCATCGCCGTCGCGAGGGAGTCCCGTTCGGCGCCGAGTCGGTCCACCGACTGCTGGGTCTCCCGGACGAGGTCGACCAGCCGCGGGGCGTCACTGCGCCGAATGTCGTCGCCACCGGAGACTCCGTGGGTGGTTGCGAGCAGAAGTCCCGCCAGCAGACAGATCACCGGCACGCCGTACCGCCACAGGCCCGCGCGAGGCGTGGGCCCTCGCGTCCCGCGACCACGCACCGACCGTTGCATCCCCGCTACCCGGCTTCCCTGACTCTGCTGTGGCGGACCTACGTTAGGCTCGTATCTACATCGTCGCACCAGTTGTCCCGAAGGTACCCATGCCCAAGTCCAAGGTCCGCAAGAAGAACGACTTCACCAGCAACCCGGTGAGCCGGACGCCCGTCAAGGTCAAAGCCGGGCCGTCCAGTACCTGGTTCGTGGTGTTGTTCGTCGGCTTGATGCTGATCGGTCTGGTCTGGCTTCTGGTGTTCCAGTTGGCGTCGTCGGCGATCCCGTTCCTTGCCGAACTGGGTCCGTGGAACTACGCGATCGCGTTTGCTTTCATGATTACCGGGCTGTTGCTCACCATGCGGTGGCGCTGAACCATCGATCCGACGGCATGAATTCATTCTGGTCGCTGATCGTTATCCTTCCAGCAACCTCCGAGTAATCGGATCACACCGATGTGATTCATCCCCATTGGGGATAGCACTTGTGGATAACCGCGTAAGGGGCGGTGAAAGGGTGTGCACAACGGATGCAGCAAACTCAGTGGGGTCCCCCCGCGGCGGGCATCGCCGCGTGCGGCATAGCCGGAGTTATCCTCGCTATTCTCGCTGTGATGCTGATCACAGACCCTCCTGGCCGCATTCTGGCGGGCGTTGCCGGGGTGGGATTGATCGTGTTTGCGATCCTTTCGTGGCGCGCGCGACCGAAGCTGGCAATCGAAGAAGCCGGCCTGGTGACCCGGGGCCTGTTCGGCACCCGGATGTTGCCGCGCACCGACATCAAGCTGATCCGGATCACCGAGTTCCGCAGGTTGGCCCGCAAAGTCCGGTTACTTGAAATCGACACCATCGACGACCGGCTGCTCGTGTTCACCCGGTGGGACCTGGGCACCGATCCACTGCAGGTACTCGACGCGTTGACCGACGCGGGCTACGCCGGCACGGGCTCCTGACCGCTGCGGTCAGGCGATGGTGATCGAGTCGACGACCACCGGATCGGTGGGCCGGTCGTTGCGGTCGGTCGCAGTCGTTGCGATCGCGTCGACGACCTTCTGGGACTCAGCGTCGACGACCTCGCCGAAGATCGTGTGCTTGCGATTCAGGTGCGGAGTCTTGCCCACGGTGATGAAGAACTGCGAGCCGTTGGTGCCCGGGCCGCGGTTGGCCATCGCGAGCAGGTAGGGCCGGTCGAACTGAAGCTCGGGGTGGAACTCGTCGGCAAACTCGTAACCCGGCCCGCCGCGGCCGGTGCCCGTCGGGTCACCGCCCTGGATCATGAAGCCGTCGATGACGCGGTGGAACACGACGCCGTCGTAGAACGGGCCCGATGTGCTGCCCGATGCATTCTCGCCGCTGTAATCCTTGGTTCCCTGTGCCAGTCCGACGAAGTTGGCGACGGTCTTGGGCGCGTGGTTTCCGAAGAGTGCGATCTTGATGTCGCCGCGGTTGGTGTGCAGGGTCGCGGTCGCTGTCTGAATGGGGCTCGTCACGGGGTGTCAGTGTGCCACGCCGCCTTCGAAGCCCAACCGGCACCGCCGTCTTGCGGTAGATGGCAGGCTGTTGTCGACCCCCTCCACGCCGCGAAAGAGGTGCGCCATGAGCTCGAAGACGGACGTTCGGTTGACCCCAGGCGAGCGGTTGAGCCGCGGCCTGAAGTACACGGCGGTCGGCCCGGTCGACGTCACGCGCGGCGCGCTGGGGCTCGGCGTCCATGGCGCGCAGTCGTCGGCGGAATGGGTGGGCGAGCGGTACCGCCGCGGGCGGCTCAAGGCTCAGTTGAGCGAGGATCTGGCGACCGCGCAGCAGGCCATCGCGCAGGAACTCAGTGCGGCGCAGGAGATCGTGTCGCAGGCGCTGCTCGGCGCGTCGTCGGCGCGCACCGCGAAGAGCAAGCTGCGCAGGCGCAGGCTGGTGATGGTCGGCGTGGGTGTCGCCGCGTTGGCCGGGGGAGCGGTTGTGTTCTCGATCGTGCGGCGGTCGACGCAACCGGAGCCGTCGCCCTTGCCGCCGAGCGTAGAGGTGGCGCCGCGGCCCTGAGAAGGCCCGGCCGGCCGCACGAGAATCGAAGTGGAGCCTAGGAGAATCGAACTCCTGACATCTACCTTGCAAAGGTAGCGCTCTACCAACTGAGCTAAGGCCCCTGGTCCGCCGACGGCGCACCGGGCGCCGCGTGCCACACCTCGACGCCGTGGCGCGACCGCCAGAGGGCGACGGCGGCTGCGGCGGCGATCGCCGTGGCGATCAACAGCACCCGCCTCATGGTGTGCACCTTTCCGTGGGGCTAGGAGGACTCGAACCTCCGACCTCTTCGTTATCAGCGAAGCGCTCTAACCGCCTGAGCTATAGCCCCGTAACGCCGCTACGGCCGAGCGACGAGATTACCGCAATCGTAGGCTCCCGCCCAAACCGCGGAGCGTGCCTCAGTCCCTTCGACGGGCCGACAATCAATCCCGGTCGGCGAGCGTGACTTCCACGCCGCCGACCAAATCCGTTGTCAGGTTGTAGACGAACGCACCGATGGTGGCCATGGCCGTCAACAGCACGATGTTGACCAAGCCGATCAACGTCGCGCCACCGAAGATGGTGCCGCTGGACACCAACTCGCCGCCGGACCCGCCGCCGGCGCTGGTGAGCAGGTCGCCGACGTTGCTGTTGAGCTTGCTCCACACGCCCATACCGCCGAGCACGAGGTAGAGGAACGCCACCGCGATCATCCACACGAAGAACAGCGCGACCGACAGCACCGCGGAAACCTTCAAGGTGCTCCACGGGTCGATCCGACGGATCTGCATGCTGGCCCGGACCGGGCCCTTGTGCCGGGTGCCGACCTGGACGCGGGGCCCGGAGGCCGGGCGGCTGGCCGGTTCCCCGCTCGGCCGGTCGGCGGGTTTGCGCTGCTGCGGCGGGCGCGGCATCGGCCCGGACAGGTCCGGCAGTTCGCTGGCGTAGGTCTCCGGGCGGGGAGGCTCAGTCCGCTCGCCGCGCGTCGGCACGTCCTCCGTCGGCGCCGATCCACCCGACACGAAGCGGTTGAGGCGTGCGCTGGGGCCGGGGGAGTTGTTGGGATTGCCTCGGACGTCGTCGGCCGGCCGCTCGGGCGGATGACCGTCATCGCCCGGGCCGTCGCCGCGCGGCCCCGGACCGGGACCCCGCCTCGGCGGCTCCGGCGGCCGGACCCCCGGCTGTGCCGCCCGCGCCGCGGGCCCCCGCTGCCACGGCGGGACGTCTCCGCGGTCGGGGACATCGGGCCGGGCCGCACCCAGAGCGTCGTTGTTGGCGGCGGAGCCGTTGGCGCCCGCTGGACTTTCGCCCGCGTGTGGGCGTCCCGGCTCGTTCGGTGAGCTCACCTACGGCTCCTCACTGGTCCCGTCACTGCTCACGCACCGGGGTCGGTGTTGACCTCGTCGGTGCTGTCGCCTTCCTCCGCGTTGCGCGCGATGGCTATCAGTGTCGTGCCCTCACCCAGGTTCATCAACCGAACACCCTTGGTTTGCCGCCCGGCCTTGCGAACCTGGCGAGCCGCGGTCCGGATGACACCTCCACCTGACGTGATGGCGTACAACTCTGTGTCGTCATCGACGATCAACGCACCCACCAGACTGCCACGGCGTTTGTCGTACTGGATCGTCAGGATGCCTTTGCCGCCGCGGCCCTGCGGGCTGTACTCCTCGATGGCCGTGCGCTTGGCGTACCCGCCGGATGTCGCGACCAGCAGATACGTGTTCTCCCGCACGACGTTCAGCGACAGCAGCGCGTCATCGGCGTTGAACCGCATGCCCTGCACACCGGAGGTGGCCCGACCCATCGGCCGCAGCGCCTCGTCGGTAGCTGAGAATCGGATCGACTGGCCCTTGGCCGACACCAGCAGCAGGTCGTCCTCGGCGGAGCACAGCACCGCTCCGACCAGTTCGTCGCCGTCGCGCAGGTTGACCGCGACGATGCCGCCGGAGCGGTTGGAGTCGAAGTCGGTCAGCTTCGACTTCTTCACCAGCCCGTTGCGGGTGGCCAGCACCAGATACGGCGCGTCCTCGTAGCTCTTGATCTGGATCACCTGGGCGATCCGCTCCTCCGGCTGGAACGCCAGCAGGTTCGCGACGTGCTGGCCGCGCGCGGTGCGCGACGCCTCCGGCAGGTCGTAGGCCTTGGCGCGATAGACCCGGCCCTGGGTGGTGAAGAACAGGATCCAGTCGTGGGTCGAGCAGACGAAGAAGTGGTTGACGATGTCGTCCTGCTTGAGGCCGGCGCCCTGCACGCCCTTGCCGCCGCGCTTCTGGCTGCGGTACAGGTCGGTCTTGGTGCGTTTGGCGTAGCCGGTCTCGGTGATCGTGACGACGACGTCCTCGCGGGCGATCAGGTCCTCGTCGGCGACCTCGCCGTCGGCGGCGATGATGCGGGTGCGACGGTCGTCGCCGTACTTGTCGGCGATCTCCTTGAGCTCGTCGCGCACGATCGCGCGCTGCCGCTCGGGTTTGGCGAGGATGTCCTCGAGGTCGGCGATCTCGGCCTCGATCTTCGCCAGGTCGTCGACGATCCGCTGCCGTTCCAGCGCAGCCAGGCGGCGCAGCTGCATGTCCAGGATCGCCTGGGCCTGGATGTCGTCGATGTCGAGCAACTCGATCAAGCCCTGCCGCGCGACGTCGACGGTCTCCGACGCCCGGATCAACGCGATCACCTCGTCGAGCGCATCGAGCGCCTTGACCAGGCCGCGCAAGATGTGGGCCCGCTCGTTGGCCTTGCGCAACCGGTAGCGGGTGCGCCGCACGATGACGTCGAGTTGGTGGTTGACGTAGTGCCGGATCAACTGATCGAGGCGCAGCGTGCGCGGGACGCCGTCGACGATCGCCAACATGTTGGCCCCGAAGCTGGTCTGCAGCTGGGTGTGCTTGTAGAGGTTGTTCAGCACCACCTTGGCGACCGCATCGCGCTTGAGCTCCACCACGATTCGCAGTCCGACACGGTCGCTGGACTGATCCTCGATGTTGGCGATGCCGTTGAGCTTGCCGTCGCGGACCTGCTCGGCGATCGAGGTGATGAAGTTGTCGTGGTTGACCTGATAGGGCAACTCGGTGATGACGATGCCGGTGCGACCGCGGTTGTCCTCTTCGATCTCCACCACGCCGCGCATCCGGATGGATCCGCGCCCGGTGGTGTAGGTGTCGGAGATCCCTTGCGACCCAACGATCAAGCCGTGGGTGGGGAAGTCCGGCCCCTTGACGCGTTCGGTGACCGCGGCGAGCGTCGCCTCCTCATCGGCGTCGTGGTTGTCCAGGCACCAGTACACCGCCTCGGCGAGTTCGCGCAGGTTGTGCGGCGGGATGTTGGTGGCCATGCCGACGGCGATACCACCCGAACCGTTGGCCAGCAGGTTGGGGAACCGGCTCGGCAGCACGGTCGGCTCCTGCACCCGGCCGTCGTAGTTCGGAATGAAATCGACTGTCTCCTCGTCGATTTCACGCAGCATCTCCATCGCCAGCGGAGTGAGCCGCGCCTCGGTGTTGTGGCTGACGAACCCGTTGGTGATGAAGGCGTGGTCGGCGCTGTCAACCCGCAGGCTGTACACCGGTTGCACACCGGCGTCCGTGACGGACTCGACGCGGGCGTAGGCGTAATCCTCGATTGTGAATTCTGCGACGGAATTTCGTTGATTTGCGTCGCCGGATGCACAATCGGCGAGCATCGCGATGCGGTCACCCGGCCGGATGTCCTCGATCAGCTTCCACTCGAGCGTCGGTACGCCACCCACCTCGTCCAGGCACAGCAACGGGTGATTACCCGTACCCGTGACGGCACGGCCGTCAGCGCTGGTCACCGTGTACGTCTGGTGATCGCCCGAGTGGAACAACCGGTCGGCAACGACGGGTTCGCCGTGGCGGCCGAGGACCTTCATCTCGATGACGTTGTCCGAGTTAGGCTTTGCGTCGGGCACGACCGCGTCGATGCGAATACTTCTGCCTTCGGGGAGGCTGACCACCGCGTCGCCGGTGACGCAGTACCGCATAGCGGCCGGCGGGTCGTTGCCCGGTGAGCCGAAGTTGCCCTGACCGTCCACCAGGGGATAGCGCAGCGACCACGGCTGGGCCATCCGGACCAGGGTGTCGTAGATCGACGCGTCGCCGTGCGGGTGGTAGTTACCCATTGTCTCGGCCACAGACCGCGCGGATTTCGCGTGGCTACGGTCCGGCCGGAAGCCCGAGTCGAACATCGCGTAGAGCACGCGGCGGTGCACGGGTTTGAGGCCGTCACGCACCTCGGGCAGCGCGCGCCCGACGATCACGCTCATCGCGTAGTCGATGTAGCTGCGCTGCATCTCCTGCTGGATGTCGACCGGTTCGATCCGGTCGCCTTCGGGCGGCAAGGTATCAGTCATCAATCAGCCTTAGCGGGTTGAGTTAAACATCAAGGAAGCGCACGTCTTTGGCGTTGCGCGTGATGAAGCTGCGGCGGGCTTCGACGTCCTCGCCCATCAGGATCGAGAACAGTTCGTCGGCGGCCGCGGCATCGTCGAGGGTGACCTGACGCAGCACCCGCACCGACGGGTCCATCGTCGTCTCCCACAGCTCTTTGGCGTCCATTTCGCCGAGACCCTTGTAGCGCTGGATGCCGTCGTCGGTGTTGATCTTCTTGCCCGCCTTGCGGCCCGCCTCGAGCAAGCCGTCGCGCTCGCGGTCGGAGTAGGCGAACTCCGGCTCACTGCGCTGCCACTTCAGCTTGTACAGCGGTGGCTGCGCCAAGAAGATGTGCCCGTTCTCCACCAGCGGCTTCATGAACCGGAACAACAGCGTCAGCAGCAGCGTCGAGATGTGCTGGCCGTCGACGTCTGCGTCGGCCATCAGCACGATCTTGTGATAGCGCAGCTTGGAGATGTCGAACTCGTCGTGGATACCGGTACCCAGCGCGGTGATGATCGCCTGGACCTCGGTGTTCTTCAACACGCGGTCGATGCGGGCCTTCTCGACGTTGATGATCTTGCCGCGCAGCGGAAGGATCGCTTGGAACATCGAGTCGCGGCCGCTCTTAGCCGAGCCGCCGGCCGAATCGCCCTCCACCACATACAGTTCCGACTTGCGCGGATCGGTGGACCGGCAGTCGGCCAACTTGCCGGGCAGCCCGCCGATGTCGGTGGCGCTCTTGCGGCGCACCAATTCGCGCGCCTTGCGGGCCGCGATTCGGGCCTGCGCCGACGACACCGCTTTGTTCACAATGGTTTTGGCTTCGGCGGGGTTGGCGTCGAACCAGTGTGTGAGTTCCTCGTTGCAGATCTTCTGCACGAACGACTTGACCTCGGTGTTGCCGAGCTTGGTCTTCGTCTGGCCCTCGAACTGCGGCTCGGACACCTTCACCGAGATCACCGCGGCCAAACCCTCACGGATGTCGTCGCCGGTGAGGTTGGGGTCCTTGTCCTTGAGCAGCTTCTTGTCCTTGGCGTACTTGTTGACCACCGACGTCAACGCGGCGCGGAAGCCCTCTTCGTGGGTACCGCCCTCATGCGTGTTGATCGTGTTGGCGAACGTGTGCACGGACTCGGAGTAACCGGCGTTCCACTGCATCGCGATCTCGACCTCGTGGCCGGAACCCTTGCCCTCGAAGTCGATGACGCTCTGCTGGATAGGCGTCTTCGTCCGGTTGATGTGCTTGACGAAGTCGACCAGGCCGCCGGGATAGTGGAAGGTCCGGTGCTTGACCTTGTGCGGGGCGCTGGCTTCGGCGGCCTTCTCGTCGGCGCTCTTCGGCGCTTCGGCGGTGTCGCTGACGACCTCGTCGACGACTTCCTCCGCGGTGACGCGCTCATCGGTCAGTTCGATGGTGAGGCCCTTGTTCAGGAAGGCCATTTCCTGCAGGCGCCGCGCGATCGTTTCGAAGTCGTAGTTCAACGTCTCAAAGACGTCGGGGTCGGGCCAGAAACGGATGGTGGTGCCGGTCTTCTTGGTCTTCTCACCCTGCTTGAGCGTTCCCGGCACCGAACGGTCGTAGGTCTGGAACCACTCATAGCCGTCGGTCATGATGTCGGCCTCGAGCCGGGTGGACAGCGCATTCACCACGGACACGCCGACGCCGTGCAGACCGCCGGAGACCTGGTACGCGCCTTCCTCGAACTTGCCACCGGCGTGCAGAACCGTCATCACGACATCGACGGTCGGGATGCCTGTGGAGTGCATCCCCACGGGGATCCCGCGGCCGTCGTCGGTGACCTGGACACCGCCGTTCTCCAGGAGCCGCACGTCCACTTTCGTCGCGAAACCGGCCATCGCCTCGTCGACGGCGTTGTCGACCACCTCCCAGATGAGGTGATGCAGGCCGCGCTCACCGGTGGAGCCGATGTACATGCCCGGCCGTTTGCGGACCGCTTCCAGGCCTTCGAGCACCTTGATCGAATCGGCACCGTATTCTTTCGGGGCACTCTTCTTCTGGGCAGCCACGTTGGACGGGTCTCCTTGGTCTCTTGCCGGGGAAAGCTGGCTAGGCGGTCGACAGCCGCCTGCGGGTCGCTTCCCAGTCTACCGCCCGATGGCGACAGGACCGATTCTGAGGGGGCGTTTCTGCACACCTATTTGAGCCGCCTGTGGAATTTCTCGATTGAAGGTGCCTGAGGACGCTTGAGAAGTAGGATCGCGTCGTCCTCGCGGCTCTCAGCCAACAGGCGCGTAGGGCAGCTAGCCGTACGTGTCGCGCGGACCCCGGCCGGGGATGTGGTACCGACCCTTGCGCCACGAGGGGCCGACCGGACCGACGATTTTCAGCGATTTGACGACGCCGCCGCCCACAGCGTCGGCGATCTTGGCCAGTACCTGGGCTTGCACCATCCGCAATTGGGTCGCCCATGCCGTCGACTCCGCTGAGATGGTCAGCACGCCGTCGTTCAACGACGTCGGCGTCGCGTGCGCCGCGATGCCCTCGCCGACGAGTGCGGGCCAGCGACCGAACACGGCGCCCTCGGCGACCCGGCCCGACCACCCGCGGCTGCGGGCGAGGTCACTGGCCGCGGGTCCGAACGGTTGCGGATCCCGTGAATCCGGCCCCGGCCCCGACCACCGCCGCCGGCTGGCACCCGCGATCCGGCGCGGGGCGGACCCCCGGCCGCGGCCGACATCCTTACCCTGGCTGCGCGCCGCGCCGCGGGCCTCCTCGAGCGTGCGCCGCACCAGGTCCATTCCCCGCAGGTTCGCCAGGTGCTCGGGCGGGCCCGCCTCGTTCTCGCCCGACGTCATGGCTGCACCACCGAGATTCTCCCGGCATCATCGTCGTCTCGCATCGCCACCCCGATCCTGCGCGCATCCCAGTCGCCGGGGATGTCGTCGGAAACCGCGGCGGTCACCAGCACCTGCTCGGCCGACCCCGCCACAGTGGCCAACGCCCGCCGGCGGGCGGTGTCCAACTCCGCGAACACATCGTCGAGCAGCAGCACCGGATCGCCCCCTTCCGCCCGCAGCAACTCGTAGGCGGCCAACCTCAGCGACAAGGCCATCGACCACGATTCCCCATGGCTGGCATAGCCTTTCGCGATCTGATCGCCGAGCCGCAATTCGAGGTCGTCGCGGTGCGGACCGACCAGGCAGACCCCGCGTTCGACTTCGGCATCCCGGCGGCGGGCCAACGCGTCGAGCAACGCGGCCTCGAACAACTCCGCGTCGCCGGTCCCGGCGGACTCTTCCACCGCTTCCACGCCGCTGCGGTAGCGGATCGCCGCCGGCCGCGACCCGGGCGCCAGGAGTTGGTAGGCCTTCTCCACCTCCGGGGCCAGTTGATTGACGAGATCGACCCGCGCCGCGATCAGCCGCGCACCCTTCTCGGCGAGGTGGCCATCCCAGACGTCGAGGGTGTCGAAGACGCTGCGGTCCCCGCGGAATCGCGCGCCGGAGGCCGTTTTCAACAGCGCTGCGCGCTGACGCAACACCTTGTCGTAATCCGCGCGGATCGCGGCCACCTGCGGGCGGCGGGTGGTCGCGAGTTCGTCGAGATAGCGGCGTCGTTCGCCGGGGTCGCCGCGCACCAGCGCGAGGTCCTCGGGGGCGAACAGCACCGCCCGCAGCACACCGAGGATCTCCCGGGCGGAACGCACGGGGGAGCGGTTGAGCCGTGCCTTGTTCGCGCGCCCCGCGGTGATCTCGAGGTCCACCGCGAGTTCGCGTTGCTCGTTGACGACGATCGTCGACACCACAGCGCGTTCGGCGCCGGTCCGGACCAGCGGCGCGTCCGCGGCCACCCGGTGTGAACCCAGTGTCGACGAATACCACAGCGCCTCAATGAGATTCGTCTTACCGTAGCCGTTCGGTCCGACGAACACGGTGCGGCCCGGCTCGAGGTCCAACTCGACCCGTGGCCACGACCGGAAGTCGGTCAGAGCAAGACGGCGGACGTACACGGCGTCGCGACCTAGCCGGACTCGCTGACCCGTTTGACCGCGTGCCCGCCGAACTGGTTGCGCAGCGCCGAGACCGCCTTCATCGCCGGCGAATCCTCCTGGCGCGAGGCGAACCGCGCGAACAGCGACGCCGCGATCACCGGCATCGGCACCCGGTGGCTGATGGCCTCCTCGACGGTCCAGCGCCCTTCGCCGGAATCCTCGGTGTAGCCGCTGATGTCGGTGAACTTCGGGTCTTCCTTCAACGCCTTGGCGAGCAACTGCTGCAGCCATGACCGCACCACGGTGCCGTTGGTCCACGCCTGAATGACGGCCTGGGTGTCGGTGATGAGCTCCTCGGCGGCCAGCAACTCGTAGCCTTCGGCGTAGGCCATCATGAGGCCGTACTCGATGCCGTTGTGCACCATCTTCGCGTAGTGCCCCGCACCGACCGGCCCGGCGTGCACGAACCCGTCTTCACGAGGTCCCGGCGGCCGTAACGCATCGAAGATCGGCATCGCGCGTTCGACGTCGGCGTCGCTCCCGCCGACCATCAGACCGTAACCTTCTTTCAACCCCCAGACACCGCCGGAGACGCCCGCATCGATGAACGCAATTCCCTTGTCGTTCAACAATTTCGCGTGTGGACCGTCTTCGGTGTAGCGGGAGTTGCCGCCGTCGATGACGAGATCGCCCTCGCCGAGTTCGTCGGCCAGGGCGGTGATGGTCTCGTGGGTGATCGGCCCGGACGGCACCATCACCCACACCACCCGCGGCGCATCCAGCGCATCGGCCAGAGCCGCGAGCGTCGGGACGTCGGTCACTTCCGGTCTGGGGTCATAGCCGACGACTTCATGCCCGCCTTCACGTAGGCGTTCGCGCATGTTGAAGCCCATCTTGCCCAGACCGACCAGCCCGAGTTGCATATGCGCCCCTTCCGTGGCGTGGGCCGGTCAGCCTGGAAGCCGCACCGGCATCAGCAGGTACACGTAGTCGGTCTGCTCCGCGGGGAACGGCCCCGCCGCAGCGACACCCGCATCGTCGTCACTGGCCGGGCGCAACACCGCGGGACGGCTGGGTGTGGTGAAGCCGAATGTCACCCGCTCGGAGTGCAGCGAAGAGAGCCCGTCGGTCAGGTACGTCGGATTGAACGCGATGGTCAACGGGTCTCCGGCGAAGCTGACAGAGAGGTCTTCCTCCGCGCGCCCCACATCGTCGGCTCCGGCCGAGAGCCGCAGTGCGTCGTCGGAGAACTCCATCCGCACCTGCGCACCGCGGTCCGCGACCAGCGCGACACGCTTGATCGCCTCGCTGAGTTCGGCGACTCCGATCGTCGCCATCGCGGTGTGCTCGGTCGGCAGCAGCTGCCGGAACTTCGGGAACTCGGCATCGAGCAGACGCGTGGTGCTGCGTTTGCCACCGCTGCTGATTCCGAGCAATCCCTCCTTGCCGACCGCCGCACCGGCCCCCAGCGAAAGATGCACATCGCCGCCGTCGGCACCGGCCTTGGCGGCCTCCGACAACGTCTTGGCCGGCACCAGAACCGCGGCCTCGATGTCGGCGCCCGCCGTCGACCACGTCAGCTCGCGCACCGCCAACCGGAACCGGTCGGTCGCGGCCAAAACGACCTTCTCCCCGGCGATTTCGAGCCGGATACCGGTCAGCATCGGAAGCGTGTCATCGCGGCCGGCGGCGATGGCAACCTGGCCGATCGCTTCGGCGAACAAATCGGCGGAGATCACACCGGTCTCGTCCGGCAACGCGGGCAGGGTCGGATAGTCCTCGACGGCCATGGTCGGAAGCGAGAAGCGGGAACTACCACAGGTCAACGACACCCGGGTGCCTTCGACGCTGACGTCGATCGGCTTGGCCGGCAACGCCCGGGTGATGTCGGACAGCAGCCGGCCGGACACCAAAACGCTGCCGGGTGAAGCGATCTCGGCCGGCACCCGCACCTCGGCGGAAACCTCGTAGTCGAATCCCGAAATCGTCAACCCGTCCTCGGAACCGGTCAGCAATACGCCGGCGAGCACGGGAACGGTTGGCCGGGTCGGCAGATTGCGGGCCACCCACGCGACAGCGTCGGCGAAGTCCTCTCGTACGAGGCGGAACTTCAGATCGGTGACACCAACTGTTGTCGTCGCCACGTCCATTGAGTCCCTTCGATCAATACCACGACAAGCATTAAGCAGCGGTTTCCCGGTGTCTCACCACGCGTCTGACCGATGCGTCCCGACGACCGTAACGGCTGTCGATGAATCACCGTAGAGCTTTCCGCCCCAACTTGAAAGCTAATCGATCGGGCTGACATCGACGGTTTCCGGTGAGCTGACGGCCGGTCGGTTCGGTGTTTCCCCAGCCGCCTTCTTCGAAGAAGAATCTTCGGAGATTTACAAGCAACAGTATTAGGCCCTGTGGAATCTGGGGATGAATCCATGTCCGCGCTGCTGACAAGCGTGCGACGGTGTGGGGCAGCTGTGGATGAGTGCAGGCCAGGTTGGGAATGAGTGTGGAGAGGTCGGCAGGTGTGCACGAATCGGCGAGTAGTTCGCCGGTTGAGCCCAAGTTCTCCACATCGATGTGCACAACCTCGGCGTGTGACGGATGGTGTGGCCGGGACAGAAGATTTTTCGAAGAAATTTTCGTGGTCGTCGCACGAGACGCCGACATCTGGGCGCGGCACGACCCAACCGCAGGGGAGGAGCAGACGATTCAGCGCTTGGAGCGCTGGCGAATTCGCGTCGTGAGTTCCTTCACGTGATCGAATACCTCGCGCCGCTCGGCCATTTCACCGCGAATCTTTTTCTCGGCGTACATGACGGTGGTGTGGTCGCGTCCGAACGCCTGGCCGATCTTCGGAAGGGACAGATCGGTCAGCTCGCGGCAGAGATACATGGCGATCTGTCGGGACTGCGCGAGCGCGCGGGTCTTGCCGGGGCCGCGCAGTTCCTCGACTGTCGTCTCGAAATACTCGGCGGTGGCCGCCATGATCGCCGCGGTGCTGATCTGCATGGTGCTGGGATCGGAGATCAGATCACGCAGCACGATCTCGGCCAACGACTTGTCGATCGTGGTCTTGTTCAGGGACGCGAACGCCGTCACCCGAATGAGCGCGCCCTCGAGTTCACGGATGTTGCGTTCGATGCTGCTGGCGATGAGCTCGAGGACATCGCCGGGCACATCGAGCCGGTCCATCTGTGCTTTCTTGCGCAGAATCGCGATTCGCGTCTCCAACTCCGGTGGCTGCACATCGGTGATCAGCCCCCACTCGAAGCGGGTGCGCAACCGGTCCTCGAGGGTGGCCAGCTGTTTGGGTGGCCGGTCCGAGGAGATGACGATCTGCTTGTTGGCGTTGTGCAGGGTGTTGAAGGTGTGGAAGAACTCCTCCTGGATGCCTTCTTTGCCCTCGATGAACTGGATGTCGTCGACCAGCAGCACATCGATGTCGCGGTAGCTTCGCTTGAAGGACGCCTTGCGGTCGTCGCGCAGCGAGTTGATGAAGTCGTTGGTGAATTCCTCGGTCGAGACGTACTTCACCCGCATGCCGGGAAACAAACGCTGCGCGTAGTTCCCTGCCGCGTGCAACAGGTGCGTCTTGCCCAGGCCCGACTCGCCCCAGATGAACAGCGGGTTGTAGGCGCGGGCCGGCGCCTCGGCGATCGCCAGGGTCGCGGCGTGGGCAAACCGGTTCGACGCGCCGATGACGAATGTGTCGAAGGTGTAGCGCCGATTGAGGTTGACCGCGCTGGTGTCGTCGGTCAGCGTGTTCGGCGGCCGGCTGGTGAAGTACGTCGGCCAGCTCTCCTCGGCGCTGACGCGGGCTTCGAAGTCCTCATCGACCTCGTCGGGTTCGGCGACGGGGGACAGCCCGTTGAGCGGTCCCTCGGTGGTGTCGTCCGGACCGGGATCCGCGATGCGCACACCCAGTTCGACGCGCTGGCCGAGCTGACGGCTCAACGCGCTGATGATCGGCTCGCGCAGATGACGTTCGATCTCGTTCTGGACGAACGGGGTCGGCACCGACAGCAGGGCAAATCCCTCGGTGATGACGAGCGGTTTGACGAGCTTCAACCACGCTCTTTGCTGTGGGGTGAGAATAGGACCGGCGGGGTCGCCGATCGTTCCGGCGCCAGGGCCACCGTTGAGCTCGGCAACCACCGTGTTCCAAACGGCCACGAAGGGCGGATCGGGGTCAGCTGTCAACGACGACTACCCCCTTGCGGTCGACCCAGAGACGACCAATGGAACGAGGACGATCTGTCCACAAAGTTATCCACAGGCTGTGGAGACAGGACAGTCGTCGTCGTTCTGTTGTCTACCGGCGAGAACGCCGCGGGCCGGGGCACATCACGAAAGTGAGGCATCCTGTGGGCTCACGACTAGTCGGGCGTCCTCGCTTCGTTGTTCGTCGCCGTTTCGTTATCGAATCGGCCTTGGCAGAAGCTAACAGTTTTCTCGGCGGGTGCCAACCGTTCTGCAACATTGCGCGGGTGGATATTTCGGCCTCACGGCGCGTCGTGACGGGTGGTGCAATTGTGGCTGTCGGCCGGGCCCTGGGGCGAGGTTTGACCCAGCGAAAACTCGTCAGTACCCTCGAACAGTCGCCCGTACGAGGCGATACGGCTGCGACCCGGCTCCGACCGGAGACCGCGCCGGCTAGCAAGACGGACGAGCTTACCAACGGCAACTGCGTCCACACCGATTCGTACGTGGATCGGTGGGGGCTGCGGACGCCAGACGCAACAAGGAGAGACAGCCGTGGCCAAGGGCAAGCGGACCTTTCAGCCGAACAACCGGCGCCGGGCGCGCGTGCATGGCTTCCGGCTGCGGATGCGCACCCGCGCGGGCCGCGCGATCGTGGCGAACCGTCGCGGCAAGGGTCGGCGCAAGCTGTCTGCGTGATTCCCACGTGACTTCAAGCGGAGTCTGACGCGGTGCTTCCGGCGCGGTACCGGATGACGCGGTCGACGGAGTTCGGGATCACGGTCAACCGAGGGGTGCGCGCGGTGCAGCCCGATCTCGTCGTGCACGCGTTGCGGTCCGAAGTGGCCGCCGCCGAGCCGGGCCCCCGAATCGGGCTGGTCGTGTCGAAGGCCGTCGGGACCGCGGTGCAACGGCATCGGGTGGCCAGGCGGTTACGGCATGTCGCGCGCACAGTGCTCGACGAGCTCGATCCGGCCGATCGGGTGGTTATCCGCGCGCTGCCCAGCAGCAGACACGCGATATCGGCGCGCCTCGAGCAGGAGCTGCGCACCGCCCTGCGCCGGACGAGGCCCAAGAACGAGGCGGCCGGGTGAGGGCACCAATGGGTTCGCTCGCAGTGCGCGGGCTCGTCTACCTGATTCAGCTGTATCGGCACACGGTTTCCCCGCTGCGGCTGCCCACATGCCGGTTCATGCCCACCTGCAGTCAGTACGCGGTGGACGCGCTGAGCGAGTTCGGGCTCCTGCGCGGTGGCTGGCTTGCCACCGTACGGCTGCTGAAATGCGGGCCGTGGCATAGGGGAGGATGGGACCCGATACCGGAACGCCCGTCACCTGAACGCGAAGGCGACGCGCACCCATCGTGTGCGTCCGCGGCCGAGCCCTCAGAGGATCGGGTCACCGTCGGCGACGTCAGCGGCGGTACGCCAGCAATGCGAGCAGGAAGCGAGACGCGTGTTTAACTGGTTCAGCCTCGACATCATCTACTACCCGGTGTCGGCGATCATGTGGGTCTGGTACAAGCTGTTCGCCTTCCTGCTGGGGCCGTCGAACTTCTTCGCCTGGGCGCTGTCGGTGATGTTCCTCGTCTTCACGCTGCGGGCGATCCTGTACAAACCGTTCGTCAAGCAGATCCGCACCACGCGCCAGATGCAGGAGCTGCAGCCGCAGATCAAGGCGCTGCAGAAGAAGTACGGCAAGGACCGCCAGCGGATGGCGCTGGAAATGCAGAAGCTGCAGAAGGAACACGGGTTCAACCCGATCCTCGGCTGCTTGCCGATGCTGGCTCAGGTGCCGGTGTTCCTCGGGCTGTTCCACGTGTTGCGGTCGTTCAACCGGACGCAAGGTGGGTTCGGTCAGATCCAGCTGTCCGTCGAGCAGAACCGCGCCACCGGCAACTACGTGTTCAGCCCCACGGACGTGGCGCACTTCCTGGACGCCCACCTGTTCGGCGCACCGCTGGGCGCGACGATGATTCAGACCACTGGCCTGGACGCGTTCACCGAGTTCAGTCGGGGAGCGGTCATCGCGGTGGGCGTGCCGATCATGATCCTGGCCGGTATCGCGACGTATTTCAACAGCCGCGCATCGGTTGCGCGGCAGAGTCCGGAGGCCGCCGCGAATCCGCAGACCGCGATGATGAACAAGCTGGCGCTGTACGTGTTTCCGCTCGGCGTTGTCGTCGGCGGGCCGTTCCTGCCGCTGGCCATCATCATGTACTGGCTTGCCAACAACATCTGGACGTTCGGCCAGCAGCACTACGTGTTCGGCAAGATCGAAAAGGAAGAAGAGGCCAAGAAGCTCGAGGCGCAGGAGCGGCAGGCCAAGAACGCACCGCCGCCGGGCGCCAAGCCGAAGCGGACGCGCAAGGGTCAGACGCCGGAACCGGCGCCCAGCAGTGAGGCCGAAATCGCCGACACCGTAACCGAGAACGGGGCCGCCGAGAAGAAGCCGACGGGGGCCGGGACGGGCAAGACAGCCTCTGGCGCAGGCAACCGCACGCCGCGTCCGGGCGCGAGTCCACGCCCCGGCGCACGGCCGAAGAAACGTAAACGTTGACCGGGCACACCGGTGGGGATGAGGAGATACCGATGACAGACGCCGATACGACCGAGCGCGACGACCTGACCGACGAGGAGAACGGCGCCGCGGCGCCCGTCGCCGAGGATGACCTCGAGGAGAGGTTGGTCGCCGAGGGCGAGATCGCGGGCGACTACCTCGAGGAGTTGTTGGACCTGCTCGACTTCGACGGCGACATCGACCTCGACGTCGAAGGCGACCGCGCGGTCGTCAGCATCGACGGCGGCGGCGACCTGAACAAGTTGGTGGGCCGCAAGGGCGAGGTGCTCGACGCGTTACAGGAGTTGACGCGGTTGGCCGTGCACCAGAAGACCGGGGAGCGCAGCCGCCTGATGCTCGACATCGCTCGGTGGCGGCGCCGGCGTCGCGACGAGTTGGCGGCGCTCGGCGAGAAGGTCGCGCGTCGGGTGCTCGAGACCGGCGAGCGCGAAGAGCTCGCCCCGATGACACCGTTCGAGCGCAAGATCGTGCACGACGCGGTGGCCGCGGTCGACGGAGTGCACAGCGAGAGCGAGGGCGTGGAGCCGTCGCGGCGTGTCGTCGTGCTTGCCGACTGACCCGAGTTACACGCGTGTAGTTCAGAGGCCGTCCCCGCGACGCGACGATCCGGAGGATGTTTCACGTGAAACACGGCGAGGTGTCGGCACCCCCGGGCGCGGCCGCCACCTTGTTCCGGGACCGCTTGCCGCGCGCGCAGCTGTACGCCGAGATCCTGGCGGGGGCCGGTGTCGAGCGCGGGCTCATCGGCCCCCGGGAAGTGGACCGGTTGTGGGACCGGCACATCCTCAACAGCGCCGCGGTATCCGAGCTCATCGACGCGGGCTCCCGGGTTGCCGACATCGGTAGTGGCGCGGGTCTGCCCGGGATACCGTTGGCGTTGGCTCGGCCCGATGTGCAGGTGACACTGATCGAACCGCTCCTGCGCCGCAGCGAGTTCCTCCGTGAGGTCGTCGAGGAACTCGATGTCGAGGTGACGGTCGTGCGAGGCCGAGCCGAAGAGCCGGCGGTGAGGAAACAGGTGGGGGAGACGGACGGGGTGGTGTCCAGGGCGGTGGCCTCTCTGGACAAGTTGACTCGATGGAGCATGCCGCTGCTGCACATCGACGGCCACATGTTCGCCATGAAGGGCGAGCGTGCCGAAGAGGAGATCCGCGACCACCGGCGTGTGATGGCGTCGCTGGGGGCGGCCGATGTAAGGGTAATGAGGTGTGGCGCGAACTACTTGGATCCACCCGCGACCGTCGTCGTGGCACGGCGGGAGAAGGCGGTAGCGCACCGGGCAACGGGCAGGAGACGAGGTTGAGTTCGCCGCAGAACGGTTCCGAGTTGGGCACCGCCGCCCAGCCCCGCCCCGATGTTTCACGTGAAACGGCCCCGGGCCATGTTTCACGTGAAACCACGCCGACGGACGTTTCACGTGAAACCTGGTCGGACAAGGCTGCGCCCGACAGCGGGTGGGATCCGACGGCCGGCATCGACACCCCGATCGGGGCGGAGGCCGAACGGGCGGTGCGCCTGCTGCATGCGGCGGCCAAGGGCAACCTCCCGCGGCCAGACCGCCAACGCGTCTTCACGATCGCCAATCAGAAGGGCGGTGTCGGTAAGACGACGACGGCCGTCAACGTCGCGGCGGCGCTCGCCCTGCAGGGGCTGCAGACGCTCGTCATCGACCTCGACCCGCAGGGCAACGCGAGCACGGCGCTGGGCATCGAGCATCGCCCGGGGACGCCGTCGTCGTACGAGGTGCTGATCGGGGAGATCCCGTTGCGCGACGCCTTGCAACGCAGCCCGCACAGCGAGCGCCTCTACTGTGTGCCGGCGACCATCGACCTGGCCGGCGCCGAGATCGAGTTGGTCAGCATGGTGGCCCGGGAGGGACGGTTGCGCGCGGCGCTGGCTGCGCTCGACGATTACAACTTCGATTACGTGTTCATCGACTGCCCGCCGTCGCTGGGCCTGCTGACCATCAACGCGTTCGTCGCGGCGCCCGAGGTGCTGATCCCGATCCAGTGCGAGTACTACGCCCTCGAAGGGGTGGGCCAGCTGATGCGCACGATCGAGATGGTCAAGGCGCACCTCAACCCGCAACTCGACGTGACGACGGTGATCCTGACGATGTACGACGGGCGCACCAAGCTCGCCGACCAGGTGGCCTCCGACGTGCGGACGCACTTCGGCGACAAGGTGCTGCGGACCGTCATCCCGCGCAGCGTCAAGGTGTCCGAGGCCCCCGGTTACGGGATGACGATCCTCGACTACGACCCCGGCTCCCGGGGGGCGATGAGCTATCTCGACGCCAGCCGGGAGATCGCCGACCGCGGCCGGAACCGTAACCATCGATGAGCGCGCGACAACAGGAGAGGCCATGACCCAACCGACACGCAAGCGCAGCGGCCTCGGCCGCGGCCTGGCTTCGCTGATCCCGACCGGACCCGCCGACGGGGAGCAGTCCGAGCTCGGGCCACGGATGGGCGACGCGGCCGCCGATGTGGTGATCGGAGGACCGTCGAACGGCAACCCAGCCAACCCGGCCAACACAGCCAACGACGTCGGCGCCGTGTACCGCGAAATCGACCCGTCGTCGATCGAGCCGAATCCGCGGCAGCCCCGCCAGGTGTTCGACGAGGAGGCGCTCGGCGAGCTGGTGCACTCAATCCGCGAGTTCGGGCTCATGCAGCCGATCGTGGTGCGGGCGCTGCCCGGCGGTGCGCCGGGTCCGATCCGCTACCAACTCGTCATGGGGGAGCGGCGATGGCGCGCTGCCCAGCAGGCCGGCCTGACCGCCATTCCGGCGATCGTGCGGGAGACCTCCGACGACGGCATGCTCCGCGACGCGTTGTTGGAGAACATCCACCGCGTGCAGTTGAACCCGTTGGAGGAGGCGGCCGCGTATCAGCAGCTGCTCGACGAATTCGGGGTCACCCACGACGAACTCGCGTCCCGGATCGGCCGGTCGCGCCCGTTGATCACGAACATGATCCGGCTGCTGCGGTTGCCGATCGCGGTGCAACGGCGGGTGGCCGCCGGTGTGCTGTCGGCCGGCCATGCGCGCGCCCTGTTGGCGCTCGAGGGAGGACCCGAGCAGCAGGAGGAGTTGGCCGCGCGCATCGTCGCCGAAGGGCTGTCCGTGCGCGCGACGGAGGAGGCGGTCACCCTGGCGAACCGGGCCGGCCCGCCAGCCCCGTCGTCGCCGAAGCGTAAGCCGATCAGCATGCCGGGACTGCAAGACGTTGCTGAACGGCTGTCGACGGCGTTCGACACCCGGGTAACCGTCAGCCTCGGCAAACGAAAAGGCAGGATCGTGGTGGAGTTCGGGTCGGTCGACGATCTGCAGCGCATAGTCGAACTGATGAGCGCGTCCGACCGCTGACCTACGACACCGGGTAATTACGTCACTGTGACACATATCCCGCGTTGGTCGCCGTTGGCACCTCCGTAAGAAGGAAACCAATTGTGAGACAACACGTTTCGCATCCGCACTCGATAGCCGCGTGGAATCGAGGGCCGACCCCGCCGCATCCTTCTATCCTGGAGTGGCAGCTGTGCATGTTCGCACCGCGTAGGACCCGGGGAGTCTAGTGTCGGCACGCGTCACGCCTCTACGGCTCGAAGCGTTCGAGCAGTTACCGAAGCATGCCCGCAGGTGCGTGTACTGGGAGGTCGATCCGCTGACCCTCGGCCGTGATGCGGCGGGTGCCGCCGTCCCCGGGGTCGACGACCACCTGTCCGACCCCGAGTTCGAGAAGGAAGCGTGGCTGTCGATGGTCATGCTCGAGTGGGGGTGCTGCGGACAGGTCGCCGTGCAGTGCAGCGACGAGCAGACCGACGACGGGCCTGCGCCGTTGAGCGGGAACGAGGCGTGCCTGGGCTACGCGTTCTACGCCCCACCGAATGCCGTGCCGCGTGCACGCCGGTTCCCGACCGCGCCGGTGAGCGCCGACGCCGTGTTGCTGACCTCGCTGGGCATCGAGTCCGGTGAGGATGCCGACGGTGTGTCGCGCATGCTGATCTCTGCCGTGGTCGGCGACCTGGTCCGCCGGGGAGCGCGGGCGCTCGAAGCGTTCGCCCACACGACCGAGGTCAGCGAACTCCTGGATCCGGGGGCGGTCACACCGTCGTTGCGACCCGTCGTCGAGGTGCTCGGGGACTGCTCGGTCGAGCAGTGCGTCCTCGACGCCGATGTGCTGCTGGACGCGGGCTTCGTCGTGGTCGCCCGACACCGCTACTTCCCGCGGCTGCGTCTGGAGTTGGAACAGGGGCTGGGCTGGAAGGCCGACGTCGAGGCGGCGTTGGAGCGGTTGTTCGAGTTCGCGCAGTTGCCGGTCGGAGCGGGTGTCAGCCCGTCGCGATGACGGATCGCGGTCAGGAGGGGCTGACGCGGCCGGCCTGCTCGACCGAGAGTTCGTGCGCCAGCAGTTCGGCGAAGGTGAAAGTGCCTGTGGGACGGTCGTTTTTGCCGAGCAGATAGAGCCGTTTGACCGCGGCGAGGATTCCCTCGGCGATCGAGTCGCGGGTCTGCGTCGACACCAGGATGGCACGGTCCCGCGGATTGGTGATGTATCCGACGTCGACCTGCACGGTGGGCATGCGGGTCAGCCGCAGCAGGTCCCATGTCCTGCCGTGGGTGCGGCAATCCCGTAACCCGCTGCGCGCCACGACTTCTCGTTGAATGAAGTCGGCCAGGTTGCGGCCGATCGTGGACACCGAGCCGTGTGAGTTGCCGAAGTGGAACGACGCGACGCCGTTGGCGGCCGGGCTGGGCTGGGTCGCGCAGCGCAGGCTGATCATCAGGTCGGCGCCGACGGCGTTGGCGGTCGCGGCCCGTTCGGCGTCCGACGGCGCACGATTGGCCGGCCGCGACAGGAAGGTCTCCATTCCGATCGCAGTCATCCGGCCTTCGAGCCGACTGGCCAAGTCCCACAGGATGTCTGACTCGCTGATCGGCCCGCCGGGGCTCTGCATGATCTGCCCGTGGTCGTCACCACCGCGGCCCGGGTCGATGATGATGCGCTTGCCCGACAGCCGAGGACCCGAGCTGCGGACCAATTCCTCTTCGCGAATCGCGTGCGGGGAGCCGCCGGTGACGCGGGACCCGAGAAAGTACAAGGAGCGCAAGGTTTCCGGGCCACAGATGCCGTCGGGGTACAGGCCGTACTCACGCTGGTACGACATCAACGCGTTGTGCGTGGCCAGGCCGAAGTGCCCGTCGACCAGGCCGGTGTAGAAGCCGAGGTCCTGCAACCGAGCCTGCAGCGTTGCCACGTCGTCGCCGAACATCGGGGCGCCGAACTGGTGGCTGAGGGTGCGCGCGCCCAGACGGTACGACGCCTCTTTCAACGCACGGTAAGTCGCCTCGCCGACGATGCCGTCCACCAGGAGTCCGCGGTGCTGCTGGAAGGCCCGCACCGCATGGTCGAGTTCTTCGTCGAACAGGTCCAGCGCGACGTGTCTGCCGGTGGTGATCTCCTCGTCGGCGTTGTCGAGCATGCCCAACGCCGTCAGTGCAGCCCTGATCTCGGTGACCGCGGCCCCGCGGTCACCGCGACGCAGACTGGACATATGCGGCCTTTCGGTCACGGTTGTCAGCTGCGCGAGGGCGCTGACCAGGTTGACGGGCTAGGCACGATTGTCGCAGACACTCCGCGGATTCAAGAAAACCCCAGGCCGGTGTCCGCGCGGCGGGTTACGGGTTCAGACCCCCGTCAGACGAGGGCTAGACGATGTCGCTGAGCTCGCGCAGCAGCGCAGCCTTGCCTTTTGCGCCGACGATCCGCTTGACCGGTGCACCGTCCTTGAACACGATCAGCGTCGGGATCGACACCACCTGGAAATCGCGCGCGGTGGCCGGATTCGCGTCGACATCGAGCTTGGCGACCGTCAAGGCGCCGGCCTTCTCGGCGGCGATCTCCTCGAGCACCGGGGCGATCATCTTGCAGGGGCCACACCACGTCGCCCAGAAGTCAACCAGCACTGGGGTACTGCTGGACAGCACGTCCTGGGAGAAGGTGTCGTCGGTCACGGCTACGGTCGACGCAACGCTGTCGGTCATCGTGGTGCTCCTATCGAACGGGGGTTTCGGTGGTTTCATCGCTTGGGCCAGAACCGATTTCGGCGAGCCAGCGTTCGGCGTCGATGGAAGCCGAGCAGCCGGTGCCCGCGGCGGTGATGGCCTGGCGGTAGGTGCGGTCGACGAGATCGCCTGAGGCGAAGACACCTTCGATCGATGTGCTGGTCGAACCCCGCTGCGTCAGGACGTAACCGTCGTCGTCGAGGTCGATCTGGCCGCGCACCAGATCAGACCGGGGATCGTGGCCGATCGCGACGAACACACCGGTGACGGCCAGCTTGGACTCCTCACCGGTGACGGTGTTGCGCAACCGAACTCCGCTGACTTTCGGGCTGCCCTCGATCTCGAGGACCTCGGTGTTGGTGACGAACGTGATCTTCTCGTTTGCGCGTGCGCGGTCCAGCATGATGCGCGAGGCACGGAACTCGTCGCGGCGGTGCACCAGCGTGACACTGCGGGCGAACTTGGTCAGGAAGATGGCTTCCTCCATCGCGGAGTCGCCGCCGCCGACCACGATGATGTCCTCTTCGCGGAAGAAGAACCCGTCGCAGGTCGCGCACGTGCTCACGCCCATTCCGAGCAGAGCCTCTTCACCCGGCACGCCGAGGTGACGCGCCGCCGCGCCCATCGCGAGGATCACCGCGCGGGCCTGATACGTGTCGTCGCCGACCGTGACCGTCTTGACCGCGCCGTCGAGGGAGACCGCGTCGACATCCTCCATCCGCAGGTCCGCGCCGAAGCGCAGCGCCTGTTCGCGCATCTCGTCCATCAGCTCGGGGCCGGTGATGCCGTTGCGGAAGCCGGGGTAGTTCTCCACCTCGGTGGTCGTCATCAGCGCGCCGCCGAACTGAACGCCTTCGAACACCAGCGGCTTCAGTTGCGCGCGGGCCGCGTAGATCGCGGCGGTGTAACCGGCCGGGCCGGATCCGATGATGATCAGATCATGAACCGTGGGTGTGGTGGTCATGAGCGCCTTTCTGCCGTCCCCTAGCTTCGCTGTGGGCCCCGTCGGCACCGGTACCAACACCAGCGTAGGCGGTGGTGTTCCCGGACTTCGGAGAGCAACGTCGGTGCACAGCCTACGGTCGCGCGACCACGGTCTCCGCCAGCAGGCCACCGTGGGCAGCGTGGCAGCCCGCCTCGACCACCAGCGCGGTGACATCGGCGGCGGAGTCGGCCGCAACCAGCAGGACCACCCCGGGGTGCCCGCCCATGTCGACGGGCCGGGCGCCGAGGATCGCGGTGGTCGGCGCGTAGCCGAGCCCTTCGAGGCAGGCGGCGCGGCGCTGCGGGTCCGACAGGGGGCCGTAATCAGGGGGAGTTGTCAGGAGCCCGACGAGCTGCTCATTGGTAAGCGGCAGCACCGCCGGCGGGCGCGACACCGTGATGCGTTCGGCCGTCGGGCCGGTCTGGGCGAAGCGCGGTGCCGGGTCGCGGGTCAGCACCGACGTTCCGATGACGATCCCGGCCACCGCGGCGGCCAGGCCGGCCACCAGCCCGATGATGTGGATCAGCCGCAGCCGGGGCCGTTCGACGGCGTGGGCCGGTTCGCCGGCGGCATGCAGCGCCGCGCCGATGCGCGCGGTGATCTCCGGGGGCACGTCGGGTGCCGACGCCGCGTCGCGTCCCAATCGGGCCAGTTCGCGGCGCACCCGCTCGACCGCCGGATCCGAGGGGTCGTCCGTTCCCGTCTGCATCGCTAGCCAGTCTCCACCACGAGAGGTAAGACGCAGGGCCCGCGCTTGCGGTTCCGCTCAATCGGTACGCGCGGTCGCCTCCGCATCGAAACACTCCAGCGCCTCGGCAAGCTTGGCCCGCGCTCGCGAGCAGCGGCTCTTGATCGTGCCTACGGGGACGCCGAGCATGCGCGCCGTCTCCGCCACCGAGTAGCCCTGCATGTCCACGGCGACCACCGCGGCGCGCTGCTCGACGGGTAACCGCATCAGTGCCCGCTCGACGACGATCGCGGTATCCACCCGAGCTGCCGGATCACCGATGTGCCCGACGTCGTCGGACAACGACTCGGCGGCCCGGGTCTTGTTGCACCGCAACCGATCCAGACACGCATTCACCACGATGCGGTACAGCCAGCTGCTCACCGCGGCGTCGTAGCGGAAGGCCGGCGCCCTGCGGTGCGCCTTGAGCATCGCGTCCTGCAGCGCGTCGGCGGCGTCGTCGGGGTTGCGGCTGGTGATCCGGGCGATCCGGTACAGCTGGCGGTGGTGGCGATAGAACAGCTCCTCGAATGCGTACCGGTCACCGGCGACGTGCGCGGCCAGCAACTCCGCATCGCTGCGCTCCCGACCGGACTGCCCCCCGAAGGTCCCCACAGCCGAACACTAAACGGCCGCGCGGGCGCCTCCCGACACATCTTTGTCGGGCTGGGGATGAAGGGTCAGGACGCCGACCGCAGCGTGATCTCGGCGATGTCCGAGCGGCTCTGGCCGTTGACCTGCCCGAGGGTGGAGACCCAGACCAGCACGTTGGAGGTCGGGGAGGCGTTCTCCACCTTGATGGTGTTGGACCCGGGCTTGAGCTGCGTGGCAGGTGTCAACACGGTGGTATCGGACAGCGACGACGGCGACGACGAGTGCGCCGAGCGGATCTCCACCGCCGTGCCGGTGCTGTTGAGGTCGATGTCGACCTCGCCGATCGTGGTGGGCTGCGGCAGCTGTAGGAGCAGCCCGACGCCGTTCTTGAAGTTCGGGAACGGCACCGGGTCGGTGTAGGTGTCGATCGGCCACACCGTCGAGGAGTCACCGTCGATCGCGTTGTCCGCCTCTGCCGGCGCATCGGCCTCACCCTCGGGTGAGAAGACCGTCACCGCAGTGGGTTTGACGACATTCCCGGTGGCGCCGCCGCCGGTGTCGCCCGATTCCGTGGTCGTCGGATCGTTGAGCCCGAGCCGGTCGCCGCCCAGGCCGTCGCCGACGTCGCCGAAGATCTGGCTCAGCACGGTGGCCAACACCACGAGCGCGACCACGACGATGGCCGCGCCCACACCGAGCCCGATCATCAGCGCCTTACGGCGGCGCGCCCGGGTCTCCGGATCGTCGACGACCACTTCCCGGGTGCGTGATGCGGAATCTTCGGGGTCGTCGATGGGGGAGATCAACTCGGTCCGATCGGCGATCGCGGTGGCCTGCTGGAGCAGGTTCAACAGCGTCGGCGCGCTGCGGATGCCGCCGCCCTCCTGAACGGCGCGCGCCGCCGCGGCGGAGATCTGGAACGGGATGTGGCGATCGACCGCGCGCGGCTCGATCGGCTGCCCGGCGGAGTCGAGTTCGGCGGGGGCCAAGCCGCTCCGGACCCCGTGCTCGGGCAGCGGCCACCGGTTGATCAGCAGCGCGTACAGCGCCGCGCCGATGCCGCGAATGTCGTCCTCGGGCGTCGCGTCGGCGAGCGTCGCCGGGAAGGCCAGCGCCACGTCGCCCTCGATGCTGACCCGTATCCGGCTGGGGTGGTCGATCGACAGCGCGACGCCCGCGCGGTGCGCGGCTTCGGCCGCCGCGGCGAGCGACTGAATGGCCCTGGCCCCGCCGATCGGGGATGGCGAGGTGTCGGCCACCTCGGCCAACGAGCCGCCCCGAATCCACTCCGAGACCACGAGGCCCCCGGATCCGGTGTTGACCACGTCGAGCACCCGCGCAACACCGGGCATGTCGAGGCGGCTCAGCTTCAGCGTGCGCGCCAGGATCTCGCGCAGTGCCGCGTCGGACAGGGTGTTGTCCGGATCGACGAAGGTGAGCGCAACCTGACGGTCCAGTGCGGTGTCGAGCGCTTGCCAGAACTGCAGGGTCGGCGGACCGCCATGGAACACGAGCAGCCGGTAGCGGCCGCCGCCGATCACCGCTCCGGGAATGAGGTGGACGTCCTCATCGGAGGTGGCGGCCTCGATGGCCGGTTCGCGCGGCGGGTCGAACGCGAGCGGTTCGCGGGTGGGGTCGCCGCCGTAGTCGGAGGGCGGCCGGCCCGACACCGGTATCCGGGCGGTGCCGTTGTCGGCCGCGAACTCGGTGGTCGCCGAGTCGCTGGTGGGCTCGGGCACGTCGGGCTGGAGGTCGTCGGCGGCGACCTCGGACTGCCCGGTCGAGGACAGCGGGATCTTGGTGGTGGCGGTGCTGTCGGGAGTGGGCGCGGAGCCGCCTGCGGGTTCGTCGCTCACCGCTGGTCCTTTCCGCGTCCGGTCCCAGGCAACTGGGGGAGGTGGTCCGCGCCGGACGGTCGGTGGGCTGTGACGCCGCCCTGGCGGGGACGAATTCCTCTGTTGAGGGTACGTGAGGGGGGTGCGCCTGCGTGGCCGGTCGGCGGCGGTACGCGTCAGGGGCGTCCTCGCCGGGCGGCCGAGGCGGCGACGGACCGCGGCCAGCGCCGCATGGGCGTCGGGCACCTGCGCGGCCAGCAGCACCGCGACGATGACCGGCGCCATGATCAGGCCGATCACCGCCAGCCGCAGCAGCGACCCGGCACCGCCCCAGTTGCGCGTCAGCGACTCCAGCCCGAGCAGTTGGTCGACGACATGGGCCAGCAGGCCTGCGAGCAGCGACGCGGCGATGGTGACCAGGATTGTGCGGACCACCTGCAGGCTGATCAGCCGTCCGCCGGGCGGGTCGAGATTGGCCCGCAGCAGGTAGTAGCCGACGGTCGCGCCCGCCAGGAAGCCCAGGCCGTTGGCGGTGCCGAGATAGCCGGCCACCAGATCGGGATCGTCGGTGACATGGGGAGCGATGAGCGAGGCGATGATTTTGACGGTCGTGATCACCACGATCAGCAGGATCGGCGTCCAGGGCTGCTGGCGGGCGTAGAAGACCCGAAGCTGCAGCAGAACCAGGGCGTAGGGGATCAACGTGAATGCCGACAGCGTGATCGCCATGCCGAGGTAGTTGGCGTCGACCTCACCGAAGTTGCCGTAGGCGAAGAGCGCGCTGCCGATGGCCGGGCCGCCGACGGTCATCAGCGCCACGATCGGGATGAGCGTCACCATGGTGAGCCGGGTGGCCAATGAGAGGTCGGCGAGCACCGCGCGCTGATCGTTGGCGGCGGCGTTACGGCTCAACCGCGGCATCACGACGGTCAGCACCGTCACGCCGATCATGCCGAACGGCAACTGCAGCACCAACCACGTGTAGTTGTAGATCGCGGGTCCGGAAGCCGCAGCGCCACTGGCGATTCGGTTGCCGACGATCAACCCGATCTGGCTGATCAACACGTACAGCACCATCGCCGCGGCCATCGCGCCGAACTGCTTCATCCGCTCGTCGATGCCCCACAGCGGGCGCAGGCTGATGCGTTCGCGGCGAATCGCCACCAACAGCACCAGGACCTGCGTCACCGTCCCGAGCGTCATCCCGATGCCCAACACCAAAAGCTTCGCGTTGCCCATCTGCACGGGGTCCACCGAGAGTTCGCCCGGCACAATGAGATACAGGCCGAGGGTGGCCAACGCGACGAGGTTGTTGCACACCGGCGCCCATGCGGGCGGCCCGAAGACGTTGCGGGTGTTGAGGATTGCCATGAACACCGACGACAGCCCGTAGAACAGCACCTGGGGCAGCAGCAGGTAGGCGAACGCGGTGGTGAGATCGCGGTTGACCTCCGGATCGCCGCCGAGCATGAGGCCGACGAGCATCGGCGCCGACGCCACCGAGAGTGCGGTGGTGATCAGCAGCAGCGTCGTCGCCAATGTGACGAGGCGGCGCACGAACGCCGTGCCGTTGTCGGGATCGTCGCGCTCGGCACGCGCCAGCACCGGCACGAAGATCGCGGTGAACGTCGCCTCGAGCACCAGCGCGGCGATCAGGTTCGGCAGTTGGTACGCGACCGAGAACGCACTGGATAGCGCGGCGCCGAGGATGGTCGCCAGCAACACGATGCGGGCGAATCCGGTGAGCCGACTGACCAGCGTCGCGACCGCCATGCCCCACGACCTCGACACCACCGCGGCGTCGGAGAGTTCCGGGCGCCCGGCCCGTCTCCGCGGCGCCGGTCCCCGGCTGAGCCGAGGCGGCGGTGGGCGCGGCGGCCGGCGCGGCGGCAACGCGGTGTTCATCCGGTCCCACCGGACGCGCCGGTGCCCCTGCGTCCGGACCGGCTCAGCGGCACGTCGGTGGAGTCGTCGTCGTAGTGCAGCGCGACATCGAGCGGATCGGGGCGGTGCGGATCGGCTTCGAGGTCGGCGCGGTCCGGCTGGCCGCGGAATCGGTGCCACAGCCGGCGGCCGGCGAGCAGCACCAGCACCGCACCCGCCGAGAGCGTGATGAAGAACAGCACCTTGCCGTACGCGTTGGAATGCAACGACAACCGCACCGGCTCCCCGAGCGGGAGGCCGTCGACGGTGCGCAACGCGACATCGACGGCGACCCGTTGCGTGAAGTGCACTTCGATGGGCACCCGCAACGGCAGGAAGCCAGGCGGCAATTCGATCTCGCCCATGTCGGTCACCGTCATCCCGGGTGGCGCGTCGACGTGGAGCCGGACCCGGATCGGCACCGGCAGGTCGTTGCGCAGCGCCAGGGGCAGCGGGCTGCGTTCGGTGGCCAAGGTGTACGAACCGCCCGGGTTGACGATGGTGACCGCGTTGAAAATGTCGTCGACCGTATGCCCAACCGTGGTGAGCCGTTGCTGCGCAAGGCCATTGCGGGCGTCCGGCGGTACCGACTGGCTCAGCGCGCGCAGCATGTCCTCGCGCAGCGGCGCGGTGTACCCGTATCCGGTCAGGCCGGTCCGCACGTCGGTGGTCAGCGCCGCGGTCAACCCCCACAGCCGTCCGATGACGGCCGAGATACCCGAGACCACCGCGTCGTCGAAGCGCGCATCGGGATCGCCGATGTCGTCGCCGGGCAGCGGCGCCACTTCCTGGGGCGGTACGGCGCTGGCCGCGGCGATCACCGCGGGCAGCGGACGCGGGCGTGCCAGCCCGGCGTTGATCGCGGTGGCCACCGCGGTGAACAACGCGCGGGCGTCGTCGGGCTGCAGGCTCCAGGCGAGCGGCGGCATCAGGATCTGCGTGCGCGGCGCGACGTCGGGGTTGAGCCCCCGCCACAGCACCGCGCCGAGCGCATCCTGACGTCGCGCCACCGCCGAGTCGTGCTGCAGCGGAAAGTCGAGGGACGGGTCCAGATACCCGGGCGCGACGGGGTCGGTGCCCGCGCCGGCGAGCGCGGCCCCCACCGCCGGATCGAACGGTGCGGCGACGAGTTGCGGCGTGTAGCGCACCGGCGTGGTGTCCGCAGTGCCGGGATTCGCCGCATCCGAGCCGTTGTCGGCACCCGACCCGGCCGCGATGGCCACCGTCTGGCCGCCGCGCTCAGACAACAGCCGCACGGCGGGGGTGGTCAGCGGTCCGTCGCCGAGGAGGCTGGCGCCGCGGACCGATGTGATGCCGAGAATCTGGTCGACGATGTCGCTCGAGGACGTGGTGGCGATCCGGCTGAGCCCGGGATCACCGACGCGGCGCAACGCGTCGAGGTCGGCCTGCGCGTAGGTGGTCGCGGTGACGCACATTCGCTTCGCCAACGCCTTGAGCCGGTTCAACCACGCCACGGCGGCGGCCTGGCCGGTACCGGGACGGGTTGGCGTCCCGGGCCCGGCGTCGGGGCCGATGTTGACGACGTAGCCGCCCGTCATCGCGTTGACGGTGACGAGTAGATCCGGGTCGACGGCCAGACACGTCGCCGCGTGCACCCGTCCCTCGGGGTCGACTTCGGGGCTGGTGGCGAACTCGGCCGCCGACAACAGTGTGTCGAGCCGGCCGCCCGCGGCCAGCGAGGTGGCGAGGTCGTCGTCGGTCAGGCGCACCGGGGTGGCGCCGCCGGGTGCGCCCGCCGCCAGGCGTGGCCGGTCCGCGATCGGCCACAGCAGGGTCAGTTCGACGGGTTTGGACGTGTCGGGCGGTTCGACCGCGGCGACCGCGTCGGTCGCGGACTCGGTCGCCGGATCGGGTGGAACGCCGAGTACGGGCAGCAGGAAGCGGGCGTCGTCGAGGCGGGCCGGCTCGCCGTAGTCCGGGGTGCCGTTCACGTTGACCATGACCGGGTACACGCCCGGCTGGTCGATGCTGAGCGACGGCTGGGCGGCCGAGCGCAGCGGATACGACAGGACGAACGGAACCTGTTGTCCGCGAGGCAGTTCCGGGGTCAGCGTGACGAAGTCCCCGATCGGTTCGAACTGGCCGACGTCGCCGGTGAGGTTGGTGCGCAGCCCGGTGGACGTCGTCACCGCACCGGCGTCCTCCAGCCGCACCACCACGTCGCGCACCGGCCGGTCCCCGACGTTGAGCACGGCGCCGGTAACCGTGACGGTGGGCTCGCTGGTCGTGGTCACCACGTCGGGGGTGACGCGGTCGATGCGCACCTGCAGGAACGGCGTCGTATCGGGCTGGCCCGCGGCGGCGGGCGGGACGGCGATCGGGAGAGCGCTGAGCGCGAGCAGGATCAGCGCGGTCAGCAGGCGCAGCAGCGCGCCGGAGGTCACGGGCCCTGTCCGCAGCCGTTCGTCCGCTCGGCCCCCAGGGACGGTTGCGCGGGTCCGTCGGGCCGACGGTTGCGGGTATGCGAATGCGTCTGCGGCCGACGCCGCGGCGAGGACCGGGGGAGCGGCGGCAGGGCGGCCGGGCCGTCGGCGTGCAGCTTGTCGATCAGCTCCCCGGCAACTTCGGCGAGCCGGCGTTCGTCGGCGTAGGCCAGCCGGGACGGCAGCTCCTTCAGCGGCACCCAAGCCACCTCGCTGACCTCGACGTCCTCATCGGACAGTTCACCGCCGAGAAACCGCATCAAATAGTGGTGCACGGTCTTGTGTACGCGGCGGCCTTCGGTGACGAACCAGTAGTCGATGCTGCCCAGCGCGGCGAGCACCTTGCCTTGGACCCCGGTCTCCTCGGCGACCTCGCGGACGGCGGTCTGTTCGGCGGTCTCGCCCATCTCGATATGTCCCTTGGGCAGCGACCACAGCATCCGGCCGCGCCGGTCGATGCGCCCGATCAGCGCCGCGACCTGCCGTTCCTTGGGGCCGTCGAGACCGTCGATGACCAGTCCGCCGGCCGATGTCTCGTGCACGGTCCGCAGCCGGTCGGGCGGTCGGCGTGGACGCCCCTTCTTCGATTGCTTGCCCTTGGTGCCGGCGTCGCCGTTGAGGGCGGCGTTGTTGTGGTGGCCACCGGGAAGGGGCTGCGGGACGGGACGGTTGCGGGGCTGGTGGGACTGGTCGGACACTGCCTCCGGGGGGCCTGCCGCGCGTCGGCCGCGGCGCCGCCCCCGGCGCCGTCGTGGTTTGGCCTGTTCGCCGTCCGACACCCAAGCGATAGTAGCTGCCACCCACATTCGCCCCCGTCGCACTCACCGGTCGTGACTGAGCCGTTGCCGATTAAGCTGTCCGAACGTGCCCGAAGCCCCGACCGACGCCGAACTGCTTGCCACCGCGCAAGTCGAGCTGAACCGCCACGGTGCGGTGCTGCGCGAGCTCGGTCGGCTGTTCGCTGACGCCGGTCACGAGTTGTACCTCGTCGGCGGCAGTGTTCGCGACGCGCTGCTCGGCCGGCTGCTGACCGATCTCGATTTCACCACCGACGCCCGCCCCGAACAGATGCAGAGGTTCCTGCGCCCGTGGGCCGATTCGCTGTGGGACACCGGCATCGAGTTCGGCACGCTCGGGGTCGGCAAGGGCGACGAACGGCTCGAGATCACCACGTACCGCGCCGACAGCTACGACCAGGTGTCGCGCAACCCCGAGGTGCGGTTCGGCGACAACCTCGACGCCGACCTTGTGCGGCGCGATTTCACCGTCAACGCGATGGCCGTGCGGATCGCCCCCGACCGGCCGGGCGGCCTCGGCGAATTCCACGACCCGCTGAACGGTTTGGCGGCGTTGCGGGCGAAGACGCTCGACACGCCCGCCGCGCCGGAGGTGTCGTTCGGCGACGATCCGCTGCGCATGCTGCGCGCCGCGCGGTTCGTCTCGCAGTTGGAGTTCACGGTGGCTCCCCGGGTGGTGGCGGCGCTGGTGGCGATGGCGCCGCAGTTGAGCCGCATCACCGCCGAGCGGGTGGCCGCCGAACTGGACAAGTTGCTGCTGGGCGTCGACCCGGTCGCAGGTATCGACCTGATGGTGCAGACCGGGTTGGGTGATGTGGTGCTGCCCGAGGTCGGCGCGATGCGGATGGCCATCGACGAGCACCATCAGCACAAGGACGTGTACTGGCATTCGCTGACCGTGTTGCGGCAGGCCATCGCGTTGGAGGACGAGGGGCCCGATCTGGTGCTGCGCTGGGCGGCGCTGATGCACGACATCGGCAAGCCCGCCACCCGCAAGCACGAGCCCAACGGCGGCGTCAGCTTTCATCATCACGAGGTCGTCGGCGCGAAGATGGCGCGCAAGCGGATGCGGGCGCTGAAGTACTCCAAGCAGATGGTCGACGACGTGTCGCAGCTGGTTTATCTGCACCTGCGATTCCACGGTTACGGCGGCGGGAAGTGGACGGACTCGGCGGTGCGCCGGTATGTGACCGACGCGGGTCCGCTGCTGCCGAAGCTGCACAAACTGGTGCGCGCCGACTGCACCACCCGCAACAAGCGCCGCGCGGCGCGGCTGCAGGCCAACTACGACGACCTGGAGCACCGGATCGCCGAGCTGGCCGAGAAGGAGGACCTCGCCCGGGTGCGGCCCGATCTCAACGGCAACGAGATCATGGAGATTCTCGGCATCCCCGCGGGTCCGCAGGTGGGCGAGGCGTGGCAGTACCTGAAGGAGTTGCGGCTGGACCGCGGGCCGCTGACGCGGGAGGAAGCCGTCGAGGAACTGCTGGCGTGGTGGAACGCCAGAGGCTGACCCCTTGATTCCGCGAGCGACCGTGTCTGCACACCGACACGCCGCTCGCGGGCGTACAACGGCGGTCGCTCACCCGAAATCAGCGACCGCGCGGAACCCTTGAGCCGGGTCGTCGCGTCTGATCCGACATGGACTACTGCCTGGGTGACGGCGACGGCTCGGCCACGATCTGGTCCGCCGCGCCGGATGTGGATGTGGACGGTGACGGCTCCCTCGACGCTGTCGGTCTCGACTTCGACGGCGACGGCCTACTCGACGACGCGATGGCCGATCTCGACGCGGACGGTACTGCGGAGCATTTGGTGCGCGACCACGCAGCCGGCGCGGCCGCATACTTCAGCGACGACGGCACCGGCACCTGGGCGGTCAGCGTGGACCGGGCCGGGCAATTGCGGTGGTTCGGGCTCGACGGTGTGGAGCAGGTCGGCGGTCCGCTGATCGACCTCGACACCGACGGTCAGGCCGACGAGCGTCTGCTCGATGTCGACGGCGACGGCCTGGCGGACCGAGCACTGGGCGGCGAGGTCGCCTATGTCGACGCCGACGCCGACGGCCGGTGGGACATCAAGCTCACCGACAGCGACGGCGACGGCCGCGCGGACTCCGCAAGCGATCTGTAGTCGGCTAATCGCGGCCGGAGCCCGGTGGGCCCGCGAACGCCTGCGCGATACCCAGCCACTGCTCCGCATCGGAGCCGACCGCCGCCACGTCCAGCGTCGACCGCGGCCGCCTTTGGGTCACCAGCATGCAGAAGTCCTCCGCCGAGCCGCTCACCCGTTGCGTGGCGTCCTCGGGTCCCCACGACCACGTCGACCCGTCGGGGGCGCGCAACTCGACACGGAACGGCTCGGCCGGCGGCTGTTGGCCGTTGATCGCGAACGCGAAGTCCCGGGTGCGCACGCCGATGTGCGCGATCGAGCGCAGTCGTCCGGTGGCGGGCCGTCGCACCCCGAGCGCGTCGGCGACGTCGAGCCCGTGTGCCCAGGTCTCCATCAGCCGGGCCGTTGCCATCGATGCCGCGCTCATCGGCGGCCCGAACCACGGCAGTTTGCGTCCGTCGGCGACGGTCAACAGCTCGTCGTGCAACCGGGCGCGGGTCCGTCGCCAGTCGGCGAGCAGCTCAGCTGGTGGCACGGCCGCCAGCTCCTCGGCACCCGCGTCGACGAAGCGCGCGGGGTCCTTGGCCGCCTCCTCGAGCAGCGCGGCGAATGCGGCCTCGTCGGTGACGGCGGTCAGCGCGACGCGGTCGGTCCACAGCAGATGCGCGATCTGGTGGGCGATCGTCCACCCTTCGGCCGGAGTGGGCTCGGCCCATCGCGCAGGGGGAAGGTCGGCGACGATGGCGTCGAGTTCGTCGCTCTCGGCGCGAAGATCGGCCACCATCGGCGCGGCACCAGCCATGCGGTCACCTTAGCCCGGTGACGACGTGCGCCTGCCGAGCGCCGCGTGCGCGGCCAGGCCGACGAGATACGCCCCGACACCGGTCAACGCCAGCGCCGGCTGGTGTCCGTCGGGCGGAATCACGCTCGCCGACACCGCGATTGCGCCGATGAATGCCATCCAGAACAGCGAGTCCTGCACGGTGAACACGTGCCCACGCAGCGCATCGTCGACGTCGAGCTGCATGGCGCTGTCCGCGCACAGCTTGACCACCTGGCCGGCCATGCCGAGAAGGAAGCCGCACACGACCATCATCGCCAGTTGCAGGCTGGAACCGGCGAACTGGATCAGCGCGGCGATCGCCAACGCGCCGTTGGCAGTGGCGTACCTTCCCCACCGCCGCACCGCCATCGGCATGACGGCGGCCGCGATGAACGATCCCGTGCCGGTCGCCGCGACGAACAACACCGCGGTGCCGAGGCCCGCTACCGCGTGAGTGTCGCTGTGGCGCACCATCACCAGGACCAGCAGGCTGTTGATGCCAAACACCATCCGGTGCGCAGCCAGGCCGGTCAGCGTCGCGGCGACGGAGGGCACCGCCGCCACCGTTCGAACGCCGTGTGCCCAGCCGGTGGCCACCGCGTAGAGCACCGACCCGTGGATCGCGCGCACGCTGTCGTCGGGGCCGAGTAGGCGCGGCGTGAAGCGCCACGCCAGCCAGAGCGCCAGCGCCACCGGAATGGCGACGATCAAGATGATCGCCGCGGCGCCGGCGTCGTCGGCGCCGAACAGCCAGCGCGGTAGCAGCATGAAATTCGCGCCGAGGAAGGCGGCCGCCGCGCCGGTCGCGATGGCGACGGAGTTCATCGCGACCACCTGGTCGCGCGGCACGACATGCGGCAGTGCTGCCGACAGTCCGGAGGAGACGAACCGGGTGAACCCGTTGACGATCAGCGCGCAGCACAGGATCGGCAGGTCGCCCGCGCCGGATTCGAGCAGCGCGGCGACCGCGAGCACCAACGCCAGGCGGCCGGCGTTCGCCGCGACCAGCACCACTCGCCGGTCCCAGCGGTCGAGCAGCGCGCCGGCGAACGGGCCGAGCAGCGAGTAGGGCAGGAACAGCACGGCGAACGCCCCGGCGATCGCCCATGGTTCGGCCTCCCGCTGCGGGTTGAACAGGATTGCGCCCGCCAGCCCCGCCGCAAACAGGCCGTCGCCGAACTGGCTGACCACCCGCAGTTCCAGGAGCCGCCAGAAGTCGGGCAGCTCGCGTACCGACCGCCAGACGGCGATGGGCGCACGGATATCGGGCACGGGAGATCGCGTTCCTAGAAGCTTCGGATCGGGACCGCATCCACAGTACAAATATCGCGGCGGGGTCGCGCTTGTCCGCCATGATGCCGGTTGCTGGTGCCATGATGGACACGTGGCGCAGTCAGAGGATCCGGAGGATTTCATCGCCCCTGCGGCGCCGCGCGTGCGGGCCGGAACGCTGCTTCTGGCCAACACCGACCTTCTGGAGCCGACGTTTCGCCGCAGCGTGATCTACGTCGTGGAGCACAACGACGGCGGCACGCTCGGGGTGGTGCTGAACCGGGCGAGCGAGACGGCGGTGTACAACGTGTTGCCGCAGTGGGCGAAGGTGGCCGCCAAACCGAAGACCATGTTCATCGGCGGGCCGGTGAAACGCGATGCGGCGCTGTGCCTGGCGACCTTGCGCGCGGGGATGGAGGCTGCCGGCGTACCTGGCCTGCGGCATGTGCAGGGGCGCATGGTGATGGTGGACCTCGACGCCGACCCCGACTCGATCGCCCCGGTGGTCGAGGGGGTGCGGATCTTCGCGGGCTATTCGGGTTGGACCATCGGCCAACTCGATGCCGAGATCGAACGCGACGACTGGATCGTGTTGTCGGCGTTGCCGTCCGACGTTCTCGTGGAACCGCGGGTGGATCTGTGGTCGCGGGTGCTGCGCAGGCAGCCGTTGCCGTTGTCGTTGCTGGCGACCCATCCGATCGACGTCAGCCGCAACTAGAACGGCGTCAGCTGCAGGGAAGCGTGCAGGTGGCGCATCCGCCGCCGCAGCCACCGGAACTCGTCGCCGCCTCGCTGCGCGCAGCCGCCTTCGCGCTCTGCCAGCATCCGGCCGCCACCGTGCCCACCGCTCCGAGCACGCAGACGGTCAGTACGACGACGGAGATTCTGGGCTCGGCCGCGAGCGCGACACCGCCGCCGGCAGCAAGCATCGCGGCGGCCGCGAGTTGGGTGGGGGCAACCGAGCGCAGGACCACCTGCACTGGGTCTCCTGATGGGGGCCGGCGCAGCAGCCACGCGCCGACTCCCGCGGTCGCGGCGGCAGCACACAGGCAGAGCACCGCGGCGATGAGCATGAGCACGAGGATACGAGGAGCGTCGGCGGGGTGAGATGGGGCGTCCCCCGGGCGCCAGGCTTCGCCCGGGGGACAGGTCTATCGCGGCAGTCCCAGCTGGCTGGAAACCGGAGCGGCCGGCGGGGTAATCGCGCCGGGGGCAGCCGCGGCCGTCGCGCCGGGAGCAGCCGCCGCACCGGGGGAAGCCACAGCCGTCGCAGCGGGCGCAGCCGCCGTGCCTGGGGCGGCCGGCGCGGGTGCTGCGGGCTGGCCGGGAACGCTGACCCGGAAGCCGTTGACGATCGCGTCGGTCGCTTCGGCGGCCGGCACAACTTGATCGACGCTTGTGGTCACCGACAGCGACACCAGGTACTTGTCCGGGCCTGCGGCGGCGATGACGTGGCGGCGCGAGGTGTTCAGCGTCATGTTGTTCTCGCGGTAGGTGCCCTCGATCAACGCCGACGGCATGCCGCCGAACTCCGCGAGCGACGCGTCGGTGGTGCGCCAGGCCGGCCGCTGCTGGCTGTCGACGAAACCGTGGCTGATGGCCTCTTTGGGGTCGAAGTCGCCGACCAGCTTGTACACCACGACCTGCGCATTGGATGTGTAGAGGCCGTTGCCGCCGACCCGGTCGGCGATCACGGCGAAGGCGTCGGGCACGTTCGGATCGGGAACATGCTCCCAGCCGCGCGGCATCGGCAGCACGATGTTGAGCGCCTTGAAATCCCGGCTGGACTGCGGTTCGAGTTTCACGCCCTTCTCGGCGAAGAATTCGGTCATCGTGCCGGAGCGGGCGGGTTGGATCGTGGCGACCGGCGGCGTCGGGACGGGTGCGGCCGCCAAGCCCGGCGACGCGCTCGCCGCGGATGACACCACCCCGGTGGCCGAACTCACACCGGGCTGGCTCAGGGCCTGCGCGTTGGGCGCGACCGTGACGGTCTGGGTGACCGTGGCGGGGGCGGGCAGCGGTGGTTGCGGTACGAGGGGTTCGGCCGAGGCGGTCGTGCCCGCGAAGCCGAGGACGCCGGCGGTGGCGGCGGCCACACTTGCGGCCAGAATCCGCCAGCGAGGGGCGATCTCGATCATCTGCGTTGGTCCTTCCGAACAGCACGGGGTGGGTCAGGCGCTGACTGTATCGACCGGCGAAGCTCGGCCACCAGCGTCGGAATCGAGCTGCAACAGTGTTCTGACTTCCCCGCAACGCAACCGAGACCAACCCGTGGCCGGGCGAGGCGCGAATTGGATGCTTATACCCTGTTCACGTGACAGACGCGCCGACCACCGACACCCCGCAGCACCGCTACACCGCGGAGTTGGCGGGGCAGATCGAGCGCACCTGGCAGCAGCGGTGGGAGGACGCCGGGACCTTCCACGTCCCGAACCCCGTCGGCTCGTTGGCACCGGCCGACGGTTCGCAGGTGCCCGCCGACAAGATGTTCGTGCAGGACATGTTCCCCTACCCGTCGGGCGAGGGCCTGCACGTCGGACATCCGCTGGGCTACATCGCCACCGACGTCTACGCCAGGTACTTCCGGATGACCGGACGGAATGTCCTGCACGCGTTGGGCTTCGATGCGTTTGGACTACCGGCCGAGCAGTACGCGATCCAGACCGGGACGCATCCCCGCATCCGGACCGAAGCCAACATCGTCAACTTCAAGCGCCAGCTGGGCCGGTTGGGGTTCGGCCACGACTCGCGCCGCAGCTTCGCCACCACCGACCCCGACTATTACAAGTGGACGCAGTGGATCTTCCTGCAGATCTACAACGCGTGGTTCGATCCGGCCACGCAGAAGGCCAGGCCGATCGCGCAGTTGGTGGCCGAGTTCGAATCCGGCGCACGCGCTCTCGACGACGGCCGAACGTGGGCGTCGCTGTCAGAGGGCGAGCGCGCCGATCTCATCGACTCGTACCGGCTGGTCTATCGGGCCGACTCGCTGGTGAACTGGTGCCCCGGACTGGGCACCGTGCTGGCCAACGAGGAGGTCACCGCCGACGGCCGCAGCGAGCGCGGCAATTTCCCGGTGTTTCGGAAGCGGTTGCGGCAGTGGATGATGCGCATCACCGCATATTCGGACCGCCTGCTCGACGACCTCGAGTTGCTGGACTGGCCGGAGAAGGTCAAGACCATGCAGCGCAACTGGATCGGCCGGTCGACGGGGGCCGCGGTGCTGTTCGGCACCGATGCGGGCGACATCGAGGTGTTCACCACGCGGCCGGACACGTTGTTCGGCGCGACGTACATGGTGCTGGCGCCCGAACACGAACTGGTCGACAGGCTGGTCGGCGACCAGTGGCCGGCGGGCGTCGATGAGCGCTGGACGTACGGCGCGGCGACACCGGCGGAAGCCGTCGCTGCCTACCGCACGGCGATCGCGGCGAAGTCGGACCTGGAGCGGCAGGAGAACAAGGCCAAGACGGGGGTGTTCATCGGCGCCTATGCGACGAACCCCGCCAACGGTCAACAGGTTCCGGTGTTCATCGCCGACTACGTGCTGCTGGGCTACGGCACCGGGGCGATCATGGCGGTGCCGGGACATGACCAGCGGGACTGGGAGTTCGCCACCGAGTTCGGCCTGCCGATCGTGGAAGTCGTTGCCGGCGGCGATATCTCGCTGGAGGCGTACAGCGGTGACGGCGAGATCGTGAACTCCGGTGAGCTCAACGGGTTGAGCGTCGCGTCGGCGAAGGAGGCGATCACCGCGCGGCTGGCGGCAGCCGGCCGAGCGCAGCCGCGGGTCGAGTACAAGCTGCGGGACTGGCTGTTCGCACGGCAAAGGTATTGGGGCGAGCCGTTTCCGATCGTGTACGACGAGAACGGCCGCGCGCATCCGCTACCCGAGTCGGCGCTGCCGGTCGAGTTGCCCGACGTGCCGGACTACTCGCCTGTGCTGTTCGATCCCGACGACGCCGACAGCGTGCCGTCGCCGCCGCTGGAGAAGGCGACCTCCTGGGTGAACGTGGAGTTGGATCTCGGCGACGGGCTCAAGCCCTACACCCGCGACACCAACGTCATGCCGCAATGGGCCGCCAGCTCCTGGTACGAGCTGCGCTACACCGACCCGCACAACAAGGAAGAGCTGTGCGCCAAGGAGAACGAGTCCTACTGGATGGGCCCGCGGCCGGCCGAACACGGCGCCGACGACCCCGGCGGTGTGGACCTGTACGTCGGCGGCGTCGAGCACGCGGTCCTGCACCTGCTGTACGTCCGGTTCTGGCACAAGGTGCTCTACGACCTCGGGCACATCAGCTCGCGAGAGCCGTTCCGCCGGCTGGTGAACCAGGGCTACATCCAGGCGTTCGCCTACACCGACGAACGCGGAGCATACGTTCCGGCCGCGGAAGTCGTTGAGCGCGAAGGAAAGTTCTACTGGCCGGGACCGGACGGCGAGGCCGAGGTCTTCCAGGAGTTCGGCAAGATCGGCAAGAGCCTGAAGAACTCGGTGTCACCCGACGAGATCTGCGACAGCTACGGTGCCGACACGTTGCGGGTGTACGAGATGTCGATGGGCCCGTTGGAGGCGTCGCGGCCGTGGGCGACCAAGGACGTTGTCGGCGCACACCGGTTCCTGCAGCGGGTGTGGCGGCTGGTGGTCGACGAGAGTACCGGCACCGAGCGTGTCTCGGAGCACGAGGCGATCGACGCCGAGACGCTGAAGTTGTTGCACCGCACCATCGCCGGGGTATCGGACGACTACACGAACCTGCGCAACAACACCGCGGCGGCCAAACTCATCGAGTACACCAACCACTTGACCAAGCAGGGCGTGACGGCGCGCGCGGCGCTCGAGCCGCTGGTGCTGATGGTGGCGCCGCTGGCCCCGCATCTGGCCGAGGAGTTGTGGCGGCGGTTGGGCCACGACTCGTCGCTTGCGCACGGCCCGTTCCCGCTCGCCGACCCGCAGTATCTCGTCGAGGACACCGTCGAGTATCCGGTACAGGTCAACGGAAAGGTGCGCGGCCGGGTGACGGTCGCTGCCGACGCGGATGCCGACGCGCTGGAGGCGGCCGCGCTGGCCGACGAGAAGGTGCAGGCCTTCATCGACGGCGCGACGCCGAAAAAGGTAATCGTGGTGGCTGGCCGCCTGGTCAACATCGTCGTGTGATTCCGCCACCCCGTCCCGCATTGTGAATCTGGCGACGGTTTCGGCGCTTCGAGCGTCGCCGGATTCACAATCGGCGCGAGCTATTAGCCGCGGGGGCGGACGATGACCTGGTGCACGTGAGCGTCCGGCGGTGAGTTCACCGCATCGGCGACCACACGCGCCACGCTCTGCGGGCTGAGAAACCGCGACGGGTCATACGAGCCGCCCTCGTAGGCGACCAGGCCCTCCTGCATCTCGGTGGCGATCCGGCCGGGATGCACCGATGTCACTCGCAGCGACGGCTCGTCGTTGCGCAGCGAGTCGGCGAACGACCGCAACGCGGCCTTGCTCGCCGAGTACGACGCCAACCCTGGCGATGCGTTGATGCCCCCGCCGGAGTTCACGAAGACCACCTGACCGCGAGAGGCGCGAAGCGCCGGTAACAAGGCGAGTGTAAGCGCAACGGCGCCAATGACATTGACCTCCATGGTGGCGCGCCACTCGTCGACGGTCGACTCGGCGACCCGGGCCGGAAACGCCGTTCCGGCGTTGTGCACCAATACGTCCAGCTCGACGATCGGCTCCACCACGGCCTCGATACCGGAAACGTCCGCCAGATCGATCGGCCACGTCGTCGCGCCGAACTGACCGGCCACCGCATCGAGCGCCGCCGATGGCCGGCCCGCCAGGAACAGCGTGTGGGTAGGGGCGAGCGCCGTCGCGATCGCCGCGCCGAGCCCTCGCGAGGCGCCCGTGATCATCGCGGTCGGCATGTCGAAACCCTACCGACCTGCGCTGCGCGGCCAGACGTCGCATCATGGAACCGATGCCCCCCGACCACAGTTTTGCTCCGACGCAGCTCGCGGCCCGCGCGGCGTACCTGCTGCGGGGCAATGACCTGGGCATCATGACCACCGCAGCCCCGCTGTTGTACCCGCACATGTGGAGCTGGGACGCGGCGTTCGTGGCGATCGGGCTGGCACCGTTGAGCGTCGAGCGCGCCGTCGTCGAACTCGACACCCTGCTCTCGGCGCAGTGGTCCAACGGGATGATCCCGCACATCGTGTTCGCCAACGGAGTCGACGGCTACTTCCCGGGGCCGGCGCGCTGGGCCACCTCCGCGCTCGCCGTGCACGCGCCGCGCAACCGGCACACCTCCGGCATCACCCAGCCGCCGGTGCACGCGATCGCCGTGCAGCGCATCGTCGATCACGCCCGGACCCGTGGCCGAACCGCCCGTGCGGTCGCCGAGGCGTTCCTCGATCGCCGGTGGGACGACCTAGTGAACTGGCACCGCTGGCTGGCGGACGCGCGTGACCCGCAGAAGCATGGCCGGGTCACCCTGTACCACGGCTGGGAGTCCGGCATGGACAACTCACCGCGCTGGGACAGCGCCTACGCCAACGTGATTCCGGGCAGCGTGCCGGAGTACCAGCGCGAGGACACCGCGATCGTCGCCGACGCCACCCAGCGCCCGTCCGACCTGGAGTATGACCGCTACCTGTGGCTGCTCGAGGAAATGAAGTCGGCCCGCTACGACGACGAGTTGCTGCCCAAGGTGATGAGCTTCGCGGTCGAGGACGTGTTCGTCTCGGCGATCTTCGCGGTCGCATGCGATGTGCTCGCCGAGATCGGCGAGGACTACGGCCGCCCAGACGCCGACGTGCGCGAACTCTACGGGTTGGCCGAGCGTTTCCGCCGCGGGGTCATCGACGCGACCGACGAAAGAACCGGCGCGGCACGCGATTACGACGTCCGCGCGGACGAGTGGGTGGCCACCGAGACGGTCGCGCAGTTCGCTCCGCTGCTGTGCGGCGGCTTGCCGCACGACAGAGAACGGACGCTGGTGAAGTTGCTGGAGGGCCCGCGGTTCTGCGGACATCCCGACCTGAGATACGCCGGCATTCCGTCCACGTCGCCGGTGTCCCGCGACTTCCGGCCGCGCGAGTACTGGCGCGGTCCGGTCTGGCCGGCGATGACGTGGCTGTTCTCCTGGTGCTTCGCGCGCCGCGGCTGGGCCGAACGCGCCCGTCTCCTGCGCCAGGAAGGTCTACGCCAAGCCAGCGACGGGGCGTTCGCCGAGTACTACGAACCGTTCACCGGCGAGCCGCTGGGCAGCATGCAACAGTCGTGGACCGCGGCCGCGGTGTTGGACTGGCTGGGCTGAATGGGCTACATGGTCGGACTCCTCAACGCGTCGTCCCGCCGCTTGATCGTCGTCCGACGGCTACTCGGCCAGCCGCTCGAGCGGGGCGATCGCCTTGGTCAGCGTCTCGAGGTCTTCCGGGCTCAGTTTGGCCAGCAGGTTGGCCAGGTGGGCGCGGCGAACCTCGAGCGCCTCCTGATGCTGCGCGCGGCCTTCCGGGGTGATGTCGACCAGCACCGCCCGCAGGTCAGACGGGTCACGGGACCGTTTCACCAGGCCCAACTTCTCCAGCCGGCGGATCGCGACGGTCGTCGTCGGGGTGCGCACGCGCTCGTGGGTGGCCAGGTCGGTCATCCGCATCGGCCCCTGTTCGAGCAGCGTCAGCAGGATCGACAGCTGGGCCAACGTCAGGTCTGCGGCGTCGTTACGGGGGGTGTCGCTGCGGCGCAGCACGGAGAAAACCCGCGACAGCACCCGCTGCAGCTCTCCCGACAGCTCCGCGACCTGCGGTTCTACGACGTCCGCCATAATTTCGGCAGTCTAACCTGTCTGACGCTGCCACGATGCGTGACGGGCACGTAAGTTCAAAGCACTTGAGAGAGGAACCGCTGCAGCCGATCCGTTTCGGCGGCGTCGAAGAGCTGCTCCGGCGGCCCGGCCTCCACCACCTTGCCGTGGTCCATGAACACGACGGCGTCCGACGTCGACCGCGCGAAGCCCATCTCGTGGGTGACCACCACCATCGTCATGCCGTCCGCGCCGAGGTCGGCGATCAGCGCGAGGATTCCCTTCACTAACTCCGGATCGAGTGCCGAGGTGGCCTCGTCGAAGAACATCACCTGCGGCGCCATCGCCAACGCCCGCGCGATCGCCACCCGCTGCTGTTGCCCGCCCGACAGCGTGGTCGGCCGAACTTGGGCTTTGTTGCGCAGCCCGACCCGGTCCAGGTGCGTCATCCCCAGCTCGCGGGCCTCGTCGGCGCTGAGTCGTTTGAGCTTGCGCGGCGCCAGCGTCACGTTGTCCAACACGCTGCGATGCGGAAACAGGTTGAAGTTCTGGAACACCATCCCGATGCGCTGGCGCAACTGGTCGGGGTTGTCGGCGAGCACAGAGCGACCGTCGAGCAGGATGTCCCCGCGGTCGGGCTCATACAACCGGTTCAGCGTCCGCAGCAACGTCGACTTGCCCGACCCCGACGGGCCGATCACCGCCGTGGTGCTGCCCGCGGGCACGTCGATGTCGACACCGCGCAGCACCGGGTTGGGGCCGAAGGACAGGTGAAGATCGTTGGCGGCCAACGAGACCGGCTCGAAGTCAGCCATCAGATCATCTCCTGAGACGCGGACAACTCCAGCGGATCCTCCTCGGCCGGCCGACGCCCGCGCCGCAGCCGGTTGTCGATGTAGTTGACCAGATGCGTCAGCGGCACGATCAGCATCAGATAGAAGAACCCCGCGGCCACCAACGGCGACAGGTTGCCCGTCTGGGCGTTGAGGTCGCGCCCGACCTGGAACAGCTCACGCTGATCGGCCACCAGGCCGAGGAAGTACACCAGCGACGACGCCTTGAGCAGCGAGATGAACTGATTCATCAGCGCGGGCAACACCCGTCGCACGCCCTGCGGGATCACCACCAACCGCATCGACGTCGGGTACGAAAAGCCCAATGCGCGTGAGGCTTCCAACTGACCGGGTTCGACGCTCTGGATGCCGGACCGCAAGATCTCGCCGACGTACGCCGCGGCCATCAGGCCCAACGCGGCAATGCCCAGCGGGTAGGGGTTGTTGCCGGTCAGCCCGCCCACGACCGGCCCCAGACCCAGGCCGATCAGCAGGATGATCACCACCTCGGGCAGGCCGCGGAAGATGTCGGTGTACACGCGGGCCGGCCAGCGCAGCCAGCGATGCCGTGAGATGCCGGCGACCGCGAGAACCATGCCCAGCACGACGCCGATCACCGCGGCGCTGACGGTCAGGATCAGCGTGTTCGGCAGGCCGGTCTTGACCAGATCCGGAATCGCCTGCCGGTACAGGTCCCAGTCCAGGAAAGCATCCTTCAACTGCGCCAGAGTCGATTTCGGCGCTGCCGGCGCCGCGGGCACACCTTGGTTCTCGGCGGCGATCGCGTTGAAATCCGGCAACTCAGGCACCGGCGCCGCCTTCGAGCCGGGCTTCCAGCCTGGCGGCAGTGCACGCGGCACCCAGTCGGAGTACAGCCGCGCCCAGGTGCCGTCGGCGATCACCGCGTCCAGCCCGGAGTTCAATGCGTCGATGAGGGGCTGGTTCTCCTTGGCCACCGCCCATGCGACGAAATTGTCCAAGCTGAACGTGTTTTCGATGATCTGCGCCGGGTCGCCGGGCTGCACCGTGCCCGACGCCTGCTGCGACGGCGCCACCCACGCGTCGATCTGGCGCGTCTTCAGGCTGGCGTAGACGGTGTTGTAGTCCGGGTACTTGACCGGCTGCAGACGCAGCGTCTCGATGACGTACGACTCCTGCACCGTGCCCTGCACGACCCCGATGCGCTGGCCGGCCGCCAAGTCGGCGAAGCCGGAGATCGGCGAGCCGGTCGGCACGACGAGCGAAAAGTAGCCGAAGTCATAGCCATTCGTGAAGCCGACCGTGCGCCGGCGCGCCTCGGTGGTGGTGATCGAGGACGACCCCACGTCGAAGCGGTGCGCCGCGACCTGTGCCAGCAGCCCCGAGAACTCGGTGCCGACGAAGTTGATCTGCAAGCCCAGTTTGTCGGCGACCGCGCGCAGCACCTCGTTGTCGAAGCCGGTGAACTGGCCGGCCGAATTGATGCAGATGCTCGGAGGCGCATCCGACAGCGTGCCGACGGTCAGCGTGCCGGGCTGACTCAGCCCCAATGCGTCGACGTTCACCGCCGACAGCGGTTCGACGCCGGCGGTGGTGTACCGGTCCTCCTCGGGGCCCGTTGCCGCCGCGGCGAGGTTGGTGGGTAGCGCGCTGGCGCTTTCGATGCCGGGCGGCGCACACTGATCGACTTGGGCGTGTGCCGGCCCGGCGAGGCCGACACCGGTCACCAACACCGCGGTCAGCGCCAGTACCGAAGTCCTGCAGAGCCGCACGAACGGGGTCACCCCAGCAACGTATCCGTCAGCGGCGCGCCCACACCGCGTTGGGCTCGATCAGAACGCAACCGACGAGGCACCTGCGGCGCGCAGCACCCCGCGGCGCACTAGTTCGGCGAGCATGATCCGGCCCATCAACTCGCTGCGGTCGACGCATGCACCGCGGGCGGCCGCCTCGTCGCCGCGGCCGATCGCGGCGGTCTCGTTCTCGTAGTACGGCAGCATCTCGTCGTGGTTGCTGAGATACGCGACCCAGAATTGGGGCGGTACGAAGGCTTGCACCGACCTGATCAGTGCGGCCAGCCGGGGACCGGCGTACGCGTCGGTGATCACGCTGCGGTACTGCCAGGCTGCGTCGTGAAAACCGCGGGACTCGCGGGTGCTGCGCAGCTGATCGGTCAGCGCGCTCAGCCGGTCGACCACGCGCGGGTCAGGATCGGCCGCGGCGCGCGCGGAGGCCATGCCGGTCAGAAAGCCGTGCAGCTCGTGGTGTTCGCGGATGAAGTCCTCGTCGAAGCGTTCGACGAATGCGCCGCGGTGATACCGGGTGGACAGGATGCCGTCGTGTTCCAGTTGCACGACGGCTTCCTGGATCGGCACGCGCGACAGGCCGAGTTCGTGCGCGATCTCGTTGCGGTCGATCCGATCACCGGAGCGGAGCTTGCCGGTCAGGACCATGTTGACGACATGCGAGACCACAAGGTCTTTTTCCTTGACCCCGTACTTCTTTGGCATGGGTGGGATCGCTCTCCCCGACCTCCGGTGGGGGTACCCCCACACTTGCGCGGTGCGGCGACAGTCTCTCACGCTGCCCGGCTTGCCGTTGGCCGTTACGCCGCTTCAGCCGCCTTCGTTTTGACGACGGTCGCGCCACCGGCAGAGCGCCTCGGCGTCGGACAACTCGTAGTCGGGTCCGTTGACGCCGACCGTCAACATCGTGACGCCGAGGTCGGCCAGCGCCCCGGCTTCGGTGAGCAACGCGTCGACGCTCTTTCCCGACACACCGGCCGACCGCTCGATCGCCGCGGGGTCACGACCGACGTCCGCGCAGTGGCCGGCGAGGATCTCGGCCTTGCGCGGATACTCGGCGCTGTCGGAGAAGCTGTGCCAGATGTCGCCGTACTCGGCGACCAGCCGCAGGGTCTTCTTCTCCCCGCCGCCGCCGATCAGGACCGGAATGTCGCGGGTGGGCTGTGGATTCAGCTTGGCCAGCCGCGACGTGATGCGCGGCATCGCCGCGGCGAGGTCGTCGAGCCTGCTGCCCGCGGTGCCGAACTCGTAGCCGTACTCGTCGTAGTCCTTCTGCTTCCAGCCCGAGCCGATCCCGAGGATCAGCCGACCGTCGCTGATGTGGTCGACCGTGCGCGCCATGTCGGCGAGCAGTTCCGGATTGCGGTACGAGTTGCATGTCACCAGCGCGCCGATCTCGATGCGCGACGTCTGCTCGGCCCAGGCGCCCAGCATCGTCCAGCATTCGTAGTGCGCGCCGTCGGGATCGCCGTAGAGCGGGAAGAAGTGGTCCCAGTTGAACGCGACGTCGACGCCGATGTCCTCACAACGTCGGACCGCGTCGCGGATGTGGCTGTACTTCGGGGAGTGTTGCGGCTGCAGTTGCACGCCGATGCGAATGGGGAAGCTCACCCAAGCGAGCGTACTTACCCCCAACAACCCGCGAAACCGACGAAATGGCTGCGAAACCGGCCGCGAAACAGCCATTTCGTCGGTTTCGACGCCAGTGGGACTAGACGCCGATGTTCCCGTCGGCCTTCCACACCGCGACGACAGAGGGCCGCGCCGTGCCGTTACCGCCCTCCGGCCACCGCGACAGTGGGGCATCGATGCTGTTGTCGTCGTGCTCGCCAGGATGTTGGACGCATATGGTGACAACGTCGTCGGTGACGACGGGACCGCACGTCTCCGCACCGAGCGGAACGGTGAGGAACTGCCGGGTCTCGCCGCGGTTCGGCCCGTCCAACGCGACGGCGAACAACCCGTCGTTGGAGTTCAGCGCGTTGCCGTCGGTGGAGATCCACAGGTTGCCGTGGCTGTCGAACGCCAGATTGTCCGGGCACGAGATCGGGCTGACCCTGGTCTTGTCGAACCCGGCGAAGTAGGTGTCGGCGGCCGCGGGATCGCCGCACACCAGCAGCAGTTCCCAGGTGAAGTCGGTGCCGGCGTGGTTGTCGGTGATCTCGAGGATCTGGCCGTTCTTGTTGTCGTTGCGCGGGTTGGCCGCATCCGCGGGTGCTTCGCCCGCCGCGCCGCGCTCGTCGTTGTTGGTCAGCGCGACGTAGACCTTGCCGGTCTTGGGGTTGGCTTCGAAGTCCTCGGGGCGGTCCATCTTGGTGGCGCCGGCCTTGTCAGCGGCGATCCGCGTGAAGACGGCGGCCTCCTGCGCCGAGACGCCGTCGACGAGCGACTCGGCTCGATCATCCGGTCCCGAATGCAGCAGCGGGACCCACGTGCCGGTGCCCGTGAACGCGCCGGTGGACGGCGGCTTGCCGGAGCCGTCGATCTCGTTGGCCGGGATATCGCTGGAGAGCTTGGCGACATAGAGCGTGCCCTCGTCGAGGATCGTCATGTTGTGTGCCATCGCGGCGGCGTCGCGACCGGGCCGAATCTTCTTGTCCGACACGAACTTGTACATGTAGTCGAAGCGTTCGTCATCGCCGGTGTAGGCGACCACGGTGCCGTCGTCGGTGACGTAGATGCTGGCGCCCTCGTGTTTGAGCCGGCCCAGCGCCGAGTGCTTGACCGGCGTCGAGTTCGGGTCCCACGGGTTGAGTTCGACCACGTAGCCGAACCTGTTGACCTCGTGGGGATTTCGGGCCAGGTCGAAGCGCGGGTCGAATGTCTCCCACAGTAGCTCGGAGGGTTCGGCGGTGATGCCGTAGCGATCCCGGCGGTCGGCGTCGACGGGTCCGGGCCCAGGCGCCGAGGTTGCGCCGCCGAAATAGGAGTCGAAGTTCTCCTCGCCGGACAACACGGTGCCCCATGGGGTGACGCCGCCGGCGCAGTTGGCGAAGGTGCCCGCGACGGTACGGCCGTCGGGGTCGGCCTCCGTCTTTACGAATTCACTGCCTGCCGCGGGACCGGTCAACGTGAACGGGGTGTCGGCGGTGATGCGCCGGTTGTAGCGGCCCGATACCGGTGTCAGGCCGTTCGGCGTGCTTTCGACCTCGACGACGCCCATGCCAACTGCGGCGATCTCCACCTCGAACTGCTCGCGGGTGGGCTTGTCCGCGTCGTAGCCCGGGAACATGAACTGCGGAGTGACGTACTCGAAGTTGGTGACCAGCAGGAAGCGGTTCGGCTGTCCCGGGATCGGCAGCAGGCCCGCGAAGTCGTTGTTGAAGCCGAACTGCCCGCGTTGAGCGGCACCGCTCTGGTTGTTGACGTCGAATGGGGGTGCGCCCGGCAGCACCGGGTCGCCCCAGCTGATGACGACCGCCTGGCGGTAACCATCGGGGATGACGACAGCGTCTTCACTGTTGGGAGCGACCGAGGCGAACCGCATGCCCGCGGGCGGGTCGGCCGGTGGGGCCGGCGATGTCGGCGCTGGCGCGGGTTGGTCGTCGCGGCCGCACGAGGCCAGCGCACTGGCAGTGCCGACGGCCAGCACCGCGATGCCGCCGGCCCGCAGCATCGACCGCCGCGACACCGCCTTGACGACGTCGCCGAAGTACTCGTTGCCGCTGGTGTTGGGGACCGGCTTGGAGCAGGCGTCGCCGCACTTGTAGCGGCATGTCACATGCTGGCGCTTCGACTTCCCGTCATGAGCGACGAACAGGTTCAGCGGCACGAGCGCCATATCGGCAGGGTCCTTCCGTCGAGTCGGCCGAGGGCTGAGCGGCCGGACGCGCGGAAACCTACGACAGCCCGACCAGCAGTCGGCAAGCAGAAGGTGAACAGGAGACTAACTGGGCGTTTGCCTTAACAGCAAGAACATTTGCTAACTCGGCGCACAGTGGGCACGCTGGGAAGCATGACCGAACTCGACAGAACGTTCTGGGAGCAGCGGTGGGAGACGGTGGCGCACACGGCAGGCATGTCGACCCCGAACCGAACGCTGACGGATGCTGTGGTGGGACTTCCCGCCGGACGTGCGCTTGATGCCGGCTGCGGTCTGGGCGCTGACGCCATCTGGCTCGCGCAGAACGGATGGGCCGTCACCGCAGTCGATTTCGTGGACAGTGCGCTACAGTGCGCCCGCGACCGTGCCGAACAGATGGGACCTGACGTCGCGGCGCGGATCGAGTGGCGACAGGCGGACCTCAGCATCTGGGCCCCGCCGCCAGGCGCGTTCGACTTGGTGACGACGCATTATCTGCACGGAATCGCCCAGCGCGACTCGTTGTTTCGACGGCTCGCCGCCGCAGTGCGGCCGGGTGGCACGCTGCTGGTCGTCGGACATCACCCCTCGAATGCCGACATCTCCGGCGGCACAATGCCGGACGCGGTGTTCTTCACAAGCGCCGACGTGGTGTCGGTGCTCGACGAGGGGTGGGAGCTCCTGACGGTTGACGACGCCGTGCCGCGTCGCACGGCCGACCACGGAGGAGCGGAAATCACCCTCCGGTCAGCGGTGGTCAGGGCTCGGCGAGTACACCACTGAGGATCTCGATCAGCTTGCCCGGTTGGTCGCTCTGCACCGAGTGCCCGGAGTCCTCGACGATCTGGACGTCCTTGAAGCCCGGTGCGTTCCGGGCGAACTCTGCGGCGTCGTCATCGTTGACGAAGAACGAGTTCGCGCCGCGCACCAACGTCGTCGTCACCGCGAGCCGCGGCACGTCCTCCCACAAGCCCTCGAAACCGTCGCCCTTGCGGATGGAGTCGTAGCGCCAGGTCCAGGTGCCGTCCTCGAGCCGCTTCGCGTTGTGGAAAACCCCACGCCGCAACGACTCCCGGTCCCGGTGCGGCGCCGCGGCGACGGTCTTCTCCAACATCGCATCGAACGACGGGAAGACGCGGTCGCCCTGCACCAGCGCGACGGTGCCCTTCTGCGCCTCGGTCATCTCGGTGTGCCGCTCCGGCGCCGACGGCGTCACGTCGACGAGCACCAGCCGACGCACCAGGTCGGGCGCCGTCACTGCGAGCCGCAACGCGGTCAGGCCGCCGAGCGACATCCCGACCACCAGATCGGCGTCGGCCGCCAGTTCGCGGACCACGGGTTCGATCGCCGCCGCATTGCGCTTGGGGCCGTAGTCGCCGTCCTCCCGCCACGCCGAGCGGCCGTGGCCCGGCAGGTCGATGGCCAGCGCCGGCTCGCTGAGGCCGACGATCACCGTGTCCCAGGTGTGCGCGTTCTGACCGCCGCCATGCAGGAACACCACCCGCGGGGAATTGTCGCCGAACTTCAGCGCGCTGATCGGCCCGACGTCGACGCGTTTCACCGGCGGCACCGCATCGACCCCGGCTTGGCGCGCGTTCTCGTCGAGGAAGATGAACTCGTCGAGCGCAGCCAGCTCGTCGTCAGGCGAGATCTCGGTCACGAAATGACCCTACAAAACGCGATTTGTGGAGCCCCAGCGGCGCTCACCGCCGGTAAGACTCCACAAGTCGCAGGGGGAGAGAGGGTCAGCCCTCGATGAACGTCTCGAGCTGCGCGCGAGCCACATCGTCGGGCAGCTGCTTGGGCGGGCTCTTCATCAGGTAGGCCGACGCCGCCTCGACAGGGCCGCCGATGCCGCGGTCCTTGGCGATCTTCGCCGCGCGCACCGCGTCGATGATCACGCCGGCCGAGTTCGGCGAATCCCACACTTCGAGCTTGTACTCCAGGTTCAGCGGCACGTCACCGAACGCGCGCCCCTCCAGCCGCACGTAGGCCCACTTGCGGTCGTCGAGCCAGCCGACGTGATCGGACGGGCCGATGTGCACGTCCTTGGTGTTGAACTCGCGCTGCAGGTTGGACGTGACGGCCTGGGTCTTGGAGATCTTCTTCGACTCCAGCCGCGAGCGCTCGAGCATGTTGAGGAAGTCCATGTTGCCGCCGACGTTGAGCTGCATCGTGCGGTCGAGCTGCACGCCGCGGTCCTCGAACAGCTTGGCCATCACGCGGTGGGTGATCGTCGCGCCGATCTGGCTCTTGATGTCGTCGCCGACGATCGGCACCCCGGCGTCGGCGAACTTCTTGGCCCACACGGGATCTGATGCGATGAAGACCGGAAGCGCGTTGACGAACGCCACGCCGGCGTCGATCGCGCACTGGGCGTAGAACTTGTCGGCCTCCTCGCTGCCGACCGGCAGGTAGGACACCAGCACGTCGACCTCGGCGTCCTTGAGCGCCGTGACCACGTCGACCGGATCGGAGTCGGAGACCTCGATGGTGTCGGCGTAGTACTTGCCGATGCCGTCGAGCGTCGGGCCGCGCTGCACGGTCACGTTGGTCGGCGGCACGTCGGCGATCTTGATGGTGTTGTTCTCGGACGCGAAGATCGCCTCGGACAGGTCGAAACCGACCTTCTTGGCGTCGACGTCGAACGCGGCGACGAACTTGACGTCGCGCACGTGGTACGGGCCGAGACGCACGTGCATCAGACCGGGCACAGTGGCCGTCTCATCGGCGTCCTGGTAGTACTGCACGCCCTGTACGAGCGACGACGCGCAGTTGCCCACGCCGACAATCGCGACCCGCACCTCTCCGTTTGATGCCATGACGCCTCTTCCCTTCGTAATCCCTGTCGTACTTGGTTCGGTTTTGCCTAGGGCTGCACTGCGTTGTCCGAGCGCCCCTGGCTCAGACGTTCCGCCGCTATCAGCTCGTTGAGCCATTTCACTTCGCGCTCGCTGGACTCCAACCCGAGCTGATGGAGCTGTCGGGTGTACCGGTCGATTGAGCTGCTAGCCCGCGCGACGGCTTCACGCAGACCCTCACGGCGTTCCTCTACCTGACGACGACGCCCCTCCAGGATCCGCATCCGGGCCTCGGCCGGGGTGCGGTTGAAGAAGGCGAGATGGACGCCGAAACCGTCGTCGGAGAAGTTCTGTGGGCCGGTGTCGGCCACCAGCTCGGCGAAGCGCTGCTTGCCCTTGTCGGTGAGCTGGTAGACGCGCCGCGCCCGGCGCATCTTCGGGGTGCCGTCCGGCGCCGCATCCTCGACGATGAGCCCGTCGGTCTGCATCCGCCGCAGCGCCGGGTACAGCGAGCCGTACGAAAACGCGCGAAAGGCGCCGAGCAACCCGGTCAGCCTCTTGCGGAGTTCGTAGCCGTGCATCGGCGATTCCAGCAGGAGTCCCAGGATGGCCAATTCCAGCACCGAGGACACCCCCTTAAGAAATCGCAGCTCGTCCGTTACGGCGGTTCGACACCTCGCACCATAGTATCGCGCCGATATATTCGGCGCGAACATCGGGTTACCTTCGCGCGAACGGTCGGGCGTCAGCCGGGGTAGTGGACCTGCTTGACCGTGCCGTCGCCGGCCAACTCGATATAGCCGCTGCCGAAGTCGCTGGAGACGTAGACGTCGATCGACAGCGCGCCCGGTGTGGTCGGGTCGTCGGCCGAATCGATGCTCAAGTAGGTGCTGTCGACGTCCTCGGGCTTGATACCCACTGTCTCGGGGGCGCCCCGCAAGACGCCGACGACGGCCTTGGCGTCGAACTTGCTCAGATCGACCTCGACGGCGTCGCTGGTCTTCGAGCTCGACGTCGGATCGTCCCAGCCGCCGCGGTAGCTGTAGATGAGCTCGCGACGGTCCTCGTTCGGGTCCGGCCGGGTCAGCGACGCGTAGTCCGGATAAACGACGAGGCGGTAGCCGTTGGTGTCGCCGAAACGCTGTTTCATCTGCTCCAGAAGACCCGTCAGCCCGCCGAGCGAGTGCAACTGCTTGGGCGGGGTGAGCACCACCGGGGCGATGCCGTCGGACTTGGCGCCCGGGTCGGACGTGAAGTTCAGCGGTGACGGAGTGTTGCCGTACAGACCCCAGCCGATCGCGATGCCGAGCACCACCAACACACCGGCCACCGCAAGACGCAAACCCCAGCCGCCGCCGATCGATACCGCCCGCGGCTTCTTCAGCGTCGGAAGTTGCACCGGCGCATTCCCGGTCTGAAGGTCGGCCACCAGCGCCTGTAGTTCGCCGAGCGTCATCGCGGTGGTCGCGGCCTTGACCCGCTCGCCGTGCTCGGTCATCGACAGCTGGCCCTCGCTCAGCGCGCTGTCGAGGATCTGGCAGGTGTCGTTGCGGTCGCTGTCTTTCGCGCGCGTTCCCGGTGTCTGTCGGCCAGACCAGCTCGCTGCCACGTCGATGATCGTAGAAGCAAAGATCAGCCGACCTTCAGCGGATGAGGCCCTGCGAGGTCAGCACGGCCAGCAGCGACCCGTCGGAGCCGCGCAGCGAGCCGTACGCCGAGACGCCTCCGTTGGCGACCGAACCGCGCGACTCCAGCAGCCGCCACGCGGTCGACGGCACCAGGTGCGCCCCGGGCTGCCACACCACGCTGAGGTCCAGGCTCAGCAGCCACGCGTCGACGAAGCCGCAGACCTTGCCCGGCGCGTCGAAGAGGTGGGCGTCGGCGTGCAGCACGTCGGCGATCTGCGGATGCTCGAGAGGGTCGCTGAGATCGCCGGGGGCCCCGCCATCTGTGCTGACCCACAACGCCACCTCCGGCCGACGATCCGCGAAGTGGGCCAGGCTCGCCGGGTAGTCCACGCCGCGGCGCTGGGCGAACCGCAGCGACGGGTACTCCTCGCCGATCCAGTCCAGCGACGACCCCGCCGATGGATCCGGTAGCGGTGATGCCGCGGTGCCGTAGCGCTCGAACGGGATGGGCGCATCCACCGACGGCGGTCCGAGCCAGCCGTCGGCGAACCAGCTGTTCGCGATCAGAATCGTGCGGCCGCGCTGGCGTACGGTCGCTTCGACGGCCGCGGCCGTACGACCGCCGCGGATGCTGCGCACGTCGATCTCGAGCGGGCCCGGTGCGCCGCCGTCGACGAAGGTCACCGACAGCGACGCCGCCGCCGGGCGCCCGCTGTGCGCGAACATCGCGGCCAGCGCGAGCGCCGAGGTGTAGCCGCCGAACGCGCGGCCGTCGAAGCACCAGCGCTCGGGAAGCTCACGGGCGAAGCGGCTGACGCCGTCACCAGCCGGGGCACCGTCGAGGGCGAAGTCGCGCCCGTCCAGCATGCAGTTCTCCTGAGGTTGACGGCATACGGCGAATGTCGGTGCCGTATGTCCAGATCAAACACCTTAGAGATGGCCTGGACCGCGCCGTCACGCTCCGGCAGTCGCATCGCCGACGTACTCTGGTCCTCGTGCGATTGCAGCGACAGGTGGTGGACTACGCGCTTCGGCGACGGTCCCTGCTGGCCGAGGTCTATTCGGGGCGCACCGGCGTCTCCGAGGTCTGCGACGCCAATCCCTATCTGCTGCGCGCCGCCAAGTTCCACGGCAAGCCCAGTTCGGTGACTTGCCCGATCTGCCGCAAGGAACAGCTCACCCTGGTTTCGTGGGTATTCGGTGACCATCTGGGCCCGGTGTCGGGTTCCGCACGAACCGCCGAGGAGTTGGTCTTGCTGGCATCCCGATACGACGAGTTCTCGGTACACGTGGTGGAGGTATGCCGCACCTGCAGCTGGAATCACCTGGTCAAGTCGTACGTGCTCGGCGCGGTCCCGCCAACCGGAGGTTCTCGGGGTTCACGCAGCACTCGGACCGCGCGCGAGCGTGCGCGCACGGCCAGTGAATAGCGAAGGGCGCCACGACCGGTCAGTCAACGATGTCCGTTCCGGACGCGGGGCTGATGGCGTGAGCGCGTCACACAGTCCACAGCAACGCCCACCCGGCGGTCCCGCGAAGGGACCGCGCCGGTCGGCGCCGCCCGACGATCGGCACACCGCGGTGCTGCCGCCGGTCCGCGAGGCGCGACCGCCACACCTGCGCGACCCGGTCGACGTCGTCAAGGCCGCGCTGGACGGCACACCGGCACCCAAACCGCCGGCGCCGCCGCCCCCGCCGCGCAGGCCACCCGGCGGTGGGGGACCTCCGGGCGGGCCGTCGGGTCCGCGGCGCAACCTGCCCAAGCAGATCAACTGGAAGTGGGTGCGTCGGGGGTTGCTCGCCGGCGCGGTCGTGTTCGTCGTGCTGCCGCTCGTCACGTTCGCGATGGCCTACCTGATCGTCGACGTGCCCGAGCCGGGCGACATCCGCACCAACCAGGTGTCGACGATTCTGGCCAGCGACGGCAGCGAGTTGGCGAAAATCGTTCCGCCCGAAGGCAACCGCGTCGACGTCAACATCGACCAGATCCCGGTGCAGGTGCGCAACGCGGTGATGGCCGCCGAGGACCGCAACTTCTACTCGAACCCGGGGTTCTCGTTCACCGGTTTCGCGCGCGCGATCAAGAACAACCTGTCCGGGGAAGACCTGCAGGGCGGGTCGACGATCACCCAGCAGTACGTCAAGAACGCGCTCGTCGGTTCCGAGCGCTCGGGTATCGGCGGCCTCATCCGCAAGGCCAAGGAGTTGGTCATCTCAACGAAGATGTCCGGCGAATGGTCCAAAGACCAGGTGCTGCAGTCGTATTTGAACATCATCTACTTCGGCCGCGGTTCCTACGGCATCGCCGCCGCGTCAAAGGCGTACTTCGACAAGCCGGTCGAACAGCTCAACGTCGCCGAAGGCGCACTTCTGGCCGCGTTGATCCAGCGGCCGTCCGGACTCGATCCCGCGGTCAACCTCGAAGGCGCCACCACGCGGTGGAACTGGGTGCTCGACGGCATGGTCGAAATCGGTGCGCTCTCTCCGCAGGAACGCGCCGCGCAGGTGTTTCCGGCGACGGTGCCGCCCGACCTGGCCCGCTCGCAGAACCAGACCACCGGGCCCAACGGCCTGATCGAGCGGCAGGTGCAAAAGGAACTGCTCGAACTGTTCGACATCAACGAGCAGACGTTGAACACCGAGGGCCTGCAGATCACCACGACGATCGATCCGGACGCGCAGGCCGCCGCAGTAGACGCGGCGACGGAGTACCTCGACGGCCAGGATCCCGACATGCGCACCGCGATCGTGTCGATCGATCCGCGCACCGGCGGGGTGAAGGCCTACTACGGCGGCACGGACGCCAACGGCTTCGACTTCGCCCAGGCCGGCCTGCCGACGGGTTCGGCGTTCAAGGTGTTCGCATTGGTCGCCGCGCTGCAACAGGGCATGGGGCTGGGCACGCAGATCGACAGTTCGCCGCTGGAAGTCAACGGCATCAAGATCACCAACGTCGAGGGCGGCGGCTGCGGCACCTGCAACATCGCCGAGGCGCTGAAGCGCTCGCTCAACACCAGCTACTACCGCCTCATGCTGAAGCTCAAGAACGGGCCCGAGGACGTCGCCGAGGCCGCCCATCAGGCCGGCATCGCCGAGAGCTTCCCCGGTGTCGAACACACGCTGTCCGAGGACGGCAAAGGTGGTCCGCCCAACAACGGGATCGTGTTGGGCCAGTACCAGTCTCGGGTGATCGACATGGCGTCGGCGTATGCGACGTTGGCGGCCTCGGGGGTGTACCACAAGCCGCATTTCGTGCAGAAGGTCGTCAACTCCGAGGGCGAGGTGCTGTTCGACGCGTCCCAGCAGGACAATTCGGGCGAGCAGCGCATCGACAAGAAGGTGGCCGACAACGTCACCAGCGCGATGCAGCCGATCGCCGCGTACTCCAACGGTCATGCGCTGGCCGGCGGGCGGCCGTCGGCGGCCAAGACGGGCACCAACCAGCTCGGCGACACCGGCGACAACCGCGACGCATGGATGGTCGGCTACACCCCATCGCTGTCAACGGCGGTCTGGGTGGGCACCACCGAGGGCACCAAGCCGTTGGAGAACAAGTGGGGTGCGCCGATCTACGGTTCCGGTCTGCCCTCTGACATCTGGAAAGCCACCATGGACGGCGCACTGGAGGGCACCGACGTCGAGGAGTTCCCCGAGCCCGAGGAGATCGGCGGCTACGCGGGGGTACCGCAGGCACCCGCCCCACCCTCGACGACGGCTGCCCCGCCGACGACGCCGACGCCACCGTCGCAAACCGTCATCCAGCCGACGATCGAAGTCGCGCCGGGCATCACGATTCCGTGGGGCCCGCCGACGACGGTGCCCGTCGGACCGCCGGCACCGCCGGCCCCCGCGCCCGGACCGGTCGGCGCGCCCGTGCCCGCGCCGCCGGGAGTACCGCCACCGGGACCGGTCGGAGCACCCGTAGCGCCAGGCGCGCCCCTGCCGCCTCCGTGACCGAGGTGGGGGGCGAGGAGACCGGCGAACCGTCGACCGTGTCGCCCGGCACGCCGGCGCGCGACCTCAGAAGCCTGGACGACCGCGACCTGCCGAGCCGCACCGACGCGATCGGCTCCGCGCTATCCGAGGTGATCGGCGGCCCGGTCGGCAGGCACGCGCTGATCGGCAGGCAACGGTTCCTCACCCCGTTGCGGGTGATGCTGATCATCGCGCTGGTGTTCCTGGCGCTCGGGTACTCGACGAAGGCCGCATGCCTGCAGACCACCGGCACCGGCACCGCCGATCAGCGGGTCGGCAACTGGGACAACCAGCGAGCGTATTACCAGCTGTGCTACTCCGACACGGTTCCGCTCTACACCGCCGAACTGCTGAACCTCGGCAAGTTTCCGTACAAGTCGAGCTGGGTGGAGAAGGACGCCACCGGAGCGCCGCGAATCCAGTACGACGGCAACATCGCGGTGCGGTACATGGAATATCCGGTGCTGACGGGGATTTACCAGTACCTGTCGATGTCGCTGGCCAAGACCTACACCGCGCTGACCAAACTGGGGGCGGTGCCGGTCATCGCCGAGGTGGTGATGTTCTTCAACATCGCCGCGTTCGGGCTGGCGTTGGCGTGGCTGATCACGGTGTGGGCGACGTCGCGGCTGGCCGGGCCGCGACGGGTCTGGGACGCCGCGTTGGTGGCGGCGTCACCGTTGGTGATCTTTCAGATCTTCACGAATTTCGACGCGCTGGCAACGGCTTTCGCGACCGGCGCGCTGCTGGCCTGGGCACGGCGAAAACCGGTGCTGGCTGGCGCGCTGATCGGGCTCGGCGTGGCGGCCAAGCTGTATCCGCTACTGCTGTTGGCGCCGCTGGCGGTGTTGGCGGTGCGCACCGGCAAGCTGAGGGAGGTCGGCAAGACCGCCGCGGGCGCAGTGCTGGCCTGGCTGGTGGTCAACCTGCCGATCATGGTGTTGTTCCCGAGGGGGTGGTCGGAGTTCTTCCGGCTCAACACCCGTCGGGGCGACGACATGGACTCGATCTACAACGTCATCAAGTCGTTCACCGGCTGGCGCGGTTTCGATCCCGACCTCGGCTTCTGGCAGCCGCCGACGGTGACGAACACAGTGTCCGCGATCCTGTTCGTATCGTGTTGCATCGCAATCGCTTACATTGCGTTGACCGCCAAGCGGCGGCCGCGCGTGGCGCAGGTGGCGTTCCTGGTCGTGGCGGCGTTCCTGTTGACCAACAAGGTGTGGAGTCCGCAGTTCTCGCTGTGGTTGGTGCCGTTGGCGGTGCTGGCGCTGCCGCACCGGCGAATCCTGTTGGCGTGGATGACGATCGACGCGTTGGTGTGGGTGCCGCGGATGCTGTACCTCTACGGGGAGGCGAACCGGGGCCTGCCCGAGCAGCCGTTCACGATCACCGTGCTGCTGCGCGACATCGCCGTGGTTGGGCTGTGCGCGTTGGTGATCCGCCAGATCTATCGTCCGGAACTGGACCTCGTGCGGGCCCGCGGGGTTGTCGACGACCCGGCGGGGGGAGTGTTCGACGGGGCGCCGGACGCGCCACCGCGCTGGTTGCCCGACTGGCTGCGGCCGGACGCGTCGAGACTGCGCACAGATCGCGAATCCGCGGAAGATCGCGATCTGACTGCAGTTTCGAGATAGACGGCCCGCTGTTTGGCACCGCCGCCGCTTCGATTGTGAAACCACCTGCGCGACACGCCGTCGAAGCGCAGCCAGTTGCACAATCGGTGAAGCGTCAGGGGGTGACGGCGAACAAGCGCGACTGGGTACGCCCTTGAGTTCATTAGGGACGCCGAACAGCGCGATTTCGCAGATCAGCGCGGTTTCCTGTAGCCTGGGCCGGTTGCCGACGCAGGCGACCCTCCTGCCACGGAACGACCGTGGCCGACAAGACCGTAGGAGGTGATGAGGTCTTCATGCGTCCATACGAAATCATGGTCATCCTCGACCCCACCCTTGACGAGCGCACCGTGGCTCCGTCGCTGGAAACGTTCCTCAACGTCATCCGCAAGGACGGCGGCAGCGTCGACAAGGTCGACATCTGGGGCCGCCGGCGGCTGGCATACGAGATCGCCAAGCACGCCGAGGGCATCTACGCCGTCGTCGACGTCAAGGCCGAACCCGCGACTGTGACCGAGCTGGACCGCCAGCTCAACTTGAACGAGTCCGTGCTGCGGACCAAGGTCATGCGGACGGACAAGCACTAGTCCCGAGAACAGGCTGTACGCGTCGGAGTGCTTCCGTAGGCTCGCCTGCGACCACTCGCCTGAGCTACACCGCCAAACCAGGAGGACATCGTGGCTGGTGACACCATAATCACCGTCGTCGGAAACCTGACCGCCGATCCGGAACTGCGGTTCACACCGTCGGGTGCGGCCGTCGCCAACTTCACCGTGGCGTCGACACCGCGCATCTACGACCGCCAGAGCGGGGAGTGGAAGGACGGCGAAGCGCTGTTCCTGCGCTGCAACATCTGGCGCGAGGCCGCCGAGAATGTGGCCGAGAGCCTGACCCGCGGTTCGCGAGTGATCGTGCAGGGCCGGCTCAAGCAGCGTTCGTTCGAAACCCGTGAGGGCGAGAAGCGCACCGTCGTGGAGCTCGAGGTCGACGAGATCGGCCCGTCGCTGCGGTACGCCACCGCGAAGGTGAACAAGGCCAGCCGCAGCGGCGGTGGCGGTGGCGGATTCGGCGGCGGCGGCGGTGGCGGTTCGCGTCCCACCGAGCAGCCGAAGGACGATCCGTGGGGCAGCGCTCCTGCGTCGGGTTCGTTCTCCGGGGCCGACGACGAGCCACCCTTCTGACCTCAACTGATCAGCGATTGAAGAAGTAAGAAAGAGAAAGACACATGGCCAAGGCCACCAAGCGTCGGCCGGCTCCCGAGAAGCCGGTCAAGACCCGCAAGTGCGTGTTCTGCTCCAAGAAGGGGCAGACCATCGATTACAAGGACACCGCGCTGCTGCGCACCTACATCAGCGAGCGTGGCAAGATCCGCGCCCGCCGCGTCACCGGTAACTGCGTGCAGCATCAGCGTGACATCGCGATCGCCGTGAAGAACGCGCGCGAGGTTGCGCTGCTGCCGTTCAGCTCGTCGACGCGATAGGGAGGAACAGACGATGAAACTGATTCTCACCGCCGACGTCGAACACCTGGGTGTGCAGGGCGACATCGTCGAGGTCAAGGACGGCTACGGCCGCAACTATCTGGTGCCGCGCGGACTGGCCGTCACGGCTTCCCGGGGTGCCGAGCGCCAGGCCGAGGAGATCCGCCGGGCGCGCGAGCAGAAGGCCGTCAAGGGCCGCGAGCATGCCGTCGAGCTGAAGACCGCGATCGAGAATCTCGGTCCGGTGCAGCTGCCCGTCAAGGCGGCTGCCGACAGCGGCAAGCTGTTCGGCTCGGTGACGACGGCCGACGTGGTCGCGGCGATCAAGAACGCCGGCGGCCCTAATCTCGACAAGCGCACCGTCCAGTTGCCCAAGGCGCACATCAAGACGACGGGCACGCATCCGGTCGCGGTCCGGTTGCATCCGGAGATCGCCGCCTCGGTGTCGCTGGAAGTCGTCGCCGGAAAGTAGCAACAGCGTCAAATACGGCCGGGTGAAGCCATGATCGATCTTCACCCGGCCGTTGCTGTGTGCGCTGGCGAACTCGTCGCGTGGGCTGGATCCCAGCGAAGCTAACCTGCTGTTAACCTGCTTGGCCCCGGGCCGCAATACAACACGCCCGACTTCGCAACCCCGGCCGACACGCCGAAGCAATTCTCATCCACAGCATCCCAAGCGGTTTATGGTGCGGCTATCTGCACAGACGCAGTGCATGAAGTGGTTAGTTAACAGGTTCTCCCCAACGACTCAACATGGTTGTCCAGCGCTATCCACACCCCATCCACAGGTCTATGAACAAGGGCTGGTTGCGCCCCCGCCAGCAACGTCTAGCGTAGGCGCTCGGCGGGACAGGTCCGGCGCTGCGGAAGCGGATTGTCGGCGGTCTGGCTTACAGTCGCGATAAGCGGGTATCGAATGTACGTTCGATAGTGAATAGAGGGGGTGAGACGCTTCGTGGCTGTCGTGGACGACCTGGGTCATGGCGCGGGCCACCCGGGCATGGACACACCGCCGCCCAGTGAAGACTTCGGGCGCCAACCCCCTCAAGACCAAGCGGCCGAGCAGGCGGTCCTCGGCGGGATGCTGCTGAGCAAGGACGCCATCGCCGACGTGCTCGAGAAGTTGCGTCCGGGTGACTTCTACCGTCCCGCGCACCAGAACGTCTACGACGCGATCCTCGACCTCTACGGCCGCGGCGAGCCGGCCGACGCGGTGACGGTGGCCGCCGAGTTGGATCGGCGCGGGCTGCTGCGCCGCATCGGTGGGGCGCCGTATCTGCACACACTGATCTCGACGGTGCCGACGGCTGCGAATGCGGGGTTCTACGCGGGCATCGTGGCAGAGAAAGCGCTGCTGCGCCGGCTGGTCGAAGCCGGCACGCGGGTCGTGCAGTACGGCTACGCGGGAGCCGAGGGCGCGGATGTCAACGAGATCGTCGACCGCGCACAGTCGGAGATCTACGACGTCACCGAGCGCCGGACATCCGAGGATTTCGTTCCGCTCGAAGAACTGCTGCAGCCGACGATGGACGAGATCGACGCGATCGCGTCGCAAGGCGGATTGGCGCGTGGCGTGCCGACGGGCTTCGTCGAACTCGACGACGTGACCAACGGTCTGCATCCCGGTCAGATGATCATCATCGCGGCGCGGCCCGGTGTCGGGAAGGCGCTGGCGTTGGATACGCCGCTGCCGACGCCGACGGGCTGGACGACGATGGGCGACGTCGCGGTCGGGGATTGGTTGCTTGGTGCGGACGGGGAGCCGACGCGCGTGGTGGCCGCGACGGAGGTCATGCTTGGGCGTCCTTGCTATGAGGTCGAATTCGGCGATGGCACGGCACTGGTCGCGGATGCGTTTCATCAGTGGCCGACGAGCCGGGGTGTGCAAATCACCACGGCGCTGCGGCCCGGCGTGGACGTGATCAGTGCCGCGCGAGTTCCGGCACTTGTGACGTCGGGGGGACGGCGGCAGTCCGCCTGGGGGATCGACTCGGTGCGACGGGTCGAGAGTGTGCCGGTGCGGTGTGTGGAGGTCGGGAACTCTGATCATCTGTACTTGGCCGGCCGCGACATGGTGCCGACGCACAACTCGACGCTCGGTTTGGATTTCATGCGGTCGTGCTCGATCAAGCATCAGATGCCAAGCGTCATCTTCTCGCTGGAGATGAGTAAGTCCGAGATCGTGATGCGACTGTTGTCGGCGGAGGCGAAGATCAAGCTGTCCGATATGCGGTCGGGCCGGATGAGCGACGACGACTGGACGCGCTTGGCGCGTCGGATGAGTGAGATCAGCGAGGCGCCGCTGTTCATCGACGATTCGCCGAACCTCACGATGATGGAGATCCGCGCGAAGGCGCGCCGGCTATCGCAGAAGGCTGGCCTGCGGTTGATCGTCGTCGACTACATGCAGTTGATGACGTCGGGCAAGAAGTACGAGTCGCGGCAGCAGGAGGTCTCGGACTTTTCGCGAAGCCTCAAGCTGATGGCCAAGGAACTCGACGTCCCGGTGGTGGCGATCAGCCAGTTGAACCGTGGTCCGGAGCAAAGAACTGATAAGAAGCCGATGGTGTCGGACCTGCGTGAGTCGGGATCTTTAGAGCAAGATGCGGATATGGTCATCCTTCTGCACCGGCCGGATGCGTTCGAGCGCGACGACCCACGCGGTGGAGAAGCAGACCTCATTCTTGGCAAGCACCGTAACGGTCCGACGAAGACGATTACCGTTGCGCATCAACTACATTTGTCGCGCTTCGCGAACATGGCCAAGCAATAACGGCGGCTGTAGGTTCTCAAGTTTGACTGCACTTTCTCGAGTTTGGCTGCACCACCGCTGCACTTGTGCAGTGAGCGTGAGACACGCCGCGCAAGCCTGCACGGGATCGTGTCCGTGAGGTGAGAGGTCTAGGCGTGTCCGGTGGTGGACGGGCCGCCGACGCGACGGTTTCCGTCCGTAGCAAGGAGACCCTGGCCGAGTATTCGACCGACTGGGGCCTCGCGACCACTGATCTGCTCAGTGCGGCGATGCCGTGGCGCACATTCAGGTGGCATCGCGGGCAAAAGCACTATTCGGGCACCTATTGGTCGTCGACCGAACGTTCGCATGTGATCTATGAGTCTCGTTTGGAATTGGCGCGGCTGCTGTACGCAGATCCTCCATCAGACCCTCAGTCGCCCAGCAGGACTGATCCACCTGAGGAACTTCGTAGGCGTCACGGAATACAGGTCGGTTAGCGAGGCTGCGGAGCACCTGGGCATCAACCGTTCCACCTTACACTCACAAATTCGCTATTTGACAAAGGATTTCGGCGGACCACTGCTCGAACGTTGGACGTCGACCCGGCCGATAGCGACGACAGAGCTGGGCTGTAAGGCGGTCGCGGCTTATGACGCGCTGCGTCCCAACGCAGGTAGGGATGGAGCGTGAAATTACAGGTAGGAAATGACTCTCTTAGCTTAGACTGTTGTCACTGCGGGGCTTCGATCCGTCTGGCTAAGTCTCTGATCACCTCGATGCGGCGCAGCGCGTCGGCGACCTCTTCTGCAAACTCTTGGCGTCTATCCGCGCCGTCCGGGGTCGACGGATTCAGCAGTCCACGGTGCCGGGCAAGCTGCAGTGCCGTCTTGAACAATTCCAGTGACACCGACTCCGCATTGCCCAGCCGGCCCTGCAACTCCCACTGCCTGCCGACTCCGAGACATCCACGCAGGAACGCCTTCTCGTCGAACTCTGGTCCGCTCCACTGCGTGAGCCGAATGGCGACCACGTGATAGGCGTCGAGAATCGGCCGCAGTACCAGCGGCGCCAGGTGGAGATCGGCGTGACGCAGCAACCGCAACGCGTCGGCGGGTTCTGCCAAGCCGCCTTCGGCATTCTCCAATAGCGCAAGCTCGGTACGCATCTCGGCGTCGAACGTCTCGCGTGGCGAAAAGAAGAAGTCGAACTTGAGTAAGTCGCGAAGCCGCAGCGCCTCGTTGCGGGCGGTGCGGCGCGGTGGGGCGTCGCTTTCGGCGGCCGCCACAAGGGCGACCTCACCGATCGCGCGGTCAACGAGGATGTGGATGGCGGTATTTCGGTAGAACGCAGCGACCAGATGTTGCGCTGGACGGATGCGCCATACGGTGTCTGTGCCACCGTCGTACGCCTCGACCACGCCCGAGTCTTCCAGCTCGCCCAAGGTCCGTGTCAGCGCGCGGGGGTCACTCAAGTCGGTGCGACCCGCCATGTGCCATCCGCGACGGGTTATGTAGGTAACCAGCGGTCGCACGCCCTGTTGTATTTCGGGCAGCGTCATCGCCCGGTCGGCGGGCAGCAGCGCCAAGCACACCAACGCGGTCGCAGTCACCGGGGTGGCCCGGTTGATGTGGTGGCACACCTGCACCGCAACGCGTTCGATGATGCGGTCGGCGCCTTGAACGCGCAGCGCCGCGGTTTGTTTCCGCACGGGTATTGGCTCGCCAAAGTTCACGTACGCGTTTCCGAGGTGCCGACCCTGCTGACGGGCAAAGCCGATGAGCCAGCGCGCATTCTCCGGAGACTTTGCGCCGCCGCCTAGTTCGGCGGTCATCATCGGCACCTCGTGGAGTTGGTCGTAGTCGAGCGACACTGGGATGACGAACACCTCCGGCCCATCGACCGCGTGGACCGCGTCGAGAACGTATCGCAGGATGCCGAACATCGGGGGACGCAATTTTCCTGTCCGGGTTCTGCCGCCTTCGATGGCCCAGGCCAGGTTCTGATGATGATGCACGAGTTGGCCGATGTACGAGCGCAGGGCCAATCGGTAGAGCGGTGAGTCCTTGGTATTGCGGCGGACCATGATGTGGCCCGCGCGGCGGGCCAGGGTTCCGAACGGGAAGAAGTTGAGGTTCGCCCCGATGAATCCGAACGCTGGAGACAGTCCGCACGTCGACAACGCCCGCGGCAGAATCCACGCGTCCAAATACGAGCGGTGCGACGGAAGGAAGATCAAGGAGTGATGCGCGTCGAGCGCGCGCAGGCCCGCGAGCTCGGCTTCATCGACCATCAAATCGTAGGCCCGTAACAGCCAGCGGCCGAAGCGATTCCATGCGGCCCCAACTGCGGGGTCGTGTCTGGACGACAACTCTTGCAGGTAGCCGGCCGCCTCTCTGCGAACCTCGTGCGGATCGCGGTCGAGCTCTTCAGCCAGCAACTGCAGCGCGGCGTCGAATCGGGCATCGGCCAGCAGCGCAGCGACCTCCGGCGACCTGGTCCTGGATCGATCCATCACGCCCGAACACTCCGTGGGCGCAACTTTCGTGTCAGTTGATCGACCGCCACGATCAGCGTCTGCGATCCGGCCGCTATCTGGGCGCGAATCAGCGGCCGCGCCAGCGGATTAGCCAGGGCCAGGCCTTGGGCGAATGCGAGGCCGGTGATGCTGTGGAACAACCGCTCTTGGCTGTCCGGAACCCCGCCAGGCAGGGCGGTGTCCAGCCATGTCAGTGGCGGCGCGTAGTAGAGCGGCGAAAGGTCGGTCCCATACCGCCTTTCGATCTCGGCGATTGCGGCGGGCGCCGTTTGCCAGATCAGGCGGCTCAGTGTTTGGTAGTCGAAGACATGGCGGGCACGGACACTCGATGCGTGCAGCGCCTCGGGCAGGTCGCTGATCAGGTGGGCGTTGAGCGCGGCGGCCACTGCTCCCGCGATGGCCGCCGGGTCGGTGTCGACGTGGCGGTTCGCTGCCGCCCAAGGCGGTGTCGTCCTGGCCTGGCACAGGTGACGATGCAGGTTGTCCAGATATCGGCCGGCGAAGGCGACGTCGAAGGTTTGCACCCAGTCCGGGTCACGAAACCGACCGTCCTCCACAGCCGCCGCGACGGCTTCGAGACCGATGCGATAGATCAGCGGGAAGACACCACGCGGATCGCGACGTTCGGCCAGGATGTCGGCGATTGCCGCGACGCGGGACGCAGCGTCGCGGAGACCGCCGAGGGTTCGAATGTCGCTGAGTGTCAGCAGGCTTGCGTGCTCGTCCCCTTCCCATGCGAACGAACTCGTCACGCGCTCTGCTCGCGCTTGCCCGGTGTGAACGTGACCGGCATTGACGTCAGCTCGTTGGAGAAGTTCGACGTCAAGCGCGTGATCGGTCCGGCGAATTGCATGTCGGGCGTGCGGTGCATCAGCTCTTCGAACAACACCCGCAGCTCGAGCCGGGCCAGCCCGTTGCCCAGGCAGAAATGCGCTCCGCCGCCGCCGAAGGCCTGATGGGGGGGCTTCTCCCGCGACACGTCGAACCGCTCCGGGTCGTCGACTACTTCCGGGTCACGCGACCCGGCCGGGTACCACATTGCGACGCGTTCGCCTTCGCGGATCGGGTGTCCGCCGACTTCGGTGTCCTCTTGGGCGGTACGGGTGAAGTAGATGACCGGAGTCACCCATCGCAGCATCTCCTCGACGGCGTTCGGAATTCCGTCCGGATTGCCGATCAGCTTCTGGCGCTCGCTGTCGTGCTCAATCAGCGCGCGCATGCCGCCAGATGCGGTGTTACGTGTGGTGTCGTTGCCGGCGAACATCAAGATGGCGAAGAAGAAGGTCACCTCCTGATCGGTGAGGCGTTCGCCGTCGACCTCGGCCGCGAGCATCCGGGATACCAGGTCGTCAGCGGGATTCGCCTTCCGTTCGGCGATGAGTCCAGTCATATATCCGCCGATTTCGACGAGCGCTCCAAGACCCACCTGCGGGTCGGTGGTCGCCGCGGCCCGAGACAGCATGTTCGTCCATTCGAACAACTGCCGACGGTCGTCCTGTGGTACGCCGAGCATGTCGGCGATGATCCGCAGCGGCAGTTCGACGGTGATGTCGTCGACGAAATCGCACTCGCCCCTTTCGATCACGTCGTCGATGAGGGCGGTGACGATGGCGCGAACGTTCTCCTCCTTCTGACGGATCAACTTGGGCGTGAAGACGGCCTGGACGATGTTGCGGTGTTTCGTATGGCGGGGTGGATCCATGCCGAGGATGACCTCCGCCAGCGCCTCGGGTGGCACCGCGCCTTGCCTTTTCGCGAACACGCCGCCACGGGCGGAGGAGAATATGGCGGGATTGCGGCTAATGGTCGCGATGTCGGCGGCCTTGGTGAACGACCAGAACCCCGGCTCGTCGCCGGAGAGCGCGTTCCAGTGCGGGCTGGCCTCCGAGCGCATGCGCGCGAAAAGTTCGTAGGGCGGGCCGTCCTCAAAGTACGACAGGTCGGTGAGGTCAACTTCGGACAAGTCGACATCGGCAAAAACTGGCTGGGTGGTCATTTCGGACTCCTTTCAGGTGGAACGTCAGACTCAGTTGGTGGTAGCGGTTCTCACGGGTGACCAGCCGGGGCGAAGCGCCGAGCGGCCGGCTTCCTTGGCGAGCATGACCGCGACGATGCGTCTCGCGCGCAATGCCGCGGCGTCGGCCTGGAACTCCACACCGGACCGCCAGCGGTCGTAGCCGGTATGCGCGGCGACTCGTTCCAGGATGGCCGTGTCACGATCGACGAGTCGGCCGACGAACGACTGCAGCGTCGCGGCCGCTGACTCGTCGTTCGGGGCGTAGTTGTACGACGCGAACATGAAAACATGCGTTTCTGTGTCGCTTTCGGGCGTGATCGCATGAGTGCGGACGTTCGCGTACGTCGTGCCGTTTGCCTCCAACTCCCACCTCTGAACATGCATTGCGGGGGAGGCGAACCTCCCGCTTTCCCGCCGCGCATACAACCCCGCGGGATCCAACCCGGTGGCCTCGGCCTCCCAGGCCGCGAGTGGGGCCTGCGGCAGGGACCGCGTGTAGGAGACGGTCGTCTCGGTCACTTCGATATCGTTGAACGCCGGAATCTGTTCCGTTCCCGGCGGCAGGTCCTCGCGGTACACCACTGGGGCATAGGAGAAGTCGAGATAGTGTTCGTGCACCATCAGGTAGTTGGCCCGGACATGCCAGGTATCGGTGAACGTGGACCATCCCGGATCGTGCAGCCACGGAGTACGCGGTGGGCGACTTCCGGCGGCGGCAGCGGGCGGCCCCAGCCAGATCCAAATGAACGGCGGCTCTTCCAATATGGGGAACGCGCGCACACCCATCCCCGCCGGAACAGCGGATTGTGTCGGAACGTGTACGCAGGACCCGTCTGCCAGGTAGGCGCAACCGTGGTATCCGCAGACCAGCCGGTCGTTGTCGACATGGCCGTCGGACAGCGGGAAGCCACGGTGGGCGCAGCGGTCGTCGAATGCGACGGCCGGGCCGCCTGACGGCCGCCACAGCACGACATCTCGGCCGAGCAACCTTCGGGCCAGTGGAGTGTCGACCAGCTCGGCGGACGTGGCGGCCACATACCAGCACTTCGTGGGATAGTTCGCGGTCATAGGTCCAACACCAACTTCTCGCTGCAGGAACGGGATACGCACGTGAGAATCTTGTTGCCAGAGGCGCGTTCAGCATCGGTCAGCATGGAGTCCCGATGATCCGGCTTGCCCTCCACGACGGTCGCCTCGCAGGTCCCGCAGATTCCTTCCAGGCACGACGACATGATCGGTATGTCGGCCTCCTCCAACGCTTCGAGAATCGAGATGTCCTCGGACACTTCGACGGCCACACCGGAGCGCTGGCACACCACCTGAAAGGTTTCCAAGGCCTCGACCCCGGGCTCGGCGACTGGCACCTTCGCCGCGAAACGCTCGATGTGCAGGCTGCCCTCTGGCCAGTGCCGGCAGTGTTCCTCGGCCGCGGAAAGGAGTTGTTCGGGTCCGCAGCAATACACCAGTGTCTGGTCCGCTGGCTCGCTGAGCGCGGCGTTGAGGTCGAACTGTCCTCTCTCGTCATGCGGCCACAGCGTGACGCGGTCCCCGTACGTGTCGACCAGCGGCTGGGCGAACGCCATGGTGGTCCGTCGTCGTCCGAGGTAGATCAATGTCCACTCGCTGCCTGCCTGCTGCGCGGTGTCGATCATCGGGATGATCGGAGTGATGCCGATCCCGCCGGCGATGAACAGGTATCGAGGCGAGTCGACGAGCGCAAAATGGTTGCGCGGCCCCCGGACTCGCACCGCCGTGCTTTCGACGAGGTTGTCGTGAACGTGGCGCGAGCCGCCGCGGCTCTGGGGGTCGAGCAGGACGCCGACGCGCCAGGTTGTGGCATCGCGGGGGTCGCCGCACAGGGAGTATTGGCGAACCAGCCCCTCCTCGAGCAGCAAGTCGATGTGGGCCCCTGGCTCCCAACCCGGCAGATCACCGCCCTCCGGGTCCGCCAAGTCCAGCGCTACGACACCGTCAGCGGCCGCATGCCGGCGGCGCACGACCAGGTCGGTGGTGAACTCGTGCACCTTCGCGGCGGATTGCACAGTCGGTGCTACTCGAGTCGAAGTCATAGGTCGCGACTCCCTTCTGCGGTGACTAGTTCGGACAGCTCGGCCAACTCAAGACGAATGTCGTCCATCAATTCCCATGCGTCAGGCAATGTTTGGGCGTCGCCGACGATCCCGATATCGAGCCCGTCCTGGTAGCTGATGACCGTGATGTTGAGGGTGAAACCGTGGAACACGAGGCTCGTCGGGTAGTGCGCCACCAGTGGTGCGCCGTAGCAGGTCAGCTCCACCGGTGAACCCGCCACATTCGAGATGATCAGGTTCACCGGTGGCCGCACGAACCGCGACGACACCAGTTCCATCAGCCCCCTGGCGGCCATGCCGAACATCGGCACCGGGATCGGCTCGTTGATGTCGCTCATCAGCGTCGGCGGCGCCTTGCGTGCTCGCTGCTTCCCGCGTTCCAACGTTTCGTGGGTGAACGTGAGTCGTTCGCGGGCCGAGGCCAGGTGGGTCGGGATCGGTGCGATGATCGAGGAGATCGCATTGCCGTAGCGGTCTTTGGCGTCCGGCAGCCTGGTTGATACGGGGATGTAGGCGACGAGCGGGTCTGCCGGCAGATCGCCCGTCGCGGTCATCCGGCGACGCAGGGCCCCGGCGCACAGGGCGATGACGATGTCGTTGACGGTCACGCCCAGCCTGTCCTTGATCGCCTTGACGTCGGTCAACGAGACGGTGCCGAACGACACCGAGCGCTCCGCTGACAGCTTTGCGTTGAACCGCGTCCGGGGTGCGTCGAGCCGCTTGGCGCTGAGGTCGCCCCTGGCGATCTGCGACAGGGTGTGAGCGCCGGGCAGGGACCGCAAGACGGGAACTTGATCCAGATGCGCGAGCGTTCCGGGGGCAGACCGTAGGGCGCGGATTCGCCTGCCCGGCAAGGCCGCAATACCGCGCGCCGCCAACACTGCACGGTTCGGAAGGGCGCCGGTGTCGACGTCATGGTCTTCGGAGGCCGCGTCGGCGGGCTGGTCGAGCAGAGTCGCGAATATCTCGGCTGCCGCGATGCCGTCGGCCGCGGCGTGGTGCAACGCCATGACCACCGCGGTACGGCCCCTTAGTCCGTGGAATACCCGCAGATTCCACAGCGGCTTGTCCCGATCCAGCGGTGCCGCGAGCATCTTCGCCACCTCGCCGGCCAGCGCCTCGTCGTCGGCGGGCGCCTCGAGAGTTGTTTCGGAGATGTGATCGTCGAGATTGACCTCGGTGTCGACGAATACCGGTCGGTCGAGGCCGAGCGGCACCGTGACGACCTTCCACCGCAGGGGCTGACAATGGGCTAGTCGCTTCGCGAACCGTTCCCGCATTGTTGCGGCCGTGATTGGTCGCTTGTTGCCGGTCTGATAGATCGCGATTCCGCAGTAGTGCGAAACGGCATTGCCGCTCTCGGCGGCCAAGAACTGCGCATCGAGGCTCGAAAGGCGATGCATCAGAAGATCGTTCGCATGACGTTGACGGCCTTCTCGGTGTACGGCGGATACACCACACGCAGGTCGGGTCGCGCCCGCTTGGCGAGGACGGCCCGCCGATGGCTCATCGCCTCGAACCCCCAGCGACCGTGGTAGGCGCCCATTCCGCTGGCGCCGACGCCACCGAACGGCAGCTGCGGCACCATGCAGTGCATCGCGACGTGGTTGACGACCGCACCACCCGACGGGATCCGGTCGATCAGTGCCTTCGCCACCAGGCGCGACTGAGTAAATAGATACAGCGCTAGTGGTTTTGGCTTGCTGTTGACGAGATCCGCCGCGGAATCGAGCGAATCGACGGTCAGCACGGGCAGGATCGGCCCGAAAATCTCATCGGCCATTACCGGGTCGGTCGGCGACGGATCGACGACCACGGTGGGTTCGATGCGCAACGCGGAGCTGTCCGAGCCGCCGCCAGTGACGACCTTGCCGTCGGTGGCGCTGATCAGGGATACGAGACGATCGAACTGGCGCGCATTGACGATCTGCATCGAGGGATCACCTTCGGCGGAACGGAATTCACGCACGTTCGCGACGATCTTGTTGACGAGGTCATCGGCGATCGACTTTTCGGCAAGCACATAGTCGGGAGCGATGCAGGTCTGGCCGGAGTTGAGCAGCTTCACCCATGCGATGCGCCGCGCGGCCACGTCGATGTCGGCGTCGGCGGCGACGATGACCGGACTCTTGCCCCCGAGTTCGAGCGTGACCGGCGTCAACGTCGGGGCGGCGGCGGCCATGATTTTCTTGCCGACCTCGGTGCCGCCGGTGAACAAGGCGTGGTCGAAACCCTGCGCCAGCAGCGCCTGCGTGACCGCTGCGTCGCCTTCGACGACCCGCACCGCCGCTGGGTCCAGATACTCCGGAATCAGCCGCGCCAGCAGAGCTGAGGTCGCCGGCGCGAGTTCGGACGGCTTGACCACGGCACAGTTTCCGGCCGCCACCGCCGCCACGAGCGGTGCCAGGCTCAGGTATAGCGGGTAGTTCCACGGCCCGATCACCAGCACCACACCGAGCGGGTCGTATTGCACCCACCCTCGTCCCGGCAGCTGGTTCAGCGGCAGCGAAACCCGACGGCGGCGCATCCACCTTTTCAGGTGCTTGCGCGCATAGACCGCCTCGGCCTTGGTCGATGCGACGTCGCCGAGCCACGCCTCGACCGGCCCCCGGCCCAGATCGTCGGCGAGCGCTGCAGCGATCTCGGATTCCCGTTCGTCACACAGCCGCTCGATTCCGCGCAGCTGCTCGAGGCGCCACGACAATCCGCGGGTGCGCCCGCTGCTGAACACCCCTCGTAGCTCGTTCAGCACAGTAGGCGCATCGACGGACGCTGTCTGGCTTGTCATGTCAGATCTCCGGTGCCGGGATGACGCCGGTGAGAACCGCGCCGGTCGCCCCGCCGTCCACGACCAGGGCATGCCCGTTGATCCATTGCGCCGCATCGGATGCCAGGAACACGATCGCGCCCGCGACGTCGCCCGGAGTCGCATGACGCCCGAGGAGGGCTTTGAGGCCGTCGAGGGTGTCCTTGCCCATGGTGTCCTCGAAGTCGGCCAGGATGGGCGTCTCCACCGGGCCGGGTAGCACCGCGTTGATGCGGAACCCGTTCTGCGCGGCCAGCAGACCCATCGCCATCGAATACACGGTGGTGGCTTCCTTGGAGAAGTTGTAGGCGTTTCCTTGCTGCGGGTGCGCCTTGAACCAGGCCAGCCCCTCCTCGAAGGAATCCGTCGCCAGCATTTCGTTGATCGTGTCGAGCCGCGCGGGCCAGCCGAAACCCGCCGTCGACGACACAATCGTCACCGTGCCTCCTGGCTTGAGCCGCTCGAACATCGACTCAGACAAGTGCCGCACGGCCAGCGTGTTGACGGCCAGCACCACGTCAGCGGGTGCGGTGCCGGGAACACCGGCGACGTTCATCAACCCGTCGAACTCGCCCTGGAGTTGCTCCACCGCCGCGTCGATACTGCGCGGATTGGACAGGTCGACATAGATGTGGCCGGTGACCGTGGCCGTCGGGCTATTGCGGTCGAGCGAGTAGACCTCGGCCCCGGCCGCGAGCAGCTTCGTGGCCACCGCGTGGCCGATCCCGGAGGCTGCGCCGGTGACGACGAAGCGCTTGGTGGCGAACTCAGACATGCGTGCTTCCTTTTGTGTAGCTGTCGATAAGGACTCGTTTGAGGAGCTTTCCGGTTGCCGACCTGGGTAATTCGGCGACGAAGTCCACGGACTTGGGGGCCTTGTAACGCGCGATGCGGTCGCGGACGTAGGCGATGATCTCGGCCGCCAGCTCGTCGGACGGCGCGACGCCGTCCCGCAGCTGTACGACGGCCTTGACCTGTTCACCCATTTCGGGGTCCGGCACGCCGATCACGGCGACGTCGAAGATCTTCGGATGCAGGGCCAGGACGTTCTCTATCTCCTGGGGGTAGATGTTGACGCCGCCGGAGATGATCATGAAGCCCTTGCGATCCGTCAGAAACAGATAGCCGTCTTCATCGACATAGCCCATATCGCCGACCGTGCACCAGTTGTCGTGCGCGGGATGCCGTGAAGCGGTCGTCTTTTCCGGGTCGTTGTGGTACTCGAACGGCGCGATGTCGCGTTCGAAGTAGATGCTGCCGATCTCGCCGGCGGGAAGTTCATTGCCGTCGTCGTCGCAGATGTGCAGCACGCCCATCGCGGCCCTGCCCACCGAACCCCGCTTGTTCTGCCACTCCGGCGTGGTGATCACGGTGGTGCCGTGTTGTTCAGTGGCGCCGTAGTACTCCACGAGAATCGGTCCCCACCACGAGATCATCGCGTCCTTCACTTCGGGCGGACACGGCGCGGCGGCGTGCACCGCCAGCCGTATAGACGACACGTCGTATGCGGTTCGGGTTTCCTCGGGCAACTGCAGCATTCGGACGAACATGGTGGGCACCACCTGGGTGACGGTGACCCGGAACCGCTCGATCGCGGCCAGTGCCTCCTCGGCGTCGAACCGCTCCATCAACACCACGGTTCCGCCCAACGCCTGCACCGATGCGCACCACTTCAGCGGGGCGGTGTGGTATATCGGTGCCGGCGAGAGATAGACGTCCTGCTCGCCAATGCCGAATACGTTGCCGAGGAGGGCGACCAACGGATCACCCGGTTCGTCTACCTGCCCGGGCAGCAAGCGTGGCTTGATGCCCTTGGGGCGGCCGGTCGTGCCCGACGAGTACAGCATCTCCGAACCGCGAGGCTGGTCGGTCAGTCGCGGCCCCGCGGTCGCCAACAACTCGGAGTACGACCGATAGCCGGGCACCGCCCCGCCGAACACATACCAATGCTGGACCTCAGGGACCAATGAGACAACGGGTTCGGCCACGGCCCGGACTCCGGCCGAGACGATCACGACGCGAGCACCGCTGTCGCGGAGAATGTATGCGGACTCCTCGGGCGCCAGATGCCAGTTCACGGCAGTGATGTACAGACCGGAACGCAGTGCGGCCCAATACACCTCAAAGGCCTCCGCCGAATTGTCCGAGACCAGGGCGACCACGTCGCCCGGGCGCAGCCCGAGCGCGTGCAGCGCCGACGCGAGCCGCGCCGAGTTGTCGTCGAGCTCGCGATAGGTCACTGTCTTGCCCGAGCCGGCCATCACAACGGCCGGACGGTTCGGGGCGGATGCCGCGTGGCTTCCGGGAAACATGGCCGTCCTTCGCCGATCAGGCCGACGCCGGGATCGGCTCGGCGGCATGTCCAACGTCGAGGCGGGCGGCTCGGCGCTGTCGAAGGCCAACCAGGGCGTGGAATGCAGAGATGGCGGCCGGGAGGAGTACCGGCGCCAGGGCCAGTGTGAGAATGAGGATGGCGGTGAACACAGTTCATTCACTTTCTCCGCGAAAGCGGGTCGTATTGTCGGTAATTTGGCGTTCGAACGATGGGTTTGTCCGCTCGAATGTCGCCGTCGCCGGAAACGTTACGGACGGCGACGTGGTGCAGATACGTCGTCCGTCGACCAACTTTCGTCCTGCATCCGGCGGGCCTTTGTCGACCACCCACAAATTGACACACGGGTCATTCCATGGAGTTCGGGCACCGCGCGCCATAGAGTCGAGTCGTGGCGCAGCGAAGCCGCGAAGATGAGGCGCTGGTCGCCAAGTCGACAGCGATGATCGTCGGCCGGCTCGATGACAGGCTGGCGGAGATCACGCGATCGCTGCAGGAAGTGTTGATCAGCGAGCTGCCAGAGATTGGTGGCGACGGCGAACTGCTGGCGTTGGTGCACGACTCCGTGCAGGGAAACCTCGACACCTTCCTCCCGGCCATTCGCCACGGCATCTCCATCGACCGCATCGAGCCCCCGCCCGCCGCGATCGAGCACGCGCGGCGGTTGGCGCAACGCGAGGTGGATGCGGACTTCTTGGTGCGGACCTACCGGCTCGGCCACCAAGGGTTGCTGCGATTCGTGATCGACGAAATTCGTGCGGCAGAGTTGGACACCCGCCTCGCGCTCGACGTGTTCGAACAGATCACATCAAGGTCGTTTCGGTATATCGACCGAGTGTCGCGGTTGGTGTTGATCGACTACCACAATGAACGGGATCGGTGGCTGGCGAATCAGAACCGGGTGCGGGCGTTGCGGGTGCGCGAGGTCCTCGGCGGGGCCGAAATCGACATCGACGAGCTGACGACTTCCATCCGCTACCCGCTGCACAGGATTCACCTGTCCGTCATCGTGTGGTGCGGCGAGTCCGATGATGGAAACGAACTCGTCGGGATGGAGCGATTCACCGCCGAACTTGCGAAGGCACTGGGTTCGGATGAGCGCCCCTTGTTCGTCGCCGCGGACCGTGTCACCGGGTGGGCATGGATACCGCTTAGCGCCGGTACGGCAGAGGATGCGGCGCGCCGTATTCGCGAGTTTGCCAACGCGCGCACGGATGCGCCGTGGATGGCGGCCGGTGATCCGGCGCCGGGTATCGACGGCTTCCGCCGATCGCATCGGCAGGCTCAGACCGCGCGCACTGTGGTGCTCGCGTCGGGATCACGTCCACCCGCGGTGACGATGTACAACGATCCCGGCCTCGTGGTGGCCGCCCAGTTCTGCGCTGACCTCGAGCACACCCGCGCATGGGTCCGCCACGTTCTGGGACCGCTTGCTTCGGCGACGGACAGCGACGAGCGGATGCGTGAAACACTGCGGAGTTTCCTGCGCACCGGATGCAGTTTCAAGGCAACCGCCGACGAGTTGCACCTGCACGTCAACTCGGTGAAATACCGCGTGCAGCGCGCGCTCGAACGTCGTGGCGAACCAATCACCGACGACCGACTCGATGTGGAAGTCGCTGTGCTGCTCTGCCATTGGTTCGACACCGCGGTGTTGAGCTAGCCACTCTGCGACTCACGGCATCAGGAATGTTGCGATGGGCGTCCTCATGACGTCGGATCACCATCTCGACCATGCTGCACTGCGGGTGTCCGCCGGAAAGCGGCGCGCTGCGTGTACGCGCCGAGCAGCATTGCCGCACTGTTGAAGCGGAGGCCCGGGCGATCCTTATAGGGGTCTTGAACGACCGGCCATCACGATTGTCGACATGCTGTGCAGCGACGAAGGTTCCGCGATCGAGTTCGAACCTGATCGGCTGAACCTCGCGGCACGCGCTCCCGACCCGTTGGGTACGTCCTGGACACCAACGTGGTGTTTGCTCTGCGCGTGCGCGGTTGCAGAGTCCGCCGAAGTTCTCGTCGTGACGCCAAACTTGAGGCACCTCACGGAGTTTGGGGTGCATTAACCTTGGGAGCTGTAGCTCATAACGGTTGAGTCCAGATCGGCCCGCACGGGGCCAATCCGTAACGGCAAACTTCACGACCACCTGGGCATGGTGTCGGCGGTGGTGAAACTCCCGATCGAAGCCAACTTGCCGACTGCTAGGAAATGAATCTTTCCGTGAGACAGAACCCCGGTGCCGTAGCCGTGAGACAGATCGCAAACTCGCAGGTCCACGGAACGGATTGATGCAGCCGAAGGCGAGAACCTACAGCGGCGGCGCCGTTGAACCGTCGGACCCAAAATCCGTGTCCCCGTGTCGAATTCGTGTCATTTGCCCGCGGCTAGATCTGACCTGGCATCGACCCTGGTCGGCGCGCTGAGTACGAGTTGGTCAGGTGTGAGGTCCTGATCGACAAGCTGTTGTGCCACGGCCAGGACCAGTCCGCCACACACCGGGCTTGCTCGCCGCATAGGGGCCGTTGAGAGGAGTCATGGCGCCGATCTGCAGGGACGTGGTGATGGTGGGGGGATGCTCTGGATCATCGCGCGTCCTTGGCGGTGAGGCCGGGCTGAACGCGCGCAGCGAGTGCCGCTGCTCCGCGTTGATATGCGGGACCGAGGAGTCGGACGAGGATGTCGAGGGCGTAGGCGTCCGTACCGATCAGGACCCGAGGGCGCCTACGCCGGACCCCACGGAGGATGATCTGGGCCGCTCGGTCGGAGGAGATGCGGGCGAGCTTGTCGTCGTAGAGTGCTGCCACGGCAGCGGCGTCCTCGCCTGCGGCAACGCTGGTGTTGCGCGCGATAGCGGTTTTGACACTGCTGGGATGCACGCAGGTCACTTGGACTGGGTGTCCAGCTGCGAGCATCTCCTGACGCAGTGATTCGGTGAGTCCGCGGACCGCGAACTTCGAAGCGCTGTAGGCACTTTGACCGGCCATTCCGAGAAGGCCGAAGAGACTGGAGACGTTGATGATGTGGCCATCCCCGGATTTGATGAGGTAGGGGAGAAATGCCTTGGTGAGATTGACGACACCGCCGTAGTTGATGTCCATCACTCGGCGGATCTGGGACAGATCGGAGTGTTCGAGGTCGCCGTGGTGCTCGACGCCCGCGTTGTTGTAGAGCTGATGCACAGCGCCGAAGCGGGCATGGATCTCCTCGGCGTAGGTGAACGCACCGAGGTGGTCGGTGACGTCGAGCCGGTGGCTGGCGATCGAGCCGCCCGCGGCCTGGATGAGGTCTGCGGTCTCGGCTAGTCCGGCCTCGTCGACGTCGGTGATCGCCACCGTGGCGCCTTCCTTGGCCAGATTTGTGGCGAGCGCGCGGCCGATGCCGGAGCCGGCACCGGTCACGACGGTGACTTTGTTGGCGAAGGTCCCGCGGGAGGCGGAGAACAGGTGGTTCATCGGGGCTCCTTGATGACGGGCACGGTGTGGTCGACGGCGTAGGCATGGACAGCGGTGAGCGTTTCGGACTGCTCGTCGACAATGGCCTTCAGTTCGGTGCTGGCCAGGAGATCGTTGACGTCCTCGCGGCTCGGCAACCCGAAGACGATGGCGCCGTCGTGGCGGTGGCCGGGTGGATAGGTGTGGGACAGGCCGGGCGTGCGGTGAGCGATCCCGGTGATGGGAAGGAAACTGTAGGAGCGAACGTCGAGCGCGCCGACGTCGTGGAGGGCCTGGCCGAAACGTCGGTGGACGAAGGCGCGGAACTTGCGCAGTGGGACACCGCGCCGGCGGCGTAGCAACAACACGGTGCGATGGCCGACCGCGGGCTCATGGTGGTTGGTCCACCGGGTGCCGCCGCCGGGGCCGCAGACATGGCCGAGCACGTTGTCGAAGACGTTCTGCTCGTCGTGGAAGATCGTGCCGAGCATTCCGTAGGCAGCACGCGCCATTTCGGGGAAGTTGCGCAGTCGCACTTCGGTCACGCCGTCCCAGCGAAACAGGTCAGGGGGGTGTGTTCCGACAGTCGGTGTGGCGGGCCAGTAGCCGTGATCGGTCGCAGAGAAGTGGTACTGGTTGTACTCGTAGATGTGCCCGCCGCGCTTGACCAGTTCGGCGTGCGGTCCTGCCCAGTAGTCATCGGCGACCTCTCGGGGAAGGTCGGCCCGGAATCGGACCGGGTAGATCCCTGAGAGGGTCTTGGTGGGGGTGATCGACGGTGTCGGGGGCATGGCGTGTCCTTGTCGGGCGGATGAATCGCAGACAGAGCGGTGAGGCTCGCTTGGCTCATGGGGTGGACCCGAGCCGCGGGGTCCTCCCGTAGTCAGATTTTCTGATGAAATCATCACAAGAACGGGCCGGGTATGTCAAGATTTTCTGATAACTTCATCCAACAGCTAGGCCAACGGAGAGACCGGAACCATGACCGCTGAAGTCTCCACACAGTCCACGCGCCGGCCCGACCCGCGCAAAGCACGCACTCGTGCAGCCTTGATCGCCGCCGGTCGCCGACTCCTCGCCGAAGGGCGCACCGCGGTGAGCGTCCAAGAGATCACCAACGAGGCCGGCGTGGGTTTCGGCAGCTTCTACAACCACTTCGACAGCAAGGAGGAACTCTTCGCCGAGGCGGTCGCCAGCACCCTCGACGCCTGGGGCCAGATGCGCGATCTCGTTGTTGAAGGCATCCACGACCCTGCAGAAGTGTTCGCCACCAGCTTCCGGATGCTCGGCCGCATGCAACGAGAACTTCCTGAACTCATTCGGGTGGTGCTCAACCAAGGCATGTCCGTGTTGCTGACCGATCGTGGACTGCGGCCACGCGCGTTGGTCGACCTGCAACGGGGTATCGAGACCGGACGGTTCAGTGTTCCCGACGCCGACATGGGGTTGATGATGTCGGGTGGGGCCCTGCTCGGACTCATGCAACTCCTTGACGCCGACGCCGACCTCGACAGCGCGCAGGTGTCCGACGACTACGTACGACACGTGCTTCTCATGCTCGGCCTGGATGCTGGGGAGGCTGACCGGCTGGTGGCCCTTCCGCTCCCGCCGCTCCCCATTCCCGAGTAACTTGATCCGACTGCGTCAGGACGGCCCGGACACCGTTTCGTGAGACAAAGCTGCGTGCAGTCGCCGTGAGACAAGTTGGAAAGGCCCAGGTCACGCGCATCGACCAATGCAGCCCGGGGAGGAGAACCTACAAGTTGTAGACCAGCAAACGTGCAGCTGATTGCCTAATCAGCAACTTATCGAGGAGGCCAAGATGGACGTAGCGCAGGCAGCACGAACCGAACGAGCCGTTCAGGTCCACGACCGACAAATCTTCGTCACCGAAGCCGGTACCGGGCCTAAAGTCCTCCTCCACCGCGGGGGAGCCGACGCGGCCGGCGCGTCCAATTACGCCCCGCAACATCGACGCGCTGCCCGCGCGTTCAGCGTCGAACGGACCGTGCCGGCGATCCGTGCAGTCAACTCGGAGGCCGAGCGATGACCCTCGCAGTGGAAGGCGCGACTAAGACCTACACGTTTCTCCGCCGGGCTTCTCAACTGAGAAGGTCCGACTTCAGCAGCAACATTGGGCGAGCTTCCCTTCCCGAGGGCCGGAGAACGGAACGGAGTACGACATCGCGCGCCACGGTTCTGGGACTGGGGTTTCCTTTCGATGCCATCGAAGAGGTCTGGTGGGGCGATGGGGGTACCTCGCCTGGGCGGTCCCTTCTGGCGGCGAGCGGCGATCCTGCACGCAGCGTCACTTTCGACGCAGTCGAGAACGTCGTGGTGCCACGCCAGGAACGTGGCGGACAGGTCAAGCTCGTCATCGGCCTGCGGCGCCGGCCGGACGTGGACACGAGCACGTTCAGCGAGCACTGGGCGACCACTCACAGGGATGTGGTCCTGGGGCAGGAACGGTTTGCCAGGTTCCTCCGGGGCTACGTCCAGAATCACACGGTGCCCGGCACCGCGCGCTATCTGGACGGCCGGCCCGTTCCCGAACACGTTCAGTACGACGGAGTCATCGAGCAGTGGTTCGACTCGGTCCTGGACGCTGCACGTGCGTACGGCTCTTGCGGCTACCTCAAGCACGTCCGCGACGACGAATCCAACTTCATCAACGCCCGGCGGGCTCAGGTGACGTTCATGTCCGAGGTTCCCAGGTGAAGTGAGCGCACCCTGCATTCCCATGGCGCTTGACGGCACGCAGGCTTCTCTCGGAAACCCGATCAACGCCGCGTTGACTGCTTTGAGCGACTCCCGCGAGACGCAAGGCGTTCGGCGGCGGCCATCAGGGCGGCAGCCAAGACCTCAGCCTCGACGGTGATGTCCGCCCGGTCGCCATTGATCTCAGAGGCGACGAAAAGTCCGTCGGCCATCGCCATGGTTAACGCGCCCAGTTGTCGCGTGGCGCGCGCGTCGAGTTCTGGAAAGAGCTCGGTGTAGGAGTCGATCGTGCGGCGCAGTGCTTCGTTTCGCACCGAAAGAAACATCTTCCGCGCGGACGGTTCTTCGGCCCGCCGCTCGAGTGCCAGCATCAACCCCAAGCGTAGGAAGTCCGCGGAGTCGCGCAACGACTTGAGGGTGCGTTCCATCATCGCGGCCAGGCGTTGCTCCACAGTCTCGTTTTCGGGGCGAGGAGAAAAGCCGCCTGCGCCGGCCAGCCAGAGTCCGAAGCTGTGCTCGATCACCGCAGCGAGCAGCGCATCCTTGTCTTTGAAGTGCCAGTAAATCGAACTTGCTGGTAACCCGGAACGCTGGCTGACCGCGCCGATGGAGGTACCTTCGTACCCGCGTTCGGTAGCGATCTCGGTGGCCGCCAGCAAGATCTTCTGACGCGATTCCTCGCCATTCACTCTGCGTCTCTTGGTCCTTGCGTCGCCAGCCGTCATGTCCACCCCTTTCGGGAGGCAACCCATTCGACGCCATCCTCTCATCCACCTTGATGTAGTGATCACCTCAATAAGGGATGGGTGCGCATCACGGTCATCGACGAAGCCAAACGAATTGCCCCGACGGCCAGTTCGGTAGCGCGAGATTGAGCGCCGACACCGATGCGACGACCAAGACGAGCGACAGGCACATGGCGGCCAGCACGTCCTGGATGCCGGCCCTTCCCGCCGCTGACACGGCCGTGCTCACCGGCTAGCCCCGCAGTCGCTGGTGAGGTCCAGGGCGATGTCGACGAGCATGTCCTCTTGGCCGCCGACCATGCCGCGCCGGCCGGCCTCTTCCAGCAGCGTGCGGGCATCGACGTCGTAGCGCGCGGCGGCGGTATCGGCGTGGCGAAGGAAACTGGAGTACACCCCGGCATAACCGAGGGTGAGCGTTTCGCGGTCCACCCGTACCGGGCGGTCTTGCAGCGGCCGGACGATGTCGTCGGCGGCGTCTTCGAGGGTGTGCAGGTCGCAACCGTGGTGCCAGCCGAGTTTGTCCGCGGCGGCGATGAACACTTCAAGGGGGGCGTTACCGGCGCCCGCGCCCATGCCGGTCAGCGAGGCATCCACCCGGTTCGCGCCGTGTTCGACCGCGACGATCGAGTTCGCCACACCTAGTGAAAGGTTGTGGTGCGCGTGGATCCCTATTTCTGTTGTGGCGGACAGTTTTTGGCGCACGGCGTCGATGCGATCGGCGACGTCGCGCATGGTCATCGCCCCGCCGGAGTCGACGACGTAGACGCAGGTGGCTCCGTAGTCCTCCATGAGTTCGGCCTGCGCGGCCAGCGCGGTGGGGGTGGTCATGTGGCTCATCATCAGGAAGCCCACGGTGTCCATACCCAGGTCGCGCGCCGCGGCGATGTGCTGGGCGGAGATGTCGGCTTCGGTGCAGTGGGTGGCGACGCGCACGATGGTCGCGCCGGCGCGGTGGGCGTCTTTGAGGTTATGCACGCTGCCGATGCCGGGCAGCAGCAGGGTGGCGACCTTCGCGCGGTGCACGACGCCGGCGACGGCTTCGATCCATTCCAGGTCGGTGTGGGCGCCGAAGCCGTAGATGCAGCTCGACCCGGACAGGCCGTCGCCGTGAGCGACCTCGATGGAATCCACGCCGGCCTCATCGAGGGCCGTGGCGATGGCTTTGGCTTGGTCGACGGTGTACTGGTGACGGATGGCGTGCATGCCGTCGCGCAGCGTCACGTCGCTGATGTACAAATCGTGAGTCATCGTGTCGCTCCGGCGTTTTCATGGGCGTGTCTGGCAATGCGTTCGGCGGTGGCCTTGGCCGCCGAGGTCATGATGTCGAGGTTTCCGGCATAGGCGGGCAGGTAGTGTGCCGCGCCGGTGACTTCGAGCATGGCGGTGACGCGGGTGCCGGTGAACTTGCCGGTTTCGGGGATGTACAGCGGGTTGTCGGCGGTGAAGGTTTCGAACTGGACGCGCTGTTTGAGGCGGTATCCGGGGACGTAGCCGTTGACTTTGGCCACCATGGCCTCGATCGACCCTTCGACCGCTGCGTGGTCGGTGTCACCGTCGATGAGGCAGTACACGGTGTTGCGCATCAGGATGGGCGGGTCGGCGGGGTTGAGGATCATCACCGCCTTGCCGCGTCGGGCACCGCCGACCGAAACCAGTGCCGCCGAGGTGGTTTCGGTGAATTCGTCGATGTTGGCCCGAGTGCCGGCTCCGGCGGACTTCGATGAGATGGAGGACACGATCTCGGCGTAGGACACGATGCCGGCTTGGGCGACCGCGGACACGATCGGCACGGTGGCCTGGCCGCCGCAGGTAACCATGTTCAGATTCGGCGCGTCGAGGTGCTCGTCGAGGTTGACCACCGGCACGCAGTAGGGACCGATCGAGGCGGGCGTGAGGTCGAGCATCCGCACGCCGGTGGGCTCGAGTTTGGCCCAGTTGGCGCGGTGCGCCGAGGCGGACGTCGCGTCGAAGACCAGCTTGATCTCGTCGAACTGCGGCATGCCCAGCAGACCGTCGACGCCGTCGGCGGTGACCGGCACGCCCATCCGCTCCGCGCGGGCCAGGCCGTCGGAAGCGGGGTCGATGCCGACCATCGCCGCCGCACGCAGCGGTCCGTCGCTGCGCAGGATCTTGATCATCAGGTCGGTGCCGATATTGCCCGAGCCGATGATGGCGACAGGCCAAATCTGTTGTGCCATGGTCCTTCTTTCTAGGTGAAGGTGAGCGATACGGTGCCCAGGCCGGCGATGGTCGCAGTGGCGACATCGCCGACGTGGACGAACGCCGCGGAGGTGAACGAGCCGGACATGATGAACTGTCCGGCCGACAGCTCGGTGCCGAACTCGGCGAGCGCATTGGCCAGCCAGGCGACGGCGGCCGCGGGGTCGCCCATGACGGCGTCGCCGGTGCCGGAGTCGATGTCGACGCCGTTGAGGGTCAGCGTCGCTGCGGCACGGGGGAGTGCCAGGGCCGCGGTGTAGGGCACCCAGTCGCCGAGAATGATGTCGCCGGAGCTGGCGTTGTCGGCGACGGTGTCGGGCAGGGTGAGCTTCCAGTCGGCGATGCGGCTGTCGACGATCTCCAGTGCCACCGCCACCGATTCGGTGGCGGCGTACACCGCGGAGGTGTCCACGCCCGGCCCCCGTAGTGGGCGCTTCAGGAGGAAGGCGACCTCGGGTTCTACCCGTGGTGCGCAGAACCGCTCGGTGGCCACGCTCTGGCCGGCGATGACCATGTCGTCGACGATGAATCCGAAGTCCGGTTCGTCGACACCGAGCAGGGTTTGCATCGGTGCGGAGCTGAGTCCGATCTTGCGGCCGACGAGCCTGGCGCCGGCGGCCAGGCGTCGGCCGAGGTTGATCTGCTGAATGCCGTAGGCGTCGGAGACGTCGAGGCAGGGGTGCGTTTCGGTCAGCGGAGCGATCGGGGTGCGGGCATGCTGGGCGGTCCAGAGCCGTTCGGCGGCCTCTCGGATGATCGCCGTCACTGGGCGGCCTCCTCGATCAGGCGCCGGGCGGTGTCCACCACGGCGCGGGCGTGCATGTCGAACATGGCGATGAGGTCGAGTGCGTCGCCCGCTACTTCCTTGGCGATGAACAGTCCGTCCGCGCCGGCCAAGGCGTAGGTGGCCAGCTGGCGCGCGTCGGCGCTGGTCAACTCCGGCGCAAGTTGGGACACCGTGTCCTGCAGTTGGCCGTGCGCCTGCTCGCGAACCTGGAGGTACATCGCTCGGGCGCGGGGTTCCACGGGCCGGCGTTCCAGGGCGAGCATGAGGCCGAGGCGGATGAAGTCGGGGGAGTTCAGCAGCGCCTTGGCGATCTGGGTGGACACCGCGGTGGCGCGGTCGACGGTTTCGCCGTCGGCGGGCATCTCCCAGGCCGACAGCCAGGAGCCGAAGCTGCGCTCGATCACGGCGGCCAGAAGGTCGTCTTTGTCCTTGAAGTGCCAGTAGATCGAGCTGGCCGGCAATCCGCACTTGGTGCTCACCGCCGCGATGCTGGTTCCTTCGTATCCGCGTTCGCTGGCGATCTCCGTGGCCGCGTCGAGAATCCGGTTCCGCGAAATCTCACCGTCGGCGCGGCGGCGCCGAGTAGTTCGTGGGTCTTCGCTCGTCATGGCGTCTCTTCCTGTGGACCTTGACTCCGTAGTGATCGCTACATTAGCGTAGTGATCGCTACAGGACAAGTGCCGGTGACGGTGCGCAACGATTGAGGGTCATCAGTGAGCGAGACAGGGACGCAGGCGCCGGCCGGGCCGGTGGACGCCTATGACGTGGCAGTGATCGGCTACGGACCCACCGGCGCCACCGCCGCCAATCTGCTGGGGCAACTCGGACTGAACGTGGTCGTCGTCGAACGCGACCCCGACGTGTACGGGCGGGCGCGGGCTATCTCGACCGACGAGGAAGTGCTGCGGACCTGGCAGTCCGTCGGCTTGGCGGATCGACTGCAACAGGACATGCTGCCCGATCGGCCGGTGGCCTTCGTCGATGCAGACGGCAGGCCCTTCATCGAGACCACCATCACCGCGCGGGGGTGCGGGCATCCGCCGCAGCAATTCATCTACCAACCGGCCATCGACCACGTGCTGCGCGAGGGTGTCGCACGGTTTCCCAACGTCGAGGTGCGGCTCGAACACGAGTGCCTGCGAGCGCTCAACAAGGGCGACCACGTCGAACTGCTCGTCGCCGACATGCAGAAGTATTCGTTCAAGCGCATCCACGCCTCCTACGTGATCGCTGCCGACGGGGGCTCCTCACCGACGCGGGGGCTGCTGGGCATCGGCTACTCCGGCAAGACCTACGGTGAGCGCTGGGTCGTGATCGACACCAAGGTGCTCAAGGAGTGGGATGCCCACGACCGCTTGCGATTTCATTGCAACCCCGAGCGGCCCACCGTGGACTGTCCGACACCGCTGGGCCATCACCGCTGGGAGTTCCCAGCTCGCGCCGAAGAGGACGAGAGGGTGCTCGTCAGCGACGACTACGTGTGGCGGGTCCTCAACGACCAGGGCATCACCCGTGAGAACGTCGAAATCCTACGGGCGGTGGTCTACAGTCACCACGTCCGCCTGGCCGACCGGTGGCGGGTCGGGCGAGTGTTCCTCGCCGGTGACGCCGCCCACGCCATGCCGCCCTGGATCGGCCAGGGCATGTCCGCCGGCGTCCGTGACGCCGCCAACCTGTGCTGGAAAATCGCCGCAGTACTGCGGCGCCAGGCACCGGAGAAACTTCTCGGTTCCTATGAGACAGAACGCAAACCACATGTGACCGAGGTGACACGACGGGCGGTGCGCGTCGGACGCGTCATCACCGAACGACACCCCTTTATCGCAGGGTTGCGGAACCACTCGTTGCGGGTCATCACGAAGATTCCGGGCGTCTTCGCGGGCGGACAGAAGCTGTTCTGGATCCCCGGCGCCCACTACGCTGACGGCTTCCTGGCCGGCGGCCACCAAGCCGTCGGATGGCTCATCCCACAGCCCTGGGTCACCGACTCCACCGGCGAATCCCGTCGTCTCGACGACGTGCTTGCCGGCCGATGGGCCCTCCTGCACACCACCGAACGATGCCCGGGAGCCTCGGCGTGGACACAGCGCGGGGTGCCGGCGTTCCGCCTCGGCCACGACCTCAAAGACCGCGACGGCACGCTGATCCGATGGCTGTCGCACAAGAAGGCGGGGGTGGTCGTGTTGCGCCCTGACGGATTTATCTACGCCGCAGCCGAATACGGCCAGCCACTCCCGCCACCGCCGACCGGCTTCACCGCCGACGCACCGACCGCCGCCGACACCCACATCGAACAGGGAGCCATCGCATGACCACCGCCAACCTCACCGAACACACCGTCACCGTGAACGGCAAGCCGATCTTCTACGCCGAGACCGGCACGGGCCCCGCCGTGGTCATGCTGCACGGCGGCGGGCCCGGGGCCTCCGGGGTGTCCAATTACTCACGCAACATCGACGCCCTCGCCCAGCACTACCGCGTCATCGTGCCCGACATGCCCGGCTACGGGCGGTCGGTCAAAGGCGTCGACCAGTCCGACCCGTTCGGCTATCTCGCCGACATGATCCGCGGACTGCTCGACGCACTTCACATCGACACCGCGCACCTCATCGGCAATTCCTACGGCGGCGCCGCGGCGCTGCGGCTCGCGCTGGATACCCCCGACCGCGTCGACAAGCTCGTCCTCATGGGACCCGGCGGGATCGGCACCACCAAGGGCCTGCCCACCGCGGGGCTGAACACCCTGCTCGGCTACTACGGCGGCGACGGACCCAGCCGCGACAAACTCGAGGCGTTCATCCGCACCTACCTCGTCTATGACGGCGCCTCGGTGCCTGATGACCTCATCGACCCGGCGCCATCAGGCCTCCATCGACCCTGAGGTGGTGGCCAATCCGCCGCTGCGCCGGCCGTCGGGTCCGTTGGCCCTGCGCACCCTGTGGCGCATGGACCTCACCCGCGACTCGAGGCTGAAGAACCTCCAGACGCCGACCCTGATCTTGTGGGGACGCGACGACAAGGTCAACAAACCCTCCGGCGGTCCGGCACTGCTCAACACCATGCCCAACGCCGAGCTGGTGATGACCTCGCACACCGGTCATTGGATGCAGTGGGAACGCGCCACCCTCTTCAACCAGCTCGTCGCCGAATTCCTCAGCGCGCAAGGAGCATTCGCGTCATGACCGTCAACGACGTGTTCGGCAACGTCCACCTCGGCTACATCGTCATCGAAACCGAGCGCTTCGCCGACTGGCGCCGCTTCGGCCGCGACGCCATCGGCATGCACCTCGACGAGACCCTGCCCGACGCCATGCGCTTCCGCCTCGACGACAACGAATGCCGCTTCCTGCTGCAGCGCGGGCCCGCCGAGGACGTCACCGCGCTCGGCTGGCAACTCGACGACCACGACACCTTCGACGAGATCCTCGCGCGCGTCACCCGCCACGGCGTCCCCGTCACCGACGGCGCCCCGGAGGAGGCGGCCCTGCGCGGAGTGGAGCGCCTTGTGCGCATTCCCGGGCCGAACGGCCTGGCTCAGGAGCTGTTCACCCGCGCCCACACCAGTGATGCCCCGCTGGACATGATCGCTCGACGGTTCGTCACCGGCGAATCCGGCATGGGCCACGTCGCCATCACCAGCAAGAAGCCGCATCAGATGCGCGGGTACTACAACACCGTGTTCGACGCCCGACTCACCGATTACATCGACGAGACGATCAGCGGCGTCAAACTCAAGATCCGGTTCCTGCGGGTCAACGAGCGCCACCACTCCGTGGCGATCGCCGCCGTGAACAAGTTCCCGCTCAACCCGATTCGCGCCCGCGTCCAACACCTCAACATCCAGGTCGCCGACCTCGACGACATGACCGCCGCCTATCAGCGGGTCAAAGAGCTTGGCTTTGACATGGCGCTGAGCGTCGGGCAACACACCAACGACAAGGAACTGTCGTTCTACGCGATGACCCCCTCAGGGTTCGAATGGGAAGTCGGGTGGAACCCCATCGTCATCGACGAAACGACGTGGGAACCCACCACCTATCAGGGCATCAGCATCTGGGGACACACCCCGGAGGGCCACACCATCGTCGACAAGCTGAACCAATTCAAAGTCGGCGCGCAGTCGCTGCTCCACCGCGAAGACCCGGTTCCCGCACTGGCCGGCGCCGGCATCCCGGACAACTGAGGAGCAGCCATGGGCCGCATCGACACCCACCACCACCTGATCCCCGACCTCTACCGACAGGCGCTTCACAACGCCGGCATCAGCGACGCCGGCGGACGGCCACTGCCGGACTGGTCCACCGAAGACTCCCTCAAAACCATGGCCACACTCGGGGTCACCACGTCGATCCTGTCGGTGTCTACGCCGGGCACCACGTTCCTGCCCGCAGCGGCCGACGCCGCAGCCCTGGCGCGCGACCTCAACGACCACACCGCCGCGCTCGTCGCCGCGCAACCCGACCGCTTCGGCTTCTTCGCCACCGTGCCCATGCCCCACGTCGACGAGTCGGTCGCCGAGGCCACGCGAGCGCTCGACGAGCTGCACGCCGACGGTGTCGTGCTGCTCGCCAACAACGCCGGTACGTATCTCGGGCAGGACGGACAGGACGACTTGTGGGCCGCGCTCGACGCACGCTCTGCGGTGGTGTTCATCCATCCCGCCGACCTGCCCGGGCCGACCGTGCCCGGAGTGCTGCCCTTCGCCGCGGACTTCCTGCTCGACACCACCCGTGCCGCGTACCTGTTGGTGCGCAACGGTATTCGTCGCAAGTACCCAAATATCAATTTCATCCTCAGCCATGCCGGCGGGTTCGTGCCGTACGCCAGCCACCGCATGGCAGTCGCGATCATGGGCGACACCGGCCGCAACCCGGCAGACAGCCTCGACGACTTCTCCAGCTTCTACTTCGACACCGCCCTGTCTTCGAGCGCCGCCGCGCTACCGACCCTGCTGGCGTTCGCCAAACCCGGCCACATCACCTTCGGCTCGGACTGGCCGTTCGCCCCTATCGCAGCCTCGCAGCTGTTCGCCGCCGGACTGGACACCTACGTCGGCCTCGACGACCGAACCCGCCAGGCCATTGACCGGGACAATGTCCTGAGTCTGTTTCCTCGGCTCGGTAAGGTCACTGGCCCGATTCCGCAGAGCCGACTGGAACGCGCGCGCGGCACCGCGAGTCGCACGGTCATGCGAGGCGTGGTCAAGTTGATGAACACCACGAGCTGATGTCGAGTAACAGGAACCCGAGGAACAATGCCCCATGTCGCCGGATCGACTCCGCCGGGTCCACCGCGCTCTTCTTCGCCAAGACCTCACCGGCACGACATCGATGGAAGCGATGTGACCGCCTTCTCGGCGATCGGGATGCTTGGGGACGGTGGGACCGCCGAGCATCGAAGGCATGTGTACCAATAGTTGGTACAGTCAGTTGCATGGGAAGGAACACCTCATTCAGCCTGGACGACCATTACAACGCGTTCATCGAGGATGAGGTCGCATCGGGCCGCTATCGCTCAGCCAGCGATGTCGTGCGGGCCGCATTGCGACTACTCGAGGATCGCGAGACGCGATTGCGCGCACTGCGTCAGTCCTTGATTGTCGGTGAACGCAGTGGCGCGTCGACAGCATTCGACTTCGATGAATTTGTCTCGCGAAAGCGGGCCGAGGAACCGCGTGGGCGGTGAGTCGCTATGTACTCTCACCTGCCGCGCAGGCGGACCTAAGTGACATCTGGGACTACACCTCCGAGCGTTGGAGCGAAGATCAGGCTGAGACCTACATCCGTGAGATCCAGCGAGCGATCGAGCGGTTAATGGACCATCCTCTGATCGGGCGTGTGTGCGACGAGGTACGCGAGGGCTACCGGAGGTACGCGGTCGGATCGCACACGCTGTACTACCGGATTGCTGGCGACGACCTGATTGACGTGGTGCGCATCCTCCACAAGCGGATGGATGTCGATCGACACCTCGACTGAAACGCTCGTAGGACATGAAACGCTGAAGTCGGGCTGTGCACGCACCTTCGGGATGACCGGATCGAAACTACCTGCGCGAGTGTCGAACTGGCGTCGAACATTCTCTAAAGGAGTCGGCGGGCAGTACCGCTTGACATCATGAATCCTTCTTTTGCTCAGTGTTTTCGAGCACGCTGGCGACGAACGCGATCTGATCGGCGACGACGTTGCCTCGGTTCTCGGGGCGGTAGATGCCGAAGTGGCTCACCGGATACCTGCGAACTCGGCCGCGTGGTGCCCGCTGCTCGAGCTCAATGCTGTCGGCGCCGAGCGTTTCCCGGTCGAAGTCCGCGAGGCAGACCAGCACCGGCATCTGCAATCGCTCCGCGAACCGCCCGGGTTTGTACCGCATCATGTCCAGCAATCCGCGCGGGGCGACCAGGTTTCGCCACGACTCACTCGCAATCTCCGAGGTCGCCTGTACTGCTTCGGAACTCCCGATGACAGCGACCTCATCCGGAGTCCCGATCACTTTGATGTAGTACGGGGCGAGTCCGAGCGTGCCGCGCAGCTTGTCGAACAGAATTGCGGTCAGCAGCCTCAGGGTCGTCGGCGTCGACCGTTGCTCGACTTTCTTGGGGAATCCGTTGAATGGCACCTGGGCGACCACGGCGCAGATTCGGGGATCCTCGGCCGCAACGGTGACGACGTGACCGCCGCCCAGCGAGGTGCCCCACAGCGTCACGAGCTCGGGGTCGACATCGGGGCGGCGGCGCGCGTAGCCGATGGCCGACCGGATATCGGCAAGCTGACCCACGATGTCCACCAACTGCCGTGGCTCGCCGGAACTCGAACCAAAGCTGCGATAGTCGAAGGTGATCGCGACGAACCCGGCGTCGGCGAAGGCGCGGGCGGTGAACACCAGCGACGGGGTGTCCTGAGTTCCGGCGAAACCAGTGCACAGGATGACGCACGGGCGCCGGCCTTCAGCGTGGGGCAGATAGGCCTGCCCGACGCATGAGGTCCCGCCGGAGTCGAACTGTACGAGGGTGGTTCCCATGAGAGTCCTTTCAGGTCAGGCGAACTGAGCCGCGAGAATCCTCTTGAGCAGCTCGATGAGCTGGCGACGGTACGTCCGGTTGCTCGACCTCTCGCACACTGGCTCGGGTCGAGCGTCAGTCCACACACTGACCTTGGGCCCTTCCGTCCGAGCCACAGCTTCATCGTCGTTTCGCGTGGAGAGTATGGCGCATCTGGATTCTCACCTATTCCCAGCTGCACAACACTTCGACAATTACGCAGAAGCATGTCGTCGTGGTGGAGATGGCCCGGCCTAGCGTCGCTTGGCTTCTCCCGCGGGCGGCGTCCCGATCATGGCCGCGACCGCCTCCTCTGGGGGCTCGACGCGTTGGATGCCAATCGGATCGCCGACGCGAACCACGCCGGTCCTGATTACTTTTGCATAGCTTCCGGCACAGGCGACTTGGCCCAACGGACCCAGTTGCTTCCGGCCGACTCGAGCGATCGCCTTCAGCACCCCCAGGTCCCTCGGCAAGCCGGGTTGTGCGAGCGTCGTCATCACGCAACGCGGCACGGGCAGCACGACATGGATGACCACCTCGGTGCCGATGTGGAGATGACAGCCCAGCCAGTCGTCTTCCTCGCCGAGTTCGCCGCCGTCGTCGATGAGGATGTTCGGCCGCAGCCGGCGCGGATCCCAGTCACCGGCCGGGTATTCGGCGGCCAACCCGCGCAGCGTGCCGGCGGCCAGGATATGCAGCGGGCCGATGTCCAGCAGGGTGCCAGGTGCTGCCATTCCGACGGCGAAGTCCCTCACCCGCTCACCGTCTTCGTCGCGGAACAGGGGCCTCATTGCGCCTGGTTCGACATCCGCGATGCCAGGCATAGCCAACTCCGAAGATGCTCCCTCCGGCGCGCCGGTGAGCAGGCGCACGTCGCGGCCCATCAGCGCCGACACGCGGCGCGCGAGCTCAGACGGGTCATCCCGCACGACCGCGCCGTCGGGGAAGGAGACCTCTATCGGCGGGGCTGGCGCGTCGCGACGCGGCGGCGACAAGAAGCGCGCCCGGCACCCCATCAGCGCGCCATAGCGCTTAGGGCGCTTGGCGCTGACCACCTTGCCCGCCTCGATGTCCAGGAATCCGTACGCGCGGTCTCCCACCACCCCGTTAGGGCCGACCAGGACTTCCCGAACTTCCTCGCCCACCATCGATTTGACGGGGTACTGCCAGAGCCGGCCAACATGTGCGGTCGTCGTTCCTGGTTTCATCGAGCCACCGCCCGCACTTGCGCCGAACGGTGGCCTGCTACGTCCGTTGACTCCGCACGGCGCACCAGCGCGAGCGCGAGTCCGACCCCCGCCCAGCAGAGCAGCACGACAAGTGCCGTACCGATCCCGGCGCCGTCGAAGTAGGCGGTCCCACGCAGGGCGGTGCCTGTCGCACCCGGTGGGAATAGTTGGCCGAGCCAGCCGAGGGGCAGCAGTTCGGGGGCGGAGGCGACGCCGGAGTTCGGGTTGCCGACCAGCATGATCAGCACGGCCATGATGCCGATCCCGGCGCGGTCGATCAATCGATGTAGTCCGATGACCGGTAGGGCAACGGCCAGCATGCCGAGCGCGATCACCGAGGCATTCGCCCAATAGTTGCCGCCGAGCGCGTCGAACCAGCCCTGGAGCACGCCGGCGAGCGCAAGCCCGGCACCTACGCTGGCCAAAAGCGCGGTCGCGATGCGGTCGCGGATTCGGCGTAGCCGCAGGGACGATATGACGCCGACCAGGAGTCCCCCCACCGCTAGAGGCAGTGCGCCCGCGCTGAAGATCACGCCTCGGGGATCGCCGTCGGCGGCGGGCGCCACGTCGATCACCAAGGGGGGCGGTGAGCCCTGCTGGGCGGCCATGCCTTGGGCGGCCTGGCCGAGCAGCTGGGCGACCAGCGGGCTCGCGGCGCTGGCTGTCAGGAGCTGTGCACCATGCGGGCCTAACACGAAGGCGCCGTATGCCTCTCGGTCTTCGATCGCCGTGACGGCAGCGTTGCGGTCGGACACCTCGATGATGTCGATGCCGCCCTCGCCGAACGCCTCTTCGAGCTGGGCCGTTACGGCGGTCGCGGCCTCGGCCGATGGTGCCGCGACAGCTAGCGGGACAGAGCGCGGCTCGAGATCGCTCGTGGGCCAGGCGAACGCTGCGAGCAACACGGTCAGCAAGGCGACCAGACCGAGCGCGGCGCGGATGGTCCCGGGGATATCGGGGCGCGCTGAGGGCTCGGCGGTGGCAGGGATGCCAGTCATCTACCTCTCCTAAAACGAATACTCATTCAGTATGGACAGGTTGCAGCGTCACGCCGAAGAATGTCAAGAACGGACGTTCATTTTTATGCCATGGTGTTGCTATGCCTAAGGTCAGCGAGGAGCATCGGGCCGCACGCCGGGAGCAGATCATCGACGCGATGCTGCGTTGTGTGGCTCGCGACGGCTTTCACAAGACGACCATGGCCGCCGTGGTCGCGGAGTCCGGCCTGTCAGCGGGCGCGGTGTACCTTTATTTCAAGGACAAAGACGACCTGATCCGGGCAATCGCGGAGACCGTGGCCGGCGAGGGACTGTCAATCGTGCTGGATAGTGCGGCCGCCGAGGTCCCTCCGCCAAATGAGGTGCTCGCGGCGGTGCTGGAGCGGATCATCGCATTAGGGGAGGAGCGCGGGGTCGAACTACATCGGGTGGCGCTGCAGGCCTGGGCCGAGGCCGCTCGGGCACCCGAGATCGCCGCGATCTACCGCCGCGAAGGTAACCGCGGTCGTGCTGCGTGGACTACCTATGTCGAGCGCGCGATCGCCGCCGGGCACCTGCCGAGACACGCTGACCCGGTGCGGACCGCTCACGCGTTGATCGGACTGATCCCCGGCTTCATGGTGCAGCGACTGTTCTTCGAAGACCTCACCCCCGAGTCATATGCCGCTGGCCTAGCCGACCTGATGGGTTGTCAGGCCAAATCCACGTGATAGCCGCTGCGCAGGATTCAACCCGAAGCCGACACGGGAAAGACACACCGAAGGGACGGAACCCCGAGCTCACGGCGGGCGCAGTGGCAGGAATACTGGCGACAGCGACACGTCGAACTGGGCAGATCGCTGCGGTACATACGACGCCGAGCGTGAGAACCGACGTCGTCCGCATCCCGTCGGTTCTCACGGACCGTGGCGGAATCTCATGAGTGACGGCGAAGTGATCGCGGACCCACGATATTTCTGTCACACGTGATTGTTCAGCCCACAGGCGCGTCGACGGCCATGTGACGATCATGACCACCCGGTGATGGACCGGACCCATACCTAGCGCTCGCCCATGCTCAGCCCGACGCTGTACGTAACCGTCCTGTGGCCCTGCGGAGCTTACGGGGCCGATCAGCCGGTGCCAGGGCGGCCCGCCATCGGTACAGCCCGTTACGCCAGCGGTATTTGCCGGTGGCTTATCTTGAAACGGTCGTCCCACGGAACGAGGGAGAGCCCACGAATGGTGTCGGAGCGACGGGAGGATCGGCAGTGAAGGGTTGGACGATGGCGGGCAGTCATCCCGCTGACTACAAGTTCGAACCCACGGGGGAGAAGATCGACAACAACGTTGTGGTGCGGCTGCGAGCCGTAAACGACAAGGCGACAGGATTCGGCACAATGATGCAGACGATCGCCCCGACAAAGTATCTCGGAACCCGTGTCCGGCTGTCTGGTTCGTTGAAGGGCAACGGTATTGAAGGGTGGGCAGGCCTCTGGCTGCGGGTCGACAGTCAGCAGGGCGCTCCGTCGGCCTTTGACAATATGCAGGACCGCCCGGTCCGGGGTTCGACTGATTGGTCGCGTGAAGAGGTTGTCCTCGATGTCGACGAGCACGCGACCGCAATCGCTTTCGGGGTGCTGCTTTCTGGAACGGGATCCGTGGACGTCATGAGACTTCAGTTCGAAGAAGTCGACCCGGGTGTCCCCGTGACGGGCGTGCCGCAGGTGACGGAACCGGTAAATATCGACTTCGGGGACGAGTGAGCGCTCGCGCGGCGGTTCCGTGGCCCAGTGTTCGCGCGGGGCACGATGTCGGTATCGAGGGGTAAAGGACGGCTGGAAGCCTTCGGTCGTGGTGAGCGGCGGCGCTGGCACATGCGTGATCGTGCTAAATAGCTTCGGTATCAGAGTGATTCGGGCAATTGACGTCTGACGTTTACGCGGCCAGGCTTCCGAGTCTGCCGCTGCCAGCCGAAGTACCGCCCGGCAGCTTCCCGCATACAAGATCCGCGGCGCTCTTTCCACTTTCAGGATAACGCCGGATGGGGGGCTTGCGGCAAGGCCCGGGTGGTGCTGCATGCTTGCGTGTCTCAGCAGCTCGTTCAAAGGATTCCAGTGTCCAAGCCGCTTGATGAAGGTCCGTTCTTCCATGGCACCACCGCGGAGTTGAAGGTGGGTGAGTTCCTCACCGCGGGTCATCGATCGAACTACCGGCCCGAAATCGTGATGAACCACATCTACTTCACCGCTTTCGTTGATGGGGCTGGCCTTGCTGCGGAGATCGCCGCAGAACTCGCTGAGGGCCAAGCCTTTCCGAGGGTGTACGAAGTAGAGCCAACCGGGGAGTTCGAGAATGACCCGAACGTGACCGACAAAAAGTTCCCCGGCAACCCCACTCGGTCGTACCGCAGTACGGCCCCACTGCGGATCGTTTGCGAGATCACCCAGTGGACGCGACTGACGCCTGAGCAGTTGCAGACGTGGCGGGAACGTTTGTCTGCGGTCCTCTCAAGCGAGCGTGGAGAGATTCTCAATTGAGAAGTTCCACGCCACCACAGCGGGGCCGGGCCATTGCGTCCAGGACATCGGCTTGGTCTGGCGCAGCGGGCGGCGCATCTATCGCCGCCGCGTCTCGCAAGCAGCGCCGCTCTATTACGCGCAAGCCGTGACCCAGCTGGTTATGCCCTTGAAGTGCCCCCCGGCTTTCCTGGAGTGTGGTGGCATGCAACGTAATGTGCTCATTCGCACCTTTGCCGCACTGCGGTTCATTACCGGCATCGCCGCATGGTTGGCTCCGAGCACGACGGGCCGGCTCATGGGACTCAGTTCCGGTCGCGACCAACCGTTCACCACGCAACTCTTTGGCTCACGTGAACTGACGTTGGCAGTCGCGATCACCGACGCCGCGTCACCGCGACTGCAGAAGCGTGCACTTCAGCTTGGACTCCTCACCGACGTCTTGGACGTCATCGCTGCCGTGCGCGGGGTCCGTGCCCGCACCCTGTCGACCACCGGCGCCGTCGTCGCCGGTGGTGGCGCCGCGTTGTTCGCCGGCCTGGGGGTCGCATCACTGAACGCTCGGGACCATTCGGCGGTGCGTTAGGAACAGCGCACGTCGAAGGAATCGCTTTGTGAGACATACGGCGGTGGACGTGCTGTGAGACAGGTCAGAACCCCAGCACAGCGCCAACCCTTTGCGTGCCGTGTATTAGGTCGGTTGTCCGACCTAAGCTAGCGCTCAAGTGCTTAACATTCATCGGCGGCGCGAGTGAGGGTCTAGATGGCTTACGTCAAGGCGGCTGAGCGCGAGGAGCAGATCGTCGCGGCGGCCAGAAGGGTGCTGGCGGCCGTGGGCGTGTCGGCGACGACGTTGCGTGCGGTCGCGGCCGAGGCCGGCATCGCGTTGGGCACACTGCACTACGTCTTCCCGTCGAAAGAAAAGATGTTGCAGGCGGTGATCGCCGCGGTTGTCGGCGAGGTCGTGGATACGGTGGCAGTCGATCTAGAGCTTGATCGCGGTGTGGAGCACGCGATCCGGCAAGGCGCCCTGCGCTTTTGGGACGCCTTGGTCGAAGGTGATGTCGGTGTGCAGATCATGCAATACGAGTTGGCTATGTACTCAGCGCGAACCAAAGCGGCGGGCGGTCTGGCGCTATACGAGCAGTACACGTCATTGATCACCGAATTGTGCGAGCAAGCGGCCAGGTCCGCTGGCGAGCGCTGCTCCATCGACTTTCACACCCTCGGCCGCCTCTGCCTCGCCGTCGTCGATGGCCTGATCGTGCAGTACGTGGCCAATCCGGATCCCGATCGCGCCCATCGCGACCTCAACCGCGCACTCGACATGATCGTCGCGTTCGCTGACCCGCAACCGGTCACCAAACGGGCGAAGCGCCGCGGCTAACCGCCCCAAGCGACTGTGACCGGATCGCCGGGCCATTGCGCTCACGCCCCTCGGTGCGTTACCGTAAAGTCTCGGTCGGTCGACCGACTTATATTTAGATTGCCGAAGCACGCCTCCCTGCGTGCTCGGGCGGCGGGCGGAAGACTACAGATGACTCAACACCCGGCACCGACGACGGAAACGCCGCGGTCCACAACGGTGGCGGTGGTAGGTGCGGGATTGTCCGGACTGATGGCAGCCCGCGAGCTGCACCGACAAGGCGTCGACGTCCTCATGCTCGAGGCGGCCGACAGGCTGGGCGGACGAGCGATGACCGAAACGACCGCTCTGGGCTCGCGGGTGGACCTGGGCGGGCAGTGGATCGGCCACAACCACCACCACATCGTGGACCTGGCCGCCGAGCTGGGCCTCACCCAGTTCCGGATGCACACAAGCCCGTTACCGGACGTGATCGCGGGATCCCGCCGCATACGGCCGATCTCGCCGTCGATGCTTCTGGCCGGTCTCGTCCTTGGCGGCGTCGAGCTGTTGTCGCGCAGCCGAGCGTCGCAGCGATGGAACACGGTGACCGTTGACGCGTGGCTGCGCAGGCTCCCGGGGCGCACGGCGCGACGGCTACTCGAAGTCATCGCATTGATCTCCTGGACCGCCGACCTGGATCGCTTCTCGATCCACGCCATGGTGAACACGATCCGCCAACAGGGCGGTCTGAAGACCATGCTGTCAACCACCGGTGGCGCTCAAGAATCGTTGCTCGCCGAAGGGGCAGGGGCACTGGTCGACGGGTTGGCCGCCGAGCTCGGTCCGCGAGTCTGCTTGAGCCGCCGCGTCACAGCGATTGACCGAGGTGACCGCGGCGTCACCGTCCGCACCACCTCCGGCGACATCCGAGCCGCCAAAGTCATCGTCACCGTTCCGCCGCCGATCGCCGGACGCATCAGGTTCGAACCACCGCTTCCCTCCGACCGGGTCGCGCTGTCCCGCAACACCTACATGGGCTCGGTCTACAAGGCGATCGCCGTCTACGACCGACCCTTCTGGCGAGAACGCAGTCGCGGTGAGTTGATCGTCCTCGACAACCCCGGCAGGGCCGTTTTCGACACCACCCCGCCCAATGGGCCCGGACACCTGTGTGTGCTCGTGGCAGGACCAGAGGCACGCGAACTCGATGGGCTCGATGCAGCCGGGCGTCGCACCGCGGTACTTGACGCGGTGGCCCGACACCTTGGATCCGAAGTGCTCGAGCCAGCCGGCTGGCACGAGAAATCCTGGCACCTCGACGAAAACGTCGGCGGCGGTTACGTCGCATTGCCCTGCCCGGGAAGCACCGAAGGGCTGGCCCCCGTGCCATCCGCACCTGTCGGTGACATCCATTGGGCCGGCGCCGAGACAGCCAGTCACCACCCCGGTTACCTCGACGGGGCCATCGAATCGGGCTTGCGCGCAGCCAACGAGGTCATCGAAGCTCTATCGAAGTGCCTGCCGGGACGAGCGTCGGTGGACAGCCGTTGAGTGACCGGGTTCCGTGGCGAGATACAGTGCAGCACAGCAATTCTAGGGACGCTCACTGGAGAGCCGGTTAGCTGCTGCGTTCGGCTCGGAAGAGCTTCACTTCGGCGCTGACGCCTTTGAGCCGTCGCGCGCCTACCGAAACCCAATTCAGGTTGGGCAGGCTGTCGACGGCGTCGCGCGTCGATTCTGTGACGAGTATGGTCCCAGGCTGGGCGCTGGCTGTCACCCGGCTGGCCAGATTGACCGGACTGCCGAACCAATCGCCGGCGCGGGTGACAGCTGATCCGGACGCCAGGCCTATCCGCAAGTCCGGCAATCGGTTTGCTTTCGCTGCATCAGCCAAGTCCAGCACGGCTTGCAGCAGCGGCGCGGCATCCGCGCAGACCAGCATCACAGCGTCGCCAATCGATTTCACGAACCGCACCGGTGTGATCGCCACCTCGTGGGCGAGTTCGGCGAGCCGGCTGGCTATGCGTTCGAGTTCCTCGGCCGGTAGAGCCTCGCCGAGCGATGTGAAACCCGCGAGATCGGCGAAGGCGACGGTGACTGGTCGCGCACCGGGCAGGGAGCCGGCGGCGCGTTCTGCTGCGTTGACGGCCTCCAACGCGAACGAATGTCGTAGTTCCAGACGTAACAGGTCGTCCATCATCGGTCCGATCAGGGGAGCCGCCACCTCGGCCAGTCGCTCGGTCGCCCGCGCCAACTCGATCTCTGAAGACCCAGGCCGCAGCAAGGTTTTCAGGGCAGCTTCCCGCATCATCGCCGCGGCATGCCCCAGGCTCTCCACAAGCACCCGCATGACGGCAACCACGTCGTCGGGGTCATATCCGAGATCCAAGAAGGTCTTTGCGTGCCTCACCGCATCGGCGTCCGCGCGTGGCAGAACAGGCTCGTCGGGGTCGTCGATTCTCGGCATGCCAATGGCACGCTGCAGGCGCTGCACCAAACGCAGCTCTATCCCGGTCGACTCGGAGATTTTGCGCGCGGACACAGAGGTCCCGTCATCGCCAAGTGCGCGGTGCGCGGGCAACATCACGGGCGCTGCAATTGACTCCCGGATCTGCGCGAGACTGAAGCCCTGATCGAGTAACCAGGAGATCAGCTCAGCGCGGTCCTGCCGCGCGGCGCCCTCGAGGCCGTCGAGCAGGCCCAGCGCCTCGAACTCGGCGTCTGCCGCCATGCCGTAAAACTCTATTCGCTAGACGCCGGGGCCGGCGCTGAAGGCGTTTTCCAGGGCCACCTGACCGCGGCTATGCCAGTGCGCGTGCGATTTCGCGGTAGGCGTGCCGGTTGAAGGCCATGCCGAGATGTGTGCCCGGGACTTCGGCGCAGGTCACGTCGTCGGCAACGCATGCCTGCCAGCGCACCACCCCGTCGGTGCGTGAGTAGATCGAGGTGTATCGGACGTTTTCGGGGAACGGTTGGTGGTATCCGCGGGCGAACTCGCATTGGCAGGTGAGGCTGAGGCATCCGAGAGTGCGGCGCTCGGCGTCGCGTCGGGTGAGCGTGTGGCGCATCATCGCTGCGGCTCGTTTGGTCAGGACCGCCACATCCAGCGGGTCTGCGACGGCGCCGGCCAGGGTGATGACATGGGAGATGTGCTCGGGATAGCGCGCAGCCAGCGATCGTGCGTATTGGCCACCGCGGCTGTGCCCGATGACGGCAACGCGTCTGCCTGTGCGCTGGTGCGCGCCGATAACACGGGCGATCATTCGTTGATCGAATGTGCGTCCACAACCGGAGTTGAACAGGATGCCGCAAACGATCGGCTGATAGCCGATTCGGCGCAGAAAGCGCGCCAGCAGCGCCAGCGACTGATCGGAGGCCAGGAAGCCGGGCAGCAGCACCACGGCCCGGCCGTCGCCGTGCGGTACGCCGCGTCCGCGCATGATCGGGTCGGACAGCAGCCGAGCGAGTTCGCCGTACCAGCGCAGTTCGCGCAACGGATGTCCCCACCAAACCTGTTGAGGCACAGGAGTGTCCGTCACTCGAGTCGGCGCTTCACGTAATCGCCAGGTGCGTCGCCGAGCGGCGGATGGGTGTGGCTGCCGAGTACGGCAGGAGCCGGGCGTTTTTCGGGCGTACGTTTGGCGATCCAGTCGTTCCAGTGGTCCCACCAGCTGCCGGCAGTCTCGGTCGAGCCGCTCAGCCATTCGTCGGGTTCGGCCGACGAGGAATCCCCGGTGCGATAGCTGCCCTTCGGCGCGCCGCGTGGGGTTGCGATCGCCACAGCGTGACCTCCGCGGGCGAGCACGAACGTCGTCGCCGCGCCCACCACCGAGCGAGTGCGGTAGCAGTCGCGCCAGGGAGTGATGTGGTCGGTCGACGCGCCCAGCACATAGGTGTCGACGGTCATCTTGCTCAGGTCCAGTGGCAGCCCGAGCACCTCGACCGCGCCGGGAACGGTCAAGCTGTTGCCCAGCGTGATCTCGAGCAGATCGCGGCCAAGCGCGGCGGTCAGGTTGGTTTGGTCGGCCGCCCAGTACAGCATCTCGATCGCGGGGGGACGTTCGCCGAGCAGATAGTTGTTGACGACGTTGGCCCAGATGCCCTCGTTGGGTCGAAGCCACGCGAAGACGGCGGCCGTGTTCAGCCCGTCGAAGTAGCCGGCCCGCTCCGCGCGTTTGATCGCACGGTCGGCAATCTTTCGATCCAGCAGGGCTCCCGGCAGGCCGCCGCGCTCGAAGTCGATCACGGCGATGCCGAGGGTCAGCGTGGCCAGCCGGTCTTGTTGGCCGCACGCCGCCAGGTAGCCGGCGGCTGCCAAAGCGATCAGCCCGCCGCCGCACAAGCCGAGGAGGTGCGACCGGGCGCAACCGCAGATGTCGGCGATGGCATCGAGCATCGTCATGACGCTGCGTACGTAGGCGTCCAGGTCGGCGTCGGCGTGCTGCGGGTCGGGGTTGACCCAGGAGGCGACGAAAACCTGTCGGCCGCGGGCGACTTCGGCCGCGATGACTGAGGTTTTCGGATTCAGGTCGAGCAGGTAGTACTTGTTGACCGGGGAGGCCACCATAAGGACGGGTACCTCGTCGACGCGTTCGGTGGTCGGCTGGTACTGAATCAGTTCGAACAGGTCATTGCGCAACACAACCTTGCCCGGGGTGGCCGCGATGTTCTCGCCGGCAGTGAATTGTGTGGAGTCGACCAGCGCGGGAATCCGTGGCCGCGACCGCATATCGGCGCTCAGGTGGCGCAGTCCGCGAATCCAGCTGGTGGCTCCGGTGTCAATTGCCTGTTTGAGTGACGATGGATTGGCCAGCGGATTGTTGGTGGGGGCAGCGGCCGCGAGCACGTTGTCGACGAATAGGCGAACGCGTTCCTTGGTGCGCCAGTCCACGTCGGCGTCGATGACGATGCGCTCGACGGCCGCACACGAGGCCAGGTAGCTCATCGCCAGCCGACGCATCAAAGGGTTGTCCTGCCAAGCGCGGTCGGTGAATCGCCGATCCGCCGGCGTGTCGGAGCCGCGGGTGATCGATGCGAGGCGACGGGCCAATTCCGTGACTTCCTGTGCCGCCGGACCGGGGCGGCGCACGATGGCCCCAGCCATTCGAAGCAGTTCCGCGGCCGGGATACGGTCGCGCACTGTCTCGAAAGCGGAGGCGGCCAGGACTACGTCGATGCCGGCCGACGCTTCGGGCGCGGTCACGAAACCAGCCACGGAAGCTTCAGAACCCGACGGCCACTCCGTTGCGGCTGGGCCACTGCTCGAAGGTGAATGTCGGATGCACGCGACGGGTCGAGAACGCGCGTCAGAAAGTCCAGTTGATCGGCCAGCGCCTGCTGGCGCCACGGATCGCCGAAGACGTCCAAATGGTCGATGGGATATTCGCGCAGTTGTGCCCAGTATCCGGCCTTTTCGGCCGCGCGGCGCGCCGCGCGGGGAGGTACCACAGCGTCGTTGGTGCCGACCTGCATGAGCATCGGGCAGGCCAGGTGGCTGGCGAATGTGACGGGACGGTTCAGCGCTACCTGGAGCGCGTGGCGGGCGCAGACCTCATTACGCGCGGTCGGCCCGGCCATCGCGTAGTAAGCCTCTTCGGCGCCAGGGGCCGTGATCATCGCCGTCGTCCCAGGCTGCCCCACCACCGGTACAAGATGCGGCGACCGCTTGGTGACGGCACGCGCCATGTCGCGCAATCCATGTCCGGTCAGCCGTGCCAGCAGACCGCCTCCACCTTGCCGCAGTATCCGCGCCAGCGTCGCACGCCCGTCCATGGCGGGGTTCATCGAAACGGTCGCTGCGATGTGTGGGTCCTGCGCCGCGACCGCGATGACGTGTCCGCCGCCGTACGAATATCCCCACAATGCAATGCGATCCGAGTCGACGCCGGGCAGGTGCCGCGCGGCCGCGATGGCAGCGTGGTAGTCCTGCCGCTGACGGATGACCGAAACGTCCTGGCGTGGTAAGCCTTCGGAGTCGCCGAATCCGCGATAGTCGAAGACCAGTGCGTCGATTCCGGCAGCGGCGAAGGGCTCGGCATAGTCCAGCAGGCCGCTGTCGCGGGTGCCGCCGAAGCCGTGGCCCATGACCACGCACGGCCGGCCGTCGGCGTCGGCCAGTGCGTCGGTAGTGGCGGGTACGTGCCAGGCGGCGCAGCTGACGCCGTGGCTGGGAAACGTGAAATCCTTCATTGTGGTTCTCCCATTCACGACATCAGCACTGCCGGCTTGGCGGGCGTGAACTTCAACGCGTCATCCTCGACCGGGCCCTCACGCAGCCGTTCGGCGTCCATTTCGTACGCGTGCTTGAACGCCCACGGGCCGCTGGTTCCTCCGCGCGGGAACTTCGCGATCGCCCGCTGGACATAGCCCGAGCTCATGTCCATCGCCGGCACGCGCTCCATGTGCGGATCGTCGAGTACCGGCTCGACGGTGCCATAGCCATGGGCATCCATGTAGTCGAGCAGCCGGCAGAAGTGTTCGCAGACCAGGTCCACCTTCAGCGTCCAGGAGATGTTCGTATAGCCCACGGCGAATGCGAGGTTGGGCACACCGGAAAGCATCATCGCCTTGTAGATCGTGGTGTCCGGCAGATGCACATGCCGTCCGTCGACGCTGAGCGTAATCTTGCCAAACGGCACCATGTTGAGTCCCGTTGCGGTGATGACGATGTCGGCGGCCAACTCCTGACCAGACTCCAGCAGGATGCCGGTCTTGGTGAAGCGAGTGATCCGGTCGGTGACGACCGAGGCGCGCCCGGTCGAGAGCGTCTTGAACAGATCGCCGTTGGGCACCATGCACAGCCGCTGGTCCCACGGGTCGTAGCGCGGGGTGAAGTGCGTGTCGACGTCGAAGTGCTTGGGAAGCTGGCGAGCCACATTGGCGATCAGCAGACGGCGCATCAGCTTCGGTGCGCGCTTGCAAGCCTTGAAGAGTCCGCGGGCCAGCGCGATGTTCTTACGCCGCACAATGTTGTACGCGCGCTCATGGCCGATCAGCTTGTTCAGTCTGTTGGCGATCGGGTCCTCGGCGGGAATCGTGAACACGTAGCTCGGCGAGCGTTGCAGCATCGTGATGTGGCTCGCCTTGTCGGCCATCGACGGAATCAGTGTGACAGCCGTTGCGCCGCTGCCGATGACGACGATGCGCTTTCCGGTGTAGTCGAGGTCGTCCGGCCAGTGCTGCGGGTGCACGATCTGGCCCTCGAAGTCCCCGACACCGGCGAACTCGGGTGTGAACCCAGTCTCGTAGTCGTAGTACCCGGTGCCCAGGAACAGGAACTGCGCCGTGAAAGTCGTTGTGCCGTTCGCGGACTGCGTAGCGGTGACTGTCCACCGTCCCGCTGACGAGTCGAACTCCGCGCTGAGCACTCGATAGCCGAATCGGATGTGCTCGGCCAGGCCGTTCTCGGTGACGGTCTGCTGCAAATAGTCCAGGATGATGTGTCCGTCGGCGATCGACTTGCGGTGTGTCCACGGCTTGAAGCTGTAGCCGAAGGTGGGCATGTCCGAGTCCGATCGGATGCCGGGGTACTGGAACAGACTCCACGTGCCGCCGATCGAGTCGCGTCCCTCCAACACGGCGAACGAGGTGCCCGGTCGGCGAGTCTTGAGGTGATAGGCGGCGCCGATGCCGGAGATCCCGGCGCCGACAATGAGGACGTCGAAGTCCGTCGTCTGCGTATGGCTGGTCGTCGTGGTCGGCATTGGGGCACTCCTGGAGGTCTCTAGTGGTTCATCCGGGCCGTGACTTGGATCTCGACCAGCGCTCCCGGAACGGCTAATTCGGAAATCCCGATGGCTGTCCACGCCGCATGCGGCGGGGTCATGAATTCGTCCTTGACGGCGGCGAACGCATGTTGGTGGGCCTGCAGCCCCACGTGGTAAGTCGTCATCTCGGTCACGTCTGCGAACGTGAGTTCCGCCTCCTCCAGCAGCCCGCGCAGGTTCTCGAAGGCCAACGTGAACTGTTGCGTCGGATCCCGGGGGACGGTCAGATCGGGACGCAGACCGATCATTCCCGAGCACCGTAGGTAGTCGCCGTCGATCACCGCGGGCGCGAAGTGGTAGGCGTCGTAGATCGGTTTCATCCATGCCGGGACGACTTCTTTCATGGCAGCGTCTCCGTCAGTCAGCGCAGTTGGGCGAAATAGCTGGATCGGTACGGGTCGCCCGGGGTCAGCGACGGGTCGTTGAGCGTGCTCGCATCGGCGCCGTAGTTCGGCTTCTTGTCGGGCAGTGGCCGGTAGAACAGCTTGTCGCCGAAGAACCGCAGTACCAATGTGTGGCGCGTCGGGCAGGTTGGCGTCACCGGTGCGCCGCCATGCAGGGTGCCAGAGTGGAACACGAGCGCATCGCCCGGCGCGATATCCCAGGAGACGACGTCCCACGACGTCGGGTCTTGCCTGCGTTCGGCCTCGATGTCCGGCAGCCGCGGAAAGAAGTCGCCGCCCCAGGCCGGCGCCGTGGGATCGGTTGGATCGAGGTAGGAGGTGCCGTCGTATTGGGTGCCGAGATGTGAGCCCCGCACGATTTCCAGCGCATTCTCCTTGGGAAGCCGCTCGAAACTGATCCAGATGTTCAGCAGGTGCGGGCCGTTCGCCGGCATGTACGAGGTGTCTTGGTGCCACGGTGACCGTCCGGCTTTCCCTCCCGACTTGATGAACAGCTCTTCGCCGAGGAACCACACGTGCTGCGAGTCCCACAGGGAGGCAACGAACTCGTCGAGCCCGAGTTCCTTGATGAGCGCCAGGTACTGCTCGACGTTGGCAGGGTTGCCGTACTCGTTGAAGTGCTCGTCGTCCGTGCCCGCGTAGACCTTGCTGGCCTGGCCCGGGTGGGCGATGCCGTAGTCAAAGCATTGGCGTGCGCGCTGAAGCTGTTCGGGCGTGAACATTTCGCGTACAACGAGGGCGCCGTCATTCGCGAAGTCGCGCTTCATCTGTTCGGTCACCCGCATATTCATTCTCCTTCGCATGCCCATCTGATTCGCGTCTGTTCACTAAGGACGGTCGTCGAGCGCCGCAACAACAGTCCGCGCCGCGCTTGCCCCGGTGCTCATGGCGCCTTCGATCGCGCCGGCTTCCATTCCTGCGATGTCGCTTCCCGCGAAGTGGATTCGCCCATGCGGCCTTCGCAGTAGCGGAGCACCATTGGTGAAATGTCCCGGCCGGTGCACCATCCACCCGCCCTTGGAGAACTCGTCGGTGGCCCAGTCGTGGCTGGCCGTGTTGAGCACCTCGATGTCCGGGACGAATGTCCGCAGCGCCGCCTGTACGGCGTCCCGGTCGGCGGCGTCGATGGCCGCGGCCACGGAGCACAGGCACATGATGAAGGTGTCGCCGTCGGCGTGGTACTCGACCCTCGCGGCGTTGATCGGATTCTTGCCGACCGGCGCCACTGCCTGGAAAGGCGCGAGCTCGCCTTTGGCTCTGACCCAGATCTTCGAGGCCATGATTGGGTTCTTCTGGTCGATCATCGTGCGCGCGGCCGGCGGAACGTCGGGGGTGATGGTGATCTCGCCCAGGGTGTTGAGTGGCACCGCAATGACCGCTGCGCGCGTCCGGAGCTTCTCGCCTGCGCGGGTGGTCACGGTGACACTTTCGCCGTCATCGTCGACGGAAGCGACGGGCGTGGACAGGCGCAGTAGCGCGTTGGACTCGGCGGCGATGGCGTCGATGAGCCGCTTGGTGCCACCCTCGATGGGCCACACACCGGCGGTCTCGAAGAATGCGGCATAACTTCCGAAATAGGTTGCCGCACTGCAGAGGAACTGCGCGACGCCGTGCTCCCTGTTCGCGGTGACCAGGCTGGCGATCGCCCCGTCGAGCAGATCCCGCTCGTATGCGGACAGCTCTAGCGAGGCCATCCGGTCCTCGAGCGTCTCGCTCTCGATGGCACTGGCATCGACTGCATTGACGTCGAAGGGCAGCGGGAACTGGACTCGTGCGTCTGCGAAGAACCGACTCATCAGGGGATCGACGGCAGTGGCGTAGTCGTCCGGGGTGCCGGCATGCGTGGCGCCGTCGGCGAGCCAGTACACCGTCTGTGGTTCCAGAGGAACCGCCAGGGGAATGTTGTGGCGCTCGAGTTCGTGCCACATGGTCGGCTGGGTCCAGTGGACATAGGCGCCGCCGAACTCGACCGGGCGGTCGAAGGCTTCCCCGGTATACGTCCGGCCACCGATCCGGTCGCGGGCTTCGAGGAGGAGCACCGAACGGCCGGTGACGCTGAGGTCTCGTGCTGCGATCAGTCCGGCGAAGCCGGCGCCGATCACCACGACGTCATAAGTTTCGGCCAAGGGTGTTTTTCCGTTCTGTTGACATATCGAACATCGATCCGATTTCGAGTCGCATTCGAGTTTAGGCCACGATCCCGCCGAACGGAAGAGGAAAAGTGATACGATCTCGAATCATGTTCGAGACTAGGCGGCCGGTTCAGATACCCGCCCGGCCAGCGCCGGTGCAGCGGCGAGGGATCGAGCGAGTGCAGGCGATCCTCGACGCCGCCGAGTCGCTACTCGAAGAGCACGGCTACGAGGCCGCGACGCTCAAGGCGATCAGCGATCGGGCCGGTATCCCGATCGCGTCGGTGTACCACTACTTCGCCGACCGTCATCAGGTCGACGCCGAAGTCGTGCAGCGCCATCTCAGCGAGCTCGACGCGCGTCTTGCCGCAGCGATGGACAAGCCCAAGCTGCGCACGTTGCGCGAAGCCGTCGACGCGGGCGTCGATACGTACCTGGACTACTTCCGTGAGCATCCGGCCTTTCTCCAGTTGTGGTTCGCAGGTCGCGGCCCGATACTCAACGAACTGGCACTCGCATTCGACGAATCGCAGGCGAAGCGATTCTGGGCCTTTCTCATAGACCAGAACCTCCTTCGTGCCGATACGCCGGAGCTCGTCGCGCAGCTGGCATTCGAGGCCGGCAACCGACTTTTCGACGTTGCGTTCCGGTTCACCCCGGCCGGCGACGATGAGACGATCGATGAAGCGCGACGTCTCATCACCGCCTATCTGGAGACGTACGCGAAGCAGCGTCGGCGAAAGACCGCGGCGTCGTAATCGGATTCCGCCGGAGCTTCCCCACCTAACCCGTTGGGCTGCAGGTTGTTCCGACTCAATCGATCGTTGACCGAATGTGGAACGGGCGGGCATTGACATCATTCAGCACGCGGCATAAACTCGATCCCGATTCGACATCGATATAGAACACCCCCGCTGGACGCCGGTTCGGTCATGAACGGTTGATGACGTGACTGGACAACTCGGCGCGGGTGACCGGGGGGCACTCAGCCGGATCGTTGCCCGGGCGCGGGTGAGATTCGAGACGGAAGGCCGCACATGACATCGCTCGCCGACTATCCAATCCACGATGACATCCGATCGTTCTTGAACGGCGGGCCGAAGAAGCTCCTCATCGACGGCGATTGGGTCGATGCGGTTTCGGGCCGAACCTTTCCGACCTACGACCCCGCCACCGGCCATGCGCTGGTCGAGGTGGCCCACGCAGAACGTGGAGACATCGATCGGGCCGTGCGGGCCGCTCGCCGCGCATTCGACGTGGGTCCGTGGCAGTGGATGAAGCCGAACGAACGCGAGCGGTTGCTGTGGCGGGTCGGCGACATGATCTCAGCGCGCGCCGAGGAATTCGGCCAGCTCGAGGCTTTGGACAACGGCAAGTCCGCGGGCATTGCGACGACCGTGGACGCGAGCTGGTCGGCGGATGTGTTCCGCTACTACGCCGGTTGGGCGACGAAGATCGAGGGATCGACACCTAGCGTGTCGATGCCGTTCGCGCCCGGTGCGCAGTTCCACGCCTACACGCTGCGGGAGCCGGTCGGTGTGTGCGGGCTCATCGTGCCGTGGAACTTCCCACTCCTCATGGCCACGTGGAAGCTGGCGCCGGCCCTCGCCGCGGGCAACACGGTGGTGCTCAAACCTGCTGAGCAGACGCCGTTGACGGCGCTGCTGCTCGGCGAGCTTTTCACCGAGGCAGGATTCCCGCCAGGCGTAGTCAACATCGTCACCGGCTTCGGTGACGCCGGTGCCGCACTTGCCGCGCACGACGCCGTTGACAAGATCGCCTTCACCGGATCGGCGGAAGTCGGCAAGCGTGTCCTCGAGGCTGCGAAGGGCAACCTCAAGAAGGTGTCCCTCGAACTGGGCGGCAAGAGTGCGAACGTCGTTTTCGCCGACGCCGAATTTGGCCCTGCTGTCGAAGGATCGGTGAACGCATGGCTGTTCAACCACGGCCAATGCTGCGTCGCGGGGACCCGGCTGCTTGTGGAAGACAAGATCTTCGACGAGTTCACCGGTGCCGTCGCCGAGGCCGCAAGCCAGGTGACGATCGGGCCTGGCCTCGACCCGACTACGCAGCTCGGCCCACTGGTAGACCAGGACCAATTCGACAGAGTCACCGGCTACCTGCTGGAGGGCCTTGCCGACGGGGCACGGGCACTCACGGGCGGGAAGCGTTGGGGCGAGACGGGCTACTTCGTCGAACCGACGGTATTCGTTGATGTGCGACCGGAATTCAGCGTCGTGCGTGAGGAGATCTTCGGCCCCGTCGTGGCGGCCATGCCATTCAACGCCGACGACAGTATCGCGAAAGCGATCGCAGCAGCGAATGATTCGATCTACGGGCTGGCCGCGGGGGTGTGGACCCGCGATATCTCCAAGGCGCACAGGGCGGCTCGCCTGCTGAAGGCCGGCTCAGTCTGGGTCAACCAGTACAACGGCTTCGACACCGCGATGCCCTTCGGTGGATACAAGCAGTCCGGGTGGGGACGGGAACTAGGTGCGTCCGCGATCGACTTGTACACCCAGACCAAAGCCGTCAACGTCGCCCTCTGATCTTTGCACGAAGGAGATTCCAATGAAAACCACAGCCGCGGTACTTCTAGAGACGGGCAAGCCATTCGAGATCATCGAGCTCGAGCTCGACGGTCCTGGTGAAGGCGAAGTACTGATCAACTACACCGCCGCCGGTCTGTGTCACTCCGACCTGCATCTCACCGATGGTGACCTACCACCCCGGTTCCCGATCGTTGGCGGGCACGAGGGGGCCGGCATCATCGAAGACATCGGCCCCGGTGTCACCAAGGTCAAACCCGGTGACCACGTCGTGTGCAGTTTCATCCCGAGCTGCGGCCACTGCCGGTACTGCTCGACCGGCAGACAGAGTCTGTGCGACATGGGGGCCACGATCCTCGAGGGCTGCATGCCCGACGGAACATTCCGATTTCACGGCGGTGGCCAGGATTTCGGTGCGATGTGCATGCTCGGAACCTTCGCCAAGAAGGCCACGATCTCCCAGCATTCGGTCGTCAAGATCGACGATTGGCTACCGCTGGAGACCGCGGTGCTGGTCGGCTGCGGTGTGCCGACGGGGTGGGGAAGCGCGACCTACGCCGGAAATGTTCGTCCGGGGGACATCACCGTCGTCTACGGCATCGGCGGCATCGGAATCAATGCCGTCCAAGGGGCCGCACACGCCGGCGCCAAGTACGTCATCGTCGTCGACCCCGTGGCGTTCAAGCGCGAAACCGCACTGAAGCTGGGAGCGACACACGCATTCGCCACGGCTTCAGAGGCCGCCGAGAAGGTGAACGAATTGTCATGGGGCCAAGGCGCGGACCAGGCCATCGTCACCGTCGGCGTCGTCGACGAAGAGGTCGTTACGGCCGCATTCGACATCACCGGCAAGGGCGGCGCGGTCGTCGTCGCGGGCCTGGCCAACCCCGAGAAGCTGACGATCCACGTCTCCGGCATGATGCTGACCCTCAACGAAAAGACCATCAAGGGAACGCTGTTCGGGTCCGCCAATCCGCAATATGACATCGTGCGGCTGCTGCGACTCTATGACGCCGGCCAGGTGAAGCTCGACGAACTCATCACGACGAAATACCGCCTCGAGGACGTCAACCAGGGCTACCAGGACTTGCGCGACGGCAAGAACATTCGCGGCGTCATCGTTCACTGACATGGCTGACGTCAACGCTGTTTCATTCGCCGAACTAACGCCGCTCACGTTCCTGCACCGATCAGCGCGGATGTTCCCTGACAAGTCTGCCATCGTCCACGGCGACCGACGGATCACCTACCGAGAGTCGCGACCGGCGCACAGCACCCTCTGTCCACAATGACTACACAAGGAGATTCGATGTTCGATCTGTTTCAGTTGCCTGAGGAGCATCAAGAGCTGCGAGCGGCGATTCGCGCATTGGCGGAGAAGGAAATCGCACCATACGCTGCCGATGTCGACGAGAACGCCCGCTTCCCACACGAGGCGCACGACGCACTGAACGCCGCCGGCTTCAACGCAGTCCATGTCCCGGAGGAATATGGCGGGCAGGGAGCGGATTCGGTGGCGGCCTGCATCGTCATCGAAGAGATTGCGCGTGTTGACACCTCGGCCTCGCTGATCCCGGGGGTCAACAAGCTGGGCACCATGGGCTTGATCCTGCGCGGCTCCGAGGAGTTGAAGAAGCAGGTTCTCACGGAGGTCGCGGCCGGGGCGATGGCGTCGTACGCGCTATCCGAACGCGAGGCCGGCAGCGACGCCGCCTCGATGCGCACCCGCGCCAAGGCCGACGGCGATGACTGGATTCTCAACGGTGCCAAGTCCTGGATCAGCAACGGCGGCCAATCGACGTGGTACACGGTGATGGCAGTCACCGAGCCGGATAAGGGCGCCAACGGGATATCGGCGTTCATGGTGCACAAAGACGATGAAGGCTTCGCCGTCGGGCCGAAGGAAAAGAAGCTGGGCATCAAGGGCAGCCCGACCACCGAACTGTACTTCGAGAATTGCCGGGTGCCTGGGGATCGGATCATCGGTGAGCCAGGCACCGGTTTCAAGACCGCACTGGCCACCCTTGATCACACCCGACCGACTATCGGTGCGCAGGCGGTCGGCATCGCGCAGGGCGCATTGGATGCGGCGCTGGAATACACCGGCAACCGCAAACAGTTCGGCAGATCCATCAGCGATTTTCAGGCAGTGCAGTTCATGCTGGCCGACATGGCGATGAAGGTGGAGGCCGCCCGGCTGATGGTGTACACGGCGGCGGCGCGCGCCGAGCGGGGCGAGTCGAATCTGGGCTTCATCTCCGCAGCGAGCAAGTGCTTTGCCTCCGACGTTGCCATGGAGGTGACCACCGACGCGGTGCAGCTGTTCGGCGGAGCCGGGTACACCACCGACTTCCCGGTCGAGCGCATGATGCGCGACGCCAAGATCACCCAGATCTATGAGGGAACCAACCAGATCCAGCGTGTCGTGATGTCGCGCGCTTTACTGCGCTGAAGCGAAACATCTACGGCTTTCGAGGGGGATTGACACCGGTGATCGAAGCCCCTAAACTCGAACCCGAGTCGAGATTGGCCCAGAGTCAAAGAACCGCGCCGCGGCTGGGCGACCAAGAATGCCGTTCTCCCGAACGCTCGTTCGTGCACAAAGAGTTTCAACAATCCAAAACAACGACAATTGTTCGTACACGGACAGAAGGTCGGTGAAACCATGCCATATGTCGCCCCTGTCGCAATCCTCCTTCTGGTGCTGTCTCCGGTGCTCATACCGCTGATGATCGGCGCATTACACGCCGGCGCTGGCGCAAGGAAGCGCGCTGAGCGATCGAGTGAGGGCAATCGCCCCCGGCTCGCGGGACGGACTCAGTGACGCCATGCCCGGCCCAGTCATCGAAATACCGCGCGCGCGCAATACCTTTCCGCAGTCGAATCTGACGCGCGACACGAATGGAATCGCACACTACATCGATGTGCCTGCAACGCTTCTGGACATGCTGCGTGTGCATGTCGACGCGCGACCCGACGCCGAAGCCGTCGTCGAACTCGGCGGGACCCGGCTGACCTACGCGCAGCTGTGGCAGCAGGCGTCGCGGGTGGCCGGGGGACTGCGCGCCCACGGCGTAGAGCGCGGGGATCGGGTCGCGGTGCGATATCCCGCGGGCGTGAACTGGGTGCTTTCTTTCTGGGGCATCGTCCTGGCTGGGGGCATCGCGGTCCTGGTCAATACGCGATCAGCCCAGCCTGAAGTCGACTACGTCCTCAGCGACGCCGGTGTGAAGGCCGATCTCAGCGCTGACACCGCATTGCCCGACGGCGACCCCTACGTCGCCGACGGCCTCACCGCCACAGACGTTGCCGCCATGTTTTACACCTCGGGAACCACCGGACGACCTAAAGGCGTCCCGACCACCCACTAAGCATTTATCACCAACGCCGAGAACATGATCCGCTGCCTGGGGATGCCAAGCGATGTCGGGCAGGGTCTGCGCACGCTGATCTCCGTGCCGCTCTTCCATGTGACGGGCTGCAATTCGCAGTTGCTTGTCGCCGCCTACGTCGGCGGCGCGTCGGTGATCATGCCCGCACTCGACTTGGCGAAGCTGGTCGAAACGCTCTCGGCAGAGCAGATCTCATTGCTCGTGACGGTGCCCGCGGTGTACGCCATGCTGCTGCGGCACCCGAGTTTCGCCGCCGCCGACGTGTCCTCGGTGCGTGCCGTCGCATACGGTGGCGCCCCGATCGCACCGTCGCTGGTGCAATCGTTGAAGGCGGCGTTCCCACAGGCAAAGGTCATGAACGGTTACGGCATGACCGAGACGGCGTCATTGCTTACCGTCCTTCCCGACCAGGATGCGGCCGAGCACGCGGATTCCGTCGGATACGCGGTGCCCTCGGTGGATATCGGCGTGATACCGATCGGCGACGACCCGAGCACAGGCGAATTGGTGGTGCGCGGGGCCAACGTGACCACCGGCTACTGGAACAGGGCCGACGCCACGGCGGAAGCGATCGTGGGCGGCTGGCTGCACACCGGCGACGTGGTTCGCGTGGACGAGGCCGGACGCGTACACATCATCGATCGGACCAAAGACATCATCAATCGTGGCGGAGAGAACGTGTCGAGTGTGGAGGTCGAAGCGGTGCTGCTGTCGGCTCCCGGTGTTGCTGACGCCGCCGTCCTGGGCGTGCCCGACGAGGTGATGGGCGAGAAGGTCGGCGCCGTACTGTCCGCGGACCGCTCCGGCATCGACATCGCGGCGGTGATCGCTCATTGCCGAAACCAGCTGGCTGACTTCAAGGTTCCGCAGTACGCGGTAGTCGTGGATGACGCGTTGCCGCGCAACGCCGCAGGCAAGCTGCTGAAGAACCAACTACGCGACCACGTCCAGTGGGGCGCTGCGCTGCGCTAGTCAGCAACCAGTCACTCGAGGAGAATGCACAATGCCGGAAACAGAGGCCATGGCCACCAAACGAATCGTCTTCATCGGCGCGGCAGGAGAGATGTGCCGGCTGGCCATCGAACGGTTCGCCGTCGCCGGCGGGAACTGGGAGCTGGCACTTTACGACATTCGTCCCGAGCTCCTCGATCGGCTGGTGCAGCGGCTGCCGTCCGGGCTGGCGACCGCCGCACGGCTGGATCTTTACGACGCCGAGGGGCTTCGCAATGCCATCGAGGGCGCCGCGCTCGTGGTGCTCGGTGCCGGTCCGTACAACCGGACCGCGGGCCCCGTGATGGAGGCGTGTCTGGCGGCCAAGGTGCCGTATCTGGATTTCGACGACGACATCGAGAGCACTCTGCATGCACTGTCGTTGGATGACGATGCCCGAGCCGCCGGTGTGCCGATGTACATCGGCTGCGGTGCATCGCCCGGTATCACCAACGTACTGGTCGCCGACGCGACCGACGAGCTGGACACCGTCGAGAACATCGATGTGTACTGGGTCGTCGGCGACGAGCGTGGATCCATCGGTCGCGCCGTTCTCGACCATATGCTGCGCGTCGCTGCCGGCCCCTGCATGACCTGGGAGAACGGTGGACCGGTAATGCACCAGTCCTTCGTGGAAACCCGCTGGACCGAGCTGGGTGGCGGTCTCGGGTTGACGATGGTGCACGAGACCGCCCACCCGGAGCCGGTGACCTTGCCGCGAAAGTATCCGAACGCCAAAAACATTCGCTGCTTCGGTGGTTTGGACCCGGCGCCCTACAACGGCCTTGTCCGCGGTGTCGGGCTGGCCGTGCAGAAGGGCCAGATGCCGATGGACGAAGCCATCGACTTCCTGGAAGACCTGCTGACCAACAAGTTCGGCAGCGTGAAAGGCTGGAGACACGCCTTGGCCGGATTGCGAAATCTGGTGCGTACGGGGGAGGTGACGCGTACCGAGCTGATCAAGTTCCTTGCCCTGTCGGCGGCAGGCCGCACCTTCCGCTACAAGGCCGGTCTGAAGGTCGAGGTGACCGGCCTCCGCGACGGCCTGCCGACGGTTGTCAGCCGTCGTACCCCGGTTAGCGGGCCCGGCACCTACCTGTTCACCGATATGGCCGCCGCGACCGGAACAGCTTGCGCCGCATTCATGTTGGTGGCCCTCGACGAGGAACCGGGAACCCGTGCAGGTGTGTTCACGCCCGAGCAATGGGCTGAGCCGGAGCAGTTCTACAAGGCCTTGCAACGTGTCGGCACCCCCCGCGACGAGATCCTCGACAATTCGGTTACACAAAGTCATTGACACCGTGTAAGTACAGCCAATAGGATAGTGCCATGCCCACTGCAAAGAGGATCGTGTTCATTGGAGCGGCCGGTGAGATGTGCCGTGTCGCGATTGACCGTTTCGCGAAGACGGCCGGCGCCATGGACTGGAAGCTGGAGTTGTATGACATCCGGCCAGAAGCCCTCGACGCCCTGGTCAAGGGTTTGCCCGCCGGGTCGGCGACAGTAGGCTCGTTCGACCTGTTCGACGGCGCGGCGCTGCGTGACGCGATCGACCGCGCCGCACTCGTCGTGCTCGGCGCCGGCCCGTACAACCGCACCGCAGAGCCGGTCATGGAGGCGTGCATCGAGAAGCGGGTGCCCTATCTGGACCTCGATGACGACGAGGCGAGCACGCGTGCGGCGATGGAGCTCGATGCCCGGGCGAAGGACGCCGGCGTGCCGATCCTCATCGGCTGCGGTGCGTCACCCGGGTTTACCAATGTGATGGCGGCCGATGCGGCACGCGATGTCGACACAGTCGAACGCATCGATGTGTGCTGGGTGACGGGTGATGAGGGCCCGGTCCCGTTTGGGCGTGCGGTCCTCGATCACGCGATTCGGGGGTTTGCCGGTCCTTGCCAGACCTGGGAGCACGGGCGCGCGGTCACCCATCAGACCTTTCTGGAGACGGATGTGTTCGCGCTGGGCAATACCCTTGGCGATTCCTATCGTCTTTACGAGTGCGCGCATCCGGAGCCCGTCACGATGCCGCGGCGCTGGCCGGGCGCAGACCGGATTCGGGTGCTGGGTGCGCTCGATCCGCCCCCCACCAACGGCATCATGCGTGGCGTCGCAGTGGCCGTGCAGGAGGGCAAGATTTCGATGGACGAAGCCATCGACTTCATCAACGACCTCCTGACCGACAAGACCGGCTCACCCAAGGTGTGGAGGCACGCGTTGTCGGGGCTGTGGGGCACGATTCGCCGTGGAGAGATCAGCGCGGCCGAGGTGGTGAAGTTTCTGGCGACGTCGGCGGCTCGCAAGCACCCCCCGTTCCGCGGGACCAACTATGTGCGAGTGACCGGCAAACGCGATGGGAAGCAGGTGGTTTCGGTGCGGCGCGCACCTGTGAGTGGGCCCGGTACCGCCTGGACCACGATGGCATCGCTCACTGGTGCGGCTACCGCCGCGTTCATGGCGTTAGCGATCGACGAACTGGGCGGACAGTCAGGAGTCTTGGCGCCGGAGGACTGGGCCAACCCGGAGACGTTCTACGAGGCACTCGCAGCCACTGGCGGGTCACCACTGCATGAGGTCGTCGAGGCAGTGGTCACACCGAGCACAGCAGTGACCTCGCCGCGGGCGAGCGTCACCGGTTCGTGACAATCATGGAACTCTTGACGGAAACCGGTTGGGCCGAGCTGCCCACCAGGGGTGAGCCTGCGCTTGCCGAGGACGTGACGTGTGACGTCGCCGTCATCGGAGGCGGCGTCGGCGGGATGACCGCAGCGCTGCGCCTGGCCGAGTCCGGTGCCGACGTCGTGCTGCTCGAAGCCGAGACCTGCGGGTGGGGCGCGAGCTCACGCAACGCGGGCTACGTCACCAACTCGATCGCGGCCGACCCGGCACTGCTGGCACTGCTGTTCCGCCGCAGTAAGGTCCGCGCGCTGTTCCAATTTGCCGAAGCCGCGGTGGAATTCACCCAGGATGCGATCGAGAAGCATTCCATCGCTTGCGATTTCGAGAAGGTCGGCATCGTGCAGGCCGCGGTTTCGAAGGGCCAGCTCCGCAAGGCGCGACGCAACGCAAAGATCATGGCGGAAGCAGGGTCGTCGGCCGAGTTCGTCGACGGACGAGACGCGGGCCTCCCCGAGGGCTTCCTCGGCGGCATGCGAGAGGGCGTCGGCGGAATCTTGAACCCGGCGAAATATGTCCTCGGACTGCGCGACGCCGTCTTGTCCTCGGGCGCGCGCGTATTCGAGCACAGTCCCGTTCGAAACGTCACCGACAGCGGCACCGGCGTGACCATCGAGACCACCAACGGTCGCGTGCACGCCAAGCAGGCGCTGCTCACCGCCAACGCCTACAACAAGAACCTCTCGATCACGCCTCGTCGGCTGGTGTCCCCGGTGTGGACCTCATTGGTGGAAACCGAGCCGATCGCCCCCGAACGCCTGGACGCCATCGGCTGGACCAGTCGCGCACCGATGGTGACCGCACACATGATCTTGGAGAGCTACCGGGTTACCTCGCGGAATACGATCGTGTTCGGCACCCGGCGCCTTGAGACCACCAAGGGACCGCTTCTCGCGCGCACCCCGTCCACGCCAGTCGTCAACGACCTTGTCCGCGGTTTCCGTGAGCGCTTTCCCGGGCTTCACGACGTCTCGCCGCAACAGGCTTGGGGCGGCTGGATCGGAATGAGTTCCACTTGGTTGCCCGTGGCCGGCGAGGCGTCGCCCAATGTGTTGTATTCGTTGGCGTGCAACGGGCACGGATTCGCCCAAGCTCAATACGTCGGCCACCTGCTCGCCGGAAAAATCTCCGGGGAATCGATGCCTGCGGACCTGCAGACCATCTGGCACACCGGCGCATTCTGGCCCAGCTTCGTCAGCCAGCCGGCGTTGACCCTCGGGTGGTTCGCCGATCGGGTTTTCGATCGGCTGGCCCGCGTATAACAGCCCACCACCATCAGGGAGTAGACATGGACATCAGAGGCGTGCTCTTCGCACTCGCAGATATCCTCATGATCGTCGCCGGGTTGACGTTCGGGTGGAAGTTCATTCGGAAGTACAAGAATTATCTGCTCGGACTCGAATGGATCATCGTCGGGAGCTCCGGGGTCAACTTCTTGATTTTCGGGATGCTCAAACTGAGCCAGGACAGTGCGAGTTTTCGCCTCGCAATCTTCTTGGATGCGTTCTCCAGGTCGGTGGGAATCACCTTGATCTTGGTCTTGGGTCTGATGGCGGTCACGCATTGCTACAAGCCTTCGCGCGCAGTCGATATCGGTGTCTTTGCGCTCGGCGGGGTGGTCGGGCTGCTGTTGACGGTCTACGCCCTGCGGACGGCGGATCCCGTCACGCATCACATCGGGCTCGCCGGCGCAGTCTTCTACGTCGTAGTGAATGTTCTCACCAGCATATTCCTGCTCTATTTCGCTGCGCGCCTGTGGAATATCGGTGAGCGGGGTCATGCAGTGCGGGTGGCTCTCGTGACAGCCATGGGCACCGTTATTGCGGCGACATACGACTTCTATTGGATACCCGGTGACGACGAGAACCGGACGCTGTTCTATATCGCGGCGCTGGCGACCTGGGGGCTCCAGCTGACCGTCTACTACTTCGCCTATCGCGCACTGCACGATCACAATCAACGAACGAACGCAACGAACCTCGCCGGGGACCTGTCACGGCAGACGAGCTGACATAGCAACTGACGAGCATCGCTATCGTCGTGGACTTGTGAGGACACATGAGCAGACGCCCGAAGCATGATCCCAAGGAGTCGGAACGCGAGATCCTCAACGCGGCCGAACAGTTTTTGCGGGAGAGGCCATTTCGCGAGATGACCGTCGAAGCGGTGATGAGCCGGACGGGGCTCAAAAGACCCGCGTTCTACGTGCATTTTCGCGACCGCCACGACCTCGCGCTCCGTGTCGTCGAAGACCTCGGGCAGGAACTCTCCGAGATGGTCGATCGGTGGCTGGTCGGTACCGACCTACACAACGACGCACGGGCGGCGTTCGAGGGTCTGACTGACGTGTATCAGAGGCACGGCGCGGTGCTGAGCGCGTTGGCCGACGCGGCCGGCGGCGACGCGCAGGTGGAGGCCGCCTACGGGCAGATGGTCCAACGATTCATCGATGCGACGGCCAAACGGTTCGCCGCGGATCAGGCCGAGGGACTCATCAGAGCCGATATCGACATCGAGGAAACCGCGCGGGCGCTCGTCTGGATGGATGAACGCTATCTGACCCAGGCGCTGGGTCGAGCGCCGCAGGCAGACCCGAAGCGCGTCGCGGAGGTGCTCTACAGCATTTGGGTGTCGGCTGTGTACGGGAGTGAGTCCGTTCCGAAGTCCCCTAAGGCGTCGCGTCCGCAGCGCCGACGCCGTGCGACGCGTTCCTAGCCGTCCCGGTGTTGACACCAGACGCGTGTTGTCAGTTCGACTAATCAGAGGTGGGCTCATGTCCCTGTTTGATGTTTCCGAGCGTGCCCAGCAGTACCAGGCGGATCTGCTCGAGTTCATGGATTCGCATATTTGCCCGGCCGAGGCCGTTTACGACGAGCAGATGCGGGAGTCGGGCGATCCGCACTTCCACCCGCCGATCTTGGAGGAACTCAAGGCAGAGGCGCGAAAACGTGGTCTGTGGAATCTTTTCCACCCACATCGCGACTGGGGGCCGGGGCTGACCAACCTCGAGTATGCGCCCTTGGCCGAGATCATGGGCCGCAGCCACCTTGCTCCCGAGGCGTGCAACTGCAGCGCACCGGACACCGGAAACATGGAGGTGCTCACGCTCTTCGGCACCGAGGAACACAAGGAGCGCTACCTCAAACCGTTGCTGGAGGGCACTATCCGGTCGGCGTTTGCGATGACCGAGCCCCAGGTGGCGAGCTCGGATGCGACGAACGTCGAAATGTCGATGGTCCGTGACGGCGCCGAGTATGTCCTCAACGGAAGAAAGTGGTTTGCCTCCAACGGGATGCACCGCAATTGCAAGGTGTTGATCGTGATGGGCAAGACCGACCCGGACGCTGCGGTGCACCGTCAGCAATCAATGATGGTCGTGCCGATCGACGCCCCCGGTATCACGGTGAGGCGCAACCTGCCGGTCTTCGGCTACCACGACCGCGAAGGGCACGCCGAAATCGATTTCGACGATGTCCGGGTACCTGCGAAAGATGTGCTCAAGGGTGAGGGGGAGGGCTTCGCGATCAGCCAGGCCCGTCTGGGCCCTGGTCGCATCCACCACTGCATGCGCGCGATCGGCATGGCCGAGCGGGCGCTCGAGCTGATGTGCAGACGAGCCCAGTCGCGTGTCACCTTCGGCAGACCGATCAGCGAAAACGCCAACGTTCGGGACTGGATTGCCGAGTCCCGCATCGAGATCGAGATGATCCGGCTGCTCACCCTCAAAGCCGCTCATCTGATGGATACGGTCGGCAACAAGGAGGCCCGTACAGAGATCGCGGCGATCAAGGTGGCCGCGCCGAAGATCGCGCTGCAAGTCGTCGATCGGGCTATCCAGGTGCATGGTGGCGGCGGCGTCACCGACGACTTTCCGCTGGCGACGGCGTGGGCACACCTACGCACGCTGCGACTCGCCGATGGCCCGGACGAGGTACACAAGCGCGCCATCGCCAAACAGGAGTTGCGCAAACATCGAGACGGAGCGGCGACATGACCCACCTTGATCTCACGGGGCGCACCGCGATCATCACCGGCGCCTCCCGAGGCATCGGGTTGGCTGCAGCGCAAGCAATTGCGGTAGCGGGCGGCAACGTCGTCTTGACGTCGCGTAACCAGGAATCAGCGGATGCCGCAGCCGACCAAGTGAGCGGCAACGCGCTCGGCGTAGCCGCGCATGCCGTCGACGAGCAAGCCGCCCAACGCTGCATCGACCTGACGCTCGAACGGTTCGGGAGTGTCGACATCTTGGTCAACAATGCCGGCACCAACCCGTCTTTCGGTCCGGTGATCGACCAGGATCATGCCCGCTTCGCCAAGACCTTCGACGTGAACCTCTGGGCGCCGATCCTGTGGACGTCGTTGGCGACACGGGCATGGATGGGCGAGCACGGCGGAGCCGTCGTCAATACAGCGTCCATCGGCGGGCTGGGTTTCGAAGCGAACCTCGGACTGTACAACGCATCGAAGGCAGCGCTGATTCACCTCACCAAGCAACTGGCACTCGAGCTGTCACCGAAGGTGCGTGTCAACGCTGTCGCGCCGGGCGTGGTGCGCACGAAACTGGCCGAGGCGCTGTGGAAAGCGCATGAAGCGCAGCTGACTTCGGCCACTGCTCTGGCGCGCATCGGTGAACCCGACGACGTCGGGTCGGCGATCGCGTTCCTCGTCTCCGACGCGGCGAGCTGGGTCACTGGGGAAACCTTTGTGATCGACGGCGGTCAGCGCCTCGGTGACGCCAGGCTGTTCCGGAACGGCGCCGTCAATTGACTGAAACCGTGGAGGTGATCGGTGTCGACGCCGATGCGGTGGCGCGGATGCTCACCAGGCTGGGCGTGGAATTCGTTGTGCCCCTGCATTTTCATCGGATCGGCCTCGGCCAGTCAAATCTGACGTACCGGGTCACCGACGAAGCTGGTTCCGCATGGGTGCTACGTCGCCCGCCGTTGGGTCCTCTACTGGCATCAGCTCACGACGTCGAGCGTGAGGCCCGAATCATGGCCGCCTTGGAGGACACCGACGTGCCCGTCCCCCGAATCTTGGGCGTCACAGCGGCTTCAGAGTCCTCCGCGGTGCCGCTCGTGCTGATGGAGTTCGTCGATGGGTTGGTCGTCGACACGATGGAGGTCGCCGGCGCGTTGACGCCGAGCCAGCGTCGTCAGATCGCCCTATCCCTACCGCGCACCTTGGCCAAGATCCACGCCGTCGACCTCGCGAAGGTGGGGCTTGAGGATCTGGCCAGCCGCAAACCGTACGCGCAGCGACAGCTCAAGCGATGGGCGGGGCAATGGGAACTGTCCAAGACTCGGGAGCTACCCGAGCTCGATGAGCTCACCCGACGGCTGACGGCAGCCATTCCCGAGCAACACGAGATCAGGCTGGTACACGGCGACTTTCATCTGCGCAACCTGGTCACCTCCCCGCAGACCGGCGAGGTGGTCGCGACGCTGGACTGGGAGCTGTCCACGCTCGGCGATCCGCTCGCCGACATGGGTACCCTGCTCACCTACTGGCCAGAGCCCGGCGAGACAATGGGTGGTGACTTCGCGCCGTCCACATTGCTGGGATTTCCCGATCGTGCGGAGATGGCGAGGCTCTATGTCGAAGCCAGCGGCCGCGACGCGGCCACCCTGCAGTACTGGCATGTTCTCGGGTTGTGGAAGTTGGCGATCATCGCCGAAGGCGTGATGCGCCGGGCGATAGAGGAGCCGCAGAACCAGGGCGCAGCAGGAACGCCGACCCTCGAGCGGATCGACACGCTGGTGCACAAAGCTCTGGAGATCGCCGGCGCTGCGGGGATCTGAACTTGTCGACGGAAAGGAATGACAGTGCCAGACGTTGAAATACGCGCTGGCGCGCGGCCGCACCGACTCAGCGAGATGCTGCGATGCAAAGAACAAAAAGACGTCGCCTAAATCTGTTTACCGTCATGGGAAGGCGAACTGCCGCCACTCAGCTAGATACCGTCAAGTAGCACTTGAAAAGAGCCTTCTCGCGCCCTCGGTGGCAATCAACCTAACCGGGGCGTCCGCGACAGCAGGCACCAACGACCCGCCCCACTGACCACTGCGACCGCGCATCGCCGCGGCCGTCAGAGTTTGGGCCCTCCTCGGACCGTACGCATGCTGAGTCCTGAATCGATACTCAGGTACTCTGAGAACATGGCGAGGGAATGTTCGGTTGCGGCCGCGCTCACAGTGGTGGGCCACCAGTGGTCGTTGCTGATCTTGCGCGAGGTGTTCCTGGGGGTACGCCGCTTCGACGCGATTCAGGAGGCGACGGGTGCCTCACGGGGCATTTTGGGTATGAGGCTGCGCGCGCTCACCGAGGCGGGGGTGATCGAGCGAGTGGATTACCAAGCGTCCGGGTCGCGGACCCGGCAGGAATACCGGCTTACCGCCGCCGGCCAGGAGCTGCAACCGGTGTTGACCGCGTTGATGCAGTGGGGCGACAAGCATTTGGCTGGTCCGGCGGGTCCGCCGTTGACGGTCACCCATACCGATTGCGGTGCGGCGGTGCGCGCGACGCTTCGCTGCGAGCACGGGCACGTGCTGCCTGACACCGGCCGCGGAATTACCGTGCACCACAACAGGTGACACCTGTTTCGTCACACAGCGGCGGCACGCACGTTGTGTCCGGTGAAGATCGCGGTGAGGTCCTGCAGCTCCTCGAGATGCGCTTCGTAAATCCCGCGCGGTGTCGTGTCGTACTTTCCGCACAGGTAGGCAGCGGCCGCAGTGGCGATGCCGTGCTGGGCGCCGTTGCCCATGAATTTCGTTGCTGACCCAGCGATGTGAGTGACGCTGATGTGCTTGCCGGCCATCATCAGATTGTCGATGTCGGCGGAGAACAGGCAGCGGAACGGTACGTCGAAGGGTTGATCGTCGCGCCGGTCCCACTTCCAGTCCTTGAGCCGGAAGTCGTACTTCTCGTCGCCGGGGTAGTGCAGACAGAACGGTCCTGAGTTGCGCACCACCGCGTCGGGAAACTGTGTGTGGTTGCGGATGTCGTTCTCGGTCAGAATGTAGTCGCCGCGGTAGCGGCGAAACTCCCCCTGCCCCGCAACGAAAGCGACCCAATCGAATTCGAGATTCGCGTAGGTGTCGGGTTCGAGACGCTTGACATTGGCGAGGGTGCCGTAGAGCGCGCGCAGCAGATGGTCGCGGATATGTTCGCCCTCGGTGTAGGGGTTCAGCGTCTGACCGTATTCCCAAAAGTGTGTGAGCGGCAGCAGCATCCGGCGTCTGATCGCCGGGTCGGGGGTTTTCCCGGGTCCCGCGACCGGGCCGGGAACGTTGTCAATGCCTGGTCGCTCGAGTTGACCGCCGAGGTTGGCGTAATCTTTGGCGACCTCAGTTGCCCAGGGCACGTCGGGGAACGAGACAGGTTGCTCGGCCATGCGGGTGCGGAAGAACAGGGTGTGCCCGTGGTGAGAGTCCAGGTGCTGCTCCGGTGCGGTCGGTTCACCGAACTCGTGTCGGGATTCGTGCCCGAACAGGGTGTCGGCGCCGGCGAGCAGACCGAGGATCGCAGTGCCGCTGCAGTCGATGAACACCGGTGCAATATAACGGCTTTCGCGCCCGGTACGCGCGTCGCGGGCATCGACGGACACAATACGCGAGTCGGACACCTCGGCGTCATACACTGTGTGTTCGAGCAGTACGGTCGCGGTCGGCTCTGCTTGCAGCAGCGTAAGGGCCCGCAGATCACCATCAGTCCCGCGAGCGGCGAGCGCGTCAACGAGGGGGCCGGTTTCACCCCGCGGGGTGAGACCGATCTCGACACTGGCATTGCCCCCGAGACAGGGCCGATTCTGAATCAACGCCACCCGACACCCCAATCGCGCCGCTACAAGCGCGGCCGCTGACCCAGTGACACCGCCGCCGACGACGACGACGTCGAAGTCGCCTCCCTCGACAGGTGTCTCCGGCAGGCCGCGCAACCGTCGTCGCCACGACCGCGCGTCCGGTCCGGCGCCGTTTAGGGGCGCCCCGTCGTCGCGGGTGAACAATAACGCGTCACAACGCCCGTCGAACCCGGTCAAATCGTGCAACACCAACTGGGCGCTGCCCGCGGCCAGATCGATCATTCCGGCGGATTCCCACGACCAGTCCCGGCCGCTGGCGCCGAACTCCGTGGCAAGCGTGAAGCCGTTGACCGACAGCGTGAATCGACCCGGGTGATGCGACGGAACCCAGTCCTTGGTGTGGACCCACACGTAGTAGGAGCCGGACACGGCGACCTCGATCACCGCGCTCGCGTCCGCGACCGGCGTGCCCAATCCGTGCGCAAGAAGATACGGTGCACCCATCTGCGACTCGAACTGAGAATCGAGCACCCAGCCGCCGTAATCGTCGAACTCTGCGGCAGTCACCAGATTTCCGGTCTCCACGCCGGTCCCGGTCGCGTTCATTAATCCTCCTGCACATCTGTATTCGCTACTCGAAGAGCCAGAGCACCCGCCTCGACCCAGGCGCGCGGCGCGGTCGAATCTGTCAGGACAACTTGCTTATCATCGTTGCCGATGTTGCCGCCGCCGGAAAGTTGCATAAACGCCTTCGGCGCCTGCGCGAGTCCGACCCGAATCGTTTCGAGATAGCCGATCGCACGGTCGCGCACCTACGGCGCAACATCGTCGAGGACCTGCTTCCTTCGGTCGAGGTGATCGGTAATGACGAAGCTCTGCATGGCGATGCGACGCGAGACAAGTTCGAACATATTCGACAGGCCTGGCTTCGGTACGGACTGGTTGTAATCGGCGATGGTGCCCCACAGCGCGGATCAGCTCTGTCATTGGCGTTGTCGATTTAGGGTGTTTGTATCCCACATTGTCGAAGTGCACGTCGATACCGTCAGGGGTGGCAGCGCTCAGTAGGCGGCTTACGTCGCCGCCGTGGTAGTCGAACGCCTCCTCGAAACCAAGTTCGTTGCACAGCCATTCATGCTTAGCAGCGCTATCGGCGCTGCCGATAACCCGGTGACCGCGCGCATGCGCAAGTTGACCCACCAGACCGCCGACCGCGCCTGCGGGACCGGACGAAATCACCGTGTCTCTGGGGTACAGGCCCGCAACGTCGAGCAACCGGACATAAGCGGTCAGGCCGGGAATGCCGAGCACTACCAGATATGCGCTCAGCGGTGCGATGCCCGGGTCGACGACCAGGGCGTTTGTGTCACGAACCACCGCCAGGTCGCGCCATCCGGCGTGGTGCTGCAAATACGCACCCACTGATGCCGTCGTCGACCGGGACTCGACGACCTCGCCGGACAACGCACGACCGACCTCAAACGGCGGTAGGTCGAACTTTCCGACGTTCATTCGCCGCCGCATGTACGGATCCACCGACATACGCCGGTTCCAGACGAGGGTTTCACCCTTCGCGAGCTTCCGCACCGGCACCTCCGCAACGGTGAAACTCGCGGCGCTCAGGGCGCCGACCGGTCGCGAAGCGAGATGGACCTGGCGACTGATCCGACCGGTCACTGGCCGAACCCGTCAACGTAACCCTGTCCCAAGCTCGTATATGGCACATGGGAAGACCATAACATGCTGAGTTCAGAATGCAGACCCAGCGAATTCGGTGCCGAAATCGCGGCGCGACTGGGGGCCTGGGCTGACCAACCTTGAATACGAACCGCTGGCCGAAATCATGGGCCGCAGCCACCTTGCTCCTGAAGCGTGCAACTGCAGCGCACCGGACACCGGCAACATGGAGGTGCTCACGCTCTTCGGCACCGTCCGAAGCGCTCGGGTCGGTCGCCGGGCACAAAGAGCAGGCTGCCCATGCAGGACCTCCGGGTGTCCGCTCACGCCAGGACCGCGCTGAAGGTCCAATCCAGCACCGGGCGTCCATCAGCGCCGCCGGAGTTGGCATCGGCCGTGACGCGCAAATGTGCCAGCCCGCCACCATCGGGAAGGGGATCCAGTCCCTGCACGGTAACCACCGAGTTGATCATGTCTCCTTCGTGCACGGGGCCGACATGATCGCAGCCGGCCCAGCCACCGACAGTGACCATCGCCGGCAGTGCTCGGACCGACTGGTTCAACGCCAGACCGATGGTGTGGCCCCCATAAACCAGACGAGAACCGCCGGCTGCGACGGCGTCGTGGTGCACCGTTGCGAGATTGCCGGTCAGCCGCGCCAACTCCGGGGCGGACGAAACCAGTTCGGCCCCTTCGACATTCCACGTCTGGCCCACCTGCAGATCCGCGAAGTGCGGGCCGGCAACGCGCTCCTTGAAACGGGCGAGGTTCCAGTCGGCGATACCCGCGGTCAGGTCCGCGAGCGATGACTGACGCCCGATGACGGCGAGGTCGTCTCGCGGCCCGTCCTCGACGGAATCGTTGGGGGAGAGCGGCAGCATTGCGCAGCGCCAGTACTCCAGCACCACCTGGCCGTGCTGGTCGGTGGTCACGATATGCAATGCGGCCAGTCCCGTCGGCCGCCTGCCTTCACGCCGGGTGTTTTCCTTGAGCCCGTCAACCGTGGTGACCGTCGAAAGAGTGTCACCGACCACGGGGTACCGACGGAACGCCAGACCCCGGTAGAACAGGTTGGCCTTGACATGTTGAGTCACCGTCGTGGATTGGCCGATCGAGGTGTCCCACACCACGGCCGGGGGGACCAGGCCCCGGTGCCCTGTCACATCCTCGGCGAGCGTGTCGTCCAGAAACAGTCGGAGGCGGTTGCCGACGATGGCATGGTGGGCCGCCACCAGGCCGTCGGTAAGGGTTACGGCGGGCGAGTCTGCGAACTCCATGCCCACCTTGAGTTCGTCAAAATACGGCCCGCGCACGTGGGTGGTTACGTCTGACATGCTGCTCCAGGAGTCGACTTCCTGGTCGGACTGTACTGGCGAATTATTCTCCGCTGACGATCGCATCGGAAAGCGTCGCCCTCAACTGACGCGCGTGAAAACGGAAGCAAGTGGGGGTGGCCTTGGTGCCGATGGTCGCGACGGACGATCTCGTTGAAGGGACGAATAGACATCGCCGTTGCAAGTTTCTAACCTGTCCGAGACACATGTAGCCGGGCCAAGGTCGGTCCCTGCAACGAAGGATCCTGACAATCCGAATGAGTCGGGCGGGCCACTCTCTTCGACGAACAGTGGGCGGGTTTGCTGCCGCGGTACTGGTGCTGGCCATGTCCTTGGCGGGCGACGTAAATGCCGACCCGGCGGCGGACGCGCTGGCCAGGCTCGACGAGTTGTCCCGTCAGGCGCTGCAGAGTCGTGAAGCCGTCACAGTCGCGCAACGCGATGCCGCCGCAAAACTGGCCGCCCTGACCGCCGCCGAAGACCGGCATCGCGCAGACCAGGCAACCCTCGACGCCGCGAACTCCCAGCTCGCTCCCCATCAAGCCGCGGCCGACCGGGTGGCGGCGATGACGTACGTGAGTGGACGCACCGGCCAGTGGGCGGCGTTGCTGACCGCAAGCTCCCCGCAACAGCTGATCGACGGGCTATCTCTGCAGCGGGCGGTAGCCGCTGTAACGGCCGATCAGTTGAAGGCCTTTCGAATAGCCCGTGAGCGCGCGGCCGTCGCCGCCAACGCCTCAGAGAAATCGGCCGCTGACGCCCGCGCCGCGGCGGAGAAGTCTGCTGCAGTGCGCGCAGACCTGCAGGCAAAATTCAGAGAACTGCAGCGTCAGATCGCCGCCGCGGAGGCCCAGTACGCGGCGTTGACACCCGCTCAACAGGCGGCTGTCGACAACGCGGCCGCACCGCCGCCACCGCAGGCTGTGCCCCCTCCGGCCAACCCCCTACTCAACGCGATGCCCGGCCAACCTCCCCCTGCCGCTGTCCCTCCACCCGCGGCCCCCGCGGACATCCCGGAGGCGCTGCCCGTCGGAGTCGCCTATGAGGCCGGCCTACAGCCCAACACCATCCTGGCTGCCCGCGCCGTCAGCCACAGGTTCCCCCAGATTGCCGACATCGACGGGGTGCGCCCCGACTCCAAGCCGTGGCATCCGAGCGGCCTGGCGATCGACATCATGATCCCCAATCCCGAAAGCCCCGAGGGCATCGCGCTCGGAGACGAAATCCTCGCGTTCATGATGAGCAACGCGAGCCGATTCGGTTTGCAAGATGTGATCTGGCGCGGCACCTACTACACACCGAGCGGTCCTGCAGGATCGGGCTACGGTCACTTTGACCACGTGCACGTCACCACGACACCACGCCGCTGACCGACGAGTCGCGTCACGCCGCACCCTCTCGACCGCGGCGCTGTATTCCTGCCCTCACGGATGTAGGTTCCACTGGCCGCAATCGCTGGCCAGGACGTCGTTGACGTCGACGCGGATGCCGCCGACCACCGGTCCCGGATTCGAGGCGGTGTCGATGATGCGCTGGTACAGAACCGCCGCGGGGTAGATCTGACCGCGCGACCAGGACCGCGTCTGCCACGCCCAGACGTGGCCGGGCGATTTTGACCGCCCGATGACACCATCGGCCGCGGCCCACTGGCAGGTATTGATGCCCCCGTAGACACCGGTGCGCTGCGCGCCGAGCACCGAGTTGATTCCCCGAAACCACGGCAGCGCCAGATCGTTCCACGCCGTGCGGTCGATGTCGTCGTCGACGCTGAAGAAGATCGGTGCGCTCCGGCCACCACCGGCCGCGGTGTGCAGTTGCCAAGCGGTACGCGCGTCGGCGACGCCGCCGGCGTACCCACGGGTGAAGTCCGATGGTGCTGTCCCGCCCGGCTTTCCGTATTGGTAGTTGCTGACGATGACCAGACCGGCGGCGGTCAGGGACTTGGCGTACGGAAGGGTGATCGGCTTGGCGCCGAAGGACGAGCCGGGCCGCGACGTGGATACGTAGTTGATCACCCCGGAGTGGCCGGCGGCTCGGATGGCTTGGGCCGGGATCTGGCGCATGGCGTAGTCGATAAGAGTTGGAGCGGCGGCCTCTGCGGTCGGACTGCCGACACTCGCCGATGCCGCACCCAACCCGACCAGCGCCGAAGCGGCTGCGGCATACCGCAATGCATCACGCCGGGAGACCGGGCATGAACGCCGAAGGCTATATGTCTCCGGCGGGCCCTCCACGGCAGGATGTTAACAATGAGACTCCTGTTAACGGTGTAGCCACGCCGGGCGAGTTGCCGGTGTCGCGAAGCCGTGCGAGAGCGGCGCTTTCGCCCTCCGGGATCGCGATCACAGCTGCGGCCGCGCAGCGGAGGCACCGCACAGGGCCTGTGCGCACGGGTTATTGTGTGAGCGGTTATAGCCGCGGTGGGGCTAGGAAGCCGGTGTGATTCCGGCACGGTCCCGCCACTGTGACCGGGGAGCGGACCCCACGCGTGACCACGGCCTGCGGGCTGGAAGGGCGGGGCGAGCGGTGATCCGGGAGTCAGGACACTGCGCCGCCGCGGGCCGGGATGACGGGGCGTGGAAACCCCGGGACGGAGATCGCTCATGCACACGCGTGCCCGAAATTGCCGAAGGTTCATCGCCCGTCGACAGGCGATGCGTGAAATGCCGAGCGGCCCTGCAGTTCTGACATGACGCCAGTGGCGGCCACTCTGTGTCGCCACCTCACCTCCACGTCACGATCACCATCGAGGGGATCGCTGTCGGCAACGTGGTTCGTCGTGTTGATGTTTGGCCTTTTCGTACTGGGGCTCGCCTCGACGGTGATCGCGGTCGGCATCGGGTCGGTACGCATCCCTGCGGGAACGGTGGTGGAGGTGATCTGGGCGAAGACGCTCGGATCGGCGAGCGGCGAGGTAGCTTCGCACATCGTCCAAATCGTCTGGGACTTAAGGGTTCCCCGCGTTGCGCTCGCCGCGCTCGTCGGCGCGGGTCTCAGTGTGGTGGGAGTTGCGGTGCAGGCGCTGGTGCGCAATCCGATCGCCGACCCGTACGTGCTAGGCGTCTCGTCGGGTGCCTCCATCGGTGCGGCGGCCGTCATCGTGTACGGCAGCGCATTGGGGCTCGGCGCTTTGGGACTGAGCGGAGCCGCGTTCGCGACCGCCTGTCTGTCGATGGCAATGGTCTATCTGGTCGCCAGGCGCAGCGGCCTCGGGCTCAGTCCGCTGCGGTTGGTGCTCACCGGCGTGGTCGTCGGTTACGTGCTCTCCGCGCTGACAAGCTATTTGGTGTTTCTCGGCGACCCGCGCGGCGCCCAGCAGGTGTTGTTCTGGCTGTTAGGGGGTTTCGAGCGCGCGCGATGGTCGACATCGGCGATTCCGGCGATCGCGCTGGCACTAGTTCTCGTGTGGCTCGTCGCCCGCGCCCGGCCGATGGATGCGCTACTCGCCGGCGACGAGGCCGCCGTCACCTTCGGCGTTGCGGTGGCGCGGGTGCGCCTGGAGTTGTTTGTGGCCACCGCGGCGTTGACCGCGGTCATGGTTGCGGTGTCCGGAGCGGTCGGGTTTGTCGGGCTGGTGGTGCCCCACATCGTGCGGCTGCTGGTCGGTGGATTGCACCGACCGGTGTTGATCGCCAGCGCGCTGTTCGGTGCGGTCTTCATGATCTGGGTGGACCTGGCCGCGCGCACGCTGGCCAGCCCGCAAGGGATACCGGTCGGCATTCTGACCGCCATCGTTGGCGGCCCGTTGTTTCTCTTCCTGATGTCCCGTCGTGACCGACTGGAGGGCGGCCTTCGATGAGCGACGCCGCAGACGTCAACGTCGATCAGCTCGCCGTGCGGGTCGGGGGCAGGCTGCTGATCGACGGGTTGAGCATCGACGTGGGACCCGGCCGGTTCGTCGGGCTGGTGGGTCCGAATGGCAGCGGAAAATCCTCGTTGCTCAAGGCGATTTACCGGGTGCTGCGCCCCGAGCGCGGCGAGATCAGCATCGGCGGTGTCCGCGCCACCTCGCTGAACCCGAGGGCGTTCGCTCGCACTCTGGCTGTCGTGGCGCAGGAAGCGCCGATGGACGTCGGACTCAGCGTGACCGACATGGTGATGCTCGGCCGGATTCCTCACCAGCGCGCACTGAGCCGTACCTCATCGGCCGACCGTGCGGCCGCCGTCGACGCCTTGGCCACCGTCGGCGCCGCCGACCTCGCAGAGCGGGCTTGGCCCACGTTGTCAGGCGGTGAGAAGCAGCGTGTGCTGCTGGCCCGCGCTCTGGCCCAAGACTGCCGGGTGCTGGTGCTGGACGAGCCGACCAATCACCTTGACGTGCGCCACCAGTTCGACCTGCTGCGGCTTATTCGTGGCCTCGGGGTGACCACCCTCGCCGCGCTGCACGACTTCAACCTCGCCGCCGAGTTCTGCGACGACGTCGTCGTCCTGCAGCAGGGAGCGGTCGTCGCCGCAGGATCCCCGGCCGAAGTGCTCGTCGACGAGATCGTGCTTCCGGTGTTCGGCGTGCACGTCGACCACATCCGGCACCCACGCACCGGAGCGCTGCGGCTGCTCCTGTCTGCACCCGACGGCATTGACGATCCGGACGCAGTTCCGAGCACCGTCTCATCTACCACCGCGACCCAGGAGCACTGTCCATGAACGGAATTCGACCCATATGCCCGGTGCTCGCCGCCGTCGCGGTCGCCATCACCGGCTGCGCCGGCGACGGACCGAATGCGGTTGTAGACCCGCCCCGGTCGGGTGAACACAGCATCACTGTTGCCGGTGATCTGCCACCCGTCACCGCCGAGTTCAGCTGGCCGCCGGCCAACACGCCGCCGGACCACTACCCGGTAACTGTGTCCTCCTGCGGTGAGCCGGTGACCTTCGACGAAGCGCCGGACCGCGCTGTCGTTAACGACGACAACATGATCGAGTTGATGTTCGCTCTGGGTCTGACCGATCGAATGGCCGGCTATGCCGGCGCTGGTGAGCGCCTGCGGTTAGCGGTGTTCATCGACGACTATGCCGCCGCGACCTCGCTCGGCCCCGACTACTTCGCTCTCGAACCGCTGCTGGGCGTCGCGCCGGACTTCGTCTTCGCGGGCTGGAACTATGGATTCGATACCGGAGGCATCAACCCCGACAGCCTCGCCGAGTTGGGCATTCCCAGCTATGTGCTGTCCGAGTCATGCCGACGCGTCGACGACACGCTCGCCCCCGCCACCATCGACGAGTGGTTCGGTGACGTGCGTGCCATCGCCGCCATCTTCGGAGTGCCCGAACGCGCCGAGGCTCTGATCGCGCACTGGCAGCAGCGGCTCGTTCGGGTCGCTGACCGCATTCCGGCCGACGCAGAGCCGGTACGGGTGTTCTGTTGGGACTGGGGCACCGACACTTTGGGCACCGGCGCAGGATTGACGATCGTCCCGCAGCTTTACCAGCGGGCCGGCGCGGTCAACGTCTTCGCCGACCTGGAGGAGATGTGGGAGAACGTCTCGTTCGAGGCGTTCGTCCAGCGAGCCCCCGAGTTGATCGCGGTCACCGACTACGGAGACGGGCCGACCGGGCAGCAGAAAATCGAGATGCTCAAGGCGATGGACGGTGTCGGCACGGTGCCTGCGGTTCGCGACAACCGCTTCCTCGTGTTGCCCCAGGAAGCGGTCAACCCCGGTATTCGTATCGTCGACGGAATCGAAGCGCTCGCCGCGAACCTGTATCCCGAGCAATTCGCCGACCTCGTCGACACACCCGGATTCGGCCTGGCGGCGACGGCCAGCTAGGACGTCGACCACCTTGGGCTACAACCAATGTCACCGGACGCACGGCACGGATAGCCGTACACGGGCGCAGCCGTGGGCGGATCGGCGCCGGGTCGAAACGGCGCTGGCGAATGCCGCCGAGCTGGGCCCATACTTCGCCCTGCACCGCGATGCGACCCGAATTCCGCTGCCGCCACAGCAGATGTATCAGCGGCGACGGCTTCAGTCGCTACTCAGTGACGTCGCAGAGGACATCGGTACCGACGAAGGACGCGTCGCGGCATCCACACTGCAGTACGGCTTTGCTGCCCGGTGCTGGTCGGTGGTGCTCGGAGTGTGGCACCACGCAGGGTTGCTGATCGACACGCGTGAACTCGAGCTCGTCATAACCGCGCCCGGGTCAATCGCATTGGCGATGGGTGATTTACGCGCATGGGACTGCGCATCCGTGTCTGTCGACGAGGCGGCAGCCCTCATCGCCGACGCGGTGATCGCCCACCCGCTGGGCAGCTTGCACACGGCGCTGCACCGGGTGGTCCGGATTGCCGACGGGCTGCTGTGGGGTAACGCGGCCTCAGCGCTGGTTTCGGCCCCTCAAATCGTCACCGAGAAACGGCCCAACGTGCGACTCACCGCCGTGACCGCGGCGATACTGTCGCGCTCACCGCTGGCCAACCGGCTTGCCATAACCGCCAACAGCGAAGTTCGACGGCGCAGCTGCTGCCTTTGGTACCGCACGCGGCACCAAGACAACTGTGCCGACTGTCCGTTGACGGGTCGCGCCACTATTCGTCGGCGAACAAACACAGCGCCCGACCACTAACCAGGAGCACACGATGAGGGTCGTGTGGAGGCTGCGCGTCCGGGCGGCATACGAAAGCCGTCATCTGAATTTGCGCACGACGAGAGACAGTGCCGACGGTTCACATGCCCCGCCCGTGGCGGAAATCAGCTGCGGACATCGCGGTGCGCTCCCCGTGCTCGGATGTAGGTGTTGAGCACATCAATGAGCGCTCTTCGGTCTCTGCTGGTGTCGAGCGGTTGAGGTGACACCATCTGCGCGAGAACGATTCCCCGTAGCGTCGCCCAGATGAGGTTGCCGATCTCCATGGCCTGCGGTGCGTCCAGATCTTCGCCGAGATGCCTGCCGAGCTCGGTGAATTGTCGCATGGTGTCGGACAATCGAGCGTTGACTTTACTGTCGCGCGCTGCGCGGGTGGAGATGAGGACTTCGAGCGCGGCCATGGATGTCGGGCTGGAGAACGCCTGCCACATCGCGTCGACGACCAGCTCGGTGCGGCGATCGGTGGGCAGGCTCACGGTCTGCTCACGCAGACCTTCGAGGGCGTCGGTGAGTTCGGCGAGTCCCTGGTCGACCACCGCCATCAGGAGGCCGCCGAGGTCTCCGAAGTGGTATTGCACCACTCCCCAGGTGAGCCCGGCACGCCCGGTGATGCGACGCACGCTGGGTGCCGCGAAACCTTCGTCGAGGATGTACCGCACGGTTTCGTCGATGACGGCTCGGCGGGTGCGTTCGGCGCGTTCCTGGTTGCCGCTCGGCGGCCGCCGGGGTGCTGGTGACCCTGCCATGCGACCCATGTCACCACATGGTGCCGCGGAGATGGTCGAGCGGTCGTAGATTGTGGGCGGCGAGGATGCCGGCGGGCGCCCGGCACACCGCTTCGACGGCATTCACGGCCCGCGCGGCGGTGGCGACAACACCGCCGATGTTGTGGTCGATGCCGGATCCACCGACGTGGGTGTCGATTGTGATGCCGGGATCGCCGGCGACGGTGACGCGGTGCACGCCCGGCCTGCCATCCGGCGGATAGGTCCAGTGCGGCGCATCGGCCGGGGTGAGTCTGTTGATGTGCTCCATGGTGATGACAACCTCGCCGTCGCGGATGCCTTCCACGCCGAATCGGACTGCGGCCACCTGGCCGGGGGAGACGTCCATCATGGTCGTGGAGACCGGTTCGGGAGTCACCCATTTCTCGTGCCGTTCGCGCACTTCGTCGAGTGTCACGCCGAGGTCGCGGGCCAGGCTGCGCACCTGGGTTCCCCACATCGACGCCAGCACTCCGGGCGCGAAGAGGATCGGCTCGTGTTTGGGGTCGGTACCGAAACCGAAGCTGACACCGGTGAATTCGGCGTCGTCGTAACTGCCGTACTCGCAGATCTCTTGGACGGTGATCGCGGTGGCCCGGCCGGCGAGGCTCAGTGCTGCGTATACGAGGGTGTCGCCGGAGAAGCCAGGATCGATGCCGTTGACGTACAGCGTTGAGTTGCCGTCGTGACAGGCCCGCTCAAGCGGTTCACGCAGCCATGCGTCGGTGAAGTCGGGGGCGACCAACCAGACGAAGGATGTCCCGACGACGTTCGTCCCGGTGCTCAGGAAGCGGATCAAGTCGGCCAGTGCCTCGTGTGGACGTGTCTCGGCCTGGGAGGTGTAGACGACGCAGTCCGCTTGCAGCGCAACAAGTTCTTCGATGTCCGACGTGGCGATCACTCCGGTCGGACTGGGCAGGCCGCAGAGGTCTGCGGCGTCCCGCCCGATCTTGCCCGGCGACGCGGCGTGCACGCCGACGAGTTCGAGGTCTGGACGCCCGATGATGGTGCGCAGTGCGTGGATACCAACGTTGCCGGTGGAGAATTGAATGATGCGGCGGCTCACGGTGTTTCCTTCAGAGTAGGTCGGTGATGGTCTTGAGTCCCGCTTCGTAGAGGACGCCGGGAAGCATGCCGCCGTCGATCTCGATGGTGGTGCCGTTGATGTAATCAGCGGCGCCGGAGGCGAGGAACACGCATGTGCGTCCCACCTCAGCAGGCTCGCCGCCGCGTTTGAGGGGAATCGGGTCGAAGTATTTCTTGCCGCCCGGGTCATCCTTGGGCAGGACGAAGGACCGGAAGTTGTCGGTGATGGTGGGCCCGAGCGCCACACAGTTCACTCGGACTGTCGGGCCCCATTCCTGGGCCAGCGATCGCGTCATGTGGTTGAGGCCGGCCTTGGCCGCGCCGTAGGACACCAGCGTAGGGGAGCCGGCGGGATGGCTCGCTCCGCTGGAGATGTTGATGATGCAACCCGTGCTGTCTTGGGTTTTCATCTGCCGGTACGCCCGGATCGCGAACCACAACGGACTGATCAGGTTCATCTGCACGGCGAAGGCGTGGAAGAGCACGCTGCGTTCGTACTCGTCGTCACTCGTCGGTGCGCCCTGGATGCGCGAGACCAGACTGGGCACGGCGTCCACCGATGGTGAGGGCACGGTCCCGCCGGCGTTGTTGACCAGGATGTCGACGCGCCCGTAGGTGTCGACCACTCGTTTCACTAAGGCGTCGATTACCTGGTAATCCGCTTGGTCACAGACCATTTGAGCGGACCGGCCGGACCAGTCGGGGTTGGTCTCGGTGCCGGGCAATGCGTCCAGTGACGCACGCGAGCAGCCGACGACCGTCGCTCCGGCGCGAAGGAGTTCGTGCGCGATCCCCACTCCGACACCTCGGCTCGTGCCCGTGACAATCGCGACTTTTCCTTGTAATTCGGCCATTTCAAAACTCGTCTCTGTGGTCATGGAAGGTCGGTCGACAGCAGGGTGATGGGCAGTCCGAGTACCGACAGTTCGAGTTCGTCGAGCGTCCAGCCCTCACCCTTGCGATGTTGGCGAAACTTTGTCGTTGCCCCGTACCGAGCGGCGATAGCTTCCGCGCTAGGCGCATCGGCGACCCGGACCACCAGGGAGTACACGCCGTCTCCGTGGCGCGCCAGGAAGTCATCTACCAGACTGGATCGATCCTCGAGTGGGGTCACCAACTCGACGCCGCCGTCCCAGTCCAGGAGCACGCGCAGCCCCACGTCATCCAGTTCGAACTCGGAGAATCGGAAGCCCAGGTCGGTGAACAGAGCAACGGTGCGCTCGATCCGGTGGCCGGCTACAGCGATCACCACGTGGTGCATCGTCGGCGATACCTTTCGGACGGACACGCCAAAAGATTACACGTGTTATTTTTCTACCACCGCAGTATCGCCAACATTGATGGAGCAGACGATGAGCAACGTTCCGAGTCGGCGCGCGCGATTGGCGCACGCCGCAAAGCACGCTGAGCTGTGGAACGCCGGCAAGAAAGACGAATGGGTCGCGTCGTGGCGCACCATCTGCCCAGGCGAGGTGCGGATGTTCGATCCGGTCGGCACCGAGGAGAAGCGCGGCGTCGCGGCCGCCACGTCGGACGCGTTCGACATGTTCCAGTCGATCCTGAGAATCAAGATGATCACCGTCCAGGTCAATGGCGACGAGATGGCATGGGTGTGTGAGAACGTCTTCCGCACTGAGCCCGACGTCCAGACTGCCTACAGTATCGAGATTTTCGCGTGGGATGAGGCCGGCAACCTGCTGATCAAGACCTACTATCCGATGCCTGAACACGTTGGGCCGGACGGTGACCCGTACGCTCATCTTCTCGACGCAGCCGGGGAAGAGCATGGTCGATCCAACGAGGACCCTCCACCCCGAATTGGCTGAGAAAATCTGCCTTGCGATCCGACCGCGAGCAGGCAGTCCAGCTCGTTGTTATCTGCGCGCATGTCGTTCATCAGTGAGGGTGACGAAACGAGCGGGCTTCCCCCTTGCCGCTTCGCTGATTTGCGCCCTCAACGGACGTAGGGGCAGAGATAATGCTGACGATGTCGGAATCGGGAAGCGGGTCGTTCGAGGCACTGGTCGCGAGATTGGACTACCCGATGTTTTTGGTCACGACGCGCGCCGGTGACGACACAGCAGGATGTCTGGTCGGGTTCGCCAGTCAAACCAGCATCAACCCGCCCCGTTTCATGATCGGCCTATCCAAGAAGAACCACACATTTCGAGTGGCGCGGAACGCGACACACTTGGCCGTCCACGTGGTAGCTCGCCGGCAGCTCTTGTTGGCGCAGCTGTTCGGCAGCGAGACCGGCGATCGCGTCAACAAATTCGACCGCTGCGCATGGCACGGCGGGCCCGAAGGGTTACCGGTTCTCGACGACGCCGATGCGTGGTTCGTCGGGGCGATACGTCGTCGCTTCGATCTCGGCGATCACGTCGGACACTTGCTTGAACCCGTGGCCGGTGAATCGCCCGATGCACTCGACGACTGGATCACCTTCGCGGACGTTCGCGACCTGACACCGGGACACGAGGCCTGATTGACGCGACGTTGTGCGCCTTTGGCTGGGCGATTGCTGTGGCACGATACGAGGCGTGCTCGGTCATATTGGGCTGAACGTTACGGATCTTGCACGCGCGCAGGCGTATTACGACGAACTGTTGCCGTTGCTGGATTTTGAGGTGTTCCTCGCTGCGGATGATCAGTGCGCCTACAAGCCCGCCGGCGGAAAGCCCGGGACGTATCTGTTCTTGTATCCGGCCGCACAGCCGACGCCGTACTCGCGCGAGGGGACCGGTCTGCAGCACTTGGCTTTCATGGTGAAGACGCGGAGCGATGTCGATCGGGTACATCGCCACGTGCTGTCACGAAACGGGAGCGTGATCCATCCGCCGCGGTTCTTTCCGGAGTACCCGCCGCCGTATTACGCGACGTTCTGGCTCGATCCGTTCGGGATCATGCTGGAAGCCGTGTGTCACTACGACCGTGACTGATCCTCAACCTGGCCGCGACACGTAATAAGGAGCGCCAGACACTGGTGTCGATCAGTGATCGGCGTGATCCTTAGAGCATGACCAAGCGCATCCTGGACGTCGTCACCAACGTCGCGCACTATGAGGATCCCTCCGAGGCGACTGGACTGTGGCTCTCGGAGCTGACGCACGCCTATCACGTGTTCGCCGAAGCGGGGTACGAGCAGACGATCGTCAGCCCAAAAGGGGGGCCGTCACCGTTGGAGCCGCGGTCGTTGAAATTTCCGAACTACGACAAGACCGCGAAGGCCTGGAAAGCCGACGAAGGGAAGATGGCGCTGCTGGCCGACACCGCCTCGCCCGAGGAGATCGACTCGGCGGACTTCGATGCAATCTACTTCACCGGCGGGCATGCGGTGATGTTCGATTTCCCCGATAGTGAAGGTCTGCAACGAATTACCCGGGAGATCTTCGAGCAAGGCGGCGTGGTGTCCTCGGTCTGTCACGGCTACTGCGGTCTGCTCAATACCCGACTGTCGGATGGATCGCTGCTGGTCGATGGCCGCAAGCTGACCGGATTCGCCTGGTCAGAGGAGGTCCTCGCCCGCGTCGACAAGCTGGTGCCCTACAACGCCGAGGAAGAAGTCAAGAAGCGCGGCGCACGGTATGAGAAGGGCCTGCTTCCCTTCGTCTCGTACACCGTCGTCGATGGACGCCTGGTGACGGGACAGAATCCCGCGTCGGCCAAGGCAACGGCAAAGAAGGTCGTCTCCGTCCTCAGCGGGCAGAGACCTTAGGACAGCGTGCGAGCGCCGTCTGCGTAAGCACGCGTAGCCACCTCGAGGTAGCGCTGGACGCCCGCAAGTTGCTCAGTACTGAAATCCTGCAGCGCCTCTTGAATCGGCTCACGGACGCGAGCGAGTATCTCGTCGAGACCGGCTGGCCGGTGACCGGTGTGCGCGACCAGCGCTCGGCGCCGATCGGCTGGATCGTCCTGACGGCGAGCGAGACCCGCCTTCACGAGCCGGTCGACCACCCGGGTTGTCGCGCCAGTGGTCAGCCGCAGCCGGCGTGCGAGCTCTCCTGAAGTGATCGGCCCCTCCAGGTCGAGAAGGTTGCTCGCCTGATGACGACCAACACCCGGTCTGTGCGGGTCATATGGTGCGTGTCCGTTCGTCGATGAACGCATTCCAGTCCGACGCGCGGCTTACGAGGACGTCACGCACTTGCGGGTGGGTATAGACCATGAACGTGTCACTGAGGATCGCCTCGGCGACTTGCTCACCGACTTCCTCGGGCGTCAGTAGTGCGAATTGCGTTCCGGGCCCACGCATCTCGGGTTCGGGGCCGAAGGACGGCGGAAGCGATTCGATGATGTTGGTGATCACCGGTCCCGGGCACAGGACCGTCACGCCGATCCCGCGCGGCGCCAGGTAGAGCCGCAGTCCTTCGGAGAGTTGGATGACGCCCGCCTTCGACACCGCGTACGGCAGTCGGTCGTAGGAGTAGGTGAAAAGGCCTGCGAAGGAAGCGGTGTTGACGATGTGCCCGCTGCCCTGGTCGAGCAACGTCGGCAAGAAGGCGATGTTGCTGCGCACGTAGGACATCAGGTTGATGTTCATGATGCGCTGCCATTCGGTGAGCGGAAGGTGCTCGGGTAGACCGCGGGTGAGCACGCCGACGTTGTTCATCACGACGTCCACCCGGCCGAACTGGTCGAGCACGACATCCCTGAGCGACTCGAAGCTGTCCTCGTCGGCCACATCACACGGAACGCTGATCGATCGTGCACCTTGGTCCCGGATCTCTTCGGCGACCGAAGCCGCGCGATCCGGGTTGACGTCGGCGACGACGATCGATGCGCCGCGGCGGGACAGCGAGAGTGCGGCCGCGCGGCCGATGCCGCTGCCCCCGCCGGTGACGACTGCAACCTTGTCACGCAATGACTCCACGTCCGCGGCCTCCGTCAACCTTGCGCGTCGGCGGCCTCGGCGAGCACGCGCCGCTTCTGTTCACCGATGACCTGGTTCAGCCGGAACCCTTTGGCGCAGCCGTAATACGCGGTGAACTGCAATGCGACTTCGTCCATCTCGTCGAAAGAAATGTCGCCACTCTTCAGCGCCGCGTACACGTGCGACAGGATGGGGATATCGGCGTCCTGGAACGCCACGCACGCCACGGTGATGAGGCGCCGCTCCTTCATGCCCAGGCCCGGCCGCCGCCACATCTCGCCGAAGACGAAATTGAGGATGCCCGCACCTTGATAGGGGTCGTCTCTGGGGGGCGCGAATGGGATGCAGTTGACGTCGACGAACGCCTGTTCCCCGCCCTGGAGGCGCTTCTCGGGGTCGCTCTCGGTGGGCAGCGGGAGAAGTGGTTCTGGCGGGGGAGGCGCCTCGCCACGTTCATCGTGAATTCGTTGCCACTGAATGTCGACGAAGATGTTGAACCGCGACGCCTTGGGCCATCCGGCGTAGACAGCGAAATGCAGGACCGCTTCGCGCATTTCGGTGATCGAGATGTCACCGCTTTTCAGGGCGGCGTAGATGTGCTGCTCCAGCGGTGCGTCGGCGTCGGCCGCTGCCACACATGCCAGCGTGACGAACCGGCGGTCCCGCCGGCTGAGCACCGAGCGCGTCCACACGTCGGCGAAGACGAAGTCGATCAGTCCCTCGGCGATCGCGGGAGTGGTGTCGGTGGGTGGTTCGACCGTCATCACCTCGGTGAAGGCGCGCAGTCCGCGCTCGCGGCGGCTGGTGTGGACGGCATCAGTTGTGGTCATCAGAGCTTGTTGCAGAAGCCGGCGTCGACAGGAAAGGTGACCCCGGTGACGTACTTGGCGTCATCGGAAGCGAGGTAAGCGATGGCCGCGCTGACATCCTCGGGTTCGAGCATGTCGACGGGCATCGGATTCTGTAGGTGTGGTCCGCCGTCGGGGTAGGCCTCCAGGAATGCGGTCATCGCGGGATTCACGGCCATCATGGTGCGCACGGCGGTCGGATGGACGGTGTTCACGCGGATGCTATGTGGAGCAAGGGCATTGGCGAGTGTGCGCATCAGGCCCACGATTCCGTGTTTGGACGCCGCGTAGCCCAGCCCACCGCCCTGGATGCCGCCGAAGCCTCGAAGTCCGGCGGTCGAACTGGTGAAGATGATGCACCCGCCGCGCTGTCCGCCGATCACGTGTGGAATTGCGGCTCTGGCGGTGTGGAAGGCGCCGACAAGGTTCACGTCGAGCACGTCGGTCCACTGCTCGAGCTCTTCATCGATCGTCAATTCGCGGAACGTCATCGTCGCGATCCCGGCATTGGCGCACACGATGTCAAGGCGGCCGAACTGTTCAACACCGGCGTCGAGGGCGGACTGCAATTGATGGAAGTCGCGGACATCAGCGACGGTCGCCAGCATCTTGCCGCCGGCGGCTTCGACGAGCGCGACTGTCTCGTCCAGCTCATCGCCGGTCGCCATCGGATATCCGTTCGACCGGATGTCTGCGCAGATATCGACGCCGATGATGTTGGCGCCCTCGCTGGCCAACCGCACCGCATGGCTGCGGCCCTGGCCGCGGGCCACGCCCGTGATGAAGGCGACCTGGTCGTCCAATCTGCCCATTGTTGTCCTCGCTTCGTTGCGATTTCGGCTGAAGTTTTCCGCGCCGTCGTGGTGTAACGGCGTTACTCTCGAGCGCACAGTAACATCGTTACCGTGTCCGCGGGAGGCGTTATGCAAACGGCACCCACCGAGGGTCGACTGGAGACAGTTGCGTCGGACCCTCTGATCGGCATCGTCGTGGAACTGCTCGACACCGAAGGGTACGAGGCGGTTCAGCTGAGGGAGGTCGCACGCCGCGCGCGCATGTCACTGTCGACGATCTACAAGCGCTACCGCACGCGCGACGAACTCATCATCGCCGCGCTCGAATGGTGGTTGACCGCCAACCGTTACGCCGACCTCGCACCGGCGGATGACGCCACGTTGTACGGCGGGCTCATGCACATATTCCGAACGGTGTTCGAGCCGTGGGAAACCCATCCGCAACTGCTCAAGTCCTACTTCCGGGCGTTGTCGGGGCCGGGGGGAGATCGCCTCACCAAGCTCGGGATTGACGCGGTCACGCCGCCGGCACGCGATGTCCTCGCCCACGCTGATCCCCAGTTCGCTCAGGATCTCGAGCGGATCCTCACCAGCCTCGTGTATGGCGTGCTCGGCCAACTCGCCAGCGACGCCATCGACGTCACCGACGTCGTGCCGTCAATCGAGCGGGCAGTGTTCTGGCTCGTCGACGGTCGCTCATAGCGCGAACGAGAACCCCGTTTAGCTCGCGGTCGATATTTCCGGTAGACCGAAAGAACCCGCGAACAGTGACGACCGTCTACAGGGCGTTACGGCCCATCGTCGGTGTTGTTCACCGCGTTGAGCAGCGCCGCCGTGGCGGCCGACGGGAGCGTTCGCCCCGAGAGGGTGAGCACGTGGCTCAACGGCATCGACGCCACCATGCGCAGTAATTCGGGGTGCTGCTGCAGCGTTGATGCCTGAGCATTGTCGCCTTCCGCCATCAACTTCAGCAACGCCTCGCGTCCGTCCGGCCTGGCCATCCACTCCCCGACCGACGAGTGGACTGTCAGGGGCAAGGCGGGAACGGGCACGGTGAGATCGATGTCGGACGCCAAACGCAGGTCACGTGAGGACGCGCCGACAGCAATCCGGAACGTGCCGGGTTCGACGGTCCAGGCCCCGCGCTGGTCGTCCCAGAACGCGAAATCACGTTCACTCAAGCCTATTTCGACCTGTTGACTTTGCCCGGGCGCTAAATGCACCTTGCGGAATGCCTTGAGTTCACGCTGCGGCCGGTCGACCGACGCGGCCAGGTCGCTGACGTAGATCTGTGCGACGTCGCTTCCGGCTCGGCCGCCGGTGTTGGTGACCGTGAACGACACCGTCGCCTCGCTTCGCCCGGGATCCGGCACGTCGACACGAAGGTCGCTGTAGTCGAAGGTGGTGTAGGACAGGCCATGTCCGAATGGGTGGGCGACGGCGCGATGTGTCGTGTCGTACCAGCGGTAGCCGACATAGTGCCGCTCGCCGTACAGCACCCGCTGCGCGGTGCCCGGGAAGTTGCAGTAGGCCGGGGTGTCGGTCAATACCCAGGGAATCGTCTCGGCGAGCCGCCCGCCCGGCTCGGCCAGCCCGAACAGGATGTCGGCGGCCGCACCCCCGCCTCCTTGTCCCGGGAGCCACATCTCGAGGACGGCGCGGGCGTGCTGCTCGACGCCGGCTGTCAGCACAACACCGCCGTTGCTCAGGACCACCGCGATGTTGGGATTCACGGAGGCCACTGCGCCCAGCAGTCGGAGTTGATCGGCGGGCAGTTCGAGCGTCGTGCGGTCGAAGCCCTCCGATTCGGCGACCTCAGGTAGGCCGAGGAACATCAGCACGACCTCGGCACCCCGCGCCGCCGCCATGGCATCGGCGAGCAACGCTTCGGGAGCTGAGTCGTCGAGGGTGAACCCGGGCGCGAATCGGATCTCGCACCGACCGTCGACGATGGCAGTCAACTCGGTCAGTGCTGATTCGATACGGGTTGGGCGCACGTGGGAGCTTCCGCCGCCTTGGTAGCGCGGGGTCCGGGCGAACTCGCCGATGACCGCCACAGGCCCGCGGCGCGCCGGATCAAGCGGAAGCAGACCGTCATTGGTGAGGAGCACCGCCGACTCGGCGGCAGCCCGGCGAGCCAGGCGATGATGACGATCCCGGTCGACCACCCCGACGTCTGTGTCGCGGTCGTTGAGCAGACGCGCTGCCATCGCCAGGATCCGCTCGGCGGCTCGGTCGACAACCGACTCCTCGAGAGTTCCGCTCGCGACGGACTGCAGCACAGTCGCCGCTGCCGCACCGCCGCCGGTCCCGGGCATGATGAGATCGAGCCCGGCTTGCAGGGATGCAACCGGATCGACCACCGCGCCCCAGTCGGACACGACGACACCGGCGAACTGCCAGTCGTCGCGAAGAATCTCGGTGAGTAGCCACGGATTCCGGGCTGCCGGAACACCATTGACGGCGTTGTAGGCTGCCATCACCGTGGCCGGGTTTGCGTCCCGGACGATGTGCTCGAATGCCGGCAGGTAGATTTCACGCAGTGTTCGTTCATCGACCTCTGCGCTGACCCGCATGCGATGGGTCTCTTGATTGTTGGCCGCGAAGTGCTTGACCGACGCGCCGACACCGCAGCGCTGAAGGCCCCGTACCCATGCGGCGCCCAGTTCGCCGGACAACACCGGGTCTTCGGAGAAGTATTCGAAGTTGCGTCCGCACAACGGGCTCCGCTTGATATTCACGCCCGGGCCGAGCAGGACGTCGACTCCCAATGCGCGGCTCTCTGCGCCGAGTGCGGCGCCGATCTCCTCGAGCAGTTGCGGGTCCCACGACGATCCGGTCGCCGCTGCGGTCGGGAACGCCGTCGCCGGCTCGCACTCGTAGAAGTTCTGCGGCGCAGCACCTTCGGCCATCCGCCGCACGCCGTGCGGTCCATCGGTCAAGGTCAGCGACGGCACGTTCAACCGATCGATTCCCACTGTCGACCACATGTCGCCGCCGGTGACGAGCGCGGCCTTCTCCGCAAGCGTCATCTCGGCGACGACCGTCTTCGGGTCGAACATCACTGGCCTTTCGTTCGACCTACCAGCCTGTCATGCGCTGTGCGTGGTGACGGCGTGTTCGGGCCAACCGAAGGTGGGTTCAGTGTCGACAGCTCCCTTCAATCCGTCGCACTCATGTCCCCAGTCGCCGGGATGCCGTCGGCGAGGCCGTAACGCAAGTACACGGTCCCCTTGGAACTTATTGCGGGCGGTTCGAGGAGCGTGACGTTCGTGGGCACAGTGCCGTCGTCGAAGACCTTCTTTCCGACGCCGAGCATGAGCGGGTGCACCCAGAGGTCAACACGGTCGAAGAGCTTCTCCCGCAGCAGGGTCTGCACCAGGTTCAGGCTGCCGACGACCTTCACGTTCTCGTGCCGGTCGCGGACCTCGCGCACGGCGTCCCCCAAGTCGGGACCCAGCTGTGTAGACCCTGCCCACGAAAGGTCGGGCTTGCCGCGCGAGGCGACGTACTTCGGCACACGGTTGAAGAGCGTGGCGATCTCACCCTGTTGGTGCGGCCAATGGGCGGCGAAGATGTCGTACGTGCGCCGGCCGAGCAGCAGCGCGTCCGTGCCCTCGTATGCATCCGCGATCTGGGCGCCGGTGGCCTCGTCCATCAGCGGCGCCTGCCATCCGCCGAACGGAAACCCCGCCGGGTCCTCGTCGGGACCGCCGGGTGCCTGCCCCACGAGATCGAGGGTGGCGAACAGTTCTAGGTAGATGAGGCCCATGCGCGGACTCCTGATACGTCGGTGGTCACTATCAACAAATAGACTCGCGGCCGCGGGCAGAGTCATCGCCGGCGTTGGTATGCAAGTTCTCCTGATCCGCTAACACGGCCGTCGGCGCCGACGATTACAGGGACATGCCTCTGTTTCGTGCTGCCGGCGCGCTCGCTGTCGCGCTGACTGCGCCCTGGTTGTGGGTGGCAACGGCGCACGCGGAGGGCTTCGCGCAACTCGACCGTGTTCCGGTCGTGGCTTCCCCGACGTGTGCCGGTACCGTCAGCGCCGAGGCCCAAGTGGCCCCTGTGCAGGTCGGCGATCGTGTCGAGGATGGTGTCCGCGTTGCCATCCACTACGACGCCGCCATTTACGACGGTTCGTGCGCACTCACCGTGAGCGCCGACTGGGTGAATCTCGACACTGGTGCGTCGGGAAGCCGCGACATCACCGCCGTGTCGACGATCGACGGGCACTACGGTTTCATCGGCTACGCCAGCACCACGTTCGAGACGGGTAGCGGCACGGTGGTCGTCACGCTCAGCTCCCATCCGGGCGCCGAGATGCGCATCACGACTTGAGACCTACGCGCCTCGGCCCCAACCATCGCCAAGCGCCGCACGACTAGAGTTCGTAAGGTGCTCGGGTTCTGCGAGACGGCGTGGGAGGCGGCATGACGCTCGCAACGCAGTTGTGGACGGAGAACGCTGACGTGGTGGCCGAGGTGCTGGCCAACCCGTTCGTACGGGGTATCGGAGACGGCTCACTGGACCGCGATCTCTTCGCGGGCTATATCGCACAGGATGCGTTTTTCCTCGCATCGTTCGCCCGTGCCTATGGTTTGGCGTTAGCCCGCAGCTCGGACACGGCCACCTTGTTGACGTTCGCCGATTTGCTCGCCGGGGTGCGTGAGGAACTCGGGTTGCACGCGTCGTATGCGGCGTCGTGGGGGATCGACATGGCTGGCGTCGAGCCTGCCGCGGCGACGCTGGCCTACACCGAGTTCCTGCTGGCCACCGCCGCCACTGGTGATCTCGGGGTGGTGTGCGCGGCGATGACACCGTGCATGCGGCTCTACGCGCACATCGGAACCACGTTGGACGCCGACACCGCCGGACCGTACGCCCAATGGGTGCAGACCTATGCCGATCCGGGCTTCGAGGACGTGGCTGCACTGCTGGAACGACTGCTCGATCAGCACGCCGATGACGTCCCCTCCGCGCGTACTGCCTACCGGCGGGCGATGCGGCTGGAGCTGGCGTTCTTCGATGCGGCCCTGCTGCCTGGGGGCTGATGACGCGGCCGGCGATACGAAGATCCCCCGGGCGCGACCATAACCGTTAGAGGGAGCGCGCGATGATTTCCTTCATGATCTCGTTGGTGCCGGCGTAGATCTTCTGGACGCGGTTGTCGGCCCACGCCCGCGCTATCGGATATTCGGTCATGTATCCATAGCCACCATGGAGTTGCAGGCATTCGTCGAGCGCGGCCATCGAGCGTTCGGTGGTCCACCATTTCGCCATCGCGACCGTGGGGATGTCGAGTTCGCCGCGCAGATGCCGCGACACGCAGTCGTCGACGAACACCCGCGCAATGCGCGCCTCGGTGGCCACTTCGGCGAGTTTGAACTTGGTGTTCTGGAACGCGAACAGCGGCTTGCCGAACGCGTGCCGGTCCTTGGTGTATTGCACGGTCTGCGCCAACGCCTCCTCGACGCCCGCGGCCGCACCGACCGCGATGATCAATCGCTCCTGCGGCAGTTGGAGCATGAGCTGCACGAACCCTTGGCCCTCTTCGGTGCCGAGCAGGTTCGATGTCGGAATCCGGACGTCCTCGAAGAAAAGTTCGGAGGTGTCCTGGCCCCTCTGGCCGATCTTGTCCAGCACGCGCCCGCGCCGGAACCCCGGTCGGTCGGCCTCGACCAGCACCAGCGAGATCCCGCTCGCCCCTTCGGAGGTGTCGGTCTTGGCGACAACGACGATCAGATCGGCCTGAGCACCGTTGGTGATGAAGGTCTTCGAACCGTTGACCACGTACTCGTCACCCTCGCGGATGGCTTTGGTCTTGACGGCCTGCAGATCTGAGCCGGTACCGGGCTCGGTCATCGCGATCGCCGCGACCACCTCGCCTCTGGCCATCTTCGGCAGCCACTGCCGCTTCTGTTCGTCGGTGCCGTACGCGTTGAGGTAGTGCGCGACGATCCCGCTGTGCACCGACTGGCCCCACGACGTGTCGCCGATGCGCGCCTGCTCCTCCATGAGAACCGCCTCGTGCGCGAAAGTTCCTCCGCCGCCGCCGTATTCCTCGGGAATCGACATGCATAGCAGGCCCAGCTCGCCGGCCTTGGTCCACAGCTCGCGGTCGACGTGATGCTGATCGATGAACCTCTCGGCGTTGGGCTTGATCTCCTTCTCGCAAAACGAGCGGGCTAGTTCGCGCAGCGCGTCGAGGTCGTCGTCGAGCCAGCTGGAGCGGTATGCGGTCATGTCGTCACTTTCTGGACAGCGTGGTAATCGGGGTAGTGCAGGTCGGCCATCTGGTTGAGGTACTGGGTGGCGAAGCCGGGATACATGGTGGCGTTGAAGCCGTCTTCGGTCAGATACCAGCTGCGGCAACCCGAATTCCAGGTGGTCTTCGCCAGCCGCTGCTGGAGCTCTTCGTTGAAGCGGCGTTGGGCATCGACGCGGACGTCGAGGTACTTCAGACCCCATCGGTTCAGCGTCCGGATCGCCCGCACCGCGTATTCGATCTGGGCCTCCATGTACACAAGCGCCGAATTGTGGCCCGGACCCGAGTTCGGACCGAAGGTCAGATACAGATTCGGGTAGCCGGCGACGCTTGTGCTCTTGTATGCGTAAGCGCCGGAGGACCATTCGTCGCCGAGTGACCGTCCGCCCAGCCCGGTGACCGGGAACGGCGTGCCCGCCTTGCACACATCGAAGCCGGTGGCGAAGACGATCGCGTCGACCTGGTGCTCGATGCCGTCGGAAGTGCGAATCCCGTTGGGGCACAATGTCGCGATTGGCCACGTGATCAGCTTGCAGTTCTCTTTGGCCAGGGACGGGTAGTAGTCGTTGCTGATCAGTAGCCGTTTGCAGCCTGCGGTGAATCGCGGGGTGAGCTGGCGTCGCATCCAGGGGTCCTTGACTTGCAGGCGCAACTGCATCTTCGCGATTCCCTGCAGCGCGCGCGTCATCACCGTCGGCCACACCAAGCCGAGCGCCATGAACTCATGGACCCAGAACACACCTTTGCGCGCCGCGCTCTGGGTGACCGGAAGCTGCCGGTAGAGCCGCTTGTTCCACTCCGGAGTGCGGTACTGCAGCCGCGGCAGCACCCAGCCCGGAGTGCGCTGAAACACCTTCACCTGCGCGGCGGTCTTGACCAACTCGGGGATGATCTGCACCGCGCTGGCGCCGGTTCCGACGACGGCGACCCTCTTGCCGCTGAAATCGTATTCGTGATCCCAACGGGCGCTGTGGATCTTCTCTCCCGTGTACGTCTCGAGGCCGCGAATCGGCGGCAGGCTCGCGTTCGACAGCGGCCCCTGAGCCATGATGACCGAGGCACCGGAATAGGTGTGTCCGGCGGCGGTGGCGATCGACCACACGCCGTCGGACTCATCGAACGACAACGCGGTGACTTCGGTGTCGAACCGGATGAACCGGCGCAGGTCGAAGTTCTCGACCATCCACTCGATGTAGCCGAGGATGTCGTTGCTGCCCGAATAGCCTTGCGGCCAGTCCGGTTTCGGCGCGAACGAGTATGAGTACAGCAGCGACGGGATGTCACAGGCGGCGCCCGGATAGGCGTTGTCGCGCCAGGTGCCACCCACTGCGCTGGCACGCTCGAGGATCACGAAGTCCTCGATTCCACTCTGGCGCAACCGGATTGCCGCGCCGAGCCCAGCGAAGCCGGCGCCGATGATCACCACTGAGGCCGTCATGACGCCACCGGTTCGGGGGTGAGCTCGCGGATCCAGGACGGCACCGGCCGCAGCATCCGCTTCGGGTAGCGAGCCGACAGCGCGATCAGCGGGTCGGCGATGAACCGGCGGAACCGCACGTTGCTCTCGACGACCAGATTTCCGTGGCCGCGCACGATGCGGTACATGGGGTTGCGGCTGGTGTACTCGCTGCGGTCGCCCACGTTGGAGAACCGTTTGATGGCCGCGAACAGGCTCTCCTCCTTCAGTCCCATCGCGACCACGTTGTCACGCATCTTCGACAGCAGCGGGGTGTAGATGAGCACCCCGATCAGAAAGGCCGGGCTGGCCACGGCGCCGACGGTGTTGATCAGCAGCTTGCGGGCAGGCGCATTGCCGAGCAACTCCAATGCGTGGAAATCGACTGCGAGGTGCCGGGATTCGTCGGCGTTGATCAGCTTGAACGCTTCGTGGCACACCGGGTCTTGGACCTCGTCGAGGAGAAACTTGAGCAGGGCGCCGTCCAGCGCCACCTCGAGCATCGGGATGATGGTGCCGAGCATGCTCAGCGATGCCTTGTCGGCGTAGGTGTCGAGCCAGTCGATCGCGAGGCGGATGTTGATGTTCGGTTCGGGGATCTCGTCTTCTTCGAGCATGCCCCACCGGCGCATCAGGGCCAGTTCGGCATTGGCGTGGCGTTGCTCTTCGGCGTGGAAATACCGGTAGATCTCGGCAAGGGTGTCGTCGGACGCCTTCAGGGCCAGCGCGGCGAATCCGCGGGCACCGACCTGCTCGATCCACACCAGGTCCGACATGAATTCCTTGAGTTTGGGGCGCTGCTCGTCGGTGATCAGTTCGGCACCCGGGGCGTCCCAGTCGATGTCGCCGAGCGCCCACTGCCGGTCCTTGATCTTGGCCAGCATGTCGGAAAGGTCCATGGCCATGGCGAACTCCTCTGTGGTCGTTGTCTTTTCAGGCGGTGAATGGTTCTCGGGCCGCGCCGGAGGCAAGGTGGTCGGCGAGAAACGTGCCGCTCTGCTGGATTGCGGTGCGTGCCTCGGGAACGAAGCGGAACATCGCGGGGAAGACGTGGATCTGTCCGCGGGCGACGTGCAGGTGCACTGTCACGTTGGCGTCGCGAAGGCACTGGGTGAGACGGCGCGAGTCGTCGAGCAACATCTCTGTGCTGCCGACGTGGATCATCGTCGGCGGGAAACCGGCGACGTCGGCGTCGAGCACCGACAGCAGTTCTTCGCAGGGGTCGGCGTCGCCGACGTAGAGGGCGAATGTCGGCGCTACGCGTCGCGCCGGCGCGAACGCATCGCGTCGTCGCCCGTCCAGCGCGAGAGCCAACGCGCCGGTGAGATCCAACGCCGGTGAGTACAGCAGCACCGCCGCGGGATCCGGCAGGCCGTGTCGGCGCGCGGCCAATGTCGTGGCGACCGCCAGCTGACCACCGGCCGAGTCGCCCGCGACCGCGACGGCCCGTCCGGTCGACGCCAGCCATTCGTAGGCGGCCAGTGCGTCGTCGGCGGCACACGGGAAGCGGTGACGCGGCGCCTTGCGGTACTCGACGGCGAACACCGGCTGACCGGAGGACGCCGAGAGCTCGCCGATCAGGCCCCGGTGAGTACGTGGTGAACACGCGACGAAGGCGCCTCCGTGGATGTAGAGCACCGCGGCCCCGTCAGGGTCGACGCCGGGGGCGCACACCCACTCCCCGCGGACGCGTCGGCCGCCGAACGCGGCGTCGACCGGCGTGACCGTCAGTCCGCGGCGCGGCGCGGAGGCCGCGGCGAGAAACGCCCGCAGGATGACATCGAGGCCGCAGACTCCGACCGCGTTGGACGGGAGCAGTGCAGTGACAGGTCGCATCACCGCCGAGCTCAGCGCGAACAGTGCCCTGCTGGCCACGCTCGGCGCGGCGAATGCCCCGGACGTCGCTGGCGCAGAAACCTTGGAAGCTCCATTGCGTTCCATGAAGAACGAAGGTACATATTTAGTGTATTTGTTTCAATGGGGGAGGTGCCGGCCGTGAAGTACACCGGTTTGCTCGCAAAGGCCGTGCAGCGATTCGGCTCGCCGGCGGTGGAGGGCACCGGCGAACGCATCCTCGACGCCGCGTTGAAACAGTTCGAGCTGTTCGGCATCAATCGTTCGACCGTCGAAGACATCACCCGTCGGTCCGGACTCGCCCGGGTCACCCTCTACCGGCATTTCCCCAGCAAGGACGAGATCATCGAGGCCGTTCTCCTGCGCGAGCTCGAGCGGTTCCTTGCCGACCTGCGAGACGAAGCCGCCCGCTATTCCGAGAAGGAAGACAAGCTCGTCGAAGGGTTCGTCTTCACCCTCAACACCCTGCGTCAGCACACGTTGCTGCAGCGGATACTGGCCACCGAACCCGAAACCGTGCTGCCGTTCCTGACCGTCGAAGGCGACGGCGTCGTCCAGACGGCGTCATCATTTCTCGCATACCAGCTGGCGGTGGAACTACCCGAGGACGACCGCACGCAGCTGGAACTGCTCGAGGTCTCGGAGGTGACGGTGCGAATCATCTTGTCGTTCTTTCTGACACCGTCGGTGAACATCGCACTCGGCGACGACGATGCTGCGCGGGCCTTCGCGCGCCGCTATCTCGTCCCGCCGCTTCTGGGCCTGACCGCCAGCTGAGTTGCTCTGGTTATCGCCCAAATCGGTGCTGTAAGTCGGCGTCGACCTGGTCGTAGTCGCGGTTCTTGGTCTCCGGCACATAGCGTTTGACGAACCACAGTCCGAACGCGCAGATGAATGCAAAGAGCCAGAATGTCTGGCCCTGTCCGAGCGCGTTCACCACGGTAAGGAAGACGAGGCTGACGACGAAGTTCGACGTCCAGTTCACCGCGGTCGCCGCGCTCGAGCCCGACGCGCGCACGCGTGGTGGGAAGAGCTCGCCGACCAGCACCCAGAAGATCGGGCCCAAGCCCGCCGCGTAGGCGGCGATGTAGACAACCATGAACACCAGCGACAGCTCGGCGCTCATCCCGGCGACGAACGACAGCCCGAGCAACGCGAGCATGACGGCCATGCCGGCCAGCGAGACGATCAACAGAGGGCGGCGCCCCAGCCGGTCGATCAGACGAATCGCGACAAGCGTCATGACCAGGTTGATGACGCCGATGGCCACCGAATAGACGATGGCGTTGGACGCGGTCAGCCCGGACTGCGAGATGATGGTCGGCGCGTAGTAAATGATGGTGTTGATTCCGCCGAACTGCTGGATGGCAGCCAGCGTGAGCCCTACCACGAGCGCCGGGCGGACCCGCGCGGCGAGCAGTGCACGCCATCCATTCGTGTCCCGATCGTCGTCCTGCCCATCGGAGGCCCGCCCCAGGCGCTGTTGACGTCGCTGCAGCAATCGATCTGCAGTCGCTTCGTTGGTGACCGACGCGATCAACCGGCGGGCCTGGTCGGCGCGGCCGTGGGTCAACAGCCACTGCGGAGACTCGGGCAGGACCCCTACCGCCGCGACCACCATCACCAGGGCAGGGACCGCGCCGAACCCGATCATCGCGCGCCAATTCTCAGCGCTGGAGAACACCACGTTGACCAGATACGCGACGAGGATCCCGGTCGTGATCATCAGCTGGTTGAGGGTCAGCATCCGGCCCCGAACCTCTGACGGAGCAATCTCAGACAGGTAAACCGGAACGGTTGCCGAGGCGGCACCCACCGCGAGGCCGAGCACCAGTCGGCCGGCGAGCAGTGTCCAGTACCCGGTCGAAAAGGCCGCGACCGCCGTGCCGAGCAGGAAGACCGCGCCCTGCAGCCCGAAGATTCTCTTGCGGCCGATTCGGTCGGCGATGCGTCCCGACCCCAGCGCGCCGGCCATCGCGCCCAAGAGAAGGACACTCACCACGCTGCCCTGCTGGAAGGCGTTCAGTTCGAAATCGGTCTTGACGAACAGCAGCGCGCCGGAGATGACGCCGGTGTCGAAGCCGAACAGGAAGCCGCCGACCGCGATCAGGATCGCCCAAGACCAAATCCTTCGCAGTCCCGCGGCCGGAACCTCCGCGAGCGGTCCCTCGGTCCCCGGTGCACTGGAGAACCCCTGTGCCATGACTACCACCCTGACGTCGTCGTCGCGCTTATGCAGCATGTCGGAGAACTCGGACCTCGGGGCGGGCCTAGTGATGATCGACCCGTGAGCCGTTGACATGTTTACATTACGTCCTGTAAAGATAATGCGCATGTGGCGACCGACAACGACCCGGCGTCGTCGGTGACGAGGGCAGAACCGGCGCGCGGTCGTCCACGTGATCCGCGCACTCAGCAGGCCATCATGGCGGCCACGCGTCGACTGCTGGCGCGTGACGGCTATGAGCAGGTGTCCATCGAGTCGATCGCGCGCGAAGCCGAGGTGAGCCGACCGACGGTGTACCGGCGCTGGCCGTCGAAGACCCACGTCGTCTTCGATGCCGTGTTCGGTCCCGCGGACAGCGCCGAGGTGTTGGCGGGATCGGGTGAATTCCACTCAGACCTAAGGCAATTCGTGGAGGGCGTGTTCAGGTTCTGGCGCGAACCCGTGGTGGCCAGCGCCACCATGGGCATCCTGGCTGACCGACACCGCGACCCCGCACTCGTCATCCGTACCCAGCAACTTCTCGATGAGCAGACCCGCCACGACTTCGCGGCTTTGGTGCGGTCGGGTATCGAGCAGGGGCTGGTCCGGCCCGACCTCGACGTCGAGATGGTCTACGACGTGCTGGTCGGCACCACGTTCTACGCCGCGCAGGTGCTGCAGCGCGACGACAGCGACGACGTGGTCAGCAGACTCTGCTCACTAATCATGCAGGGAGCCGCAACCACAAATGAGGAGAACCCGTGAGCAATGTGCAACCGGCCGACGACCTTTCGGCAGCGTTCGCTGACCTGCTCGACGAGGTCCGCGCCGTCGAACAACGGGTGCGCGACGCCGATCCGCCGTTGGACGAACCGGACATCCTCGACGGCTACCGACTGGCTTTCAGCCTGCTGCGCGTCGCCGTGGACGCCTATGTCTGGGGCGACAAGGAAAAGCCCATCCTGGTCGATGTCATCAGCCCCTACTTGAAATGGGGTGGCGACAATTCCGATGCCTTCTACCAACTCTCGCCGATCGACCCCGACCGCCGATATCGCGTCAGCGGCAACCGTGGCGACGCCGTCTACCTGTCGATGACGGTCTACGGCGGCCCCGACGACGGACGCTACAGCGACCGGATCGTCGGCACCATCAATGACCGCGCCCTGGAATTCGACGCCGACGGCAACTTCGAGTTCACCCTCAGCGCAACCCCACCCGAAGCCGGCGCGTGGCTCAAACTCGAGCCCGACGCGGTGTTCGCCCTCACCCGCGACTACATGGAAGCGCCCGAGGACGGTCGGCGCCCGGAATGGAAGATCGAGGCGATCGATCCGCCGGCCCGTCGGCACGACGACCGTGCCGATCTGACCCGGCGCCTGCGCGCGGCGCGAACGTGGCTCAACGAGCAGTGCAAGATGCTGCCCGTTCGGGTGGAGCCGCCCAACGAGATTCACGAACCGTTCCCGGTGCCCACCCAGACCTACGGATGGGCGGCCGGCGACGCCGCATACGCCATGGGCGCCTACCACCTCGAACCGCACCAGGCGCTCATCATCGAGGGCACCTCACCGGACTGCGTTTTCTGGAATCTCTGTCTGTGGAACCCCTTCCTGCACACCTACGACTACACCCACGAGCGGGTCACCATCAACGGCGCCCAGGTCAGCTATGAGGACGACGGTTCGTGGCGGATCGTCATCAGCGATCAGGATCCGGGGCACCCGAACTGGGTATCGACCGCCGGTAGGTCCAAGGGCTTGATCTGGCTGCGCTGGTTCCTGCCGGAGGACACCCCGGCCCGTCCGCAGTGTCGCGTGGTGGATGTCGCGGAGTTGCGCGCGTGATCGACGGAGTGACGCGGCCGGCGTCGATCAGGCTGACGGACCTTGCCGATCCGGTGTATCCGGCGGAGGCACAACCGATGCGTCAAGCGCTGGCCGCCTACGGCGCAACGCTGGAACTGTCACCGCAGGCGTTGCTGGCGGCGGCGACCGAGCGCACGGGCCTCGCCGAGTGGGGCGACCCGGGTTTTCGGGACCGCCTCGACGTGCTGTGCGGCGCGCTCGTCGAAGAGGCCGGGCTCTCCGACACCGGCACCGCCGTCGTGTTCGAGCAGTTGGTGGGCAACCTGGTCAATCGGCTTCGGTTGGCGGCCTTGATCACCGAGCACCCGGAGATCGAGGACATCCCGATCGAACGTCCGATCATCATCTGCGGACTTCCGCGCACCGGAACGACCCATCTGCACAACTTGATCGCCGCCGACCCCGCGATCCGCTATCTGCCGTACTGGGAAAGCCTCGAGCCGTTCCCGGCGCCCGATGAACACGATTCGCAGCCCCGGCGGGATCGATGCGCGACCGGCCTTGAGCTGGTGAACACGTCGATGCCCGAGTTCAAGCGGATGCATGACATGACGGTCGACCATGCGCACGAGGAGATCCAGCTCCTGGTGAACGACATCTCGGGCATGCTGTTCGAAACCACCTATCACGTACCGAGTTTCGCGGCGCACTACAAGGCGAACGACCAGGCGCCGTCGTACGCGTACCTGAAGCGCAGCCTGCAGGCGTTGCAGTGGCTGCGCGGCGGAACCCGGTGGGTGCTGAAGTCGCCACAGCACCTCGAGCAGTTCCCGACGCTCGTCTCCACGTTCCCGGACGCCATCTTCGTTGTGACGCATCGAGATCCGGTCGAGGTGACGCAGTCGATGGCGACCATGGTCAGCTACGCGGCGCGGATGGCGTGTGCCCGTCCGAACCCACAAGAGATCTCGCGTTACTGGCTCGAGCGTGTCGAGGACCTGCTGAACGGCTGTGTGCGTGACCGCGACGCGCTGCCCGCCGCACAATCGGTCGACGTGCGGTTCGAGGAATTCATGGCCGACGAGGAAGGCACCATCGCGGCGATCTACGAACTCGCCGATCAGCCCTTCGAGGCGAACTCGCGCGCTGCGATGGCGCAGTTCCGGTCAGATCACCCACGCGGCCGCTATGGCGGCGTGCTCTATCAGCCCGCCGACCTCGGGTTGGACACCGACGAGATCGACAGCCGACTGAGCGCCTATCGCAGCCGGTTTCTCACCGATTGAACCTGGAGGAACGATGAATGAAACTGCACCTCAATCTATCTCGTCGCGAGCATGGGTGGCCACGAGCCTGGGTGACCCCGCCAAGGTGCTCGAGCAACAGACGGTGGACGTGCGGCCGCCCGGGCCCAACGAGGTCCGAGTCGCTGTCCGCGCCTTCTGTCTGAACTTCAACGACATCGACATCATTCGAGGGCGCTACTCGACACTGCCCCTGCAACCACCGTTCGTACCGGGCATGGAGACGGTCGGAGTCGTCGAAAGTGCGGGTCTAGGCGCCGAGCATCTTGTCGGTCGACGAATCGTCGGCATTCCGGTGATGGCGTTCGGCGGCTATGCCTCCTACGCGATCGTCGACGCGGCGACAGCTCTGGAGCTGCCGGACTGGATCAGCGACACCGATGGCGCGGCGCTGCACTACCCGTTCCATCTGGGCTGGTTCGCGCTGCGGGAACGGGGCCGACTGCAACCCGGTGAGACGTTGTTGGTCCACGCCGCTGCCGGTGGAACCGGCTCAGGCGCTTTGGTTCTCGGCAAAGCGCTGGGCGCTCGGGTCATCGCGACGGCCGGTAGCGACGAGAAGGTCGCCTTCTGCAAGGAACTCGGCGCCGATCACGCCATCAACTACCGGCGCGGCGACTGGGTCGATGAAGTCATGGAGTTGACCTACGGCCGTGGCGTAGACGTCGCCTTCGATGCCGTCGGTGGCGACGTGACCGTGCAGACGTTCCGGTGTATGGGGCTCAACGGACGTCATCTGATGGCAGGCTTCGCCGAGGACATCGCGCTCGAGGACGGCGACTATCTCTCGCCGCGGCCGATCGCATACGGCAACTTCGACGTGTGCGGTGTGTGTTTGGTCTACGTCACCGATCCACTCGCCGTCCGTCGCACCCTGGGCTTCAATTGGCCGGCGCGCTCCGACGGACTCGACGCCCATACCAAGATCCTCGAAATGATTCGGACCGGGACGATCCGGACCGTCGTCGGCGCCGAGGTGCCGTGGGTGGAACTGCCGACCGCCCTGGAGCGCATGCAAGCGCGCGCGACCACCGGCCGTCTCGTGGTGACGACCGGCGCGCACGGTTAGACAACTACCCGGCCTCGCGGCGTCGATCGAAGCGATAGCGCAGGGGTCGGCCCAGCCGCCGGGTCGCGCTCACGCGGTACATGGCACGCAACAGGCTTCGGTGAAGCGGCGAAAAGTGACGGTCCATCCCCGGCGCGTCGGTGTACCAGAGTTCGGCGTCGAAGACCAGGCCGGGCACCGCGCGCTCCAACTCGCGCGGATCGTTGATGGCCCAGCCCAGTCTCGCGCCGGAGGCCTTCACGCACCCGTAGCGCTGCAGGAACCACAAGCCTCCGCGGCCATAGCCGTCGAACAGCAGTTCACCGGAGGGGAAGTGCTCGGTGATCCGGCATAGCAACGCGACGCCCTCGTCGGCAGGCAGGTATGGCGTGAGACCTTCGGCGATCACCAGAACCGGCCTGTCGCCGGGGACCTCGTCGAGCAGCTGCGGATCGGTGACCGACATGGCGACCGTGTGCGTGCCGGCGGGTGGCGGGGGGAAGAGCCGCCGGCGCAACTCCATGACATCGGGGAAGTCGACGTCGTACCACCGCACCGTGGAGGGCGGGTCCACCCGGTACACCCGGGTATCCAGGCCGCAGCCAAGGTGCAAGACGGTGCAGTGCGGATTGCTGTCGAGAAACCGCCGGGCCCAGGTGTCGTAAGCCTTGGCGCGCACCGCAAGTGACGTGTGGTCGGTGCGACGAATCCGCAGCCGGCTGAAGTCGTAGTCGATCCGCTGAAGCGCCTTATCGGCTTCGCGATCGGCCAGGACGGTGTTCGGTCGGCGGCTCTCCATGGCCTTGCCGTACAGCGTGGCGAGCGTGGTTTCTTGTGCGCCGATGAGCCTGACCGTCTCGAGTTCCACAGGTCGCTCCAGTTTCTCCTGATAGTGGGTCGGACACCGGCCTGCACGTGACAGACCGACCGTCGGTCTATTAGGCTAGCAGCCGTGCGGCAGCTGAAAAAGCCAGAAGTACGCCGAGGCGAGATCGTCGATACCGCGCTACGGCTATTCGCCGACCGGGGTTACGAGAAGACGACCGTCGAGGCGATCATCGGGGAGTTGGGTGTCGCGAAGGGTTGCTTCTACCACTACTTTCGGTCCAAAGAAGACCTCTTCGGGGCGTGTGCGGAGATCGTTTCGGAGCGGTTGCTCGCCGACTATCGCGGCATTCTCGAGAACCCCGCCGCGCGGCCGGCCGAACGCCTGGTGGCGTTCCTCGACTACACATACGGATTGGCGGATGATCCGGATGGTTTCCTGCGCTCACCGCAGCCTACCGCGGTCGCCGATCTAGACCATCGGGTGTCGAACACAGTTGCCGCACAACTGCTGCCGAGCGTCACGTCCTTGATCGACGAAGGGGACACCGTCGGCGATTTCGTCGTCACCGATCCCGAGATGACCGCGGTGGCCGTCCTCGGCGCATTGAACAACCTGCACAACGCCTATGTCTTCCGCGCCGAACTAGACCTCGCAGCGCACCGGCGAGGTGTTCTTCAACTGCTCGATCGCATGCTCGTTGCGCAACTGCCGGAATCGGTGGACATGCCGGCCACGAAGGGGGAGACCCGATGAACGACGTGCTGATCGTGGGTGCCGGTCCAACCGGGCTGACGATGGCGATCGAGCTGGCACGACGCGGCGTCGCGGTGCGAATAATCGACGCCGCGGCCGGTCCGGCCACCGACACGAGGGCACTTGGCATGCAAGCCCGAACGCTGGAACTGTTCGAGAAACCCGGGGTCGTCCAGCCCCTGCTCGACCGGGGTCTGCGGGCCCGGGTTTTCAACGTCTTCAGCGAGAACCGCCAGATCCTGCGCGCCGACTTCGCCGGCCTTGACAGTCCCTTTCCCTTCTTGCTGATGATTCCGCAGAACGACACCGAAGAGGTTCTCGCCGAGCACCTCGCCACGCTAGGGGTCGAGGTGGACCGCGACACGGAACTGGTGTCGTTGGACCAGACCGATGAACACGTCCATGTGCAGGTGCGGTGTGCCGACGGCACCGTCGACACAGCCACGGCGTCGTGGCTCATCGGCGCTGACGGCGCACACAGCACCGTGCGGCACGCGCTCGGGATCGGTTTTCTCGGCGGCGCATTCGAGGAGAACTTCGCCGTTGCCGATCTGCGGATGGACTGGTCGCTACCGCACGACCAGTTCTTCGCGTACCTGAACCGAGGACGTTTCGTCGCGTACTTCCCGATGCTCGGCGGATGGCACCGGATCGCCGTCGCGCAACCGCCTGACGCAGCGTCATCGGAGCTCCCGGTCAGCCACGAGGAGCTGCAGGCTGCCGTCGATATCTGTGCGCCCCCGGGCGCCCGGATCGCCGAGATCCGACAGGCCGGCCGTTTCCGAATCAACCAGCGCCGCGCTGAAACTCATGCTCGGGGACGGGTTTTCCTGGTAGGGGACGCCGCGCATATCCACTCCGTGGTAGGTGCGCAAGGAATGAACACCGGAATCGCCGACAGCTTCAACTTGGGGTGGAAACTGGCAGCCGTGGTGCGGGGGGCTGCGCGGCCAGAGTTGCTCGAGACTTACGCGGCCGAACGAGCTCCGGTGGCCGACCGGCTGGTCAGGGGAACCCGGCGCATCACTCGGATGACGTTGCTGCGCAATCCTGTATCTACCGCCGTGCGCCGTCGGGTCGCTCCAGTGGTGTTGGGCCGCGACGCTGTCCAGCGAAAGCTCACCCGAGCGATCTCCCAGATCGACGTCTCCTATCACGACGCCACCGGAGCCGGTCCGCGCGGCAGGGTCGCCGTCGGTGACCGTGCGCCTGACGTCGAGGTTGCACAACGACGCGGTGGCAGGACCCGCTTGTTCGACCTGCTACATCGCGACAGGCACACGCTGTTCGGCTTGGGTTCAGCCGCCAGCGATCTCACGAAGACGATCAGCGGATTCGCCGACCTCATCCATTCGGTGCCGATCGACGATTTAGCCGTCGCGGCGTGCTTCGGCCTGGACGGCGGAGGTCTGGTCTTGATCCGGCCCGACGGCTATGTGGGCTACCTCAGCGGTAGCCGCGATGCAGCGCCACTGCGCCGCCATCTCACACAGATGTTCACCGAGGAGAAGGGGGCCAACCGTTGAAGGCGGTATGGATGACCGGATTCGGCGGGCCCGACATGTTGCGGATAACCGAAGTGGCGACTCCGGCCCCGGCACCCGGCGAGATTCTCATCGACGTGCAGGCCGCCGGGGTGGCTTTCGGCGACATCATGAAGCGCCAGGGCGCATTTGGCACCGACATGCCGCTACCAAGCGGACTGGGCCAGGAGGTGGCCGGGACCGTCGCTGCGCTTGGTTCGGGCGTCGACGGGCCGGCGATTGGTTCGCGGGTCACCGCGCTCGTGGAGCATGGATACGCCGAGTATGCGGTGGCGCCCGCCTCGCTGACGGTCCCGGTACCCGCGGACGTCGATGACGCCAGCGCTGCGGCGGTGTGGATCCATGGCGTTACGGCCTACCAGACGCTTGTGGAAGCCGGCGGCCTGCAGAAAGGAGAGACGGTTCTGGTGCACGCGGCGGCGGGGGGAGTCGGGACGCTGGCCACCCAGATCGCCAAAGTGCTCGGCGCCGGATCCGTGGTGGGTGCGGTCAGCAGGCCCGAGAAGTTCGCTCACCTTCGGCGCCACGGGGCTGACATTGCAGTGGACTACTCCGACCACTCCTGGCCCCAGGCGGTGCTCGAACAGACGGCCGGCCGCGGCGTCGATCTCGTGCTGGACTCGGTCGGCGGGGACATTGCCCGCCAAAGCGTTCAATGCTTGGCGCCGTTCGGGCGGATCGTCACGTTCGGCGCGGCCAGCGGTGCACCAGCCGACTACCTCAGCACGGAGTTGATGAACCACGGCGCGACCGTCGTCGGCTACTCGCTGACCGATTGGCTGCGCCATCGGCCCGAGAAGGCCGCGCAGACGGCGCAGCAGTTGCTCACGTGGCTGGCGCGCGGCGCGATCACGGTGGTGATCGGCAGTAGCTACCCACTCGAGCGGGTAGCCGATGCGCACCGCGCCATCAGCGACCGTAGGACCGTGGGAAAGACCGTGCTGCTCCGCTAGATGGACTGAAGTCGGTTGTGGGCTAACGCCTTACGCACCCCAGCGCGATTTCTGCAGCCATGGTGCAGAAACAATATGTCAAGGGCGCAGGGTGAAGCGGTGGCCGCGACCGTAGTACGGTCAATGTTGGATCGAGCTACACAACCCGGCGCTCAATTGCTCGCCCACAAGGCGTTTGGCTTGACGGGACCACGTAAACCCGACATGGCCGCTGTTGGTCCAATGGACATGGGACGTCTGCCACCTCGCGGACAAAGCGTGCGTTTGGTCCTGGGGAATCAACCGGTCACCACGTGCGGCCAAGAGTGTGAGCCGTTCTGGCGGCAGTTGTGGTTGCATCGCAAGGGGGGACGTAACGCGGAAGGATTTCTGTGCAGGACCGGACCGCAGCACATCCAGATACATCGGCGGCGGTCCATGGTGCTCCATCAAACCAAGGACGTTGGCGAACGGAAGAGCCGCGACCACACAGTCGAGTTCCTCGATGCCGGCCAGCAACGCAGCGAGATAGCCACCGAGAGACAGCCCGTACACACCTATAGCTGTTCCGGTTGTACTTCGCAGCCAGCTCACCAGCCGGCGTACGTCCCAGACCGCCTGGCTTATCCCATGCAACATCGATGTCAGATCCAGGGACAAGAGCTGTCCGTCGTCAGATGATCGCCGTGAGCCGTGCAGAGGAGCGACTGGCAGTGCCACGTTGAATCCCAACTTGGCGTGCAGGTAGCTTGCCCACAGGGTGGCCAGATCGAAACGAGACGATCCCATACCGAAACCGTGCAGGCAGATCACCCACGGGGCGTTGGTCTGCTGGTGGCGCAGCAACCGAACGAGGACGGTCTCGTTCCGTTTATTTCTGGACCATCGCTCGGCGCCCGGTTCTATGAGCCGGGGGCGAAATCCCGACGGAAATGTCAGCGTCTCGTGACGTAGTGGCCCTGTTCGGCAACGCAATTCAAGGATGTCGTTATCGCGCAGCGGCGGTGGCTGGCGGTGATACGTCGCCGGCCTATCCACCCAACCACGCTCCTCGAACAGATCCGACGCTGACGCCATCTCCGCGACAGTTCGTTCTGCCTCTGCCAGAGTCGGTGTTTTCGGCTGCCGTGTGCGGATTACGGACAAGATGGCCTCGTCAAGCGCAACGTGCGGGGCCATCGCCGCTCGGCGTGTCCAATTCGTCTGCGGCGCCGAGTGTTTCATCACCGCTGCCGCCGGATGTCAAGTAACACGTGGGTGATGGGACCAGTTGAGAACATCCGGTGTTTCCTTCTCCGTTCAACGCAACACTGGCCGTCGCGACGTGCAGACGATCGGTCAGTCGTTCGGGTTTGACCCTAGAGCGGGCGGCGGTAAAGGCAGATCGGATGTCTTACTCACCGAGACTTCAATAGTTTTGACGCCGGGAGTCGGACATAGTTCATCCAAAGAATGTAAAGCCTTGTGAGCGGAGTGCATCTCGAATGAAGCGAGTGGCGGGTACTGATGCCTTCTTCCTGGCCCTGGAAAACACGGCATGGCCGCAACACACTGCGGGCCTTGTGATTCTGGACCCGTCGTCGAATGCCCGGTTCAACTTCGACACGTTTCGGGCGCACCTCGAGGATCGCATTCGCTATCTGCCCGAATTCCGACGTCGCGTCCAGCAGGTGCCGCTGCGGCTCGACCGTCCAGTGTGGGTGGATGACAATCGTTTCAGCCTCAAGGCACACGTACACCGTGCGGCGGTTCCTTCTCCGGGTGGTCCGCAGGAATTGGGCACGCTGGTCGGAAACCTACTTGCGCATCCGCTCGATCGATCGCGGCCGCTATGGGAGGCGTGGTACTTGGAGGGGGTGGAGAACGATCGCGTCGCGGTCCTGCTGATACAGCATCACGCGATGGTCGACGGAGTTTCTGGAGCTGGTTTGTCCGACATCATCTGCGATTTCGAGGAGCGGCCGACGCATCTGCCGGCGGAGGTGGTCGAGGAGGAATCGGATCCGGAACGATCGGCTCTCGAGCTCGTTGCCAGGGGAGCGCTTTCGGCACTCAGATCGCCGCCCAGGGTGGTCCAACTGGCTCGGAATGCACTCGGCGATGCGGTGACGACCATCGGGCACCTGCGACGCGACGATCCCCCTCCGCGACCCATGAGTGCACCTAGAACATCGTTCAATGGCGCCATCGGGCGCCGTCGGGAATTCGTCTACTGCTCTTTGTCGCTCGACGACATCAAGCACGTGAAGAAGCACTTCGACGCGACGGTGAACGATGTGATTCTCAGTGTCGTTTCGGGCGCAATTCGTCGCTATCTCCTTGATCGCGACGACCTTCCGGAGCGGAGCCTGCTGGCGACCGTCCCGATGTCCACCCGTGTCGGGGACGACAAGCACCTTGGCAACGCGGTGCATCCCATGGTCGCCTCGATAGCCTCAGACGTCGAGGATCCGGTCGAGAGGCTCTCGGCCATTCATCGAAATATGGACAGCACGAAGGAGTTGGCGGAGGATCTGACGAAGAAGCAGAACCTCGGAATCAACGAGGTGGCTCCGCCTTGGCTGGTCACCCTATTGTTTCGAGGGATCCAGGCAGCGGGACTCGAACAGAAGGGCCCGTTGTCCACCAACCTGATCATTTCGAATGTGGCCGGTCCCCGATCGACGCTGTACCTCGCGGGCGCGCGAATCGAACACATAATCCCCGTCGGTCCGCTGACGATGGGGATGGGGATAAACCTCACCGTCTTCAGCTATCGGGACGTGGTCGACGTCGGCATACAGGTCGACCCAGTTCTTGTCGAAGACCCTTGGGCATTGACCGGATTGGTGTCAGCGGAATTGGATGAGCTAATGGCTGCCACCCGTCGCAAAGGGCGCCGTAGCGTGGCGACGCGATAACGGAATCAGGGTGAAACCGCCGTCACCGAACGGTGAGCGGTTCCCCCGCTCGCGGTGCCGCTTACGACGTGATGAAGTCCTGGCGTGGCATTGTACTTCCGGGAACGTCAGTCAGTGATCGAGGCTGATGCCGTTGCCCTGCTTCCGAACCGACCTCCGCAGGCGTTCTGAGCTTCGCTCCACGACGTTGACGGCCAGGTGCAATAGTGCCGGCAGGAGCGGCAACAGGATGATGACAAATAGCGCGATAGCACCGGAGTATTCCACTGTTTCCTCACCTCTCGATCGTCGCCGCGAAAGGCTGCAGTTGCTGCCGCAGTTCTCGGTCCAGTGGAATTCCGTTGGTCCCCATGGAATTATCGGCTGTCGGGGTGGATCCCACTTAGCGACGCGTTGACATTCACACAAGATGTTTCTACTTGGGCGACTGCGATTCGTGTGGACCAGTCTCGCTCAGCGAGATGCATCCGCATCAGGGTGCCTTTGCGTCTTCTCGGGCCGGGGAGGTGACCGGAATTCGACCGGCACTGGCGCCGCCATCCACAGCTAGGTCGGCCCCGGTGATGTAGGAGGAGGCGTCTGAGGCCAGGAAGGCGACGACGTCGGCGACTTCGTCCGGTGTCCCTACTCGGGTCAGTGGCGCACCCGGATGCCCGCCCGGGCCGCGCCTAACGGACAAGTGCGCAATCATCGGCGTGTCGATCATGCCCGGATAAACGGTATTGACCCGAATGCCGAACGGACCCAGTTCGATTGCCGCAACCTTGGACATCCCGCGCAGCCCCCATTTCGAGGCGCCGTAGGCACTGTAGCCTGCAAGGCCCTGCAGGCCCGCCTGTGACGAGACGTTGATGATCGACCCGCCGCCGGCCGCCTTCATCGGTTCTGTCACGGTCCGGATACCGAGGAATGGGCCGATCACATTCACCCGCAGCATCTGTTCGAACCCGTCCGTGGGTTGCTCGACGATGGGCTGATTGACGCATATCGCCGCGTTGTTGACGAGGACATCGACCCCGCCGAATGCGTCGAGGGCCGCATCAACTGTTGCGCGCCAGTGGTTCTCATCGCCGACATCGTGGCGAAAGAAGCGCGCCGACGGCCCGATCGATGCGGCAACCTGCTTGCCTTCGTCGGCGAGGATGTCGGTGAGCATCACTCGGGCGCCGAGGGAGGCGAACAAGCGGGCCTCGGCGGCTCCCTGTCCGCGGGCCGCTCCGGTAATGATCGCGACCTTCCCGGAAAGGTCTACCAGACCCACCATCGCCTAGTCCGAATCCTGGTCGATGCCTGTCAGCATGAGCTCGGAAACGCGGCGAGGGAACTCGGTGAAGTTGGCCATCACGGCGATCCGCTTCGGCAGGATGACATGCCGCTGGTTGCGCTCGATCGCCACCGCGATCGCGTTGGCGACTTCGTCAGGTTCCAGAGCCTCCGACGGGAGCGCTTTCCACTTCAATGACCGCTCGATGGTGCGCCGTGCCGGACCGAACTGGCGAATGTGGTCGATCATGTCGGTCTTGACCTCGCCGATCTGGACGAGCGTCGTACCGACCGGCTTGCCCCGCAGTTCCGAACGGATACCCGCTGTGAAGTGGCTCAGTCCTGCCTTTGAGGCGCCGTACAGGGTGACGCCCGGGCCGGTCGAGATAGCACCCATGGACGAAACGTTGACGATGTGACCACGCCGTCGCGCCAGCATGAGCGGCAACACTTGACGGCACAGCTCCATCGGCGCGTTCAGGTTGACCTGCAGGAGATCTCGCACCTCCTGGGCGGTGGCCTCGTAAAACCGGCCGACCTGGTCGATCCCGGCGTTGTTGATCAGCACGTCGATCGGGCCGTCGGCTTCCACGCGCTCGATGAGGCCGCCGACCGCGTCGGGGTCGCCAAGATCGGTCGGATAAGCCTTGCCGTCGAGTTCTTTCGCCAGGATCGCGAGCGAATCGCCGTTTCGCGCCACCAGTGCGACATCGACGCCGCGCTGCGCGAGCGCCTCGGCAATGCTCTTGCCCAGACCACGACTGGCGCCCGTGACGAGTGCGCGGGTATTTCTCAATTGCACTGCGGTTCCCCTCTCAAAGCGTCACGCAGGATTGCGCACACGTCATCGTTGGCTTTCTGGGCGGCCGGCAGGTGGTCGGCCAAGTTGAAGAATCCATGGAACCCGCCCTCGTAGCGCCGAACCGTGGCCGGAACCCCGGCAGCACGAAGCCGCTGAGCGAATTCCTCACCCTCTTCACACAGTGGATCCAGATCACCGGTGACAATATGCGCGGGCGGCAGTCCATCGAATTCGCCGAGGATGGGCGATGCCAACACATTCGTCCGGTCGCCGTCTTTCCCAAGGTATTGCTCCGTGAACCACTGCATGTGTTCAGCGGTGAGTACACCTTTGGCGGCGTGCCGGCTCTTCGCCGAAGTCTTTCGCCGTTGGTCGACCACGGGATAGATCAACACCTGGAATGCGATCGACGGTGCACCGCAATCACGGGCCATCATTGCGATCACCGCTGCCAGGTTGCCGCCGGCACTGTCTCCGGCCACTACCAGACGCGCGGGATCGCCGCCGAGGTCGCCCACATGGTGGGCCACCCACTTGGTGGCAGCCCACGCGTCTTCGACGGCGGCAGGGAACGGGAACTCCGGCGCAAGCCGGTAGTCAACCGAGACCACCACCGCGCCAACGCCATTGGCGAGCTTGCGGCAACACGAGTCATGCGAGTCCAGGTCGCACAGGACAAACCCGCCGCCGTGGAAGTAGATCAGCACCGGTACTCCGTCGGCGGATCCGTCCGGCTCCAACGGAAAGTAGATGCGAACCCGAGGTCCGTCGCCACCGTCGGGTCCTGGAATGCCGCGCTCCTCGATTCGGGCGACCGGGTTCGGTAGCGGAGGTCTGCGGCTGGCTTTGAGGCTGGCTCGGACCTCCACGGCGTTGCCCTTGCCGGTGAGGATCGACGAGAAGGCTGCACTCATGCGGCCCGCGACTTCGCGCTGCATGGTCCGGGTGTCGGTCATTTCACGGCACCGCCGATCAGCTGGGCACGCAACACCTTGCCGGTGGCGTTGCGGGGCAGTGCATCGAGGAATTCCACGTCGCGGGGCACCTTGTAGCGAGCCAGGTTCGCGCGCACGTAGTCCTTGATGTCCTCAGGGCTGATGGCGCTGCCCTCGACGGGCACCACGTACGCGTTCAGCCGTTGGCCGAAATCGGGGTCGTCGACGCCGATCACGGCGACCTCGTCGACGTCGGGGTGGCCGCAGATCAGGTTCTCGACTTCGAGGGGATATACGTTCTCGCCACCGCAGATCACCATGTCGTCGTCCCGGCCGTCGACGTAGAGTCGTCCGGTTTCGTCGAAGTGGCCGACGTCGCCGGCGCTGAGCAGGCCGTCGATGACCTCCTTTCCGCGCCCGTCGGTGTAACCCGAGAAGCTGATGTTGCTGCCGGCGAAGATCCGGCCGATGGTGTTCGGCGCCGTGATCTGGTTGCCGTCCGTGTCGTACAGCCGGACGCTGCAGCCGACCGGTGGGCGGCCAGCCGTCCGCGGATCGTGAAGCAGGTCTTCGGGCATCGCGACCGTCATCACGGCGAGCTCGGTAGAACCGTAGAGGTTGTAGAGCACGGGGCCGAACTCGTCCAGGGCACGGGTAACCAGGTCAGGTGCCATGGCGGAGCCCGAAACGAAGACGATCCGGAGCGAAGAGGTGTCATAGCGGGTGCGAATCTCTTCGCGCAGCGCGAGGATTCGCTGCAGCATCGTGGGAACCACCACCAGGACACTGCACCGATAATTGGCGACCGCACGCAGCGTTTCCTCGGCATCGAACTTCCGGCGCAGCACCAACCGATTGCCCAGCGCCAGCGACAGGACCGCCTGACCCAAACCGGTGCCGTGGAAGATCGGTGCGGCCAACATGCAGGTTTCGCCGCGCCGACGCGGGACCCGGTCAAGCAACTGCGCGGAGAACAGCGGCGAGGTCTTGCCGCGCGGCGCCCCCTTCGGTGTGCCGGTTGTGCCGCTGGTCAGCAGCGTCAGACCACCCGGCTGCGGCGGCCCCGAAACCGGCGCACTGGACGTCGACCGGATCAACCGCTCCAGAGAGCTGTCGGCGTCGTCCGGATGCGCTGCGGAATCAGCACCGCCCCAGGCCACGTAGCGACGCACCCTCGGATCGATGGCGTCGACAAGACCGGAGAACTCCTCGTCGTAGACCAGGACGGAGACCTTCTCGCGGTGAGCGACGTCGGCCAGTTGCGGCTTGGCGAAGCCGGTGTTCATCAGCAGTGTCTGGGCACCGATCTTTCCCGCCGCCGCCAGCACCGTGATCAGCCCGCGGTGGTCGCGGCACAGCACCGCCACCACGTCACCGCGCCCGAAGCCGGCTTCGGTCCATCCTCGTGCCAGCGCATTGACCCGCGCGTTCAGCTCGGCGAACGTCAGGTCGCCCATCTCGTCGGTGATAGCCACGGCGTCGGCGTCGCGGAGAGCGGCGGTCTCGATGATCCCGGCGAAGGGACCGTAGGTCTTCACCATCTTCGCCGATCGAACGCCGTCGGCGAGTCCGCCGGACAGGCCGGCCTCGCGTAGCACCTTGAGGCTGCGAGCCGTCACCTTGAGCCGGTCAGCCGTGGCGGCCAGCCTGGCGCCACCAAGAAAGAGCTGGTCTGGAATGTATCGCCGCACGCCGGAAACGGTATGGCGGCGCACCGCGCGCGATGATGGGCAGTCTCACTGTTCGAGACAAGACGTCTCCTTCGGCACAGTGAGGCCGTACAAGTGATGGATACCACAACCTGCCCCCGGGCTGCAGTACGACAAGTTGAAGGTGAGAAATGCGGCGTCTGAAGGGTGAAGACAACAGCTTCCTCGCGTGGGAGAGCGACGCGCAACCGCAACATACGATGAAGGTCGTCGTCCTCGACCCGAGCCAGGGACACGAGCCGCTCACATTCGAGGCGGTCAAGGATGCCATCCCCGGTCTGGTGGACCGCGTGGAACCGCTGCAGTGGCAGCTGTTGATGCCGCGAGTCGGGTTTGGGCGGCCGTGGTGGATCGCGCGGCCCCAGCTCGACATCGATTACCACGTCCAGCGGGCGACGGCGGCAGCACCGGGCGGCGATCGCGAGCTCGCAGCGGCGTTGAGCACGATCTTCACCGAGGGGCTCGACCGAAACCGTCCGGCATGGCAGCTGTGGTACATCGACGGTCTCGCGGACGGCCGGGTCGCGCTCATGCTCAAGATCCACCATGCGGTGGCCGACGGGTCGGCCTCGCTGCGACTCCTCGAAACCATTTTCAGCGCCGATCCCGCGACACCGTTGCCGAGACTGCGGCGAATCCCGATGCCCAGCGAGCGTCGGCCGGCCCCTTGGATCTGGTTCCCGTTGGTGTTGCGCCATCAACTCGCCGCACTCGCTCGCTTCCCCAGCATCGTTGCTCGCACAGCACGCGTGACTCGCATCATCCGGAACCGCCAGAAGGCCGGCAAGCCCGGCTACGCCAAGGCATTCGCCGCGCCCCCGGCACCGTTCAACGAGCCGCTGACCGCCGATCGCCGGTTCGCTTACCGCAGCTGCGATATTCACGAGATACGGCGGGTCGCCAAGACCTTCGATGTGACGGTGAACGACGTGTTCCTGACGTTGTGCAGCGGCGCGCTTCGTGAATTCCTGGACCGGCGCGACGAGTTGACCGACGAGCCCTTGACCGCGGTGGTGCCCGTGTCGATGCGGCCGCCCGGTGCGGAGGTGGAGTGGGGCAATCAGGTCGCACGCTGGAACGTCGACTTCGCCACCCACATCGCCGATCCGGTCGAGCGCCTGCATGCCATTGCGACCGCCACCAAAACGGCGCGCGAGGTGCAGGCAGAACGGGACGCTTTCTTACAGCACGACTGGATGGAGTACTGGCCGCTGTTCTGGCTGTATTCACGGGTACTGCCGATAATCGGCGCAAGAGTGAGCCGGCGGCCGATGTTCAGCCTCATCGCCTCCAACATGCGGGGCCCGCAGCGGCGCCTCTACTGGGGTGGGGCGCCCATCGAAAAGCTCATCTCCACCGGCCCGCTGGTGTTCCCCATGGGGCTGAACTTCACCGGTTGGAGCTACCAGAACGAGATGGCCATCGGGGTGCTGAGCTGCGGTGACCAGGTGGCCGACCCCTTCGAGATCGCCGAGCACCTGCCCGAGGTGCTCGCGGAGTTGAGCGCGGCCTCATCCCGAATCCAGGCCATCGAGCAGGAATATGGTCAGCCGACACGCGGCGTGGACGTCTCGCCACAGGCGGGTGACTTGGTCTGAGGCATCGAGCGCGTGCCGATGGCTGGCACCCAGCAGCTGATCGGCGGCATCGCGCGCCCGTACGGCGGCTTGCCGATGTGCCCACGCCGCGGCCCGAAAGGTGTCCCGAACCCCGTCTCTGCCTGGTCGAAACGACGCCTCGATCTGCAGCCGGGCGGCGTCGATGTCCGAGGCCGCCCGAGCAACGTGCACAGTCGTCGACGTCTGATCGGTCAACTCTTCGCTGCCGTACGAGGCGGCGAGCCGTTCGCGCATCTGCTCGACAAAAGTCCGCCAGACACCGCCAGCCGCCCCCACGACCACCGCTGCCGCTGCTGCACCCGCGAGCATCCGGGTGGCAATTCGCGGTGCGAATTGTGCGCGCTCGACGGCATTTTGGAAGATTTGTCGTTGTTCGACCGGCACGTCCGTCACCGTCACATCGCGGATACCCGCCGCGTCTAGTCCGGTCGGGTGCTGGGCCGGCTCGATGTGGACAGCGCTGCGCGGCACCAGGACACAGTGCGGCGTCCCGTCTGCGTCCGCGGTCAGCAGAAACCAGTCGGCGTATTCGCCGCCCGCGACGAACTGCCATCGGCCGCTCAGCATTCGATCGCCGGTGGTTTGAGCCAATAGACCCCCGGCGCTGTAGCAGGGTGCGATCAATGCGTTGGCGTCGGCGCCCCACACGTCGTTCACCGCGCGCTCGGGCAGGCTGCTGACGTCATAGGCCGCCACGTTGAACATCGCGCAGAGCCAACCTGCCGACCCGTCCAGGGCGGCGAGGTCACCGATCAGCGAGACGAACTCTTCGGCATCGACCTCCAGTCCTCCATACGGGGCCGGGCGCAGCAATCGGCCGGCCCCTGAATCATGCAGTGTTGCAATGATTTCAGCCGCTGTGGATGCTTGGTGGCGGCGAACCATCGCTGCCAAGGAGCCGAGTGTTTCCTGTGCGGCGCTTCGCACACCGGACGACTTGGTCATGCCCACTCCCCTGGCTGCAATGAATGGTATTCATGATGGTGGCACAAGGCTCCCGGAATCAGGCGGCGCTATGAGGGACAGTGAGATTGACATCGTTGAGTCGCTGCTTCCCGCGATCGCTGACGCGGCGAGTGACGTCGACCGCCGCGGTGCCGTCGATCGGAGCGTGATCGTGGAGCTCCACGAGGCGGGGTTCTTCTCGATGCTGCGTCCCAAGGCGTTCGGAGGTCTGGAAGCCGATCCGTACGACTACCTTGTACTGACGCGCGAGCTGTCCTCGGCGTGTACTTCGACGGGGTGGCTGGCCGGGATGCTAGGCGTGAACAGCTGGCATTTGGCGTTGTTCGACGAGCGGGCGCAACAGGACGTGTGGGGCTCGGATCCGCGGGCGCTGGTCTGCGCGTCCTATGCGCCGACCGGACGTCTCGAGCGGGTCGGTCGCGGTTACCGCCTGTCGGGTCGATGGAACCGCTGCACAGGCATCCATCACGCGTCGTGGCTGATCGCCGCCGCGGTGTTGGTCGGCGACGACGGCGCAGCCCAGGATTTCATCGCGGCCCTGGTGCCGTGCGCCGACTATACCGTCGAATCGCACTGGAATGGCCTGGGCCTGCGCGGGATCGGCGCCGACGATGTCGTCGTCTCCAACGCGCTCGTGCCGGCGCACCGGACGTTCGGCTGGCTCGGCCTCGACCAGCGGACCGCCGTCAACCCGCTCTACCGGCTTCCGCAACCCACGTTGTACACGCACACGGGAACCGTGCCCCTGCTCGGCGCGGCTGACAACGTGCTTGCCGCTCGAGGACCGTCCGCCGCCACAGCGCTGAGCGCGGTCGCGATGGCAACTGCCGACCTCGAACTCTCCGCACTTCAAATACGGCGCAACTTAACCGAACTCATGGATTGCGCCCGCGACGCCTCCGAGCCCGACACTGCACTGATATTGCGCTCGCGACGAGACCAGGTAGTCGCATCCGACCGCGCCGTGCGGGCCATCCAAACCTTCATCCCGGACTCCGGCACGGGCATCGGCGGCGATGCTCTGGTCGAGCGGGTATGGCGTGATGTGCAGACCGCTCGGACGCACGTCGCCAGCAATGTCGAACAGGTGTTGTCGGTGGTCGGTCGGTTCGCATTCGGCCTGAAAGTCGACGACCTCATCTGGTGATGCGCTTCAGACCCATGCGTCGGAGGTGATGGTGCGTAACACGCGGGAGAGGATGTTGTCGGTGGCTGCGGCCGAAGACGTCGAACCGCTCTGCGTCGCATCGGGTTGTGTGCCGCCGAGTTGCTGGGAGATGTGCCTGGCTGCACGCATGACGAAGGGAGCCGTCCGTTGCAGCCGGTTCATCGGGACAGCGCCCGTCAGCGACAGGCCGGCTACCTCACCGTCGGGGGTCTTTAACGAAGCCGCGACGCTGGCCAGGCCTATCGCCAGTTCCTGATTGTCGTAGGCGAGCCCATGCCGGGATCGGATGCGGGCCAGCTCCTGATGCAACGTCGGCAGGTCGGCGATCGTGGCCCGGGTGAGCTTGCGAAGCCGATCTCCGACGATCGCATCGACCTCCTCGGCGGGAAGCTGAGCCAGCATCGCCTTGCCCAAGGCGCTGGCATGCGCCCGGGTATGACCGGCGACTCGCGTCGGTACCACGATGCCGCTGCGGCCTGACACCTTATCGAGATAGACGACCTCGCTGCCGACCAGTACTCCGAGATGAACCACCAACCCGGTGTCTGCGTGGAGGCGGTCGAGGACGCGAGACGCCACGCCCCGCAACTGCGAGTGGTCGGCCATCCTCGTCGCAGGCAGCGCTGAGGCGGCAATGCTGTAACCATTCGGGTGGTGTTGCAGCAGCCCGGCGGTGTGTAACTGCTTGAGGATGCGATGCGCAGAGGATCGTGGCAGCCCGGTGCGGGTCACCACCTGGTCCAGGCGCAAGTGCTTGCCCGGCTCGTCGAACGCGTTCATGATCAGCGCAACGCGCTCCACCATCGACACCACCGTGTCGTGTTGCGTCACGGACCGCTGCACAACCGCGCCTCGAGTTGACGTCGACACAGGATCCACCCAATCATCCCGCTCCTCGGCATGCCGACGCTTTGAAATCTTCGGTGTGCAGCAATCGGCCCCCGCCACCGAAACTGGTGAGGGGGGCCGACTGCTCTATGCGGTCAAATCGACGGTGTCAGCTGTCACTCCCGCCTGAGTCACCGCCGCTGCTACCAGACGTGTCGCCACCGCTGCCTCCAGCTGTGTCGCCGCCGCCGGCTTGGGCGCCTGCAGTGGCCTCGCTGGCTTTGCTACCGGTGTCGGCGTCCTTGACGGCAACGCCACCGCGCTGCTTGTCCGACGACGCGGCCTGATCGCTGACGTTGACCGCCTGCGACGCACGATCGTCCGCACGGGTCGACGTGGTCCCGGACTTTCCGGGGACCGCCATGTTGCCGTTCGAGAGATCGGTCGCGCCGTTGGACGCCGCACCCTTCTTCTTCGATGGCTCGGTCGCCTGGACAGCCTGACGCTGCGAGTCCGTCCCCGTCGTCGCCGCGTCGGCCCCGGTCGTCACCGGGTCGGCCTCCGTCGTCGCCGGGTCGGCCACCGTCGTCGCCGAGTCGGCCACCGTCGTCGCCGAGTCGGCCTGCGTCGACGCCGGGTCGGTCTCCTGGACGGTCGCCTCGACGGTGGCCGGGTCGGTCGCCTGGACGGTCGATGCGTCGGCTTGACGCTGCGAGTCGGTCTCGGTCGTCGCCGGGTCGTCCACCGGCTTTGTCAGCGCTTTCATCATGTCGGTCGCCGATGGCGACACCACGGTTGAAGACGTGGTCTGACTCGCCAGCTGGACCGTGTGCGCCTCTGGCGACGACGGCACGGCCGGCGCCGGCGGGGTCAGGTTGGCCAGCCGCTCGGTGATCTCGTGCTGCAACGCGTTCGTGAACTTCTGGACCGAGAAGGTCGTGTCCGCGACGCTTTGCCTGATCGCGTTCATCAGCGTTGCGATGTCCCCCGTGGCTGCCGCGTCGGTGATCAGCTTTGCGGCGGCCGCGAGCTGCCTTTGCAGCGTGCGGGCATGGAGCTGCACCTCGGACTCGAGCGTGGGCTCCGGCGTGAACCGCTGACCGTTCCAGTCCACCAGTGTCCAGCCGTCCTCCGGATTGCCCTCCAGCACCACGTAATCGGTGTTGTGCAGTGGGGTTTGAGTCAGCAGTTGAAGCTTCTGCTCCGTGGTGAGGTTCTTTGCGTTCATGATCGTCCAGAACATGGTGGTGCCGCCGTGTGAGTACACGACGGCGTTGCGGTCGCCGTTGTTGTACATGGTCTCCAGCGCGCCGTCCACCCTGGCGTCGAACTCGTGGCCGTCGATCGAACCCGGAATCCGGGCGTCGAGCGGGTCGCCAGGAGCTGGCGTCGGAATCAGCCCAATCCAACGCAGCGGGGCCTGAAGATAACCGCCGAAGGCCTCGTTCTCGGGCGTGCCCTCATAGATTCCGGCCTCGATCTCTTGCAGACCGGGCAGCACCTGAACCGGCAGGCGCAGGCGTTCCGACATCGGCGCCGCCGTCTGCTGCGTCCTGACCATCGTCGAGGAATAGATGGCGTCGTAATTGTTGACGGCCAGCCTGTCCGCAGACGCCTGGGCTTGCTCCTGGCCGAGCGGCGTGAGGTCGGGGCCGGGCGTCGACGTGTCGATCAGCCCAGAGGCGTTGCCTGCGGACTGAGCGTGACGCACGATCGTCACCCGCATCAGCTCGGCGGCGGCAGCCGGAATCGCGGTTCCGAGCAGGACAGCGGACGCCATCAGGGCGACACCGAGCAATTTCCAGAACGCGGATCTCCGTCGTCGAATGGGTCGCCCCGCCGTTGGGGCGGGGACAGAAGGTTCGATCATTCAACACTTCCTCTCGGTGGTACGGACACGTCATGGTGAACTCACGATTGACGGGCGGGTAAGCGGCAATCCCGCACACCGAGACTCGGCGTTGTCAGCTCCCGCGCGGGGCACGCACAAGGCGCCGAGCGAATCGCCGCCGGCGGCCTTGGTCGACCGGAATCGATGCGTGTCAGCCGCCGTCCTTGTGAAGCAGAAACGACAGCACGGTGCTGACGAACGCGTCGCGCTGCTCGATCATCGCCCAGTGCCCGCAATTGGGGAACACGTGCAATTCGGCGTTGGGGATGGTGCGCATCGGGATCAGCGCCATGTCCAGCGGGCTCACCCGGTCGTCACGCCCCCAGGTGATCAGGATGGGCGCCTTGACCCGGTGCATCGCCGCCCACGGCTGTGGCCCGTCGACGGCTTCCATGGCCTGAACCATCTGCTCGAAGGCGGCCTTGCTGTACATCCGACGCGCGCTGGCCAGCGTCGCCGGTTTGGTGGCGCGGGCCCATCGCTCCTCGATGAGCTCGTCGGTCACCAGCGCTGGGTCGTACACCATCGAGTGCAGCCATTGCACCAGACGGTCTTTCGTTGGGTTCTCGGCGAACTCATGCAGCAACCTGATGCCCTCGGCCGGGCCGGGTGAGAACACGCTGCGGCCGATACCGCCGATGGTCACCAGCCGTCGCACCTTTTTTGGATGGTCGATCGCGTACTGAATCGCGACAGACCCACCCGTCGAGTTGCCGACAATGTCCACGCTGTCAAGTGGCAACGCGTCGACGAACCGGGTGAGCGCGTCATGCGCGGTGACCATCGGATGGCCGCCGAAGTCGTCACTGACACCGAAGCCGGGAAACTCGAGGACCAGGCATCTGTAGAACTCGCCGAACGCGCCCAGCACGCCGCGGAAGTCGCGCCACCCCGTGGCCCCAGGGCCTGAGCCGTGCAACAAGACCAGCGGGGGGCCGTCGCCGAATTCGTGGTAACGCAGCACACCGCCGTCGGTCATGACTTCTTTGGCGGTGGTTTCCTGGCTGAGCTCTACTGTCATGCCTCGACTTTCGCTCGCGCCCGTGCTCGTCCTCGGGTCGTCATGCGTGCGTACCACCGTCGATGCGGATCTCCGTGTCGACCGTCGACCGGACGCCGTCGACTACCGAGGACCCGTCGCCGATGTTCGATTCGAGGACGAAAAGCTGCGTGCCCGAGCCGAACTCCTGTGCTTGCGCACTGGTCTTCTCCAGGCCATCGGCTGATACGTCGGCGGCGACCACCGCTGCGCCCTCGTCGAGCAGCCGTAATACAGTGGCCGGTCCGATACCGGACGCCGCGCCAGTCACCAGGACCCGATGACCGTCCAAACGTTTCATTTCGCCTCCGATCGGCCTGAATTCACTGGCCCATCACATATTTCACGGTGGGCCCGGCGGTCCAACCGCCGTCGACTGCGATCTCGGCCCCCGTGACGTATGCCGCGGCGTCGGACAACAAATAGCCGACCGCGCCCGCGATTTCGTTGGCGGCCCCGACGCGGCCCATCGGCGTATTCGGATAGTTGCCTTCGCCAGGTTGGACGCCGATCTCAGCGGTCATCGGGGTGTAGGTGATACCTGGATGCACTGAGTTCACTCGGATGCGATCGATGCCGAGTTCGACTGCGGCGATCTTGGTGAGCCCCCGCACCCCCCACTTCGAGGCACCGTAGCCGGCGGTGAGCGCGAGGCCCATGAGCCCGGCCGCCGACGAGATGTTGACGATGGAGCCGCCGCCGGCCGCACGCATCGGCGCGATCACGGCCTTCATGCCGTTGAACACCCCGACCAGGTTGATCTCGAGCACGGTGCGGAAATGATCGACCGGTTCGTGTTCGATGTATTGGCCCGTTGACACCCCGGCGTTGTTGACCAGTCCGTTGAGGGTGCCGAACTCGGCCTGAGTGAGTTCTACCGCCGAGACCCACCCTTCGGGTTCGGTGACGTCGAGGTGCGCGTACCGCGCAGCCGAGCCGAGTTCTTCAGCCAGCTGCTCGCCCTCGTCGTCGAGGATATCGGCGACGACAACCCTGCCGCCCCGGTCGACGATGTGGCGGGAGAAAGCGGCGCCCAAGCCGCGGGCGCCGCCGGTGACGATCGCCACCAACCCGGATAGTCCGTTCAGATCTTGCATGGGCCTCATGGCAGCACCGCGCGGGGCCCGCGTCACTGCGCAGTCCCGCCCAATGAGACGTCGGATGTCGCTCGGTTGGCGTGCCTCATACCGTCTCAGTCATGCACCAGACCGTCGATGTGGTCGTAGTCGGCGCCGGCTTCGCCGGCCTCTATGCGCTGCATCGCCTGCGCGGCGACGGGCTGTCGGTGCGCGTGTTCGAGGCCGCCGAAGGGGTAGGCGGTGTCTGGTACTGGAACCGTTACCCCGGCGCTCGCTGCGACGTCGAAAGCGTCGACTACTCGTACTCGTTCGACGAAGATCTTCAGCAGGAGTGGAACTGGAGCGAGAAGTACGCGACCCAGCCCGAGATCCTGCGGTACCTGAACCATGTCGCGGACCGCTTCGACTTGCGGCGCGACATCACATTCGGCACCCGGGTGACCGATATGGTCCTCGACGAGGACACGCTGTGTTGGCAGGTTCGCACCGACCGCGGCGACGTGGTGACCACGAGATTCTGCGTGCTGGCCGTTGGTCCGCTGTCGAACGCGAACATACCCGCGATCGACGGACTGGACTCGTTCGGTGGCGCGGTGTACCACACGGCGTATTGGCCGCACGAGAACGTCGACTTCATTGGTAAGCGCGTCGGCGTGATAGGCACCGGATCGTCTGGTATTCAGGCGATTCCGTGCATCGCCAAGCAGGCCGCCCGGCTGCATGTCTTCCAGCGCACTGCGAACTACAGTGTGCCCGCGGGCAATGTGCCCCTCGATGACGCGACGCGGGCGAGCCACAAAGCGAACTACGCCGAGCGGCGACGATTGTCGATGGCCAGTGGCGGCGGCTCGCCGCACCAGCCGCACCCGAAGTTGGCCGTCGAGGCGTCGGACGAGGAACTTCGCGAGGCGTATGAAAAGCGGTGGCAGTTGGGTGGTGTGCTGTTCTCCAAGACGTTCGCCGATCAGCTGGTCACCCTCGAAGCCAATGACACGGCGCGGGTGTTCTGGGAGCAGAAGGTGCGCGCGGTGATCGACGACTCCGCGACGGCCGATTTGCTGATTCCCACCGACCACCCGATCGGAACCAAGCGGATCTGCACCGACGACAACTACTACCAGACGTTCAACCACGACCACGTCCACCTGGTGAATCTGCGAGCCACGCCAATCCAGCGGATCGATGCCGCCGGTGTACACACTGCCGATGCGTATTACGAACTGGACGCGCTCGTGTTGGCCACCGGTTTCGACGCCATGACCGGGTCGGTCGCCAAGCTCAACATCGTCGGTCGCGGCGGCCAGAGCCTGAACGAGGCGTGGGCGCACGGACCGGCGACATACCTCGGCCTCAGCGTTGCGGGGTTTCCGAACCTGTTCAACATGACGGGCCCGGGCAGTCCGTCGGTGCTCGCCAATATGGTCCTGCACTCGGAATTGCATGTGGACTGGGTGGCGGACGCCATCGCTTACCTCAGCGCACGAGGAGCGGTCGCGCTGGAGGCACGCCCAGAAGCGGTCGCGGAGTGGGTCGAAGAGTGCACTCGGCGGGCGGCGGGAACGCTGATGCCACAAGCTAATTCATGGTACTTGGGTGCCAACATCCCCGGTAAGCCGCGGGTGTTCATGCCGTTCGTCGGCGGCTTTGGGATATACGGTCAGATCATCGCCGAGGTGGCCGATGCGGGCTACAAGGGCTTCGACGTCATCGAGGCGTAACCAGCACCGAGGTGCAGAGTTCATTGCTCGCAAGCGAGTTCGCCATGAGAGCACGCTAAGGCCGTGTCTAGACTTTCAGAGGCTTGCGAAGGGAGCGGAAAATGGCGACGTTCGTCCTGCTCCCCGGCGCCGGAGGGGCCGGCGAGGTGTACTGGCGCGAGGTGACGGCCGAACTGGAGGCGCGGGGCCACACCGCGATCCCGATCGAGATCGAGGGTAGGAACTGTTCGCCAGTATGTGACTAAATGTGGTGGTTTCGGGAGGGCAAGATGCCGGTGCCTGCTCGGCGGTTGGAGTCGGGGACGATCTGGGTTGAGGTGGCGCCGGAGAACGTGTCGGGCCGGGTGGTGCTATATGCCCGGGTGTCGTCGCATGATCAACGCTCGGATCTTGACCGGCAGGTCGGCCGTCTGACGCGGTGGGCCACTTCAAACGGGCACGAGATCGGTGAGGTGGTGTGCGAGGTCGGTTCCGGGTTGAACGGGAAACGACCGAAGTTACGGCGGATCTTGTCAGACCCTTCTGCCACGGTGGTGGTTGTGGAGCATCGGGATCGTCTGGCGCGTTTCGGGGTGGAGCACCTCGAAGCTGCGCTCGGTGCGCATGGGGCGGCGGATCGTGGTCGCGGATGCTGGTGGGACCACCGATGATCTGGTGCGCGACATGATCGAGGTGCTGACGTCGATGTGTGCTCGCTTGTACGGTCGCCGGGGCGCGCGGAATCGGGCGATGCGTGCGGTCACTGCGACGAAAACAGAATCAGCGCGGGTGGCCTGATGGCGAAGATGGGTGAGCTTAGACGCGCGGCGCTAGTTCTTGGCGTCACCAGTAGTACGCTGCGGCAACAGGGTTGGGCTACCGCGTCGCCTGCGCGTGTGCAGGCGGTCATGGAGGATCCGCCGGACTGGCTGATCGTTGCACGACAAAAGCGCAGCGATAAACAGGCCAACCGGCAAAGACGGCGCGAGCGTGAGAGCATCGCCAAACGCCTGGGCGTCGCGGTCCGTGTCGTCAAGGACCGAGGCATCACCCCGGGTGATGTCTGCGAGCTGCTTGCGGCGCCACCGGGCTGGCTGATCGCTGCCCAAGAGCAGCGCCAGGTGCGCGCCGCGCGTGAGCGGGCCGATGCGCAGCGTCGCGCGGCACGCGAGGCCCGGGAACTGGAATTGGCGGAGGCGTATTTGCGGGCGATCAAGGATCGCGGTGATACCGATGCCTGGGCCGCTGGCGTGCTGCATGATGCAGGAATTCACAGTATCGACTTGGGGGATGGCACTGCGTCGCCCGTGCTGTCACAGGCGTTGAAGGTGGTGCGCTGACGGGTGATCGTCGTGATGCGTACCCGCGCCCAGGCCGCGAAGGTGGCCGAGGCAACCGGTGGTGTGCAGTTGCCGGGCAAGGCGAAACCCGATGGCACACCGACAGTGTCGCGATTCGTGGCTGTGGGATCCGATTTCGAGGCGCATCGGGCGACAGTGGAGTCAGTGTCGGTGCTTTTCGAGCTTTACGACGGAGACGCCGACAGGTATGCCGCGACCGGGTCGCCGGGTACGCAACTGCCGACGGGCTGGATGGTCACCGCGGCCAAGCTCGAGGTCGAATGGCCCGCTGATGGTGCCCGTGCCGGGTTGGTGCGGTCGCATTTCGGTGCCCGCCGTAAAGCGTTCAACTGGGGTCTGGACCTCGTGAAAGCTGACCTGGACGCGAAGGCTGTTGATCCGGCACATGAGTCGGTGGGCTGGGATCTGGGCTCGCTGCGCAAGGCGTGGAACCGCGCCAAGGATGACGTGGCGCCGTGGTGGGCGGAAAACTCCAAGGAGTGCTACTCCGCGGGTTTGGCCGATCTGGCCCAGGCACTGAGCAATTGGAGCGCGAGTCGCAACGGCACCCGCAACGGCCGGCGGGTGGGTTTCCGCGGTTCCAATCCGCGCGCCGTGATCCGGGTCGGGTGCGGTTTACCACCGGCGCTATGCGACTGGAGGATGATCGCCGCACGATCACGGTGCCGGTGATCGGCGGATTGCGGTCGATGGAGAACACCCGCCGTGTGCAACGCCATCTCGCTTCAGGTCGCGCGCGGATCTTGAATATGACGCTGTCGCAGCGCTGGGGGCGACTGTTCGTCTCGGTCGGCTACGCGCTACGCACCCCCGACACAGCGCGAACACCGACCCGACCCACCGTGCGGGCCGGCGTGGATCTCGGCGTGCGCACACTGGCCACGGTGGCGACCCGCGACATCATCACCGGCACCGAAACGCTTGTCGAATACCAGAATCCGGCCCCGCTGAAAGCCACCTTGGCTGCTAGGCGCCGGGCTGGTCGCCAACTTTCCCGCCGTATCCCCGGATCACACGGTCATCGGGCAGCGAAAGGCAAGCTGTCCCGGTTGGACCGCCGGTGTGTGCATCTGCGGCGGGAAGGAGCTCACCAACTCACCACCGAGTTGGCGGGCACCTACGGACAGGTCGTGATCGAAGATCTCGACGTGGCCGCGATGAAACGCAGCATGGGCAGACGCGCCTACCGGCGCGCCGTCTCCGATGCTGCGATGGGAATGGTCGCGCCGATGATGGCGTATAAAACCACCCGGTGTGGCAGCACCCTGATCGTGGCGGATCGCTGGTATGCCTCCAGCCAGATCCACCACGGCTGCTACCTCCCGGACGGCAGTCCATGCCGCCTGCAAGGTAAAGGCCGCATTGACAAGCACCTCGTCTGCCCGCAGACCGGTGAAGTCGTCGACCGTGATCGCAACGCTGCCAAAAATCTCCGCGACTGGCCGGATATGCCAGTTGTGGCCCAGTCAGGGCCACGGCCCCGTTCGTCAGCGGTTCCGGCAGGGGTGCCGGAGACGGCGGCTCAGACCATCGGCACCACCGATTGCCTGGGGAGTTTGCGTAAGACCCGCCCGCACGGGAAGGCCGCGAACAGTGAGGCCAAAACCGGAGTCGCCCCCGCGACAACGGAACTCCGCAAGGAGAGCGCCTGAATGAGACTCACAAATACTCACTCAGCCGCAACGGTCCGCACCCCAACACCAATTATTCCTTACTATCCGTCGCCGGAGCTGGCCGGTACGCCTCAGACATCGCTCCGCGCCCGCATGTCGTCCGCGTGCTCCTCGCCGCGGAAGTAGGCGCGGGTCTCCCGGTAGACCAGGGGGGACAGGATGATCAGACCGATGAGGTTGGGCAGCGCCATCAGACCGTTCATGACGTCGGAGAAGGTCCATACCGTCTTGAGAGCCGTGGTGGCACCGAGGTAGATCACGATGATGAAAAGGATCCGGTACGGAAAGACCGCCTTCCGTCCGAACAGGTACTCCACGCACCGCTCGCCGTAGTAGGACCATCCGAGCAGCGTCGAGAACGCAAAGAAGATCACGCTGAGCGTGACAATGACGCTGCCCCAGCTCCCGGGGAGACCCTCAGCGAATGCGCGTGCGGTGAAACTGGCGGCCTCCTCGGGGCCGGCCTCCTTCCATACGCCGGTGACGACGATCGTCAGCGCGGTGAAGCTCACCACCACGAGCGTGTCGATGAACGTCTGAGTCATCGACACGAGCGCCTGCCGGACTGGGTGGGTCGTCTTCGCCGCGGCCGCAGCGATGCCGCCGGTTCCCAGCCCCGACTCATTGGAGAAGATGCCACGCGCGACGCCGTAGCGAATCGCCGCTGCGACGGCCGCCCCCGCGAAACCTCCAGTGGCCGAGGTGCCGGTGAAGGCGTCGGTGAAGATGACGCCCAAGGCTCGCGGCACTTCGCCGATGTTGAAGGCGAGGACGGCTGCCGCGCCGACGATGTAGATGACGATCATCACCGGGACGAACAGACTGGTGACCCGCCCGATGCTCTTGATGCCGCCCAAGATCACCGCGGCGGCCAGCACCACGATCACCGCGCCTGTGATCGGTGCCGACACACCCCACTCTTCGTTGACGTTGGCCGCGACGGTGTTGGCCTGCGTCATGTTGCCGATGCCGAACGCGGCCAGCGCTCCTGCGACCGCGAAGAATCCGCCGAGAAACACGCCCACTGGCCCTTTGATGCCGCGACGTAGGTAGTGCATCGGACCACCGGCTTGCTCCCCGGCGGCGTCGGTGCGACGGAAGCGTACGCCGAGAAAAGCTTCGCTGTACTTGGTCGCCATGCCGACCATGCCGGTGAACCACATCCAGAACACAGCCCCGGGACCGCCAAGGGCAATCGCGGTCGCGACGCCGGCGATATTGCCGACGCCCACGGTCGCAGCCAGGGCCGTCGACAACGCTTGGTAGTGCGAGATATCGCCTTCGGCGCCCGGATCCTTACGCTTGACGAACGCCAGCCAGAACGCCAGCCGGAACCGGCGCACCTGGATCCCGCGCAACAGCACAGTCAGATACAGGCCGGTCAGCAGGAGCAGCGGGATCAGCAGCCAGGGGCCCCAGATGAAAGAACTGGCATCGCCTAGAAAGTCGTCGAGAGTGGTCATCGCACCGCCGGATCGCAGAGACATCGGACTGGTGAAAACCGTAGTCCACCTACCCAACCTCGGGGATCGGCGCGGGCGTCGATCGTCAGTTGCGCGAGTTAGCGTCCGTCAAACTGTGAGCCCACACGAATGCCCGCGTCGGCGAGGAACTCGGGGGCGCGACCCAATTGACAGTCGGTGGAGAAGGTCACCGACAACCACGTCCGCGCCATACCCTCGAGGATGGCATGCGGATGTTGGTAGCTCTCAGCGAGCTACTGAGCTCGAGCGAGTGCTAGTTTGTGGTAGCACCCGTGAGATACCGCCACGTTTCGCGCGGTGCCAGCGATCGGTTGGCTGACCACAGCCTTCTCCGCGTCAGCTGTCGACCTTCTTCAATGCCGATCCTTTGTGCATGGCGATGTGATCGGTTTTGTCACTTTTGATTTCGTACTGCGGTTCTTCTTTACTGGCGTGGCGGGTGTGTCCCTTGTAGTCCACATCCCGCGTATGGACTTTGATGATCTTGCCGCTGACCTGTCCGGCTTCCGAATTCCACGTCACGTGGTCGTCGACTTTGAAGTGCTCATTCATTTCTTCGCTCCCCTCCTCAACGGACGTCGATTTCGTCACCTACCACGGTATGCCGCCACCGCCTTCTCGGTGCGCGCAGCTGCGGGCCCAGATTCCGCGCGTCTTGATGCCCTCGACCGCGCACGGCCTCGACCTGCTGGCGTCGTGGAGGGCCAATTGAACTGCTCTAGACGTACAACCCGCCGCGCTGAATCCGCGCTAAACCGTCGGTGCAGCCGACCTCAGATGACTAGGGTATGACGCGAAATAACCAGGACGACAAACTATTTGAGACTCTCAGCCGGCCACGTCCTCGGTGCTGCGCGCCGATGCCGGTACTTCCTTGCGCAGTCTCAGCTTGTTGTAGGTGCTGATTGCGATGACGACGGCCAGCAGGGCGTACAAGGTGATCGTGATCGGTGTGCTCACCAGCGTGAGCGGATTGTTCTGCGAGTTGTTCATCGCGGCGCGCAGCGACGACTCCGCAAGCGGGCCGAGGATGACCGCGATCAGCACCGGCGCGAGCGGGATGCCGTAGCGGCGCATGGCGAATCCGAGCACACCGAGCACCAGCATGAACACGACGTCGATGATCGCCGAACTCGCGGCGTACACGCCGAAGCAGGCGAACACTGCGATCCCCGCATAGAGGTACTCCTTGGGGATCGAGAGCAGTCTTGCCCACAGCGGAGCGAACGGCAGATTCAACACGAGCAATACGACCATCCCGATGAACAGGCTGGCGATGAGCGCCCAAACGATGTCGGCGCTGCGGTCGAACAGCAGCGGACCCGGCTGCATACCGTACTGCTGAAACGCGGCCAACAGCATCGCCGCGGTGGCCGACGTCGGCAGCCCCAGCGCCAGAAGAGCACCCATGGCCGTGCCCGCCGTAGAGTTGCCGGCCGCTTCTGGACCGGCAACGCCACGGATCGCGCCCTTGCCAAACATCGGCACCTTTCGCCGACTGTCCAGCCGCTTCTCGACACCGAAGGCGAGAAACGTCGGGACTTCGGCGCCGCCGGCCGGGATGACGCCGAACGGCACGCCGACGGCGGTGCCGCGTAACCATGCCGGCAACGCCTCCCGGTATTCGGCCCTGGACAGGAACGGGCGTCCTGTTGACGGCGTGAAGCTGCGGTCGTCGGGCCGTCCGATACGCGAGGCGACGAAGATGACCTCACCGACGGCGAGCATCGCGACGGTGATCACGACGATGCTGATCCCGTCGAAGAGCGCCACGTTGCCGAAGGTGAACCGCTGAGAACCACTGACCTCGTCGGTCCCGATCATGGCCAGCACCAGGCCGATCAGCAACGCCGCCGCACCCTTGAGCACCGACTCCGACACCACCGCCGAAGTGGCGATGAACGCGAACAACGCCAGCGCGAAGTACTCGCCCGGACCGAACTTGGTCGCCCACTCCGCCAGCGCGGGTGCGAAGAAGACCACCAGAGCCGTGGCGACCATGCCGCCGATGAACGCGCCTATCGCCGAGGTCGCCAATGCCTGTGCGCCGCGGCCCTTCCTGGCCATCCGGTGTCCTTCGAGGGATCCGGCGATGGCAGTCGAGTTCCCGGGCGTGTTCATGAGGATTCCGGCGATCGAGTCCCCAAAGAGCCCGCCGAAATAGATGCCCGCGAACATCACCAGCGCGGCCAGCGGGTCGAGGGTGAACGTCACGGGCAGCAGCAGTGCGACCGCCATCGCCGATCCCAGTCCGGGCAGCACCCCGACCGCGGTGCCGATGACGGCGCCGATGAAGACGTAAAGCAGGTTGACCGGAGTGAGGACGTCACCGAATCCCCCGATCAGTCCAGTCAGCGAGTCCATCAGAACATCCCCATCACGCCGGGGGGCAGGCTCAGGCCGAGCAAGCCGGCAAATATCAGTTGCATGATCGACGAAATCGCCAGGCCGGTCAGTAGATTCGCAACATACCTCGTGCTGCCGAGCCCGACGGTCACTCCCCAGAAGACGACGGCTCCGGCGATGATCCAGCCGGCGGGTATCAGCAGGACAGTGAACGCCACGAACGACCCGATCGTGATTCCGGTGGACCGCCAATTGCTGAACAGACTCGGAATGGGACGCCCCTGGTCGTCCAACACTGGTTCGGGCACCTCAGGATTGCGCAGGATGACCAGGGTGAGCAGCGCCGCGATGAGGAAACAGAACCCGGCGGTGATCCAGGGGAATGCCTTGGGCCCGAAGAGTTCCGAGTCATCGGCGATCTCCATGTCGAAGATTCCGTAGACCAGGACCAGCCCAAGCCCAACCATCAGCGCCGGCATGATCAATGCGCTCTTGCCGGTCCAAAACCTGCGCGGCGGTGTGGGTTCAGCCGACGCAGCGGTGTCGTGTTCGCTTACTGTCATGTCAGCCCCAGATCGTCCAGAATGGTCTTCACCCGCTGCTCTTCCTCGCGGATGAACCTGCCGAAGTCGTCCCCGGTAAGGAAGGTCTCCTTCCAGCGGTTCCGCGCGACGACGCTCTGCCAATGCTCGGTCTCGACCATTTCCCCAACGATTTCGATGAGTTCTTGCTGCTGGTCGTCAGTGAGACCGGCCGGGGCGACGTAACCGCGCCAATTCACCAGATCGACGGCCGGATAGCCGGCCTCGGCAGCGGTCGGAGCGTCGAGGCCCTCCAACTTTTCCGGCGCAACCACCATCAGTGTCCGCAGTCGTCCCTCGGCCAGCATGTCCCGGAAATCGTTGTATCCGCTGATCCCGACGTCGGGTGTGCCTGGCGCCGTGGACAGCAGGTTTATGGTCAGTTCGCCACCGCCGGCGTAGGCGGCGTATCGGATCTGCTCAGGGTCGATTCCCGCTTCGCGCGCAAGTTGGGCGGCGACCATATGGTCGATTCCGCCGGCCGAGCCGCCACCGATGGGCATCGCCGCGGGGTCGGCTCGCCACGCTTCGATCAGCTCGCCGAGCGTCTGGTATGGCGAGTCGGCCGGCACCACAATGACTTCGAAGTCCTCGGCGAGCCGGGCGATGGGCGTCATATCAGACAGTGCGACAGGTGAGTCGTTGCGCTCGACCCCGCCGAGCATGACCGTGCCGGTCACCATCATCGTGGTCGGGTCACCGCCGAGGCGAGTCAGTTGACTGAGCCCGATCGCTCCAGCGGCGCCGGGAACGTTGACCACTTGGACATTGTTGACAATGCGGTTTGACCGCAGTGCCTGCTGAGACTCTCGTGCGACGAGGTCCCAACCGCCACCGGCCGCGGCGGGCGCGATCAGTGTGAGCTTGGCGCGGGCTTCGGCTCCCGAGCCGGTCCGGTTCGCGTTGACACCCGCCGCCACCACCAAGGCGCCGACACAGACAATCCCGAGGATCCACCGGACAGCTGTCGGAACGCGCATGCCCTTATCCCTTCGCGATCACCGTGAACCAGGCACATCCTGACCCTTCCATGCGCCCCACGGTCGCGTATTTGGAATTGGAACCTGAGCCTCGCCGCATGGCTCGCGCCGTCGGACCCAGTAAGCCGTCGCGCCTCTGGTCGACACCGCCCGGGCAGTCGGATTAGACGAGCGTGTGGTTGTCACGACCAGGAATGGTTGCGTAGGCCCAAATTACCAATTGATTGGTAGCTTCATGCTATGTACGTAACCATCGACCGGGTGGGACGGGTGGTCATCCCCAAAGCGCTGCGTGTTGCGCTGGGAATCACCCCGGACACGCCGCTCGAACTGATTCCCGACGGATCGGGTCTAAGGATCGAGCCCGTTCGACGCCGCCAACGGTCGATCGACACCAGCGACGGCCTGCCGATACTCGGCGACGTCGAGGGTGCCGTGCTCACCGAAGACGACGTCCGTCGAATTCGCGATGACCTCCAACGGTGACCGCTGGGCGTGTGACACCAGCGTTGCCGTCGCCGCTCTCGATCCGACCCATGAAGCACATCCGGCCTGCCGCCGAGCCTTGGTTGACCTTCGTCCTGCGCTAGCGGGGCATGCCGCGTTCGAGACGTATACAGTGCTGACCCGGTTGCCTCTTCCACTGCGCCTCGATGCCGGCCAGGCGGCCTCGGTACTCGCCTCGGCTTTCCCCGGAGACTGCTGGCTCGACGCGACCGGATCCCGCGACCTTCGTGAACGGCTTGCTCGCCTCGACATCGTCGGCGGATCGGTGTACGACGCCCTCGTCGGCCAGGCGGCCGTCAACAATCACCGCATCCTGCTTACCCGGGACCGGCGCGCTGAGCGCACGTATCGCTCACTCGAGGTCGACTACCGGTTCGTTGACTGACAGCCAATCCAGCTGAGTCCCACTGGTTGAGGTGTGGTGACAGCTACTGGCTGACCAGAAAAACGTCGTTGACATCACCGCTGGCACTGTTTTTAAGGGCGCTCTACCAATACATGTAATGCCAGTGCGCCCCTCATCGGGATGGCATGGGTTCACGTCGTCGTTGCACCGTGCGGACGAAGAAACACGCAAAGGAGCAGTTATGAAACTGCATTATATTGCAACCATGTTCGTGACAGGTGCGGCTGCTGCGGCCATTGCCGCCGCGCCAAGCGCTTCCGCGACAAGCACGGTCACCGGCCCCGATGGGGGCGCATCGACCGCGACGAACCAGAGACAGGGCCACGTCGCAATTCAGGTTGCGCCGCCGACGGTGTCAGATGCGCGCAGCTACGGTGAGTTCTCCTCACCGGGGCCCTTGCAAGGCAACCTTTCTCGCGACTAGGGATTCCTAACAACCTCCTTGGCGACCAACCCAAACGCGGACGCCGGTGTCCGAACAACGACACCTGCGCGGCGTCCGACGTTCTGGTCAACCGAGGCCGTGATCGACATCGGCGGCATCCCACCGGATGATGACGACGGCCGAAGGTCAGCCCCGCGTGGAGGACGACGATCTTGACGCCAGTGCCACCGGGGTCCCCGCCACTCCGGTGTTATCCGCACTCTGTTGTGCGAGCGCGGCGCTCGCGATGACCTGAACTCTTTGGCCCGCAATGACAACCGGCTCGATCGAGTGCAGCGTGCGGAAAAACACGGAGCACGCGTTCGGAACAGCCTATCGTCGGCCGAGTACAAACGATCTATCTAGGAGGCTGCGATGCCGACAGTCGACGTGCCATCAGGTCCCATCGCCTACGAAGACACCGGCGGAGACGGGCCGATCGTCGTGTTCGGTCACGGCCTGCTGATGGACGGCCGGCAATGGCGCAAGGTCATCGCGCTGCTACCCGAATACCGGTGCATCACACCGACGCTGCCTATGGGCGCCCACAAAGAACCGATGAGCCCAGACGCCGACCTGAGTGAACAAGGAATGGCGGCGATTCTCGCCGATTTCCTCGATGCCCTCGACCTCGGGGACGTGACCCTCGTCCTCAACGACTGGGGCGGCGGGCAGTTCATGATCTCCGACGGCCGCGACGAGCGCGTGGGCCGACTGGTGCTGGCGTCGTGTACGGCGTTCGACAACTACCCACCGAAACCGGCGCGTCCGGCGGCGCTGCTGTGCCGCATGCCCGGCGGCGGGTGGCTTCTGTCCAGGATGCTCGGGACCAACTTCTTCCGGCACAGTCGGCGCGCCTATGGAGCGCTGACCAAGAAGGGTCTGCCCGACTGGTTGTTCGACGAGTGGTTCCGGCCCGCCGTCGAGAATGCCGCGATCCGCCGCGACCTGGTCAAGTTCGCCACGGGCGCTCCGTCGCGCCGCCGGTTGCTCGAACTGTCCGAACGGATGCGGACGTTCACGCGTCCGGTGCTCGTCGTGTGGGCCCGCGAAGACCGGATGATGCCGTTGGCGCACGCGGATCGATTGGTCGAACTGTTCCCGGACGCCACCAAGATGGTCATCGACGACTCCTGGACACTCATCCCCGAGGACCAGCCGGAGGCAATCGCAGATGCGTTGCGGGACTTCGTAGCCTGACGCTCTGACGCGTCAGCGGAAGCGGACGTTCATAGTCGCCAAGCCGAAGATCTTCTTGCCGGCGGACTTCGCGCCCACGATGACGACGCCGGAGCGAGTGGCCGGGTCCAGCGATTTGATCCGGCCGCTGAACTCGATGTCGGCGCCCTCTTTGGCCGACACGATCGCGGGTGCGGACAGCCGTACCGCGTAGCGGGTGACCGCACCGGGGTCGCCCGACCACGCCGAGTGAAAACCCGCACCCAGCCCCATGGTCAGCATTCCGTGGGCGATCACGTCCGGTAGCCCCGCCAGCTTGGCGATGTCCTCGTCCCAGTGGATCGGGTTGGCGTCGCCGGCAACTCCGGCGTAGTTCACCAGGTCGCCGCGCGACAGCCGGGTGTGATGCACCGGCAGCTCGTCGCCGACATTGAGCTCGTCGAAGGACGGCGTCCCGGGCTCGCGGGTCATACCCCCTTCAGCGATCCGGATCTCCCCCTCGGGGCGCACCGTCTTCTCGTAGGCGGCATCGAGCGTGCCGATTCCCGAGAAATCGACGTCATGCATCATCGCGTTCTGCACGGCGGACTTGATCGCCGGATCGACGTCCTCAGCGGTCACTCCCACCACGGTGGTGTGCAGGGTGTGCACCCGCTCGCCGGCGGTGTCGGTGAACGTGTTCGTCACCGTGATGAGGTCTCGGCCGGCGATCTTGCGCACGTTCGTCAGCTCGACGTCGACGGTCAACTCGTCGCCCGCGACGATCGGACGGTGCTGTTCGAAGACCTCTTCGGTCTGCATGTAGGTGTCGTAGCCGACGACGATCTCTTCGAACATGCGGCGGTTGCACGACATACCCGGCGTCGAAGTGAACGTCAGCGGCGCCACCACGTCGGAATATCCCAGCTCAGCGGCGGCTGCGACGTCCCAGTGCGCGGGGTGGTAGTCCTGCACTGCCCTGGCGTATTCGCGTACCTTCTCGCGGCCGACAAGGTATGTGCCGTCCATCTGGTACCAGTGGCCGACCCGCGCTTCGAGCGCTGACGTTTCTGCTGCTGCGGTCATGCGTGCCCAACTCTTCTATCGGCTGGTTCGTTGAGGCCGATCGAAGCACCCTAACGCGCTCACCACGTCGGCCCACAACGTCAAGATCCGAGCAGTGAGTCCGCCGCCGCCACTACGCGACGCAGATGGCCGAGCCGCTATGTTCATCGAGTGCAAATCTCCCCTGCTCGTGCGCTCGCTCGGTGGCTCCCTTCGGTCCTGACCGCGGTTGTTGTATGCGGCGGACTTCTGGCTTCCCCACCGGCTCCGGCTCCGGTAGTGCACCTGGTCAGCGAGGCGAACCCGTTGGCCGGGATGCGGTTCTACGTCAACCCCGCATCCGCGGCCATGCGTGCTGCGCAGAAGGCCGATCCGCCGAGCCCCGAACTGACTGCCATCGCGAACACGCCGCAGGCGTACTGGCTCGTCCCCGGCGGTTCCGCGGCGACGGTCGCGAAGTACGTGGGTGACGCGCAAGCAGCCGGCGCCTTGCCGGTGCTGACCCTCTACGGCATTCCGCACCGCGACTGCGGCAGCTTCGCGGCAGGTGGTTTCGCGTCGGGCGCCGACTACCGGGCGTGGATCGACGGCATCGCAGCCGACCTGGGTGGCTCGCGGGTGGCGATCATCCTCGAACCCGACGCGCTCGCCATGGCCGATTGCCTGTCGGGTGACCAGCGCCAGGAGCGGTTCGACCTGATCCGCTACGCCGTCGATACCTTCACCCGCAATCCGGCCGCGGCCGTGTACGTCGACGCGGGTCACTTGCGCTGGCACAGCCCCGAGGAGATGGCCGCCAGGCTCAACCAGGCCGGCGTCGACCGAGCGAGGGGATTCAGCCTCAACGTCGCGAACTTCTTCACCACCGAGGAGGAAATCGGTTACGGGGAAGCGATTTCGGGCCTCACGAATGGCTCCCACTACGTGATCGACACGTCGCGCAACGGCAATGGAGCGGCCCCCGACTCACCGTTGCATTGGTGCAATCCGGACGGCCGAGCACTGGGTGTTCCGCCGACCACGCAGACTGCGGGCCCGCACGCCGACGCGTACCTGTGGATCAAGCGGCCCGGTGAATCCGACGGAACCTGCGACAAAGGCGATCCCCCGGCGGGCACCTTCGTCAATCAGTACGCCGTCGAGCTGGCCAGCAACGCCCGTCCGCGGTAAAGCCTTGGGCGCCAACGTTTAGCGGTACCCCGGGGCGTACATCTAGTCGTCCTCGGGTCGGTCGGCGTAGACGCCGCGGAGCATGCCGGTGGCTTGTCCGATCTCGATGAGGTAGCCGTCGGGGTCGCGGATATAGCAGCGTATCTCGGCTTTGCGGTCCAGTGGTTCGGTAAGGAACTGAGCGCCTTTGGTTTTGGCGTCGGCGTGGAATGCGTTGATGTCGGCCACTCGCACGTTCAGAAACGCCGAGACTGGGTCGCCAGCCTGTGGTGGCGAGAGGGTGATGTCGGGTTTGTCCGGGGTGGGCCCGCCGCCGGGGTTCATGATGATCCAGCTGTTGGCAACCTTGATGATGGCGGGGTTCTCCTCGAGAACGATTTCACCGCCGAAGATGTCGGCGTAGAAATCGCGCGAGCGGGCGACGTCGCGGACGGTCAGAAAGTGCGTCAAGATCAATCCCTGTTCGGGAGCTGGTAGATCGTTGCGGTTGACCACAATTCCCCTTTCAGTGAGCTGACGGCTACTGCTTGTGACGCCATCGGTGGGGATCGACTTCGAGCGCGGCTCGGTCCCAGTTGCCGCGTTCAGCAGCCGCTTGATACGTGGTGTGCAGGAACTCCAAAAGGTTTCTGTCCGGATCTGCCGCGGTTCGCACCGCCTCGTACGGCAACAGAAACTGGCCGTTCTCGGTGCTGTAGAAGGCTTGCTCAGGTGCAACGGGATAGTCGGCAAAGCCGTTGGGCTCGGGATAGGCGTAGGCGTAGAACGCGCCTTCGTCGCCGCCGCCCGGCCAGAAGCCGCAACTGCTCAGCTCGTGGGAGTAGCCCTCCTCCATCACCCAGTCACCACAGTTGGGCGCGCCGCCGGGATGCTTGGGCGCAGTGCGGCCAGAGAACCTGGTGCAGGCCAGATCCATGGCGCCCCAGAAAAAGTGCACGGGGCTGACCTTGCCGATGAAATGCGAGCGAAATTCGTGCATAACTCTGTCGGCCGCTACGAGTTGGCGCCAGAACAGCTGCACGGCGTCGGCATCGTAGGAGGCGTGCTCATCGTCGTCGGCGAATGGGATCGAGGGCTCGACTTCATTCGGCCTGGCCTGAATCTCGACCGTGATTCCGAGCTCACCGAGCGCACGCACTGTCTCGCCATAGAACTCAGCGACGGGTTTGGGCTCGAGCGCAATCTGACGGGCGTCGCCGTCGCTGGAGCGGATGTGTAACCGATGCTCGATGAAGTCGAACTCGATGTCGAACACCCTCGCTCCGGACGGCACTGCGGAAGTGGTCAATCCCCGCGGGCTGACGTAGAGAGTGGTCTGCCACCAATGGTTGATCATCGGCGCATGCGCGAGCCGGATCTTGCCGACGATCTGTGTCCACATATGCAGTGTTTCGCGTGACGCGCTCCAGTCGTCGACCCGCAGCTGTGGCCAGCCGTTCGACGACGCGGACTTGGTTGTGGCGATGCCTGCCATGTTCATCAGCTTTCCCCGGGCGGACAGAACCTACGCATAGCGATCAGTGACTGCCGCAAGAACCGCCGGCAGGGCGAAGGCCAAAGGTCGCGCGACCGATAACCCGAACGAAAGAGGAAGTCAGCGAGACAGAACGGTATTACGATTTCACAACAGGCGACAGAAATCTGTAATAGCGTGGGTGGATGACCCCGTACAAAGGTGAAGCCGTCGACCACCTGCCCTTCGCCACTACAGAGAAGGCCGCGCGCTATCGCACGGAGAACTATCAAGGAGCGGTGGGTCTCAACTGGTTCACGACCGATCCGACGCTGCGGTCGACGATGGCGTATTACTTGCAGCCCGACGAGCTGGCGTTCGCCGAACCCCACTTGACGCGCGCCGGAGAATTGATGGGCGGGCCGGTGGCGCGGTGGGCCGAAGAGACCGACCGCAGTCCCGCGCGCCTCGAACGGTATGACCGCTGGGGCCATGACATCAGCCAGGTGGTGCAGCCGCCGTCGTTCATCCAATCCAAACGCGCGATCCTCGAGGCTCAGTCGGTGCTGCGCGAAGAAGCGCGTGCCAACGGTGTGAGCCCCTCTCTGATCTTGTTTGCGTCGAACTATCTGATGAACCAGGCCGACATCGGCATGGGCTGCGCGCTGGGGACTGGCGGCGGCATGGTCAAGTCGCAAGTCTCGGCCTACGCGCCGGCCGATGTGCGGGATTACGTACTGGCCAAATTCGCCTCGGGCGAATGGGAGGGCGAGACCGCTCAGATGTTCACCGAACGTACGGGCGGCTCGGACCTCGGCGCGCTGGAGACGACGGCTACGCGGCACGGTGACGCGTGGCTACTGAACGGATTCAAGTGGTTCGCCTCGAATTGCGACGGCGAGGTGTTCGTCGTGCTGGCTAAACCGGAAGGTGCGCCGGACTCCAGCCGCGGTATCGCCACGTTCCTCGTGCTGCGGACGCGTCGCGACGGATCGCGCAACGGCATCCGGATCAGGCGGCTCAAAGACAAGCTCGGCACCCGATCGGTGGCATCTGGCGAAGTGGAGTTCGTCGACGCCGAGGCGTTTCTGTTGTCCGGAGAGGCCACCGGTGATGCCGGGCCGTCCGACGGCAAAGGACTGGGCCGGATGATGGAACTGACGAACTCAGCGCGACTGGGCACCGCTCTGTTCGCTGCGGCTGCTGCCCGACGGGCACTGGTCGAGTCATTGTGTTTTGCCCAGAGCCGGTGCGCATTCGGCGAAACGCTAAGCGACAAGCCGTTGATGCGGCGCAAGCTGGCCGAGATGATCATTGACTCCGAAGCCGCCCTCGCGCTGGTATTCGATGGGACAGGTCATCCGAATCACCAACAGCCACATCAAGTTCGGCAGCGTATCGCCGTGCCGGTGACCAAGCTGAAGGTCGCGCGGTTGGGTATCACTATGGCGTCCGACGCGATCGAGATCCACGGCGGCAACGGCTACATCGAAACCTGGCCGGTCGCACGGATTCTTCGGGATGCTCAGGTAAATACCATTTGGGAGGGCCCGGACAACATTCTGTGCCTGGACGTCAGGCGGGGAATCGAGAAGTCGAGCGCACACGAGCCGATGCTGGCGCGGCTTCGTGACGCGATATCGGTGTCCGACGACGAAGGAACGACACACCTGGTCAGCCGCCGCATCGACGATCTCGACGCCGCGATCACCGCATGGAAGAAGCTCGATGGCGATCTTGCGGAGGCGCGGTTGTTTCCGCTCGCGCAGTTCATCGGCGACGTCTACGCGGCCGCATTGCTGACCGAGCAGGCGGCTTGGGAACGCGCCACCTACGGGTCGGATCGCAAGGCGCTGGTGGCTCGGTTGTACGCACAGCGCTACCTCGTCGACCACGGACCGCTTCGCGGCATTGACGCCGACGAGGACGAGGCGATCGGACGCTTCGACGAACTCGTGTATGGGGCGCTGACGCTGGATTGAACGCTTCAAGGCTTATGCGAACGCGAGCGGGCGCAGAGGAAGTCGCGATTGACTCAGCTGTCTGTGACGTTGCGTGCCGACGTACCGGCGCTGTCGATGCCCCATGCGATGATCCGGCGCGGCGTGATCCGGATGATGTCGCCGCTCAGGCCGCCCTCCGTGGTACCTGCTCCGGGGAGGGCGGTGGCGGTTCCTCGGATCTCGATGCCGCGCGCGTCCGGCGGGCTCACAGAGACCACGGTGTCGACGATGAAGGCCACGTTGGGCCGACTGATTACGTTGCGCCACTTCTGTGTTGAGGCCAGCGCATGGCCGACGATGTCGATCGTCGTGTCCTCGGGGCCAAGGTGTACGCCGACCGGGCGGATCTGCGGATCACCTGCCGGGCCGATCGTGCAGAGTCGCCCGATCGGCTCATCGCGCAGGTAGGCCAGTTCGGCCGGGCTGAATGTCATGGACTCCGCCTTCGGTAGTGGTTTCAGTGCTGGCTTTCCAGGTGCTGGTGCAGTCGGGTGAAGGCCCGTTCGATGACCTTGAGCTCATCCGGTTCAACGTGGTCGAAGAACAATTCGCGGACCGCGTCGGTATGCAGCGGCACGGCCTGCCGCAGCACGTCCGCACCGCTGGCGGTGAGCACTGCTCGATAGCCTCGGCCGTCCTCTGGTACCGGTTCACGGAGCACCAGACCCCGTTTGGCCATCGCGGTGATCTGGTAGGTGGTTCGGCTGCGCGAAAACACCATCTTCTCGGCCAGTTCACTCATGCGCAGTCTGCGCTGCGGTGCATTGGCCAGCAGTCTGAGCAGGTGGTAGTCCATGAGGGTGATTCCGGCATTCTCGCGCAACCGTTCGTCGAGCCTGGTCTCCAGTCGCAGACTGGCCTCGATGTAGGGCCGCCAGGCGCGCTCCTGCGCCGCGGTCAAGCTGCGTGCCATACCGGCCCTCTCGGTGATCGGTTCAAATCGAAACTATCCACTGACGCATGCTTGAAATACGTCTAGGCTGTGACTACTCTCATGGTAATACAAGTTTGAACTAACCGCACGCCGCGAGGAGCGATTTCGATATGACACACCGAATCGACTGGGATCAGGCATACCGGTCCGACGAGGCACCCGCATGGAACATCGGTGCGCCGCAACCGGAGTACGCGGCATTGATCGATGACGAAGCGGCTGTCAGTGGTGAGGTTCTCGACGCCGGCTGCGGGCACGCCGAGCTGGCGCTGGCGCTCGCCGCCCGTGGTCACACGGTCGTGGGAATCGACCTGAGCCCGACCGCGATAGCTGCCGCGGCCGACGCCGCGAAGGAACGTGGGTTGACCAACACGACCTTCGTGGCCGCCGACATCTCGTCACTGACCGGGTACGACGCGCGGTTCGGCACCATCTTCGACAGCGGGCTGCTGCACGCGTTGCCCGATGAGTTGCGCGACGGCTACCTGAAATCGATGCATCGCGCGGCGGCGCCCGGCGCCAGGTTCTACATCCTGGCCTTCGGAACCGGGGCGTTTGGTGAGCACGACGGGCCCGGGCCCACCCAATTCACCGAAGGTCAGCTGCGCGAGCAGGTTTCGCGGTACTGGCAGGTCGAGGAGATCCGTCCGGCCAAGCTGCACTCTGTGGTCCCGGTCAACGGCCAGACCCAAATGCCCGGGCACTTGGTGGTCGCACGCAAGGCTGGCTGACTCCAGATCAGTTGCCCACATCCGCGCTGACCCGCAACCGCGGCTTGTGTCGACCACCGGAATCGGCGACCCGATCCCACACGGCATCGACCAACGGCGCCAACAGCGCGCCAACGTTCAGCGGTACCCCAGGCTGGGCAGCAGCACGTCGTCGACCAGAATGCGGACCGTCTCCTCGGTCGGCGGCCGTGTGGAAACCAACGCCCTAAATACCAGATATCCCGGTAGCAAGTCGTAGATCTCGTCGTTGATCGCTGCCGCGTCGATCTCTCCGCGCTCGACAGCCTCGGCCAGCAATTCGTTGATCACGAGTTTGCGCTGATGGAGAAACTCGTCCTGCATCGCTCGTTTCAACCTCGGGTTGTGCGACATCTCGTTCAGCACCGCCCGCATCGTGCTGCCGTGCGCACACGCCTGCCTGCACACCGAGGCGCCGAGCTCCAGCAAGTCGCTGCGCAGCGAGCCGGTTCGGGGCGGGACGGCGGTGACGCGGGTGCCTTCGACGAAGGCCGCGAGCACTAGGTCCGCCTTCGACGGCCAGCGCCGGTACACGGTCGCTTTGCTCGCTTTCGCCTGTGTCGCCACGGCTTCGACGGTCAATCGGTCGTACCCGTGCTGCTGCAACTGCTGCAGCGTGATCGCCAACAGTTCCGCTTCGCGGCGGGTCCACCGCGATTCCGGCGCATCGTGCGCGTGTTCCGGCGGCACACGTCCTCCTTGACCGAGCTTTATAGCGCGTCATCCATGACGTAGCGCTTGCCCTGGTCGATACGGTACCGTACCGTTCCATTTCGGCCCTCCGCAGCCGCTCTGCGCGACATGCCCACGTCCGATCTCCGCAATTTTGTGCCGTGCCGAGATGTGCAGGCGCGAGGATGAGGAGAATCGATCGGGTACCCCGATCGAGGCCGACTACCGATGCAAGGACCTGGTGCAATGCCGTCGACGGTGGAGTCTTACGACGCAGGACCGACCGACACCCCGGTGCTCGAGCAGACGATCGGCGCCAACTTCGAAGCCACCGTCGCCCGTCACCCCGACGGTGAAGCGCTCATCGACGTCGCGCAGGGTCTGCGCTACACGTGGGCCGAACTCGACGCCGAGGTCGACGTCGTGGCCCGGGGCCTCATGGCGTTGGGGATCGGCAAGGGCGAGCGGGTCGCCATCTGGGCGCCGAACTGCGCGCAGTGGACACTCACGCAGTACGCGACAGCGAAGATCGGCGCGATCCTCGTCAACATCAATCCCGCCTACCGCACCCATGAATTGGCCTACGTGCTCAACCAATCCGGGGCCCGAACGTTGATCGCCGCGACGTCGTTCAAGACGTCTGACTACGTGGCGATGGTCGAGCAGGTCCGCGCGGACGTGCCAGCGTTGACCGACGTCGTCCACATCGGGACGGCCGACTGGGACGCGCTGCGGGCGGGCGCCGACGAAGTGACATCCGAGGCCTTGGCGAAGCGGATGGCCGGCCTATCCAACAACGACCCCATCAACATTCAATACACCTCGGGTACAACGGGTTTCCCGAAGGGAGCGACACTCTCGCACCGCAACATCCTCAACAACGGATACTTCACCACGGAGCTGATCAAGCTCGGCCCGCACGACCGATTGTGTATCCCGGTGCCCTTCTACCACTGCTTCGGCATGGTGATGGGCAACCTCGGTTGCACCAGTCACGGCACCACGATGGTAATTCCCGCACCGGGTTTCGATCCCGGATCGACGCTCGCCGCCATCGAGGGCGAACGCTGCACCGGCGTGTACGGCGTCCCGACGATGTTCATCGCCATGCAGAACCACCCGGAGTTCACCGACCGCGACCTGTCAACGCTAAGGACCGGGATCATGGCCGGCGCGGTCTGTCCGGTCGAGGTGATGAAGCGCTGCATCAACGACATGAACATGTCGGAGGTGGCGATCGCGTACGGCATGACCGAGACGTCGCCGGTGTCGTGCCAGACGCTCATCGACGACGACCTGGAACGGCGCACCGCGACGATCGGACGGGCGCATCCCCACGTTGAGATCAAGATCGTCGACCCGGACACCGGTGCGCTCGTCGAGCGCGGACAGCCGGGCGAGTTCTGCACGCGCGGATATTCGGTGATGCTGGGCTACTGGAACGACGACGAGAAGACCGCTCAGGCAATCGATTCCGACGGCTGGATGCACACCGGCGATCTGGCCGTGATGCGTGACGACGGCTACTGCAACGTGGTGGGCCGCATCAAGGACATGGTTATCCGCGGCGGCGAGAACATCTACCCGCGAGAGATCGAGGAGTTCCTCTACACGCACCCGGACATCGAGGACGCCCAGGTGATCGGCGTGCCCGACGCCCGGTACGGCGAGGAGACATGCGCGTGGATCCGGATGAAGCCGGGTCGTCCCGCGCTCGACGCCGACGCCGTGCGCGCGTTCGCTGCAGGCAAGCTCGCGCACTACAAGATTCCGCGATACGTGCACGTTGTCGACGAGTTTCCGATGACGGTCACGGGCAAGGTGCGCAAGGTCGAGATGCGCGAACGCAGCGTCGACATCCTGGGCCTTGACCGCTAGCGTCCAAGGTGAGGCGCAGGCGGATTCTCAACCGGCTGGCCCGCCGTCCACGAGGCCAGGAGGTCTAGGGCGTGTGCGGTCGGGGAGGCAGGTTCTGCCGCGTAGAGGGTGAGCGTCAGCCCGGGTTCGGAGATCATGTCGACGCTCTCGTAGGTGAGCTCGAGGTCGCCCACGACGTCATGGTGGAACCGTTTGGTCCCCGCGCCGTGATAGCGGACGTTGTGAGCGCCCCACCGGCGACGGAAGTCCTCACTGCGAGTGGATAATTCGCCGACGAGATCGTGCAGCAGGTTGTCGAATGGATCACGACCGGCCTCGGTGCGAAGGATCGCGACACATGTGTCGGCCGCCTCATCCCAATTCGGGTAAAAGCGGTGCGAGTCATCGTCGAGGAAGGTGTAGCGGGCGAAGTTCGGATGGCGGCTCGGGTCGCTGTCGTACAACGATGAGTGCATGCCGCGCCCGAGGTGATTGACGGCGAGCAGATCCATCCGGCCATTGCGGACGATCGCCGGGGCGGTGAATTTGTCGAGCACCCACTGCAAGCCGGGCCGGGGCGCCCAGCGTTTCGCGGGGCGTCGTCGCGGCCACATGCCGGCAGCGGTGCCGTCGGCGGCGTGGGCCAGGTGGAACAGGTGAGCGCGTTCGGCGTCATCGAGTTGGAGCGCACGGGCGATCGCGTCCAGGACGGACGCCGAAACGCCGGCCAGAGCGCCGCGTTCCAGCTTGCTGTAGTACTCGATGCTGATCCCGGCGAGGTCGGCAACCTCCCCCCGGCGCAGTCCAGGGACTCGGCGGGAACCGGTCACCGGCACACCGGCCTGTTGCGGGGTCACCTTGGCTCGTCGCGAGACCAGAAACTCGCGGACCTCGGCGCGGTTGTCCATGTCCTCCACGGTACGAGGGCGCTACGGCTCGTGGGATGTCTTGTCATTACACCTTTCATCAGGAACTCCCACGCCGGCTGGCAAGGCTGGTTTCGTTGTGCACATGCCGGGAAGCCAGTCCAGACTTCCCGCCCGGGATGTTGTCAGGAGCTCTTCATGCATGGCGCGCGTCGTGGCCTGTCCAAGCTGACCGGTTTCGTCGCGCTGGAACTCTACGTCGTTCCCGGTGCCGGCCACGTCGATCTCTACGACCGGGTCGACCTCATTCCGTTCGACAAATTGACGGAGTTCTTCCAGGACAACCTGCAACCGTCGCCATAGGCGACCTCGAACCGTACGAAGGAGAAGCCATGCGTCAGGTTTTCATGAACGCCCCCGGCGATGTGAGCGTCGGAGAGCGTGACGACCCGAAGATCGTCGAGCCGACGGATGCGATTGTCCGCCTTACGGCGACATGTATCTGCGGGTCGGACCTGTGGCCCTACCGGGGCGTCGAAGACGTCGACCACACACCGATGGGGCACGAGTATGTCGGCGTCGTCGAGGAGATCGGCGGCGAGGTGAAAACCCTGAAGGTTGGCGACTTCGTCGTCGGCTCGTTCGTGATCTCCGACAACACCTGCGAGATCTGCCAGGCTGGTTACCAAAGTCGTTGCGTGCACGCTGAATTCGTCTCTGCCACGATCGGCACTCAAGCCGACAAGGCCCGTATCCCGTTCGCCGACGGCACCCTCGTGGCGACACCCGGTCAACCGGATGCGGAGCTGATCCCCTCATTGCTGGCCGCATCCGATGTCCTCGGAACGGGCTGGTTCGCCGCCGTCGCCGCCGAGGCCGGCCCCGGCAAGACCGTCGCCGTGGTCGGTGACGGCGCCGTCGGGCTAATGGGTGTGCTGGCCGCCAAGCAGCTGGGCGCCCAACGGATCATCGCAATGTCCCGCCACGCCCACCGGCAAGACCTTGCCCGTGAGTTCGGCGCGACCGACATCGTCGCTAAACGCGGTGAGGAGGGCGTGGCCAAGATCAAGGAGCTCACTAGTGGGCTCGGCGCGCACTCGGTGATCGAGGCCGTCGGGACACAGGAATCGTTCCTGCAGGCCATCGGTGCTACCCGGCCCGGCGGGCACATCGGCTTCGTCGGCGTCGCACACGAAGGCGTGTCGATTCCGGCGGATGAGCTGTTCTTCGCCGAGGTGCACCTGCATGGCGGTCCCGCCCCGGTGCGCCGGTTCCTGCCCGAGCTGATCCAGCTGATCTGGGACCGAAAGATCAACCCGGGCAGGGTGTTCGACCTCGCCCTGCCGCTCGAGCAGGCCGCCGAAGGCTACTCCGCGATGGACGAGCGCCGCGCCATCAAGGTGCTGCTCGAGCTCTGATACCTGTGACATCGAAAGAGGAGGCTTCACTCATGAAGCCGACCGACGACTTCGCCGGCCGCGTCGCGTTCGTCACCGGCGCCACCAGCGGGATCGGCCAAGCGACCGCTGTCGCGTTCGCAGCGCGCGGCGCCGCGGTGGTCGTCGCCGATATCTCCGCAGACGGGTGCCGCGAAACCGCCGAATTGATCGAAAGGTCCGGGGGACAGGCGCTGGCGGTGACCTGCGACGTGACCCAGAGTCGCGACGTGCAGGCGGCGCTGAACCGGGCCGTCGAGTCCTTCGGGCGTCTGGACTTCGCGTTCAACAATGCCGGCGTGGAACAACCGGTCAAACCGATCGTCGACATCGCCGAGGACGAGTGGCACCGAGTCGTCGACGTCAATCTGCGCGGTGTGTTCCTGTGCATGAAACACGAGATTCCGCTGATGCTGGAGACCGGTGGCGGCGCGATCGTCAACACCTCTTCGGGCGCCGGTGTCAGCGGCTTCGCCGGGCAGGCCGCCTACGCGGCGAGCAAACACGGCGTGATCGGGATGACGAGGTCCGCCGCCCTGGACTATGCCTCCGACAACGTCCGGATCAATGCTGTGTGTCCTGGCATCATCGACACCCCCATGATGGACCGCTTCTCCGGCGGCACACCCGAAGGCCGCAAGCGCGTCATCGACCAAGAACCCATCGGGCGCATGGGCCGGCCCGACGAGATCGCCTCCGCAGTGCTCTGGCTGTGCTCCGACAACGCCGCCTTCACCATCGGCCACGCCCTGGTCGTGGACGGCGGACAGACCGTGGGCTGACCAGGCGCGCACGCACCCCGACACATATGAGCCCTGGCACGGCTGGTATTGATGCAGCATGCCCATGCCTCGAATCCTGGCTGCAGGATGCCGGAGCGGCGCCTGCACATTGACCCTCGCGTTCAGCGTCATCGCCCTGACCGGTTGTTCGGCACTCGACAACCAGACGGCGAACAGCTCTGAGACCTCCGGCGTGCAGACTGCGGCGACCGCGTTGCGAACCGATGCAACCGCCCCGGCGCCCTACCCGCCGCCGTCCGTCGAGCGGAAATTGCCGATCGGCGACGTCTCCCTCGCCATCGACGACCGCCCCGGCCTGGGGGAGATCATCGTCGACAGCTCCGGCCGCACGCTGTATGCCTTCTCGGCGGACTCGGCGAACGAGCCCACCTGCTACGGCGAATGCGCCGACACCTGGCTGCCCGTGCTGGCCGACAGCGATCCGGCGGGCGGCATAGGTATCAGCGTGGCGGCGGCCCGGACCGTGCCGCGCCGCGACGGCGGTGACCAGGTGACCTACAAGGGAATCCCGCTCTATCGATACGCAGGCGACACGACGGACAGGGACGCCAAGGGACAGGGTTTGGACATGTTCGGCGGCGAATGGCACGTCCTGACGAAAAACGGCGAGCCCCTGGCTTGAGGATCGCCGAGGAATAGCGTGATCCGAACGGGCGTTGCCAGCCCCTGACGACGGCAGTTAGGTGCGCACATGAAGTTCGGGATCTCCACTTTCGTCAACGACGACACCATCGACACTGCGTCGTTGGCCCGCGCGATCGAAGAACGGGGTTTTGACGCGCTCGCGATCGCCGAGCACACCCACATCCCGGCCAGTCGGCAGTCTCCGTACCCGATGGGCGGTGACCTGCCCAAGATCTACTACCGCACGCTGGATCCGTTCGTCACACTCGCGGCCGCCGCGGCGGTGACGTCGACGATCGAGTTGATCACCGGAATCGCTCTGCTCATCCAGCGCGACCCGATCATCACCGCGAAGGAAGCGGCCAGCATCGACCTGATCTCGGGTGGCCGGTTCGTGTTCGGCGTCGGCGCCGGCTGGAACATCGAGGAACTGCGGCACCACGGCACCGACCCGAAGACGCGCGGCGCGCTGCTCGACGAACGTATCGAGGCCATCAAGGTGTTGTGGACGGAGGAACCGGCCGAATACCACGGCCGCTACGTCGATTTCGACTCGTCATACCTGCGTCCCAAACCGGTTCAGAAGCCCCATCCGCCGATCCTCGTCGGCGGCGACTCCGATGCCACCGTCAAGCGGGTGATCCGCCATGGCGCCGGCTGGATGTCGAACCCACTTCCGGTCGAGCGGCTGACCAAACGCATCGACCAGATGCGTGCGGGCGCGAACCACGACGTCCCGCTGACGACATTCGGCACCCCGATCGACCCGGATTACTGGCGCGCCCTCGAGGACCTCGGCTACCGGCAGGCGAACCTGCTGCTGCCCACCAAGCCGCGCGATGAATCGCTTCGTCTGCTCGACGAATACTCCGAGAAGGTCGCCGGGTATCGCGGCTGAGCCAGGCTCGGCGGGCTGGGCTCGCTTAACGGGTGATTGCAGACACCGATGCTTGCAATCCACCACTTAGGGCCGTATGGCCCAAGCCTCGAATTGCTGCGCCAACTTAACGGCGAGTTGCAGAACCGAGACTCAAATGTGGCTGGCGTCGCCGGAAGCGGCATAGCTACTGTCTATCTACGTACGTAGTTACTACGTAGAACGGTTCTTTATCGACTAGCGTGGAGGGCAGTCTTGCGTCGCCGGGAAGCAATTCGCGTCGGATTCCTCGCCATCGTGCCCGTCGTGATCGGGACATCTGCCGGGGTCGCCCGTGCTGAACCTGGGCAGTGGGACCCGACTCTGCCCCGCCGTGTGAGCGCTGGGGCGCCGGGTGATCCGGTGGCAATCGCCAACGCTTCGCTGCGTGCGACCCAAGTCGCAGCCGAAACCGCGGTCGATCTCGGACGCAGATTCCTGAGCAGCCTGGGGGTCGGAGACTACAGAGCGTCAGGGGCTACGGCGTTGCGTGGTAACCGGGTTCACGGCCCGCAAGCGATCGAATACGTGATTTCACGGGCAGGCTCACAGATTGGGGTGCCGTACTCCTGGGGAGGCGGAAGTCTGACCGGACCGAGCAAGGGCGTCGACTCGGGTGCCGACACCGTCGGCTTCGACTGTTCGGGGTTGACCCGTTTCGCTTTCGCGGGTGTCGGGGTGCTGCTCCCGCGATGGTCCGGCGACCAGTACAACGCGGGCCGGCATGTCCCGCGATCGCACGCCAAGCGTGGCGATCTCTTGTTCTGGGGCCCCGGTGGAAGCCAGCACGAGGCCCTCTATCTCGGCAACGGCCGGATGATCGAAGCGCAGCAAACCGGTGTGCCAGTGAAGGTTTCGCCGGTACGCATTACCGGGATGACGCCGTCCGTCACTCGTGTGATAGAGACCTGACTCGGGCCTCAGCGTGGAGCGTCGTCGTCCGTCGCTAGTGCACTGCCGGCGAGCCACTGATCCCACGGCACACTCCAGTCACCGTTCTGCCAAATGGGCAATGGCTCACCACCGGTGTTGCGGACTTCGAACACATCGCCGGGTTGGGAGAATTCATAGAACCACCGTGCGTTGTCGGCGTTGACGTTTAGGCATCCGTGGGAAACGTTGGTGTTTCCTTGCGCCCAGATTGTGTCGTCGAGTTGGTGCACATAGATTCCGCTGTTGGTCAGTCGTACGGCGTAGTTGACTGTTTGTTTGTAGCCCAATGGTGCGTCGACCGGTAGCCCATAGGTCGAAGAGTCCATGACGACGGGATTGGCCTTGTCCATGACCGTGTAGACACCGGGCTGCGTCCAGAACGAGATCGTTTGGTTTCCAACGACTTCCGATCCGCCCATGCCCATCGAGGTCGGAATTGTCCGGACCAGTTGCCCGTTGCTGTATACGCTGATCTGCTTGGTGGCGTCGTCGGCGATGGACACGTGCGAATCGCCGATGCGGAACGACACTGCGCTGTCGCGCTCGCCGTAGAGTTCGTCGCCAAGGTGTGCTCCGTAGAGGTCGGCGCTCACTGCGACTTGGGTGCCCGGCGCGTAATAGTCCCGCGGGCGCCAATGTGCGTGCTGGTTGTCCATCCAGTACCACGAACCCTCTACCGGCGGAACGGTTTTGACTAGAAGCCGCTCCTCGGCGGCGGCGCGGTCGCTGACAGGCCTGTCGAAGCGGGCCACGATGACGGTGCCGACCCCGTAGGTGCCCCCCTCGACCAGCTCCGCCCCCGATGTCGCGGTAAAGGTCACCGCGGTCTGTTGCGCTGGTGTGAGCGTGGTGAAGGTCGAAGTGTGCGTATCGGGGATTCCGGTGGGACCACGGCTCGAGGTGAGCAGCGTGTAGGTGCGGCCGTAACCAAGCGGATTGTCCGATTGCCAGGATCGTCGGTCGGTGCTCAACGACCCGGGCACGGCGTCATTCATGTCGTCGACGAGTGTGACTTCGGTCAGCGTTCCCATGCTTGCGCTGACCCGTACAGCGCTCAACGGGTCCACTGCTGAAGCTTGCGAGGCAGGCGAGACGGCTACGACCGCTGGGATTGCCGGCAGTGGAGGCGGCGCCACTTCCACCGTGGTGCCCGCCATGCCCGATCGGTCGACGAGCCAGACGGTAGCGGCGACAAGCGACGCCACGAGTAGTGATCCGATCCGCTTGCGGCGCATAACCGAGGCCACAGTGAGAGCTCTCCCGTCTGCTGTTCCCGCTCTAAGAGCGTGGTGTGCTACAAAGGCTACGTACCTACTACGTAACTACGTAGCTCACACGCTAGCACGGAGGTGGACGATGGGCGGTTCGCGGCGAGACGGCCTCAGCAAGGACCTCATCTTCATCGGGGGACTGGTCGTCGTTGCCGTCGCCTTGATCCTGTATCTGGTGCTACCAACCGACAACGACGCTGCGCCGGCGCCGGGCGCGACACCCTCGTCGGCGTCGGCGGTCACCGGGCCCGGCGAGACCGCTGCCGCGGGTGGTGAGGGGGCCGGACTGGTTTCCGTCGAACGCCGGCTCGCGGAGGACCCATTCGCTCTGGGTAGTCCTGACGCACCCGTGGTGATGGTGATGTTCTCGGACTACCGATGCCCGTTCTGCGCCAAGTTCAGTCGAGACACCGAACCTAAACTTGTCGAGCGCTTCGTCGATTCGGGAACCTTGCGCATCGAGTGGCGCGACTTCCCGATCTTCGGTGAGCAGTCGATGCTGGCGGCTCGTGCCGGGCGCGCAGCAGCAGAGCAGGGCAAGTTCTGGGAGTTCAACCGTGCCGTTTACTCGGCTGCTCCGGAGCGATCGAAAGCAGATTTGCCCGACGAGGTTCTGGTGGACTTCGCCGAGCAGGCCGGTGTCGCCGATCTCGACAAGTTCACTGCGGGAATGCGAGGCAACGCCTTTGACGGCGCCATCAATGCCGACCTGGCGCAGGGCAACAGCATCGGCGTGCCCAGCACTCCGGCGTTCCTGATCAACGACGTCCCCCTGCTCGGCGCTCAACCGACCGAAGAGTTCGTTCGCGCGATCACCGAAGCGCTGGAGAACTGATGATCGGCGTCGGCGTGCTCGGGGCCTTCCTGGGTGGAGTGGCCTCGCTAGTGAGTCCGTGTTCGGCGCTGCTGTTGCCGTCATTTTTCGCCTATGCGTTCGACCGATTGCACCTCCTGCTCCGCCGGACCTTCATCTTCTGGATCGGTCCGTGCACCGTCTTGATGCCGATCGGCGCCGGAATTGGTGCGTTGGGCAATGCGATCACGCGCTACCGCAGCGAAGTGACGCTGATCGGCGGACTGATCCTGATCGCATTCGGTCTGATGACCTTGCTCGGCAAGGGATTTGGCATGCCCGGCATGCAAGCGATCACGGGCCGGATCAACATTTCCACCTCACTGTCGGTACTGGCGCTCGGGGCCGTATATGGGCTGGCCGGTTTCTGCGCAGGCCCCCTTCTTGGGGCGGTCCTCACGATGTCGGCGATGGGTCAAGACCCGGTGTACGGGGCGCTGCTCATGGCGATCTATGCCCTCGGCATGGCCGCACCGCTGTTTGTGCTTGCGTGGCTGTGGGATCGCTTCAACCTTGCCAAGCGAGGCTGGCTGCGAGGACGGCCGCTACGGCTCGGTCCGTTGCAGACACACACCACGTCGCTGCTCAGCGGCGGGATTCTGATCACCATCGGTGGTCTTTTCCTCATCACCGACGGCACCGCGAATCTCGGTGGTGTACTGACCGTCGATGCCGAATACGAATTGCAGGTGTGGCTCAGTCGGCTGTCCGCTGGAGCGAGCGATCCTGCGGTGTTGCTTGGTGTTGTAGTGGTGCTCATCGCATGGCAGGGCGTGCGGTTGTGGCGGCGCCACGCCCGCTCGCACACCGCCTCGGCGGAACCCGCCGATCATTGAGCAGCGTGGCTACTATCGTGCTACGTAGGTATGGTGCAGGCGGTACGGGTGGCGACATGGCAGCTGCGCTTAGTGGACGGTGATAGGGATGGCGATCAGAGGGTTCGGCGACCTCGAAGCCGTGGTGATGGATGTCCTCTGGTCGCGCGCCGAGCCGGCCACGGTGCGCAGCGTCCACGACGAACTCGTCTGCAAACGCCAAATCGCCTACACCACGGTGATGTCCACCATGGACAACTTGTTCCGCAAAGGATGGCTGGAACGCGAAAAAGTCGGCTTGGCGTACCGCTACACGCCGATAATGACCCGCGAAGAGCATTCCGCGAAGCTGATGCGGACGGTCTTCGAGACCGGTGGTGACAGCGAGTTGATCCTCAACTTCTTTCTCGAACAGGTCGCCGACGACGACTCGGTGAAGCTTCGCCAAACCCTTCAGCGATTCACCGAGGACTCGTCGCAATGAACGCGGTTACCTTCCTGCTCATCTATGCGGTGGCATTGAGCTGGCTGGCACCGGCCGTACTCACGAGCCCGATCGCGACGAGCGTGCATCCGCGGCTGTCCCTCACGGGTTGGTTGGTGGCGGTCGGGACGGCGTTGTTCGCTTGGGTTGCAGCTTTGGCAATCTTGGTCGTGGGTTCGGCGCACAGCGTGATCACCAACACCGCATTGACCTTCTGCGTCGAAACTTTGGGGATCACCAGCGCAGTGGAGTTGCCATCGTCGCTTGCGACCATTCTCGTCGTCGCACTGCTCGCGCTGACGGCCATGGTGGCGATCCACACCGCGCGACGCGTGATCATCTCTTTGCGAAATACCCGGCGCTGCAATCGTGAACACGCTGACGCAGTGCGCATTGTCGGCAGACCCACTGCTCACAACGGCGTCGTCGTCATCACGGCCGACCAGCCCACGGCTTACTGCGTTTCCGGCAGTGGGCGAAACGCCATCGTCGTCACGACCGCGGCTCTGGAATTGCTCGACGCCGCGGGCTTGGCGGCAGTTCTGGCCCACGAGCGGGCGCACCTGCGCGGCCGGCACCACCACATCATCGCGACGCTCAACGCGTTGTCGGCGGCGCTGACGCGCCTGCCCTTGATGCGTGCCGCCGCAAGATCCGTGCCGGCGCTACTCGAGATGCGCGCCGACGATGCCGCCACTCGCCAATACGGCCGGGCACCCCTGATGGCCAGCCTGCTCACACTGAGCACCCGACACAGCGTTCCTGCCGGAGCGCTGGCAGCGTCAGGCACTGCGGTCGTCGATCGGTTGCTCCGCCTGAGTCAACCCGCGCGCCAGCCCCGTTGGCGTCCCCAGGCACTGTTGATGGCGCTCGTCGTCGGCGCAACTCCGAGCTGTGCCGCGCTGGCGTTCGCGCTATGCACCCTTTAGATGCCGCTGACCGAAAATCTCGCATCGTCAAGCACCAGTGCATTGTTGATGGCGACCGCGGCGCGGTACCCGGAGCTGGCCGCATTTACGACCTGTTCGGCTGGCCAGTCAGATTTCCGGCGGTCCATACGCCGGGAACGGGCGATCCGGCTCAATAACGGCATCCTGGAAGGGCGCCTGTCCGACTACCCGGGTCGAAGTGGGCGAGCGTCCGTGAGCTGAACTGGCACATGGCGAAAGCCCATTTGTATTCGCAGGCCGCGGCTGCTTGTAGGCGCCGGGTGCCTCACAGTCCGGCACACGAGTACAGCTGCCGGTCACCCAAGGCCGACGTTGCCATCGCAGCGCTACCAGACCCGTCAGCAATGCCAACGACAACGCAGCCAGCGCGGGCTGCACTGGGGCCCAGAGGCCGAGTGCGCCGGAAGTACCGACGGCAAGCAGGACGAGCTTGTTGCAGACCGGGCATCCCACCGCGAAGGTCACCAGCGTCAGCCCAGAGGTCACGAATCCGCTATTGCGTCGCGAACCCTCGATGGCGAACCACGCCACGGTGAGCAGACCGGTGGCGAGCAGCACCGGGTACTCCCACCACCGGACCGGCACATCACGGCTGAACAATGGCGTATCGATGATGTCGGTGGGCACCGCAATCACCAAGATGGCCAACAGCCCGGCGGCCAGCGCTCCGGCGTACCTCTTTGTCGTTGCGGGTTGCATTGATGACCTCCGGTGGGCTAGACATATCAGCACCTACGTATCTACTACGTATCTACGTAGGTGTCGAGCGGAAGGAACGCGGGTGTCTGGAGTACAGGGCTTGGTAGTGCGGGTATCGGCGTCGATGGTGGCACTGATTCTGGTATTCGGTTCGCTGGTGCCAGGTAGCGTCGGCAGGGCCTTTGCCTTCTCGCGGCCTGGCCTGCCCGTCGAGTACCTCATGGTGCCCTCGGCCGGAATGGACCGCGACGTCAAGGTCCAGTTCCAAAGCGGTGGCCCGAACTCTCCTGCGGTCTATCTGCTCGACGGCCTTCGCGCACAGGACGACTTCAACGGCTGGGACATCAACACCGCGGCGTTCGAGTGGTACCACGGCTCTGGTTTGTCGGTGGTGATGCCCGTCGGCGGCCAGTCCAGCTTCTACAGCGACTGGTATGCGCCGGCCTGCAGAGACAAGACCGGCACCTGCCAGACATACAAGTGGGAGACGTTTCTGACCCGGGAGCTACCGGCCTATCTGGCATCGGAGAAGGATGTCGATGCCAGCAGAACAGCGGCGGTCGGCCTGTCGATGGCCGGTTCAGCCGCACTCACGCTGGCGATCTACCACCCTCAGCAGTTCCAGTACGCCGCCTCGCTTTCGGGCTTTCTGAACCTCTCGGAGGGTTGGTGGCCGATGCTCGTGGGCCTCGCCATGGGGGACGCGGGCGGTTACAAGTCCGAGGCCATGTGGGGCCCATCGAGCGATCCGGCGTGGAAGCGCAACGACCCGATGGTCAATATCGACAAGCTGGTCGCGAACAACACCCGCATCTGGATCTACGCCGGTGACGGCACCCCGACAGACCTGGACGCGGGCATCAGCGGCGGCAACCTGTTCAATGCCAAGTTCCTCGAAGGATTTACGTTGCGTACAAACAAGACTTTTCAGGACGAGTACCTCGCTGCCGGCGGCGCCAACGGTGTGTTCAACTTTCCCGTCGGCGGCACACACAGCTGGGGGTACTGGGGACAGCAACTGCAGGAGATGAAGCCCGACATCCAACGGGTGATGAGTGCAGCGCCAACATCTGAGGACTGACGCAACGCTACAACGACGCTGACCGGCCTCAACGGGTCGCGCTTAACGGGTTGATTGCAGCCACCAGATGCCTGCGATCCACCCGTTAAGGCCACACGACCTCATCCCGCTGACGCTCGACGCGCGTCGAGTTTCTATCGTGACATGCATGAGCAATGCCGCTGACGCCGACCGCGTCGCTGAGCTGGCGCGCGGAGTCGTCGCCGACCACGACCCGAAGAGCGTTCCCATCCCCGAATTCCTCGGCGCCTGCTACGACGCCGGCCTGTCCTGGGTGCACTTCCCCGAAGGCCTGGGCGGTCTGGGCGTGTCCCGTGGACTTCAGGCGGTCGCCGACCGCGTTCTGCAAGGCGCAGGCGGGCCGGTACCGCTCGGGCTCAATCCGATGGGCTACGGCATGGCCGCGCCGACGATCCGCGAGCACGCCCAGACCGAGGAGGTGAAGCGGAAGTGGTTGCGCCCGTTGGCCACCACCGAGGACCTCTGGTGTCAGCTGTTCTCCGAGCCCGGCGCCGGGTCCGATCTCGCCGGCCTGGCCACCTCCGCGGCGCGCGACGGTGACGACTGGGTGATCAACGGCCAGAAGGTCTGGACGAGTCTGGCCCACCGGGCCCGGTGGGGGCTGCTGCTCGCGCGCACCAACCCCGATGTGCCCAAGCACAAAGGTTTGACGTACTTCGTCATCGACATGCACGGCACGGGCGTCGAAACCCGCCCGCTGCGCCAGATGACAGGCCAGGCCGAATTCAACGAGGTGTACTTCACCGACGCGCGGATCCCGGACCAGCACCGCCTCGGCGACGTCGACAACGGGTGGGCCGTCGCCATGACGACGCTGATGAACGAACGCACCGCGCTCGGCGGCAGCGGCAGCCGTCGGGGCGCGGGCACGATCGCCGACGCGACGGGGTTGTGGGCGTCGCGGCCGGAGCGCCGCACACCGGTGTTGCGCGACCGGCTGACGCAGCTGTGGCTGCGCTCGGAGGCGCAGCGGCTGACCTCGGAACGGTCGCGAGCCGCCGCCACGGTCGGCGGTCCGGGCCCGGAGGGTTCGATCGGCAAGCTGGTCGGCGCCGAGCTCAACCAGGACATCTATCAGTGGTGCATGGATTTCCTTGGCCCCGAAGGTCTTCTGTACCACGGATACCAGCAGGGCAGGGGCGCCGGCGAGCGGGATTGGCAGGGCCCGATCCAGCAGCGATACCTGCGCAGCCGCGCCAACACCATCGAAGGCGGCACCTCCGAGGTGATGCGCAACATCCTCGGCGAGCGCATTCTCGGGTTGCCCGGTGATCTGCGGGCCGACGCCGGCATGCCCTGGAAGGAGATCCCCCGTGGTTGAGAAGCTTGCGGATCAGCCCGACAATCAAGTTGAGACCCGAGCTGAGTACAGGTTCACCGACGAGCAGGCGCAATTGCGCGACGCGGTGAGCAAGTTCAGCGCCGAGCACTTCGCCGAAGACAACGTCCGGCGGCTCATGGAGTCCGACCCGCCGTTCGACCCGAAGGTCTGGGGGCGACTCGGTGCCGAGCTCGGGGTGCTCGGGCTGTCGGTGCCCGAAGCCGACGGCGGCGTCGGCGGCACCTTGGTGGATCAGGCCGTCGCGATCGAGGAACTCGGTGCGCGGTTGGCGTGCGGACCGCTGTTCGGCACGGTGTACCTCGCGATCCCCGCACTGGTCGCCGCTCCGGCCGGCCCGGCTCGTGACGAGTTGTTAGCCGACCTCGTCGAGGGTCGGCGCACCGCGGCCGTCGCGGTGGTGGACCGGGCGGGAGTCTTCGAGCCGGATGCGGTGACGGTGACCGCCGACGGGGACGCGTTGTCGGGCATGGTGGCTCAAGTCGTCGACGGCGGCTCCGCCGACGTCCTGCTGGTCGCCGCGCGCGGATCCGACGGCGTCGCGCTGTATGCCGTCGACACCGCCGCCGGGAAGGTACAGCGAACGCCGTTGGCGACCCTCGACCTCACCCGGCCCGAGGCCAACGTCACGTTCTCCAACGCTTCCGGGCGCCTGATCGCCGGTCCCGGCGAAACCCCGCGAGTCCTCGACCACGCGCTGCAGGTCGGTGCTGCGCTGCTCGCCGTCGAGCAGGTCGGCGCCGCGCAGCATCTGCTCGACCTGTCCGTCGAGTACGCGAAATCGCGGCTGCAGTTCGGCCGGCCGATCGGATCGTTCCAGGCGGTCAAGCATCGCCTGGCCAATCTGCTGGTCGACGTCGAGCACGCGAGATCGACTGCCTATCACGCAGTCTGGGCTCTGACGGACGGGTCTGACGATCCCGCGCTCGCGACGAGCATCGCCCAAGCGGTCTGTTCGGCAGCGCTCAGCCACGTCGCCAACGACACCATCCAGGTACACGGCGGGATCGGATTCACCTGGGAGCACCAGGCCCATCTTTATTACAAGCGCGCCGCGACCGACGCGGTCCTGCTGGGCAGCGCCGAAGAGCACCGGGACCGGGTCGCGGCGATTGTGCTCGACGATGCCGCCGCCGACCGGGTCCCCCGGGTGGCCGACGGGCTCACGGTTTAGCGCGTCAGAGCGCACTTACCGCTCATTCGACGTCGAGTATCGGTTCCTGGACTGAGGCTAGATTTTCACGGTCCGATCGCCGGCTGACAACGGTGGCGCAAGGACATCCGAGACCTTCCTCAGGGGTGACATGGCTGAGTGGGTGCGGTGGCAGGCATCGGGAGTGGTTCGCCGAGCAGGAAGTCCTGGACCAGTCGCCGGTACAGATCAGGCTGATCGACGTCGGCGTCATGTCCTGCGTGCGGCAGGCAGACGAGTGTTGCTCGCGGAAGGGTGGTTGCATATTCGGCGGTCGGTTCCCAGGGAACGTAGTTGCATGTGCCGGTGATGATCAACACCGGTGTGTCGTTGCTTCGCAGCTGTTGTGGCACAGCGGATTGAGCCCCTGATACCGCGTCGCGGACGGTGAACACGTTGGCGTAGAGGCCATTTCCTGTTCCGAAAGTTTCGGGTAGTTTCGTCGGGTCGCAGACGGTCGCCGGGCGGACGATGGTCAAGAACGTGTCGAAGTAGGCATCGGCCTCGCTGTCGGGCAGGAGATCGTGAGCCGCCCTCGGGTTGATGCTGCCGAGTAAGTACCAGATCATGAAGCGGAAGTTGTTGGGCATAAGGCGTTCGGCACGCTGTCGCGCCTCGTCGGGCAGGCGGGCAGCGATGTCACCGGCATCGGGCCACCGGGCATAGTCCATCGGGGCCGGGGAAGTCAGGACGGCTCTTGCGACCCGGGTCGGGTGGGCGGCGAGGTAGCTGCCAATCAGGCTTCCTCCCCAGGAGGCGCCGACCAGAATCATCTCGTTGGCGTTCAGCTGCTCGCGGATCGCATCAAGATCGTCGACATGCCGGGCGACGGTGTAGCCGGCCGGGTCGTTGAGCCGCGCCGACAGGCCGGCGCCGAGCTGATCGTAGAGGTAAACCTCGTACCCGAGGCGGGTCAGCCCGCGGAAGGGTCCGGCATTCGCCGGGTCGCTCACGACGGCTTCGCCGGGCCCGCCGCCAACAACGATTACCGGGGTGGGCCGCGCTGGGCCGACCGCGGAGAGGTGTCGGTAGGCCAAACGCGACCCGTTGGGCAGGTCCCAATAACGCACGCCATCCGGCGCGGCCGTCGACTTGTCCGGCGGCCGTGCACTCGGTAACGGATGCAGCACCACGAACGATCCGGCCGCGGCGAGTATGAACGCACTCACGAGCGCGGTGACCATCGCGTAGGCCCGACGGTGGCGGCGGAAGTTACGAGCCGCGAGCCATGCTCCTGCACCGGCCACAACCAAACACGCACCAACTGCCATGCCCAGCAGGAGCCGAACATCAGCCAGTTGCAACGCGACGACGGCCGCAGTGACGATTGCGACGATCCAACTGACTACGACAACGAAGACGGTCGCGAAACTCAGAAGCAGCCAGCGAATGTACCTGTCTGCCGATCGATCCGAGCCGATAGGTGATCACCTCTTTCATTGATCCGACTCAGTTTTGCATCCGCACATTACGGAGGACAGCGGCTGAGCCGTCCCATCTGATTCGGAGCGTGGGCGTGCATCCCCGATCGCCTTGGTCTATAACGATTCGAAAACTGTTGTGTTGCAGGAAGAGCCCCGCGAAGCGACGGTTCGGATACAAACACTATGTTCAATTGGTGCACCGCAGAACGGCTCTCAAACTTCCGCTGTACCTGGCAGCGGCCGCGGCGCTGACCAAGCTTCCGTCCGCATCCGGCGCGACGGGTCGATGGTCGGCTGACCGCGCCAACGCCTGGTACGCGAAACAGGGCTGGCTGCTCGGCGCGAACTACGTCACCTCCAACGCCGTCAACCAGCTGGAGATGTTCCAGGCGGGCACCTACGACGCACGCCGTATCGACGGTGAACTCAGCGTGGCCAAGCGGATCGGGATGAACACCATGCGGGTGTTTCTGCACGACCAGTTGTGGGCTACCGACCGGGCGGGCTTCAGCCAGCGGCTATCTCAGTTCGTCTCGATCGCGGCGAGTCACAACATCAAGCCGCTCTTCGTCCTGTTCGACTCGTGCTGGGATCCGTTGCCGCGGGCGGGTCGCCAACGCCCGCCGATCAAAGGGGTGCACAACTCCGGTTGGGTGCAGAGCCCGGGCGCTCACCGGCTGCAGGATCCTGACTACACCCGCGTGCTGCAAAGCTATGTGACCGGGGTGGTGGGCCTGCTTCGCGACGATCCACGCGTCCTGGGATGGGACGTCTGGAACGAGCCGGACAACCCGGCGCGCGACTACCGCGAGGTCGAACACGAGGACAAGCTGGAACTCGTCGCAGCGTTCCTACCGCACGTCTTCCAGTGGGCGCGTGCGGTCAATCCGACTCAACCGTTGACCAGCGGTGTGTGGCAAGGCCACTGGAGAGACCCGGCAAGCCGCAGCAAGATCTGCAGCATTCAACTCGAGCAATCAGACGTCATCAGCTTTCACAGTTACGGCGACCCCGCCGAATTCGAGGCCCGCATCGACGAACTCACGCCGCTGGGCCGCCCGATCCTGTGCACGGAGTATTTGGCGCGGAACCTGGGCAGCACCGTCGAAGGGATACTGCCGATTGCCAAGAGGCGCAATGTCGCGGCGTACAACTGGGGGTTCGTCGCTGGTCGAACGCAGACGTACCTGCCGTGGGACTCGTGGCAGGACCCCTACACGACGCTTCCGGAGACGTGGTTCAGCGACCTCATTCACCCCGACGGACGGGCCCATGACAACAACGAGATACGCGTCATCCAGAAGCTGGCCGGGGTGAGCAACGCCAGCTGAGCTGTCGCGACCGCATTTCTCTTTGATAGCGAACGGATCTCGGTGACCCGATCGCGCGGAAGTCTCTGAGAAGATCACCGGACTCGTCAAAGAATGCTGGTTCGTTCCCGGTCCCGAGGTACCTGTGAAACTGCGAAAAGCACTGGCGCAACTCGGGGCCCTGCTCCTGAGTGTGTCACTCGCTGCGCCCGCTGCGGCCCAGCCCGCGACTGCGCCCGCCGGGCAGTCCACACAGTGGATCGTTGTCGGCGTACCCGCTGAGAACGCAACTTCAGGAACCCTCACCGCCTTCCAGCGGGTGGGCCGACAATGGAAAGCGGTCTTGGGCCCGACACCCGCGAAAGTGGGTGCGCTCGGCGTCGGCGCCCCCGCCGACGGTGTCCACCGCACCCCCGTCGGAACGTTCACGTTCGACCAAGCCTTCGGGCGCGAACCCAATCCCGGCACCAAGATGCCGTACTTCCAGACCACCAACCAGGACTGGTGGGACGAGGACGCTGACTCGCCCACGTACAACACCCACGTGCGCGGACCACGCAAACCGTCGTCGATAGCGGAGAACCTCTACGACTCCGGACCCGTCTACGACTACGCCGTCAACATCGCGGTGAACCCGCAACGCATCCCGGGGCGGGTCTCCGGAATCTTTCTCCACGTGACCGACGGCAACCCGACCTGGGGATGTGTGGCCATCGGCCGTGACGAGATGCGCTCGGTGCTGAAGTGGCTGGATCCGTCGGCTGCCCCGCGGATCACCATCGGCGTCGGGAGCCCGTCGCTTGTGCCGTCACGGGCGTGACCGGCTGACCGACGTGGTGTAAGGAGCGGCGCAAGCGGCTACTACTACCTACCTACGGGACCGTGGATAGGGGGCGCCGTGTCTGACGAACCAGTGATCCGGCCGCAGTCAGAGCCCCTCCCCGGTCACACGCACATCGCCATCATCGGAAGCGGGTTCTCCGGCCTGGGTGCGGCGGTGAGGTTGAACGAGGCCGGACACCGCGACTTCATCGTGCTCGAGCGCGGCGACGACGTCGGCGGCACCTGGCGCGACAACACCTATCCGGGTGCGGCGTGCGACGTTCCGTCCCATCTGTACTCGTATTCGTTCGCGCTGAACCCGAATTGGACCCGGTCGTTCTCCAATCAGGCCGAGATCGAGGAGTACATCCGTGGCGTCGCGCGCCGCGCCGGTGTCCTGGATCGGCACGTATTCGGTTGTGACGTCAGACGAGTGGCGTGGCAGGAGGAGCAGCACCGGTGGGAGCTCTCGACGAGCCATGGGGCGATGACAGCCGATGTGGTCATCGGCGCGTTCGGCGCCCTTGCCGAACCGGCTCTGCCGCCGATCCCGGGCATCGACGACTTCGACGGAGAGTTGTTCCATTCGGCGCAGTGGAACCACGATGCGGACCTGACCGGTAAGCGCGTCGCGGTCATCGGCACCGGCGCGTCGGCGATCCAGATCGTTCCGGCGATCGCTGACACCGTCGCGCACATCGACGTCTATCAGCGCACGGCGCCGTGGCTGCTGCCGCGCTTCGATCGTCCTTTCACCCGCATCGAACGGTGGATCTTCCGCAACATCCCGGGTGTGCTGCGGCTGGCCCGTGCAGGCATCTACGCCGCGCGCGAGACCCAAGTGCTCGGGCTGGCGAAGAACCCTCGCCTGATGAAGCTGTTCGAGTTCATCTCCCGCGCCAAGATCCGCGCTGAGATCCGCGACCCCGAACTACGGCGCAAGGTGACACCGAACTTCCGTATCGGGTGCAAGCGCATGCTCATCGCCAACGACTGGTATCCCGCGCTGGACCGCGAGAACGTGGACCTCATCACCGACGGCATCCGTCAGATCGACGGCCACAGCATCATCACCGCCGACGGCACCGCCCGAGAGGTCGACGCAATCGTCGTGGCGACCGGATTCCACGTCACCGACTCGCCGATGTTCGAGACGATCTGCGGCAGCGACGGGCGGACCCTGAGCCAGACCTTCGCCGACAAGGGGATGCGGGCCTACAAGGGCACGACGATCGCCGGCTACCCCAACATGTTCATCCTCATCGGGCCGAACACCGGGCTCGGCCACACGTCGATGGTGTACATGATCGAATCCCAGCTCAACTATGTGGTCGACGCCATCACCACCATGGAGAGCCGCGGCCTGAGCCGTCTGGATGTCCGCCAGGACGAGCAGGACGCGTACAACGAAGAACTGCAGCGCAAACTCACCAACTCGGTGTGGATGACAGGTGGCTGCGCCAGTTGGTATCTCGACGCCCACGGCAACAACACCACCCTCTGGCCCGACTTCACGTTCAGATTCCGCAAGCAGACCAAGCGTTTCGACATCGACGCCTACGAGACGGCGGCATCGCCCCGAACAGTGGAGGTGCCGTGAGTTCGTTCGACGGGAAGGTGGCGGTGGTCACCGGTGCCGGGTCGGGAATCGGACGTGCGTTGGCCATCGGGCTGGCCCGCCGCGGAGCACTGACAGCGATATCGGACGTCAACGAAGAAGGCTTGCGCAGCACGGCCGCGAGGGTCAGCGCTGTCGGCAGGCAGCCTCACGTCGCAGTGCTCGACGTGAGTGACCGGTGCGCGGTGCGGGACTACGCAACGGCCGTGGCCGAACACCACGGCGCCGTCAATCAGCTCTACAACAACGCCGGCGTCGCCGGCGGTGCCGCGCCTCTGCTCGAGGGCGATTACGAAACCTACGAACGCATCGTCAACATCAACCTGTGGGGCGTCATCAACGGCACCAAAGAGTTCCTGCCACACCTCATCGCCTCCGGCGACGGGCATGTCGTGAACATCTCCAGCCTGAACGGGTTGCTGGCGCAAGCATCGATGTCGGCTTACTGCACAACGAAATTCGCGGTTCGCGGGTTCACCGAATCCCTACGCGCCGAGATGCTTGCCGAAGGCCATCCGGTGCGGGTGACCGTGGTGCATCCGGGTGGCATCGCCACGAACATTGCGACGTCGGCGCTGGCCGAGGCCGAGCGTGCCGGCCGCGAGATCACCGACCAGCAGCGGCACCGGGCCGAGGCGTACAACGCGAAACTGCTCAAGATGTCGCCGGTTCGGGCCGCCGAGACGATCCTGGCCGGGGTCGCGGCGAACCGCAGTCGAATACTGGTGGGCAGGGACGCCAAAGGCGTCGACCTGCTGGTCCGCGTACTCCCGCGGGCTCATGCGCGGATGGTTCTCTGGTGGGAGAAGCGAACGTTCGGTTAGGTCTTCGCCGCGTTCAGCGCCCACGCCATTGCGGTTGGCGTTTCACCTGCCAGGCTCGGAACCCCTCACCGACGTCCTCGGTGGCGGCGGCCACCTTGCGCATCGTCTCCCCGAACCGGACAGACTCGATCCAACCCATGTTGGCGGTGCGCGACGCCACCTCCTTGGTGGCCCGTTGCGCCAGCGGCGCCGCCTCGGTGAGTGTCCGGGCCCACGCGCGCGCTTCGGCTTGCAAATCGTCGGGCGCGACCATGCGCCACACCAGGCCGATCTCCTTGGCGCGTTCGGCCGACATCGGTTTTCCGGTCAACAACAGTTCCATGGCGTCGGCCCACCGGACGCGCTCGGGGAGCCGGATCGCCCCGACGATCGTGGGCACTCCGAGCGACACCTCCGGAAACGCGAAGGTCGCGGTGGTGGACGCGATCACGAAGTCGCAGAACAGAACGCCGGTCAGCCCGTAGCCGATACATGCACCGTTGACGGCCGCGATCGTGGGCTTGAAGAGTTCCATGCCGCTCTCGAACGAATTGATCGTCGGCTTCTCCCAGAAGGTGCCGCCGAAGGTGCCGACCGAACCCTCGCCGTCCTTGAGGTCGCCGCCGGCACAGAACACGTCACCGTTCGCGGTGAGGATGCCGACCCACGCGTCCTCGTCGTCGCGGAAGCGTTCCCAGGCCGCGTTCAGATCTTGCCGGAGCGCGCCGTTGATGGCGTTGCGCGCCTCGGGGCGATTGAGTGTGATGGTGGCGATGTGGTCGGCCAACTCGTAGGTGACGAGGTTCATGGCTGCACCATAGCCACGGGGGCGGATGTCGAGAATGTCGTGACGGCTCCGTCCCACGGGTGAGCGACCAATCAGGGTCGTCGATCCGAAAGGGAGAACGATGGCGAAGTACCTGTTTCTCAAGCACTACCGAGGCGCGCCGGCGGCCGTGAACGACGTGCCGATGGACCAGTGGACCCCCGCCGAGATCGAGGCGCACATGAAGTACATGAACGACTTCGCGGCGCGCCTGCAGGCCACCGGCGAGTACGTCGACAGCGAGGCGCTGGCCCCGGAGGGGGCGTGGGTCCGTTACGACGGCGAAGGCAAGCCGCCGGTGACCGACGGCCCCTTCGCCGAAACCAAGGACCTGGTCGCCGGGTGGATGATCATCGACGTCGACTCCTACGAGCGTGCCGTCGAATTGGCCGGCGAGTTGTCCGCGGCACCCGGAGCGGGCGGTGAGCCGATCCACGAATGGCTGGAGGTCCGGCCTTTTCTGACCGCTCCGCCGACGGTCACCGAATAGGTGGTGGCGGCTGGTGGACGAGGCCCAGCTACGGGACCTGATTCCGGGGGTCTTGGCGGCCCTCGTCCGCCGTGGGGCGGACTTTGCGACCGCAGAGGACGCGGTTCAGGAGGCGCTGCTGCGCGCCAGTGAAAGGTGGGCGGCGGGGTCCGATCAATATCCCGCCGATCCCAAGGGCTGGTTGATCACCGCGGCATGGCGGCGGTTCATCGACCTCACCCGGTCCGACACCGCGCGGCATCGTCGTGAGCTCCAGGCCTTCGACGAACCGGCGCCCGGGCCGGCTGTTTCCGTGGACGACACGCTGCAGTTGTACTTCCTGTGTGCGCATCCCAGCCTCACCCCCGCGTCGGCCGTCGCGCTGACCCTGCGGGCCGTCGGCGGTCTCACCACCCGGCAGATCGCGCAGGCCTACCTCGTGCCCGAATCGACGATGGCCCAACGGATCAGCCGAGCCAAACGCACGGTGAGCGCCGTCCGGCTGGATCGGCCCGGCGACCTCGGCACCGTGCTGCGCGTGCTGTACCTGGTGTTCAACGAGGGCTACACCGGCGAAGTGGACCTTGCCGCGGAAGCGATCCGGCTGGCTCGCCAACTCGCCGCCGCCACCGACGAACCCGAGGTCGCCGGGCTGCTTGCGCTCTTCCTTCTTCACCACGCGAGGCGCCCGGCGCGGACCCGCGCCGACGGCAGCCTGGTGCCGCTTGCCGAACAGGACCGCGGCCTGTGGCGGCGCGACCTGATCGCCGACGGCGTGGCCGTGCTGCAGGCCGCGCTGTCGCGCGACCGGCTCGGCGAGTATCAGGCGCAAGCCGCGATCGCGGCGCTTCACGCCGACGCTCAGCGGGCCGACGAGACCGACTGGGTGCAGATCGTGGAGTGGTACGACGAACTGCTGCGGCTGACCGACAGCCCGGTCGTGCGGCTCAACCGCGCCGTCGCCGTCGGGGAGGCCGACGGCGCGCAGGCGGGACTTGCCGCACTCGCCGATGTCGACCCGACGCTCCCGCGCTACACCGCATCGGCGGCCTACCTACACGAGCGTGCGGGTGACATCGCAACGGCAGCAACGCTTTACGTGGAGGCCGCCGCGAAGGCGCAGAATTTGGCCGAGCGCAATCACCTCACGATGCGCGCGGCCACCCTTCGTCAGCGTCCGCCGGACGGTTCGAGCTGAATTTGTCCCGCATCCCCGGGTCTTTTGCGCGCTCGAATCAATCGGCGACGTCGAACGCTTTGATCACCTTGTTCGGCGAAATTCGGACGACGAGCTCGCCGGGCGCGCCGTTGCGCCGGCCGAATTCCTCGGCACGGTCGGCCCCCATGTAGCGTCCACCGATCCGAGTCGCGGTGTCGATGAGTTCTGCCGGGTCTTCACTTATCGACGCCGTGCCTTGGATCTGAACGAAGCCGTACGGCGGCTGCTCGTCGTCGACACATAGCACGACCCGCGGGTCGCGTAGCAACGCGCGGCCCTTGGCGGTGTGCTTACCGGTGTTGAACACGAGTTGTTGCCCGTCGACGATGAACCACACCGGCACCACAAGCGGTCTGCCGTCTGATGCGACATAACCTAGCTTCCCCGTTCGCGTGCCCTCGGAGAGGAATGCGATCACATCGTCGGTCAGTTGCATGACGTTCACTGTAGGGCGACGAGGTGCTCGTGCAGTCAATCGTGGCGGTCGACGATCAAGTCCTTGATCTCAGCGAGTTGCTCATCGACCGAGTGGAATCGAGCTCGGGCTTAGAGCCCAGCGACGCGATCCGCCCAGGGCACCGCCTGCTCGAGTTGGGCGGCGAGCCGAATGAGCAGCGATTCGCCGGCCAGGGGTGCGACGAATTGCACGCCGAGTGGCAGGCCATCCGCGGTCCAGTGCAGAGGTAGCGAAATGGCCGGTCTTCCGGTGAGATTCGCCAGCTGCGTGTACGGCACCCACCCGAGGTTCTTGTCCACCATGTCGTCGACGATCTTGGTGTAGCGCAGTAGCCGGGCGGTGCGCGTCTTGATCAGCACGTCGGCGGCGCGCTGCAACCCGACCGGGAGATCGAACTCGCCGATCTTCGGCGGCGGGGTCGCCAACGTGGGGGTCAACAGGAGGTCGTAGGACTCGAAGAAGGTGGTCAGCCGCCGCGTATGGTCGTGGCGCCGCTCGACGGCGTCCACGTAATCGACACCGCTCGTCGCCCGGCCGAGCGCGGCCAGGATCAGCGTGTCCCGTTCAAAGGACTCGTCACCTGCGCCGGAGATCCGTTTCGCCTCGTCGAGTTCCCACGCGGTGTAGACGAACCAGGTGAGCAGGAAGTCGCGGGCGAGGGCCGCGTCGTCGAACGGGGCGTGCGGCAGCTCCTCGACGTGGTGACCCAGATCCGTCAGCGTCCGTACCGTCGACTCGACGGCCGCGACGGCCTCACGGTGCGGCGTCGGGTTGATCGCCGACGGAATCCGCACGCCGATCCGCAACGTGCCGGGATCGGCGCCCACACATGACGCGAACGGGAAGTCCGGCACGCCGGGCACGTACGGTCCGCTCGGCTCACCACCGCGGATGACGTCGAGCATCGCCGCGGTGTCGCGCACCGTCCGGGACACCACGCCCTGCACCGCCGCGCCGTGCATGGACTCACCCGTCGCGGGGCCCGACGGTGTCAGCCCGCGGCTCGGTTTCAGGCCGACCAGCCCACAACAGGCCGCCGGGATGCGGATCGATCCGCCGCCGTCGTTCGCGCCCGCGCACGGCACGATTCCCGCCGCGACCGCCGCCGCCGATCCGCCCGACGAGCCACCCGGCGTCCGCGTCAAGTCCCACGGATTGCGGGCGGGACCCCAGGCGTCCGGCTCGGTGATTCCCTTGGTCCCGAATTCCGGCGTGTTGGTCTTGCCGAAGATGACCAGGCCGGCGTCGATCCACCGTTGGACGATCGCCGAATGCTCTTCGACCGGCGTCGACATCAGGGCGCGCGATCCGCGCGAGCTGGGCAGCCCGGCGTAGTCTTGCGCGAGGTCCTTGATCAGGAACGGCACGCCGGCGAAGGGGCCGCTGAGCTCGTCGGTCGGCGATGCGGGAACGTCGCGCACGATCGCGTTGATCCGCGGGTTGACCGCCGCAGCCCGCTCCTTCGCCACGTCCAGCAACTCCGCGGCGGTCACCTCTTTGTCGGCGACCAGCTTGGCCAACCCCGTCGCGTCGTGTGCCCGGTACTCGTCGAACTTCACCGCCTGACCGTACGTGTTCCGGCTCCGGCGTGCGGTGTCACGTCAATGTCAGCGGTTGGCCGCTGAGCGCGGTCTTGCGCAGCCGACGGGAACGGCCGGAGTGATCGGGGCAAAGCGCCGCTGACTGCGATCGTCGCGCGTCATCCGCCGATTGAGCACCCGCTCGTCGCGCTTGCTCAGTGAGCGGCGCCTGCTGACCAGAAGCTCGAGTTGTTGCCAGCTGAGCCCGTCGAGATCGCCGTCTTCGTCATGCGTGGCCACGACAACGCAGCCATGCAGCAGCGGCACCGTCCTCGGCGTGAAAGTTGTTGTCGCCAGCAGCAGTTCAGTGGCTTTTCGGTTGGTGCGCCGCTGGCACCCGCGCGTCGACGGGCTGAACCAGAAGTCGAATTGCCGGTCAGCGCTGGTCAGGGACTGCAGGCTCTGATCCTCGACGAGATGATCGATGTCGGCCTCGGTGTAGGCGCGGGTCTCATAGACCGCGCCGCTGGTGCTGAAGTACAGGACGGTGTTCATTCTGAATTCCCATTCGTCTCTTTCTTCGTGATGAAGGGCCGGCATCGACTCACCGCCCTGTTATAGAAGTTACCCATGTGACAGTTGAGGCAAACCTTGATAACGGTCCGGCGACCGATTGTTTGACTCGCCGAGCGCCGGAGCGCTCGTTTTCGCGTGGAGGGCTGTGTAATCGCGCAAGCCACGACCGTGGGCGCAAAATTCAGCCCACGGCGACGAGCAGCCCGCGGCCAGACCCGGCCGCGTCAGCCGGCCAGCACGAACGACAGGAAGAACCCGCCCGCGGTTGCGAAGGCGTTCAGCGGGCGGCCGTGTTCGAACGCCTCGGGCATGAGCGTGTCGGCCAGCGAGGCCAGCACCGCGCCGCCGGCGAACGACAGCGCCACTGCCAGCACGGTTTCGCTCATCCCCGCCGCGACCGACCGGCCGAACACCACCGCGGCGGCCAGAAGCAACGCGCAGAGCAACCAGGTGATGACGACCGCGCGCGCGCTGGTTCCCGAGTTCCGCATCGCGACCGCACCCACGAGCGATTCCGGCAGATTGGAGAAGAAGATCGCGACCAATAGCGAGAGCGACGCGCCGCCGACCAGCGACACGCCCAGCGCGAGGTTCTCCGGCACCCCGTCCAGCGTCACCGCCGCCAACAACGCGAGGCCGACCCCGCCGCGCGTTCCGGAGCCCGCCACTTCCCGGCTGTCGGGGCCCGACTTCCCGCTGATGTACTTGTCCAGGGCGGTGTCGACAGCGACGAACGTCGCGGCGCCCGCGAGCAATCCGAGGCCCGATCGCGCCGGACCACCCATCTTGAATGCCTCTTCGAACAGCTCGAAGGCCAGGGCCGAGATCAACGCTCCGCTGGCGAATGCGAGGAGCACACCGGTCAGCGTTTTCGGTGGACTCCATTTCGCGCCGATGAGCGAGCCGATGACAAGCGCGCTGGATGCGGCCAAACCGAACCAGACAGCTGTCAACACCGGGCCCTGATGCCCCGCCCGGTGATCTTTCAAACCCGAGACGCCGTCGGCTCGTTCGACGCCGAGTCGGTTTCGGTCCGCCGGTGGCTGGAAACACTGACGGCATGGGCCGCACTGTTCGTGGTCTCGCTGCCGTGGCCGCATCGACGTTGGGTGCCGTGGCAGCGCGTGATCTCTTCCAGAAGAAGCACGCGCTGCTGCGCAACTTCCCTCTCGTCGGGCACGCCCGGTATCTGCTCGAGTCCGTCGGACCGGAACTGAGGCAGTACATCGTCGCGGCCAACGACGAAGAGCGTCCGTTCACCCGCGACCAGCGTCGGTGGGTGTACGCCTCGGCCAAGAAAGAGAACAACTACTTCGGGTTCGGCACCGACAACGACCTCGAATACACGTCCGGCTACCCGGTCATCAAGCACCGCACGTTCACTCGTGCCGTGCCCCCGTCGGCGCCGACCGCGACGCTCGAGACAAAGGTGCCGTGCGCCAAGGTGATCGGCGCGGCGCGGGGCCGGCCGGGCGCATTCCGACCGCACTCGGTGGTCAACATCTCGGCGATGAGCTTCGGGTCGCTGTCGGCCAACGCCGTCGAGGCGTTGAACAAGGGAGCGGTGATGGCCGACTGCCTGCACAACACGGGAGAGGGCGGCATTTCGCGCTATCACCGTCACGGCGGTGAACTGATCTTCCAGATCGGCACCGCGTACTTCGGCTGCCGCGACGCCGAAGGCCGTTTCGACATCGACAAGCTCAAGGATGTGGTGGCCGGTGCGCCGGTGCGAGCCTTGGAGATCAAACTCAGCCAGGGCGCCAAGCCGACCATCGGCGGGCTGTTACCGGCGCCCAAGGTCTCCAGCGAGATCGCGGCCGCCCGAGGCGTTCCGGAGGGGCGCGACTGCGTCAGCCCATCGCGGCACGCCGAGTTCTCCGACACCGACAGCCTGCTCGACTGGGTGGAACTGCTCGCCTCCGAAACCGGCCTGCCCGTGGGGATCAAGTCGGCCGTCGGTGACCTCGACTTCTGGCACGAACTCGCCGATCTCATGCGTGACACGGGCCGAGGCGTCGACTTCGTCACGATCGACGGCGGCGAGGGCGGCACCGGCGCGGCGCCGTTGATCTTCACCGACACCGTGTCACTGCCCTTCCAACTCGGCTTCGCCCAGACGTACCGGATCTTCGCCGAGCGGGGCCTGCACGAAGACCTCGTCTTCATCGGCGCCGGCAAGCTCGGGCTGCCGGACAACGCCGTTGTCGGCTTCGCGCTCGGCTGTGACATGGTCTACGTCGCGCGGGAGGCGATGCTCGCGATCGGGTGTGTCCAGGCGCTGAAATGCCACACCGACACATGCCCCACCGGAGTCGCCACCCAGAACGCGTGGTTGGCCCGAGGCCTGGTGCCCGACGTCAAGGCCGAACGCGTGGCCAACTACATCAAGACGCTGCGCCGCGACCTGGTCAAGGTGGCCGAGGCGTGTGGTGTCGAGCATCCCGGGCTGATCACCACCGACGCGGTGGACATCCTCGACACCCGAACCGCTTCCACGCCGTTGCACGAGGTGTACGGTTACGAGCCGGACATGGGCCTGCCGTCCGCGGCCGACCGCAAGGAGATCGTCCGGTTGATGTCGGTTCGTGAGCCGCAGGGCGACTCCGCGCCGGCATCGACGTCCGCCGTCGGATGACACGCCCGGAGGCTGTATGCAACCGATATCGCCGACCGACCTGATCTTTCTACTGGGCGAATCCCGCGAGCACCCAATGCATGTCGGTGGTCTGCAGCTGTTCGCGCCACCGGATGGAGCGGGGCCCGAATTCCTGCGCGAAACCTACGACGCCCTGGTCGAGCAGACCAACATCCAGTCCACGTTCCGTAAGCATCCGGCGTTCTTCGGCGGGGTCACCAACCTGGTCTGGTCGTCCGACAAGGAGGTCGACCTCGAGTATCACCTGCGCCGCTCGGCACTGCCCGCGCCCGGTCGGGTGCGTGAGCTGCTCGAGCTGGTGTCGCGGCTGCACGGCACCCTGCTCGACCGTCATCGCCCGTTGTGGGAGGCGCACCTGATCGAAGGCCTCGACGACGGGCGCTTCGCGGTCTACACGAAGTTCCATCACGCGCTGATCGACGGCGTGTCGGCGAGCAAGCTGATGCAGCGGTCGTTGACGACCGATCCGGCCGACACGGATGTCCGGGCGCCTTGGAGTCTGCCGCCTCGCCGCGGGACTGGCGCCAAGACCGGTTCGTCGCTGCTGCAGACGTTGAGCCAGGCCGCCGGCTCGGTCGTCGGCGCCGCGCCGACCACGCTGACGCTGGCCCGCGCGGCGCTGTTGGAACAGGAACTCACGCTTCCGTTCCGGGCCCCGAAGACCATGTTGAACGTCCGCATCGGCGGGGCTCGACGGGTCGCCGCGCAGTCCTGGGCGTTGGAGCGCATCCAGAAGGTCAAGAGCGCCGCCGGGGTGACCGTCAACGACGTCGTGCTGGCGATGTGCGCGGGCGCGCTGCGCGAGTACCTGGCCGACGAGAACGCGCTGCCCGACACCCCACTGGTCGCGATGGTGCCGGTGAACCTGCGCACCGAGAAGGACGCCGACGGCGGCGGCAACCTGGTCGGCGCGATCCTGTGCAACCTCGCCACCGATCTCGACGATCCGGTGCGGCGGCTCGACGCCATTGCCACCTCGATGCGCGACAACAAGAGGGTCTATTCCGAACTGCCGCGAGTCCAGCAACTGGCGGTGTCGGCGATGCTGATCGGCGGGCTCGCACTCGCGCTGCTGCCGGGTTTCGTCGCGACCGCGCCGCCGCCGTTCAACATCGTGATCTCCAATGTCCCCGGCGCCAGGGAGCCGATGTACTGGAACGGCGCCCGCCTCGACGGCAACTACCCGTTCTCGATTCCGCTGGACGGCCAGGCGCTCAACATCACGTTGGCCAACAGCGCCGGCAACCTCGACTTCGGGCTGGTCGGCGATCGACGAAGGGTCCCACATCTTCAGCGGCTGCTCGGCCACCTCGAAACGTCACTGAAGGAGTTGGAACGCGCGGTGGGTGTCTGAGGCATCCCGGTAGCGGTATACCGTCCGGGTATGAGTCGAGTGTCGGTGATCACGGGCGGCGCGGGTGGAATGGGTCAAGCGACGGCCAAGGTGGTGGGGTCGGACCACACGGTCGTCCTCTGCGACGTCAGAAAGGACCGCCTCGACGGTGCGGCTGCGACGTTGGCCGATCTCGGCATCGCGGCCACCGTCGTGCACTGCGACGTGACCGACCGGCTGGCAGTCGGCCGCCTGTTCGAGACGGCGTGCGGCCTGGGCACCATCGCCTCCGTGATCCACACCGCAGGGGTGAGTCCCAGCATGGGCGACGCCGAATACGTCATGCGCACCAATGCGATCGGCACGGTCAACGTCGACGAGGCCTTCTTCGAGGTCGCCGCCGAGGGCGCCGCGATCGTGAACGTGGCGTCGATGGCTGCGCACATGCTGCCCGACGAGATGATCCCGAAAAGCCAGTTCCCGCAAGCGCTGACGGATCAGGACTCATTCATGACCGCCATGCTGGCCGCATGCGACATCGTTCCGCCAGAAGCGCGACCGGGTATCGCCTACGCGCTGAGCAAGAGCTTCGTCAGGTGGTACAGCACGTCGCAGGCCGAACGGTTCAACGGTAAGGGCCTGCGCATCGTCTCGGTGTCGCCGGGATCCATCGACACCGAGATGGGCCGGTTGGAGGAGCAGGCCGGCGCCGGCGCGATGGTCGCCGACGCCGCGGTCCCGCGGTGGGGAAGGCCCGAGGAGATGGCCGACTTACTCGCCTTCTGCGCCAGTTCCAAGGCCGGGTACCTCACCGGCACCGACATCCTCAACGACGGCGGAGTGATCGCGTCGATGACCGAACGGGCTCGGCAAGCCGCCGAAACCGCCTGAGGCGTACCGGGTTACCGGGCTGCCGGCAGCGGGTCGGCGAGTTTGGCCGTCGTACTCATGTATCGGCGCGTGCGGTTCACGCGTGGCACCGGCATGATGCCTCCTTGTCCGGGCCGGCTTCGAGTTCGGCCGATGGACCGGCTGCGCTGTCGGGACGCCAGTCGAATGGGAAGTGCTTGCTGGAGCGGCCGCGGTGCTCGTGAGACCAATCGAAGCCCACGGCATGGTCCCGTTCGACAACTCCCCAGGTCGCAACCTGACCAGGCCCGACTTCAGCCCCCGGCGCATTCGCGGTGGTGACTCGTCGACCAGGATCCGACGTCGGTCCGGTGAGTGCAGCGACCTGGAGGTCGACCTTGCCGGGGACTTCGGCGCGCCAGTAGGCAAGGTCGTCTGCGGCCTCGAACGTGATGGGCGCGTACTCGATGCCCCGTAACTCCTCGATGAGGCTGGCGAATTCGGCCGGCCAGCCGCCCTCTTTGCCGGTGAAGATCCGCTCCAGCGCGTCACGCTGGGCGGGATCGGCTTCGGAGTCGATGTAGAACATCAGCTTCATCATGGCGCTGGGGTCGTCGACCCACATGTTGCCGGTGAACTCGCCGAGTGAGACCACGTTCAATCCAGCGAGATCCACCTCGCCGAAGTGCCCGTCCCGGATGTGCCAGACGAGGGTGAATAAGCAGTCACCGTGGGTCGGCTCTTGGGCGAAGCTGCACGGGCAGGGCAATTTACAGCTACAAACGTCGAACCAATCTCCGCGGAGATGCCAGTCGGTGGTCAAAGGTGTCGTCGGCATTCGAGCTCCTTATATACCCCCGGGGGGTACCGGGATGCATCGAACATTAATGCGCTGTGCGCCGGCGGTCAAGTACCCCCGAGGGGTATCCTGCAATCGTGCGGAATCTACGAGAGCACCTAGAGCTGACAGCAGTTATCGCTTGGGGCAGACCCGGGCCGGCCCGTCGAGGTGGTTTTCCCGCACTCCTTGCCGCGCTCAGTATGGTGAGCGTGCTGGTGCTCAGTGGTTGCGGTTCTCAAGGGCAACCCGCGGCGCCAACTTCCCTCACTGAAGAGGCGTCAACCGCTCGCCTGGTCGATCCCGGTGAGTTCGCCGCTGTGGTCGACGAACCCCACCGCGTGACGATCAATGTTCATGTTCCCTTTGAGGGCGATATCGCCGGCACAGACCTGTCGATACCGTTCGACCAGATCAGGTCCGAGGCTGGCCGCCTTCCAGCCGATCGCAGCACTGGCCTCGCGATCTACTGTCGGACAGGGCCGATGAGCACGACGGCCGCTCAAACACTTCACGATCTCGGCTACACCGACATTGTGGAGTTGCGGGGAGGAATGCGGGCGTGGCAAGCCGACGGTCGCCGGCTGATCGGGCTTGACGAATAGCCGCAATGGACCCAAAGACGTTGCCGCAGTCAGCCGCCGGGTGCGCTGACTCCAGCTTGCGGCATCGGCCGCAGCCTGCCCGTGCTGTCGAGTCGGTACAGCGCTGCAGCTGAAGCCAGCCCGACCAGGGCAAGAGCGAACCAAATAAGTTCGCTCACACCGGCGTTGCGGCCAGCTTGCATCAGTGAACCTGTACCGAGGTTCCCAATGAGGATGCCGATCCCCACGATGGTGTTGTAAAACCCGTAATGCGTACCGACGAGCCGGTCGTTCGCCAGGGAGACAACGGTGTCCATTTCAAACGGGAACACCGCGGCCGAACCGACGGCCAGCACCGCCGCGGCCACCAGAAGCGCGGCTACCGCAGCGATGTGGCCGAAGCGGCCGCCGTCGGGTACGACCATGAGCGGTACAAACGCCACCGCCAGAAGAAGGAGGCCGACTACCAGGGAACGCCCCGCGCCCCATCGCGTGCCAAACCATCGGGTGATGCGCAACTGACCGAACACCGCCACCACGCCGGACACCACGAACACGGCCGCCACAACGAGCGACTGCTGTTGGGGCTCCAGCAATCTGGCGTGCAGAGGGAACGCCAGATACACCTGGAAGGACAGCACATAGGAGCCGATCATCGCCGCAGCGAACAAGAGAAACGACCGGTTGGCGACAACGACGCGCCAGTCGGCAAGCACAGAGGTCTTGTTTTCCGGCATGCCGGCGGATTGCGGAGGCAGGGCGAATAGCTGCGCGACGGTCAGAGCCGCGAACACGATCGCCGCGGCCGCAGCGGTGGTGCGGAAATCCAGGGCCATCAGGGCCAGCCCGACGAGCGGGCCCGCCAGAATACCGGCCTGATAGAAGATGTTGAACACCGCGAACGCTTCGACGCGTCGGGGACCCGAATCCGTTGCTAGGTAGGCCCGAACTGCCGGGTTGAACAACGCCCCGGCGAATCCCGTTGCTGCCGAAGCGATGAGCAACGCCGGCAACGACTCGGCGAAGACCAGCAGGCCGAAACCGGCTGTCCGCAGCAGACAGCCTGTGACGATCAGCGGCTTGTATCCGAGTCGATCCGCGAGTGTGCCGCCCAAGATGAACATGCCCTGCTGAGAGAAGTTGCGCACTCCCAACACCAGTCCGACCGTCCATGCAGCCAACCCGAGCGGCCCGGCCAAATAACCGGCAAGGTAAGGCATCAGCATGTAGAAGCCGAGATTGATGCCGAACTGATTGATCATCAGCATCCGGCTGGGCCAGCCGAAACTTCGGAACTGTGTGACCACCTTCATCATCACATCGCCGCCAAGGGGTCGATGACATTGGCGCAGCGAGTCCAAGACGACACCACTTGTGCCTTGGGATCATCGATCACGGTCGGTTCTTCGGGCGCGGTAACGCCGAGCAGGCCGTGGGCTCGGCAGTAGTCATCGTTGTACACGGTGTCGAAGTAGCGTTGCGGCCCATCGGGGAAGATGGTGGCAATAGTGGTGTCGGCGGCCATCGTGCGGGCCACCCAACGTGCGACGAGCGCGACTGCGCCGACACTCCATCCGCCGCTGGCGTAGTGGGTAGCAGCCAGGGTCCGGCAGGCCCAGACCGCTTCGCTTGGAGCCACCCAGTGAACTTCGCTGAACGCCTCGTAGTCGACATTGCCGGGATAGATGCTCGAACCCAACCCGCGCATCAGGCGCTTGTCGGCGGGCTGACCGAAGATCGTCGATCCGACGGTGTCCACGCCGACCAGCCGTAGATCGGGATTGAATTCCCGAAGGACTCGAGCCACTCCGGCCGAATGCCCACCGGTTCCAACCGAACACACCAAGACGTCAATGTGGCCGAGCTGCTGATGCAGTTCCATCGCCAGCGGACGGTACGCCTCGACGTTGTCGGGATTGTTGTATTGATCTGGGTACCACGCGCGCGGCTCAGCGGAGAGGATCTGTTGGACGCGGTCGCGGCGAGCTTGCTGCCAGCCGCCCGCAGGATGCGGCTCAGTGACCACATCGACCTCTGCCCCGAATGCTGTCAACATCCGCTGAATGATGGGTTCCATGCCCGGGTCAGTGACCAAGGTGACGGGATGCTGATACACCGTTCCGGCCAGTGCCAAGCCAAGTCCCAGTGTGCCGCTCGTGGACTCGACGATCCGGGCGCCGGGGCGCAGCGCGCCGCTGGCCCGCGCTCGCTCGACCATGTGCAAGGCAGGGCGGTCCTTCATGCCGCCTGGGTTGAAGCCCTCGAGCTTGGCCCAAAAGCCGCGCTCTTTGATAGTGAAAGGGGCCGAGATTCGCAGCACCGGAGTGCGGCCGACCATGGTGCCTGGCCGCTCGTATCGGCCAAGCCGGCGCCCGGGGGAGAAGGGTGGGTCGGGTGTGTGAACTGACAGGACATGGTTCATGGGACGCGTCGCTTCCGGTTGGAGCCGCGACGGATACCGCGCGGCCGCTGATGATGGGTAGCTGTCACCGACCGAACTCGAAAAAAAGCGAGCTTGGTCTGAACTACGCGATCAGCGACGCGCGATGCACAGCCGGGTCAAGAGGACCCGGCCGCTTTCGGTGGCAAGCGGCCACCGGGGTGGACCACGAATTGCGCCCAGCGAACCCTGTCGCCAGAACGGCGCCACGGTGGCGACTGCGGCGAACAGTGCCAGCGCGATGAGCACGGTTGCGCCGCGAGGCATCATCGCCTCTGCGAATGCGTCGGGCGCCCCATGCGTCGAATGATTTTCGATGTGCGGATGATCAGCCGCGACGGCAAATCCGCCATACACACTCGCGGTCAGCTCATGGGGACCGTGAGACGACTCTTCGCGGCATGAGATAACCCATTCCGCACCCGCCACGACAACCCAGAACGCGAGAATCAGCGCGACGACTTTCGGCCATCGCATCCTGGAATCCGCGTCGGTGTACTCCACAGTGTTTCCAATGTAGCAGCGGTTCGCAGCTCATCCACCGATCCGCCGGCCCGACGCCATGTTGTTACCGCGTCGGTATCGCATCCAACGCTCCCACCGAGGAGCGCCGGCATCGACGTCGTGTCCGCCGCGAGACCGCCTGCGCTAGAACGAGATAGCTAGCAGCCCATTCGAATAGCATTGTGACAGCGAACAATTGTCGAGACGCGCCCAAGCCTAGTGGTGGGGCGAGTGGGCCGTCACAAAGAAGCCGGCAGCGGGCCGGCGAGCTTGGCCGGCCGGCACCACAGCACGGCGGCCGCACACAGCACCGCCGCGACCGCGAACGCGGCCTGCACGCTGAATGCGTCGGCGGTACCGCCCAGCAGCGCCGCGGCGATCGGCCGCGAACCGAGGAAGCCGACCAGCCACAGCGCCATGATCCGGCCGCGTAACTCTTCGGGCGCGCGCTCCTGCACGACGGTGGACAGGCCGGTCATCGCCCAGCCGAATCCCAGGCCGGCAAGCACGAATCCCGCGACCGCCACCGCCGGCGCCGCCGCGACGGCGAGCACCGTGCAGCCCGCCGCAAGGCCGGCCATGCCGACCGCCGATACCTTGTGTGACGCCAGCCGGCCGCGCATCAGCGCGAGCACCGCCATGCCGACGGCCGCGCCGACGCCGAAGACCGCGGACAGGGTGCCGACCAGGCGGGCCCCGCCGCCGAGTTCGTCGGCCATCGACGGGGTCAACGTGATCGACGAATCGGACGCGAGCCCCACGGTCGTGACCGCGACCAGCGCCAGGAACAGCGGACGGTCCCGCCAAACGTATCTGAGTGCCACCCGCACGCGGAAGTCCGTGCCGGCGAGCCGCGCCGGCGGCGCCGGGAAGCGGACGGCGACGAGCACGATCGCGAACACCAGATGCAGTCCGGCGCTGACCGCGAACGCTGCCCCCGAACCCAGATGTGCGGCGATGTACGCGCCCGCGGCGGGCCCGACGACGCGCCCGACCGTCATCGGAAAGCTGTTGAGCGCCATGGCCGTCGACAGTTCGCCGTCGCGGATGAGGTTCGGCACGATCGACTGCATCGCCGGTCCGCCCACCACGAAGCCGAACCCGACCAGCAGGGTGCCGAGCAGCACGGGAATCGCCGCAGACATGCCGGATTGCGCGGGTTCGGCGAACAGCCAGGCCGCGGTCAGGCCGGAACCGGCGACACACAACACTCGACCGAGCAGGATCTGCCGGGCGGGGTCGCCGGTATCGGCCCATTTGCCGCTGGTGGGGCTGAGGATCAACTGCGGCGCGAACTGCACGACGCCGACCATTCCGACCATCAGCGCCGAACCGGTCGCGTCGTACATCACGATCGCCGCGACGATGCCGTGCGTCCACACCGCGACGACGGAAAAGATCTTGCCCCAGAACAGCGCGCCGAACACCGGGTCGAAGATCAACCCGAACGCGCCGCGCGCCTGCGACCGGACGGTGGCCTCGGCGGTCATCGGGCCGCCGCGCGTTCGAATCGCTCGGTCAGCCGGTCGAGGAGTTCGACCAGAGTGTCGACGCGGGCTTCGGGCCAGTCGGCGATCACCTCAGCGACAAGGTCGCGCCGCCGGCTGGCCACGATCTCCAGCGCCTGACGACCCGCCTCGGTCAGCACCAGCGTGCACCGCCGTTGGTCATCGGCGGCGGACGTCTTGGTGACGAGGCCCGCGCTCACGACGGCGGCGACCGACCGGCTGGCCGTCGAGTGCTCGACGGCCATGAAGTCCGCGACCTCGCGGATCGAGGCCCCGCCGGAAAGCTGTTGGCACTGCTCGACCGCTCGTAGTACCCGCAGGGTGGACGCGCTGGTCACCGGGCCGGCACCGGCGAGAAGGCGGTCCCGCCAACTCGGTCGCTGCCGCGCTATGGCGATGCGGGTCAGCAGTTCGTCGAGTTGGTCGTATCGTGACGGCGTCACAAAGTATGCATAGCACATACATGTATCCGCGGCGAAATCGTCTGTGACTACTCGGGGCAGGACCTAAGCGTCGGCAGAACCCAGGGACCCGAGCGTGAAGATGCGGACCTGGCCGGCGACCTGGGCATGGCATTGGGACAGCAGGGGTTCGGACAATTCCTCGTGCAGGATCACCTCGATCGGCCCCGCCCCGCCATCGAGCAGAACGCGGATCCGATGTTCTCCGCGCTCGACGTGCAGCGGGTGCAGCGCGTCGATGCGGTCGTCGCCGTTGCGCTCGCGGGCGAAGTACTGCGCGGCCTGCACGGCATGCGGTAGCGATGTGCGCCCGCGCAGGAACCGGTTGTCCAGCCGTCCGTCGAGATACAGGCGCACCAGCCCAGCCGAATCGGTCGAGTCGACCCGTCCGTAGCACAGCCCTTCGGGCAGGACGAGCATGGTGGCGGCAAAGCGGTCGCCGCCGAGATGTGAACACTCCCAGGTGAATTCGGGGAACTCTGCCGTGATCGCACTGCATGCGCTGCGGCCCCGTACCGCGCAGCACTGGTCGTGTTTGCCGTGCGAGCAGATCGCGATCAGCGGATCGGTGGACAACTGCCCGTCGCTGCCGTCGAGGGCGAGTTCGAGGAATCCGTCGGGGCCCGTGACCTCTCCATGGTGCAGCGCCTCGCTGCCGACGCCGGAGTGCGCTATGTACCAGCGCCATCGGGGAATGTCGGGGCGGCGACCATGCCGTCGGATGGCCGCAATGCGCATGCCCGCCTTCTCGACACGGCGGACGATGGCGCGGCCGAGTTGAGGGTCGATGCAGTTCGGCGACTGCAGGAACGCCGACGGCCCCCACGCCCCGCTCAACTCGAGCAGCACCCACGACGACCCCGCCGACGCCGTGCCGTACATCGGGTCGTCGCGGGCCAGCGACTGGTCGCTGCACGGGATTCGCTTCGCGGCGGTCATCCGGCGTCGGCCGGGAAGGTCACCGGAACGACGACTCCCTCCCGCAGCAGCCGCCGGATCAGGACGGTCGCGTCAGCGTGGTCGAGACCCGGCAGGCTCGTCGCATCGACGACGCCTCCGAGGTGCAGCGTCCGGACCGCGTCTTCGCACGTCTGCGGGAAGGTCATGGTCCGGTCGGGCAGGCGCAGGACGATGCGGTCATCGGTTCGGTCGACGGTCGCGGAGAGCCCGTGTCGCCATTGCGCCACCGCGTCGGCGGCACGATCGGCCGCCGCGAGCGACGCCAACGGGCGGACGCCGACAGGACGGGTCCTGTCGGCGTGACGCCGCGACAGTTGCGCGGCGGCGCCTGCGCTGAGCGTCGCCGCCTCATCCCGCAACGCCCCGACCATCTGCGCCATGACCTTGCTCACCTTCGCCATCGTCTCATCGGCGTCCGAGGCGCCCATCGGCAGTGACTCCCGGAACGACGCGGTGCTCGCCAACTGGTCCACGACGGCGCGGGCCACGTCGACACCGGTCACCGGCGCCACCCCGATGGTGAGGTGGATCGAGGTCATCTGCAGGGCCTGCGCCGAATGGACCCAGCCCCGCGGTAGATAGAGCGCGTCACCTTCGGACAGCACAGTGTCGATGACCGGTGCGTCGGCGACCCGCTTCTCGATCTGGGCGCGATGCTGTGTCCAGGGTTGCCACGGCAGCGGGTGCTCGAAGACCGGCTCGTGCACGATCCAGCGCTTCTGGCCCGAGACCTGCAAGACGAAGACGTCGTGCACGTCGTAGTGCGGGTCGAAGCCGCGATTGACCGGCGGGGTGACGTAGGCGTTGGCCTGTACCGGATGACCGAGCTCGTCGACGGCCTGGCGGACGAAAGCGATGAGCGGCGGCCACAACCGGTGTAGACCCTGCAGCACAATCGTTGCGCCGGAGACGAATTGGCTCAGCAGCTTCGCGGAGTCGATCTGATCGGGTATCTCGGCGCCGAACCCAGCCGGCCCGAGATAGCAGTCCTTGGACAGGACGTCACCCTCTTTGGCCAGCCGGATGAACGGCGCGCGCACCCCGCGCTCGGCGATCAACTCGTCAACCGTGTCGGGAGACAACAGATCACTGAAGTCGCGGGGTAACGCGTCGGCCCGGCTGAGCAACGGTTTGCGACCCCAGTACTCGTCGGCGAACCGTCGAGCATCGGTCGCAACGCAGCGCGTCAGCATCGGGCTCAGAATTGGAAGGGATCAGGCGGTTCCGTCGGCGCCGCCGTCGTGGCCTTCGGGGTTGGAGCCGCCGTCAGCGGGGCCTTCACCGCCGGCCGTGCCGTCTGCGCCGCCGTCGTGGCCTTCGGGGTTGGAGCCGCCGTCAGCGGGGCCTTCACCGCCAGCGGTGCCGTCTGCGCCGCCGTCGTGGCCCTCCGGATTCGAGCCGCCGTCGGCCGGCCCTTCGCCTTCTGCGCCTGACGTGGTGATGTCGTCGTCGTCGAGTGCCATGTCGATCCCTTCCGTTGGGCTGGTACTGCAGCGTGCTGACGGAGTTGCCCCGGACCGCGCCGACGAAACAACGCGTCATTATGGTCAAGCGGTGACGATCTCCTACGACGATGCGCTGCGCGAGCGGATCAGGGCGAACCTGTCGGGACACCGGCGTCGCGCGGTGACCGACCCGACCAAGAGGCACGCGGCGGTCGCCGTGGTGCTCGTCGATTCCGAGGTCGGTGAGGACCGGGTGGATCCGGCGAACGTCGACGACTGGATCGACGGGCGCCCGATGCCGGAAGCCGGCCTCGACGGACGCATGGTCGACGTCTCGGGCGGCGCGGCTTTCCTGTTGTGTCGCAGGGCATCCCGATTGACATCGCACGCCGCGCAGTGGGCGCTGCCCGGCGGCCGGCTCGACGCTGGGGAGACCGTGATCGACGCGGCACTGCGCGAGCTGGACGAGGAGGTTGGGGTAAGGCTGCCGGAGTCGACGGTGCTGGGCCTGCTCGACGACTATCCGACGCGATCCGGATACGTCATCACCCCGGTGGTGCTCTGGGGTGGCGGCCGGCTCGATCCGCGACCGGCGCCCGATGAGGTGGTCGCGGTGTACCGGGTCGGGTTACACCAGCTGCAGCGCGACGACTCGCCGCGGTTCATCGAGATCCCCGAGAGCCCGCGACCGGTGGTGCAGGTACCGCTGGGCAATGACCTGATCCACGCGCCGACGGGCGCGGTGCTTCTGCAACTGCGGTGGTGGTGCCTGGAAGGCCGCCACGATCCGGTGGACGAACTCGAGCAACCGGTCTTCGCGTGGAAGTAGGACGGGCACAATTCATATGCACTCACATGGACTTGCCGGACACGGGTATCCGGTGAGCAACCGCACGACAGAACGGGGTGGACCTTGAAGTTGGCACTGAGTGACGAGGACGCTGCGTTCCGCGACGAGTTGCGGCGGTTCTACGCCACCGAGATTCCCGAAGACATCCGCGACAGGGGCAAGACCGGTCATCCGAACTTCCCCGAGGACATGGTGATCAGCCAGCGGATCCTCAACGAGAATGGGCTGGCCGTGCCGAACTGGCCGGTCGAGTGGGGCGGTAAGAAGTGGTCGCCGCTGCAGCGGCAGATCTGGCTCGACGAGATGCAACTGGCCGGTGTGCCCGAACCGCTGGCCTTCAACACCAAGATGGTCGGCCCGGTGATCGCCCAGTTCGGCTCGCAAGCGATGAAGGAGCGGTTCCTGCCGCCGACGGCCAACATCGACATCTGGTGGTGCCAGGGCTTTTCCGAACCCGAGGCGGGCTCGGACCTCGCGTCGATACGCACCACCGCGGTGCGCGACGGCGACACCTACGTCGTCAACGGCCAGAAGACGTGGACGACACTCGGCCAGTACGCCGACTGGATCTTCCTGCTCGCGCGGACCGATCCGAACGCGCCCAAGCGGCAGGCCGGCATCTCGTTCCTCCTGGCCGAGATGTCCACACCGGGGATCACACTGCGCCCGATCGAGTTGATCGACGGCAGCTACGAGGTCAACGAAATCTTCTTCGAAGACGTCCGGATCCCGGCCGACCAACTCGTCGGCGAGGAAAACCAGGGCTGGACCTACGCCAAGTTTCTGCTCGGCAACGAACGCACCGGCATCGCCCGCATCGGGCTGACGAAGCTGTGGATGTCTCAAGTCAAGGACCATGCCGCACAGCTGCAGGTCAACGGCACTCCGCTGCTGCATGACCCGCTGTTCGCCGCGCGCGTCGCCGAGATCGAAACCGGGCTGCTCGCGCTGGAGCTCACGCAGATGCGGGTCAGCGGATCGGAGGCCGATGGCAAACCCAACCCCGCGTCGTCGATCCTCAAGCTGCGCGGCAGCCAGCTGCAGCAGGCCGCCACCGAGCTGCTCGTCGAGGTGGCCGGTCCGGATGCCCTGCCGTTCGACGCCGGTGGTGACATCGATACTCCGGCGTGGGCACAGGACGCCGCGCCCCGCTACCTGAACTATCGCAAGACGTCTATCTACGGCGGTACCAACGAGATTCAGCGCAGCATCATCGCTTCGACCATCCTGGGATTGTGAGCCGACTGTGGACTTCGACCTGACCGAGGAACAACAACTGCTCCGCGACGTCACCCGTGACGTGCTGTCGCGCGACGACGACATCGCCGGTGTCACCAAGGCCGAGCCCGGCTGGCGCCGCGAGGTGTGGGCCCAACTGGCCGAGGTTGGCATTCTGGGGCTCGGTTTCGACCCCACCGAGGCCGGCCAGATCGAGGCGATGGTGGTGCTGACCGAAATCGGCCGGCGGCTCGCACCGGAGCCGGTCGCGCAGGCGGCGCTCGTCCCGGGCGGCCTGATCGCCGAACTGGGCAGCGAACAACAGAAGGAGATCCTCGAGGGGGTGGCGGCGGGTGACACGCTGCTGGCCTTCGCCCATGCGGAGCCCGGCGCGCGCGTCCCGACCACCGAGCCTGCCGCTCGTGCGGAGCGAAGCGGCGACACGTGGACGGTCAGCGGTCGGAAAAACCCTGTGCTGGCCGGTGATTCGGCGGACACCGTGGTCGTCACCGCGGCGCTGCCCGAAGGCGGAATCGGCCTCTTCATCGTCGAGGCCGCCGCGACGACCAGACAGGCCTATCGCACGTTCGACGGCCGCCGCGGTGCTCAGCTGGACTTCGACGCCGCCCCCGCCGAACCGCTCGGCGACGGTGGTGACGCGGCCGAGTACGTCGCGCGCACCGTGATCCGCTATCAGTCGGCGCTGTGCTCGGAGGCGGTCGGCGCCATGGAGGAGGCTTTGCGGCTCACCACCGAATACCTCACCAGCCGTAAGCAATTCGGTGTTCCGCTGAGCAAGTTCCAGACGTTGACGCAGCGCGCGGCGGACATGTATGTCTCGCTGGAGCTCGCGCGCAGCATGAACTTCTACGCCGCGATGTCGATCGCCGACGGGCGGTTCGACCCGGTGATCGCGGCGCGGACCAAACTGCAGATCGGCCGGTCCGGGCGGCACATCGCGCAGGAAGCGATCCAGCTGCACGGTGGCATCGGCATGACCGCCGAATATCCGGTCGGCCACTACGCCGCGCGGCTCACCGCGATCGACAACACGTTCGGCACGGCCGACGACCAGCTGCGCACGCTGGTCGGCCACGTCGGCGACTACGGAACGGTGTCCCTCTGAGCGACTTCGGTGTCGGGGGATGCGCTGAACGCAACCAACGACACCGAAATCACCAATTCGACCGCGAAGGGTGCGCATGTTCATCGTCGTTCTCGGCGCGGTGCTCGCGGTCATGCACCTCTATTTGTGGAAGAGGTTGATCAAGGACACCACCAGGCCGGGCCGGGCGCGTCGCGCGCTGACCGCCATCCTGCTCGCGCTGGCGGGTGTGCTGCTCGCCGCGCTGGTGCTGCCCCGGGTGATCGGCCCGGCCGAGTCGGGTTGGTTCGCCTGGCCCGGCTACCTGTGGTTCGGAGTGGCCGCGTACCTGTTGCTGGTCCTGTTGGTATTCGAACCCGTGCGCCTGGTGCTGCGCCGATGGGTGCGCGCCGAGACGGCGCCGACCGACCCAGAAAACCCGACGGCGCCAGCAGATCTGACTCGACGCCTGTTCCTCGCCCGGGCGGGCGCCGTCACCGCCGGCGCAGCATCTGTGGGCCTCGTCGGTTTCGGGGCGGCCACGGCGACCGGTCCACCCGACCTGCTGCGCGTACCGGTGCGGCTGCGCAACCTCGATCCGGCGTTTCACGACTTTCGCATCGCGGTGGTGAGCGACATCCATCTCGGACCGCTGGCCGGGCGGAGACACACCGAGCGGATCGTCGAGATGATCAACGGCACCTCGCCGGATCTCGTCGCGATCGTCGGCGACGTGGTGGACGGCACCGTCGGCGAACTCGGTTCGGCCGCAGCCCCGTTGGGGGACCTGGCGTCCCGGGAAGGCACGTTCTTCGTCACCGGCAACCACGAATACTTCGTCGACGACACGCTCGAGTGGCTTCGAGAGCTGGAGCGGTTGGGCATCCGGCCGCTACGCAACGAGAACACGCTGATCCGCCGCGGGGGTGCGGTATTCAACCTGGCCGGCGTCAACGACCTGGCCGGGGCATCGCGATCCGACGGTCCGGACTTCGACCGAGCATTGTCTGGACGGAGTCCGGCGGGCCCGACGGTGCTGCTCGCGCACCAGCCCGTGCTGGTCGACGAGGCCGCCGAGCGCGGAGTGGACCTGCAGCTGTCCGGGCACACCCACGGCGGGCAGATGTGGCCGTTCCACTACGTCGTCGGCAGCGTGCAACCGTCCCTCGCGGGGCTTTCGGCCGTCGACGGCACCCAGTTGTACGTCACGCGGGGGGTCGGGTTCTGGGGCCCGCCGGTACGCATCGGTGCGCCACCGGACATCACGGTCCTCTCACTCCAACGCGAGGCGTAACCGGCTCTGGTACGGACGTACCAGGACCGAGGCAGCGGTACCTAGACTGCGCTCATGGGTGAACGGACCGTGACCCACGATGGACTGTTGCGGATCGAGGACTGCCTGGACGCCGACGGCCACGTCGCGGTGCCCGCCGGCGTGAACCTGATCTCGCTCATCGACCGCAACATCGCCAACGTCGGCGATGCGCCGGCCTACCGCTACCTGGACTACACCGGCAACACCGACGGCCGGGTCACAGAACTCACCTGGAGGCAACTCGGCGCGCGCCTACGGGCGGTCGCCGCGCACCTGCAACGGGTCGCGCAGCGAGGAGACCGGGTGGCCATCCTGGCGCCGCAGGGCCTCGACTACGTCACCGGGTTCTTCGCCGCGATCAAGGCGGGCGCCATCGCGGTCCCGTTGTTCGCACCCGAATTACAGGGCCACGCCCAACGACTCGGCACCGCGCTACGCGACTCCGAGCCTTCGGTGGTGGTGACCACCGCGGCCGCGGCCGCGAACGTGCACGACTTTCTCGCCGGCCTCGACGGCGTGCCCGCTCCACGGGTGGTACTGCTCGACGACATCACCGACTCCGGTGACGATTTCGAACCGGTGCCGCTGCGTCTCGACGACATCTCGCATCTGCAGTACACCTCTGGTGCGACCCGGCCGCCGGTCGGTGTCGAGATCACGCACCGCGCGGTCGGTACCAACCTCATCCAGATGATCCTGTCCATCGACCTGCTCGACCGAAGAGTGCATGGCGTTAGCTGGTTACCCCTGTTTCACGACATGGGCTTGTCGATGATCGGGTTCCCGGCGGTGTACGGCGGGCATTCGACGCTGATGTCGCCCACCGCGTTCATCCGCCGTCCACAGCGGTGGATCAAGGCGCTGTCGGACGGTGCGCGTGAGGGCCGGGTGGTCACGGCGGCACCGAACTTCGCCTACGAGTACGCGGCGCAGCGGGGTCTGCCCGCACCCGGCGACCACCTCGACCTGAGCAAGGCGGTGCTGATCGTCGGCTCCGAACCCGTCAGCATCGAGGCGATCGAAACGTTCAACGCCGCGTTCACACCATACGGATTGCCGCTCAATGCGTTTCGACCGTCATACGGTATCGCGGAGGCAACGCTTTTCGTCTCGACCATCGCACCGGACGCCCACGCCGGCGCAGTGTATTTCGACCGCGAGCAACTCGCCGAGGGCCACGCCGTGCCCGTCGCGGCAGGTTGTCCCGGCGCGGTGGCGCACGTGTCCTGCGGACAGGTGGCGCGCAGCCAGTGGGCCGTCGTCGCCGACCCCGACACCGGCGCGGAATTGCCGGACGGCCGGATCGGCGAGATCTGGCTGCACGGCGACAATCTCGGGAAAGGCTATTGGGGCCGGCCCGACGAGACACGTCGCGCCTTCGGGGCCCGGCTCACGTCCCGATTGCCATCCGGCAGTCACGCCGAAGGCGTTGCACTGCAGGCAAACTGGTTGCGCACCGGCGATCTGGGCGTTCACCGAGAAGGCGAGCTGTACGTCACCGGCCGGCGCGCCGACATGATCGTCATCGACGGCAAACAGCACTACCCGCAGGACGTCGAGGCCACCGCCGAAGACGCCTCGGCGATGGCGCGACCGGGGCACGTCACCGCGTTCACGGTGCCGGGACCCGATGGCGAGGGCGCCCTCGTGATCGTCGCCGAACGCGCGAGCGGCACGGCACGACTCGATCCGGCGCCGGCGATCGAGGCGATTGGCAACGCTGTCGTGCTGCGACACGGCATCGCGGCCGCCGATATCCGTTTCGTCGCGGCAGGGGCCATTCCGCGCACGACGAGCGGCAAGCTCGCCCGCGGCGCCTGTCGTGCCGAATACATCGGCGGAAAGCTGCGCCGTTAGTCTCGACGACCGCTAGCGCACGCCGAGTTTCTCCCGGACCGTGTCTGTCAGGAAGCGGACGGTCGACACCGGCCGGAACGCCCGGGCCGCCGCGGTGAGCGCTGCTTGAGCGTCCGCGCTGAGTTCGATGTCGGCGGCGGCCACGTTGAACTCGAGTTGTTCGACGCTCGATGCGCCCGGTATGGCGACGACGTTGGGCAGGCCGATCAGCCACGCCAGCGCCACCTGCGCGGGTTTGGCGCCGACGTCGGCGGCGATATCGCGCAGCGTCTGCAGCAGTGGTTCGGCGCGGCGCAGGTTCTCCGTGCCGAACAGCGGGTTCATTGCCCGGGCGCCGCCGCTGGGCCGGTGCTCGGGTCCGTACTTGCCGCCGAGCAACCCCTGAGCGAGCGGGCTGTAGGCGATCACGATGCGGTTCTCCCGTTCGGCGAACGGCACGAGATGCTCGAGCGCCTGCGGATGAGCCAGCGAGAAGTGCACCTGATTGCTGATCACCGGCCGGCCCAGCGCCTCGTCGGCCTTGCGCCAGCGGTCCAGCGAATAGTTGGACACGCCGGCCGCGCCGATCACGCCGCTGTCGAGCAGGTCGCGCATACCGGGCATGATCACCGAATCGGGCACCACCGGGTTCGGCTGGTGAATCTGATACAGCGGGATCTTCTGCAGCCCCAACCGCTGCGCGCTGGCCTGTGCACGCTGTTTGACCACTGCCGGGAACGGTGCGACCGGGAACACCTTGCTGGCCACCGCCACGTCAGCGCGGGCGTCACCGAGCGCCTCGCCCAGGATGCGCTCGCTCTTACCGAACCCGTAAATTTCGGCGGTGTCGAAGAGCGTGACGCCCAGGGCGAGCGAGCGCTGCACGATCTCGTGGGCGGCCCCGGCCGCATACGTGTCGCCATAACCCCATTCGCGGGAGCCGAACTGCCAGGTGCCAAGCCCAATACGGCTGACCCGGCCCACTCCGTCGACGTCCAAGTACTTCACCGTGCCCACGGTACTGACACACCGGACGGGTTTTGCAGCCCGAGGGCCGGGGTATGTGAGGCGGGCTGCAGAAAGTCGGCGTTTACACCAGCCTCGAAAGGCGTATCGCATGCTCGAGTTCATCTGTCCCACTTGCGGGCATTTCAGCCTTGACGAAGTCGCTTGCGACTCCTGCAGCGGTCGAGCTGGCGATGCCGACCTGGCGATGGCCGGATGACGATGTCGCTGCCCCGCTCGCTTCACCCATTCGACCTGGTCATGGCGTCGACAAGGCTGTACTCGTCGCTGCCGGTGGTGGGCAAGCACCTCGAGCCGTTCGCCGGCCTGACCGCGATGGCGATGTACGGCCACCACTACGCGCCCGCCGCGGTGCGCGGCATGGTCACCCGCCGCTTCGGTGCGGCTCCGGAGGCCGCACCGGCAGACGCCGCCGACGCATCGATCGCGTCGCAGCGCGGCACCCGAGTACCGCCGTACCTGCGCTTCCGTGCGCAGCGGCAGAAGTGCCTCTACCGCAGATCGGTGCGCTACGGCGATCACCCTGCACAGCTTCTCGACGTCTGGCGGCTGCCCGACCTGCCGCCCGACGCCCCGGTGCTGCTGTTCGTGCCCGGCGGCGCCTGGGTGCAGGGCTCCCGCGTCATGCAGGGCCACACAATGCTGCATCACCTGGTCAAGCAGGGCTGGGTGTGCCTGACGATGGACTACCGGGTGTCACCGCTGCACCGCTGGCCGCGCCAGATCGCCGACGTCAACGCAGCGATCGCGTGGGCGCGCGCCAACGTCGACAAGTACGGCGGAGATCGCAACTTCGTCGCGGTGGCGGGCTGCTCGGCGGGTGGGCACCTCGCGTCGCTCGCCGCCCTCACACCGGGCGACCCGGCGTTCCGCGGTGAGCTCACCACGGACGCCGACACCTCCGTCGACGCGGTCGTCGGTATCTACGGTCGCTACGACTGGCAGGACCGCTCGACCCCGGCGCGCAGAAACTTCCAGAACTTCCTGGAGCGAGTTGTCGTGGGACGCAGGCAGTCTCGCCATCCCGACATCTTCACCGCCGCTTCTCCATTGGCGCGCATTCACAAGGACGCGCCGCCGTTCTTGCTCGTTCACGGTGAACAGGACACCATCATCCCGGTGGGTGAGGCGCGAGAGTTCGGTGAGAGATTACGTGCGGTATCGCGTAATACGGTGGAGTACAGCGAGATACCGCGCGCCGGACATGCCTTCGACCTCGTCGATTCGTCGCACGCGCGGCGGCTCGCCGTCGAGGTGAGCAACTTCCTCACCGATGTCCGCGACCGGCAGCTTCAAGGCGAGGCCGCCGCCGCTGTCTAAACACCACGCACGTCATCGCTGTGTGGGGGCCGTCATCTGCGGGTATCCCGAACGCACCACGATGGAGGAGGCCACCATGGCGAAGGATCACGGTTCCAGCGTCAAGAACGACAAACAGTACGAGGGCCTGCGCAAGAAGGGCATGAGCAAGTCGCGCGCTGCGGCGATCGCGAACACGCCCAACGCGTCGAAGAAGGGCGGCAAGAACTCCGGCGGCGGCAAGAAGTCCGGCGGGTCCAAGAAGAGCTGACGATGACTTTCGGCCGCTGAGTCGGTCATAACCTGCGAGTGCACCATCTCCCGCAGGAGGATTGACGATGACGAACCCCGTCACGACTCAACCGGCCGCCCTACCGCCCGTCGTCGATGTGGCGACGTGGCGCGCCGCGCTCGACGACCTGCGAAGGCGTGAGAAGGCCGCGACGCGCGAACTGGACGCCATCGCCGCCCAGCGTCGGCGGCTGCCCATGGTCCGGATGCCCGACTACACGCTGATCGGCGAGCACGGTCCCGTCAGGCTTGCCGACGTGTTCGAGGGGCGCTCGCAGCTGATCGTCTACAACCACATGTGGACCGACGGCGCGGAGTGGCAGTGCGGCGGCTGCACCGGTTTCACCTCCCAGTTCACCCGGCTGGAGTTCCTCGACAATTACGACGCCCGGTTCGTGATCGTCACCAACGGCCCTATCGAGGAGGCGCTGGCCTACCGCACCAAGGTCGGCAACAAGATGACCTGGTACTCGTCGTCGGAGAGTTCGTTCGGCGCCGACGTCGATGCCGCGCCCGGCGAAGGGTTCGCGGTAAACGTGTTTCTGCGAGACGGTGACACCGTGTACCGGACATGGCACACCAATGGCCGCGGCACCGAACAACTCAGCCATTCGTTCGCGCTCATCGACGTGCTGCCCTGGGGTCGCCAGGAGGAGTGGCAGGATTCGCCCGAGGGCTGGCCGCAGCGCCCGACGTACTCGGGCTGGCTCGACTCGCCCGACATCGCGCGCGCGTACGGCACCGGCGCCGAGTAGCTAATGGGTGTCGAAGCTACCGCCGAGATTGCGGTCAGGGTTGTGCTCGCTGCCTCCGATTCAAGCGCACATCCGCAACCCTGAGTGCAATCTCGCGCGTAGGTCCACGGACCGGCACCCCTTGCACCGGCAGTGGCATCCTGGCTCCATGGAGTCGGTATGGGCCTGATCTTCCGCCTGGTCGAGCTGTTGATCGTGCTCGTCCCGCTCGCCGGCGTGCTGTACGGCGGATGGCGGGCGGTGGCGGCGGCCCGCGCACGCCACGGCGAGCCGCCCCGACCATCCGCCGCCGAACCGCCGCGGCGCGCGAACACCGCCGCCCCTTGGCAAGCGATCGCCCGCGCGGTCAAGGAGCACGACCGCACCGACACCCGCTGGCTGGAGTACGAGTTGGATCTGGCCAAGCTGCTCGACTTCCCGCTGATGACCGACATGCGCGACCCGCTGACCGAGCGGTTTCACCGCACCAAGCTGCGCGCCGACCTGCTGCGGCCGGCAAAGGCCGAGGACCTCGCCGTCGACGGCGAGGCCGCGCGCGAGTACGTCGACGCGGTGACCGACTACGTCACCGCCTTCGACGCCGCGGAGAACGAGGCGGTCCGGCGTCGGCGCAGCGATTTCTCGGCACAGGAGCAGCTGCGGCTCGCCCGCGCGCAGAACATGCTGCGCGTCGCCACCGACACTGCGGCCACCCCGCAGGAGCGTGAACGCGGCTACGAGCTGGCGCGTCGCGAACTCGACGGGTTGATCGTGCTGCCCGAGCGTGCCCGCGCCGCCATCGAGCGGGGTATCGCCGGCGAACTCGACGGCTGAGCGCGCCGTTACGCGCCGCGCCGCAGAAACTCGGCAAGCACCGCGGCCATGTCCGGAATCGCTTGTCGGGCAATCACTTCGTAGCCGTGCGTGCTGAGCGTCGGCAGGCACAACAGGCCCGCGCGCGGCGTCAGCCCGCTGGCCTTCGCGTGCGACGCGTCGGATTCGAACGCGCCCAGCACCGCCGGCTGAGGGGACATCCCGAGGCCGGAGGCGATTTCGAGCAACGTGTCGGCCACCACCTTGTCGTAGACGCTCTCGGCGTCCCTATACGCGATGATCGGGCCGCCGCTGCAGGTGGTGCCGTACTCGGCCTCCGTCGGACCCACCTCCAACGCCAGGGTCAGATCGCCGGGCAGCGAATGGCTGGCGTACGAGCCGCCGATACCGCCGACCTCCTCGCTCGTGGTGAACACGAGATAGGTGTCCCGCGCGGGGCGTTGCCCGCGTTTCCCCAACCGGTGGGGCACATCGAGCAGTGCGGTCACCGCGGCGCGGTCGTCCATGAAATAGCAGCCGAGGTAATCGGAGCCGACGTCGATCAGCGTGCGCTTGCTTCGGTGCACGCACGCCCGGGTGCCGGGTCTGATGCCCGCGTCGGCGAGATCGTCGGGACTGTGCCCGGTGAACACGTACACGTGCATCCAGTCCAGCGCCTTGTCGCCCTGATCCGGCTTGGTCTCCCAGATCCGCTCGCTCTCCTTGGTGGTGTGCTCCGAACCGAGCGTCAACACGCCGCAGACGGTCTCCTTGTCGCCGAGCAGCGCGACCGGCCCGAGACCGAAGTTGCCCGGATACATCGTGCCCAGCGGCGTCATGTGCAGGATGCCGTCCGAGTCGATGCGCTTGACGAGCATCGACAACTCATCCATGTGCGCCATCACACGAACGGCGGGCGCCTCGCTGTCGGCGCCGCGGATCAGGCCAACCAGGTTGCCCGCCTCATCGACCCATACCTCGTCGACGTGTGGGCCCAACTCGCGGTGGCAGATCTCCCGCACGGCGTCTTCCTGGCCGCACGGCCCGTACGCGTGGAGCAATTCTTGAAGCAGGTCGCGGTGCAGCGCATCGTCGGTGGCCATAGATCTTGATATTGCCCGTGACGCCGTCGGCCTAATCTTCGCGGCGACGCGACGGCCGCTAGGCGACCGGCGGATGCGGATACCTTGTCATCACCGGCACGCACAGCCCGGTGCTTCGCGGGTCAGGTCCCACAGAAGGTTCGGTACTTCCCGAAGTCCTCCGGCGCCGGCTCGGCGTAACGTTCGAGCCCCGGGCGCTCGTCGTAAGGCGCGGTCACGGCGTCCAGCAACCGGTGCAGCGGCTCGAGGTTGCCGCCGGTGGCCGCCGTCAGCGCCTCCTCGACGAGATGATTGCGCGGAATGTAAACCGGGTTGGCGCGGTCCATCACCGCGGGGTCGGGCTTCAACGCCTGCCACCGCGCCAGCCAGTCGTCGAACGCGGCGAGGTCGAGGAACAGGCCGCGGGCGGGTTCGTGGTCGCCGCGGGCGGCCTGACCGAGATGGCGGAAGAACGACGTGAAGTCGACGTGGCTCTGGTGCAGTTGCGCGATCAGGTCGTTCATCAGCGGCACCGCGATCTCGTCCGGGGTGGTGTCCGCGAGGCCGAGCTTGGCGCACATGCCCGCCGAAAGCGCCTCCTGGAACCGGGGCGTGAAGCCGGTGAGACCGCCTTCGGCGATCGCGATCGCCTGCTGTTGATCGTCGGCGAACAGAGGCAGCAGCGCCTCGGCGAACCGGGCCAGGTTCCACACCGCGATGGCCGGCTGGTTGCCGTAGGCATAGCGACCCCACGAGTCGATCGAGCTGAACACCGTTTCGGGGTCGTAGGCCTCCATGAACGCACACGGCCCGTAGTCGATGGTCTCGCCCGAGATCGTCATGTTGTCGGTGTTCATCACGCCGTGCACGAAACCGACGAGCATCCACTTCGCGAGCAGCGCCGCCTGCACCGCCACCACCGATTCGAACAGCGCGACATAACGGTTGCCCGCGTCCGCGGCCGCCGGGTGGTGCCGTTCGATCGCGTGGTCGGCGAGGCGCCGCAACAGGTCGGTGTCGCCGGTGTTCGCGGCGTACTGGAACGTGCCGACGCGCAGATGGCTGCGGGCGACGCGAGCCAGCACCGCGCCCGGCAGGAGCGTCTCGCGCTGCACTTGGCGGCCGGTCGCGACGACGGCCAGCGAGCGCGTGGTCGGTATCCCCATCGCGTGCATCGCCTCGCTGACGATGTACTCGCGCAGCATCGGGCCCACCGCCGCCAGCCCGTCGCCGCCGCGGGCGAACGGCGTCGCGCCGGATCCCTTCAGGTGCAGGTCGCGCAGCTCTCCGGAGGTCGTCGTGAGCTCGCCGAGCAACAGGGCCCGTCCGTCGCCCAACCGCGGGACGTAACCGCCGAACTGATGCCCGGCGTATGCCTGCGCGACCGGCGTGGCGCCGCTCGGCACCAGCGTGCCGACCAGCAGCCGCAGCCCGTCGGGCCCGCGCAACCACTCAGCGTCGATTCCCAGTTCGGCGGCCAACGACTCGTTGAGCACAAGCAGCCGCGGGTCGGGCGCCGCCTCGGCCTGCCAGCGGACCGCCAACTCCGGCAGCTGGCTGGCGTAGTGGTCGGCGAAAGCGAAGGCTGGCGGTGCGATGCTCACCCCTTCCACAGTACGAGCGGATCCGCCGGGTCTTCATTTGTGAATCCGGCGACGGTTTGAGGCGCGTTTGCGTCGTCAGATTCACAAACGCGCGGGGCTGTATGGTGATGCTCCCGGGGCAGCAGCGCGAATTCGCGACCAGTGGTCATCGTGGACCTGCCGCGCCGCGGGAAGTAATTGTCTGATGAGGAGCAGTTCGGTGACGCTGAACACCATCGCGCTCGAGCTCGTGCCGCCGAACGTCGAGCGGGGCCGCGAGCAGGCGCTGGCGGATGCGCACAAGGTGCTGCGATGCTCCGCCGAGACGGGTCTCGAGGGTCGCATCAGGCACGTGATGATCCCCGGCATGATCGAAGAGGACGCCGACCGGCCCATCGAGATGAAGCCGAAACTCGACGTGCTCGACTTCTGGTCGATGATCACGCCCGAGCTTGCCGGGGTGAACGGCTTGTGCACTCAGGTCACCGCGTTCATGGACGAACCGACGCTGCGGCGCCGCCTGACGGAGCTGTCGCGTGCCGGATTCGACGGCATCGCGTTCGTCGGGGTGCCGCGCACGATGAACGACGGCGAGGGCTCTGGCGTCGCACCGGTGGATGCGCTGTCGATCTACGACGATCTCGTGCCGAACCGCGGGGCGATCCTCATTCCGACCCGCGACGGGGAGCAGGGCCGGTTCACCTTCAAGTGTGAGCGGGGCGCTACCTACGGCATGACCCAGTTGCTCTACTCGGACGCGATCGTGGGCTTCCTGCGCGACTTCGCCGAGAACACCGATCACCGGCCGGAGATCCTGCTGTCGTTCGGCTTCGTGCCGAAGATGGAGAGCAAAGTCGGGTTGATCGACTGGCTGATCCAGGATCCGGGTAACGCCGCGGTCGCCGAGGAGCAGGAGTTCGTCAAGCGCCTGGCCGCCACGGAGCCGGGGGAAAAGCGCAAGCTGATGCTCGACCTGTACAAGCGCGTCATCGACGGCGTCGCGGACCTCGGCTTTCCGCTGAGCATCCACCTCGAGGCGACGTACGGCGTGTCCACGCCCGCGTTCGAGACCTTCGCCGAGATGCTCGAGTACTGGGCACCCGACAAGGCTTGACGGTTAAGTCCCGCGGCAGCGGGAAGGCCAGATGAGGTGGTGGGCAGTCTCGTAGCGCGCGCCCGGGGCTTCGCGCAGGTGAGCCTGGACCGCGAAACGGCACTCGCGTTGGTGAAGTCCGTTATCGCGTGCACCATCGCCTGGCTGCTGGCCGCCGAGGTGTTCGACGCCTCACACGCCACCTTCGCTGCGTTCTCCGCGCTGTTGCTGGTCGACATCACGATCGCCGACTCGGTCGCGAAGGCTTTTCGGTACACGGCGGCCATGCTCGCCGGCATCGGCCTGGCCGGAGCGGGGGTGTGGGTGTGGGGAGTCGCGGTGTGGCTGTTTCCGGTGATGCTCATCGTCGCGCTGGTCATCGGGCGTTGGCGCCGGTTGGGTAGCCAGGGGATAAACGTCACGGTCGCGGCGATCTTCGCGTATGGCGCCTTCGCGCAGCCGTCCGGCAACGCCTCGACCGGCAGCCCTCTGCCGTCCATCGCGGGCATGGTGCTGCTGGGCGCCGCGGTGGCGCTCGTGGTGACGCTGGTCATCGCTCCGCCGTTGCGCTATCGCAGCGCCCGGTACGCCGTCGAATCGGTCAGCGGATCGATGGTCGAACTGATGTCGGACATGGCCGAGGAGCTGGTGGACGGCGACGTCAGCATCGAGGCGGCGCGCGATTGGCGTTGGCGCGCCGACGCCCTGCCGAATAAGGCGGCGCAGGCGCGCCACACCCTCGACCACGCCGTGCGCACCACAAAGCTGAATTTGCGGCGACTCCTGGTCCGCTCCGACACCGGGGTCGCGGGTCACCGGGTGACGATCCACGCGCTCGAGCGGATCAGCGAAGAGCTGCGATGGGTGACGACCGGTTTGGCCCGCGCCGTCGAGCGCGACGAGTCGGGCATGCAACACGATGAGTTCCTGCGCGACTACGGCACCCTGCTCGCGGCCGTGCGCGACGCCGTGGCGGCCGCAGGAGCGATGCACACCGTCGCGGACTTCGGCGACGAACCTCTGGCCGAGGAGGCCCGCAGGTGCACATCGGCGTTCGACGAACTGACGGTGCATGTCCGAAACCGCGAGCTCGACCGGCCGACGCAGTGGGCCATCTACGGTGGCCTCTACACCGACGCCCAGCGCCTCTGCGAGGAAGTTGACTCCGCGCGCGACGCCTATTCTGACCCGAGTGTCCGGACTGTCAGCCGCTGAGTTGCGAGCGCGGCTCGACGCACTGACGATCCGCGACGCGGCCCGCATCGGCCGCCGCCTGAAGAACCTCCGCGACAAGCGACCGGAGAACCTGCGCCGGATCGCCGAACAGATCGCCGCCGCGGAGGCGCTGGTGGCCACCCGGATGGCCGCGATGCCCGAAATCACCTATCCCGACCTGCCGGTCAGCGACCGCCGCGACGACATCGCCGAGGCGATCAACGCGCATCAGGTGGTGGTCGTCGCCGGCGAAACCGGTTCGGGCAAGACGACGCAGCTGCCGAAGATCTGCCTCGAACTCGGCCGCGGTGTGCGCGGCACCATCGGGCACACGCAGCCGCGGCGCCTGGCCGCCCGGACCGTCGCTGCGCGCATCGCCGACGAACTCGGCAGTCCGCTCGGTGATGCGATCGGCTACACGGTGCGCTTCACCGACCAGGCGAGCGACCGCACGCTGGTGAAGTTGATGACCGACGGCATCCTGCTGGCCGAGATCCAACGCGACCGCCGCCTGCTGCGCTATGACACGCTGATCCTCGACGAGGCCCACGAGCGCAGCCTCAACATCGACTTCTTGCTCGGATACCTGCGCGAACTGCTGCCTAGGCGGCCGGACCTCAAGGTGATCGTCACTTCGGCGACGATCGAGCCGCAACGCTTCGCCGCCCATTTCGCGGGTGCGCCGATCGTCGAGGTGTCGGGACGCACCTATCCCGTTGAGATTCGTTACCGGCCTTTGGAAGTCGCCGTCGCACCGGTCGACGACCCGGACGCGGCGGACCCCGACGATCCCGACCACGAGGTGGTGCGCACCGAGATGCGCGACCAGACCGAAGCGATCGTCGACGCCATCGGTGAGCTGGCGAGTGAGCCGCCGGGCGACGTGCTGGTCTTCCTGTCCGGTGAGCGCGAGATCCGCGACACCAGTCAGGTCCTGAGCGGCATCGTCGATGACAACACCGAAGTGCTGCCGCTGTACGCCCGGCTGCCAACGGCCGAGCAGCAGAAGGTGTTTCAGCCCAGCCGCGCCTTGCGTCGCATCGTGCTGGCCACCAATGTCGCCGAGACGTCGTTGACGGTGCCCGGCATCCGGTACGTCGTCGACCCGGGCACCGCCCGCATCTCCCGCTACAGCCGCAGGACCAAAGTTCAGCGGCTGCCGATCGAGCCGATCTCACAGGCCTCCGCCGCGCAGCGGGCCGGCCGCTCGGGCCGCACGGCACCCGGTGTGTGCATCCGCCTCTACTCCGAGGAAGACTTCGCATCGCGGCCGCGCTACACCGACCCGGAGATCCTGCGCACCAACCTGGCCGCGGTGATTCTGCAGATGGCGGCATTGAATCTCGGTGATATCGAGACGTTTCCGTTTCTCGACCCGCCGGATCGGCGCAGCGTCCGCGACGGTGTGCAGCTGCTGCAGGAACTCGGCGCGTTCGACGCCGACGGTGCGATCACCGACATCGGCCGGCGGCTCGCGCAGTTGCCGATCGACCCGCGGCTGGGCCGGATGATCCTGCAGGCCGACACCGAAGGCTGCGTGCGGGAGATCCTGGTGTTGGCCGCGGCGCTGTCGATCCCCGATCCGCGGGAACGGCCCGCCGACCGCGAGGAGGCCGCCAGGCAAAAGCACGCTCGGTTCGCCGACGAGCACTCGGATTTCGTCTCTTACCTCAACCTGTGGCGCTATCTGCGCGAGCAGCGACAGGAATTGTCCGGCAATGCGTTTCGTCGCATGTGCCGCGAGGAGTTCCTGCACTACCTGCGGATCCGCGAGTGGCAGGACCTCACCGGGCAGCTGCGCAGCATCGCCAGGGACTTGGGTATCACGGAGTCCGATGACCGGGAGCCTGCCGATCCGGCGCGGGTGCACGCCGCGCTGCTCGCCGGCCTGCTGTCGCACATCGGGCTGCGCGACGGCGACGGCCGCGAATACCAGGGCGCGCGCAACGCGAAGTTCGTTCTCGCGCCGGGTTCCGCGCTGACGAAACGCCCGCCGCGCTGGATCGTCGTCGCCGACCTCGTCGAAACCAGCAGGCTCTACGGGCGAATCGGCGCGCGTATCCAACCCGAAGTCACCGAAAGGGTTGGCGCGCATCTCGTTCAGCGCACCTACAGCGAGCCGCACTGGGACGCCCAGCGCGGCGCCGTGATGGCCTATGAGCGGGTGACGCTCTACGGGCTGCCGCTGGTGCCGCGCCGCCGCGTGAACTACTCGCAGATCGAACCCGACCTCGCCCGCGAGTTGTTCATTCGGCATGCCCTCGTCGAGGGCGACTGGCAGACCCGCCACCACTTCTTCCGTGACAACGCCCGGCTGCGGGCGGAACTGGAGGAGCTCGAGGAGAAGGCGCGCCGACGCGACCTGCTCGTCGGCGATGACGAGGTCTTCGCGTTCTACGACGCCCGCATTCCGGCGGATGTGGTGTCGGCGCGGCACTTTGACGCGTGGTGGAAGAAGCAGCGCCACGTGACGCCGGAGCTGCTGACCTTCGCCCGCGACGATCTCCTGCGAACTGACGACGCGGTCGACGGCCAGCCGGATGCTTGGCAGGCCGGCGAGCTGTCGCTGCCGTTGAGCTACCGATTCGAACCGGGCGCCGCGGACGATGGTGTCACGGTGCACGTGCCGGTCGAGGTGCTGGCCCGGCTCGGCGGCGACGAGTTCGCCTGGCAGGTGCCCGCGCTGCGCGAGGAACTGGTCACCGCGCTGATCCGGTCGCTGCCGAAAAACCTGCGCCGCAACTTCGTTCCCGCTCCGGACACGGCGCGCGCGGTGTTGGCCGGAATCACACCCGGCGGCGAACCGCTCCTCGAGGCCGTGCAGCGCGAACTGCACCGGCGCACCGGCGTTCTGGTGCCGATCGACGCGTTCGACCTCGACAAGCTGCCGTCGCACCTGCGCGTCACCTTCGCCGTCGAGAACGCCGACGGCACCGAACTGGCACGTGGCAAGGACCTCGAAGCCCTCCAGCAGCGGCTCGCGGCCCCGGTGCGACGCGCGGTTGCCGACGCGGTCGCCGGCGACCTGGACCGGATCGGTCTGCGTTCGTGGCCCGAAGACCTGGATGTGTTGCCGCGCAGCGTCGAACGGGTCGTCGGCGGCCACACCGTGCGGGGATATCCGGCACTCGTCGACGCCGGCGCCGCGGTCGACGTCCACGTGTTCCCGACAGCTGCCGAACAACAGGCGTCGATGGGGCCGGGTACCCGCAGACTGCTGCGCATCGCCGTGTCTTCTCCGGTGAAAGCCGTCGAACGCCAGCTACAGCCGCGGACCCGGCTGGTTCTCGGCGCCAACCCGGCTGGCTCACTGCAGGCGTTGCTCGAAGACTGCGCCGACGCGGCGACCGACCTGCTGGCACCCACACCGGCGTGGACAGGCGACGAGTTCGCTGCGCTGCGCGACCGCGTCGCCTCCGACCTGGTGCGCACCACCGTCGAAATCGTCACGCGCGTCGAGCAGGTGCTCGCGGCGGCGCACGATGTGGAAGTGGCGCTGCCGGCGGCGCCGTCGGCCGCCCAGGCCGACGCGGTCGCTGACATCCGAGCGCAGCTCGACCGGTTGTTGCCCCGCGGCTTTGTCACGGCGACCGGGGCCGCGCATCTGGCCGACCTGCGCCGCTACCTGCTCGCGATCGGCAGGCGGCTGGATCGGCTGCCGCACGCGCCCGGCGCCGACCGTGACCGGATGCAGCGGGTGCACGCGGTGCAGGACGCCTACGACGAGCTGGTGCACGCATTGTCGCCCGCGCGCGCGGCCGCCGCCGACGTCCGCGACATCGGCCGGCAGATCGAGGAGTTGCGGGTCAGTTTGTGGGCGCAACAGCTCGGCACCCCGCGGCCGGTCAGCGAACAGCGCATCTACCGGGCGATCGACGCGGTCCGGCCCTGACGGCGCAACTGCGGACCGCCCTGACCCGGTAGCGCGTAGTTCGCCGCAACCGCGCGCGAAGCCGTTGCATCCGGTAGGCATAGGGCCTATGTATTCCTGGGTTGCCCGCCGTGTGGCGATCGCGATGTTCGCCGTCGTCCCCGTGGCGTGTGGCGGTTCGTCGCCGACCGCGCAGAGTGACCCGTCGACCGGTCCGGCACCGGTGATCAAACCCGTTGTGCTGGCCCAGATTCCCCACGACAGCACGGCGTGGACCCAGGGGCTCGAGCTCGACGGGTCGACGTTGTACGAGGGCACCGGCGTCGCCGGCAAATCGCAGCTCCGCGAACTCGACCCGAACACCGGCGAGCTGCGCCGAGCGGTGCCCGTCCCGAACAACTACTACGGCGAGGGCATCACGGTCGTCGACGACCGGATCTGGGAGTTGACCTGGGAGGACGGGGTTGCGGTCGAATGGGACAAGAGCTCCCTCACCCCGCTGCGGGAGGTTCCGGTCGACGGGGAAGGCTGGGGTTTGTGCCGAGACGGTGACCGGCTGGTCCGCAGTGACGGCACCGACCAGCTGCGGTTCCACGACCCGTCGACGTTCGCCGAGACCGGCTCCATCGCCGTCACCCGCGACGATCAGCCATTGCGGAACCTCAACGAGTTGGAGTGCGTCGACGGCCGGGTCTGGGCCAACGTCTGGCAGACCGACTTGATCGTGCGCATCGATCCGGCGACGGGCAGGGTCGACACCGTGGTCGATGCCGCCGGGCTGTGGCCCGAGCAGGACGCCGGCCGTGAAAAGGTGCTCAACGGCATCGCCCACGTCGACGGCGACGAATATCTGTTGACCGGCAAGTTCTGGCCGTCGATGTACCGGGTCCGGTTGCCCACGCCGTCGTAGAGGGTTTTCGCCTGACTCCGCCGACGGCGTGGGTGCGCTCGGACATCGGGGACCGCACATGGCGCCTGCGCGCGACGTCGCTGCGCTATCAGATCGAATTACACGGCGACGGCACACATCTGGAGCCGCACACGCTTCCCGTGCCGCTGCCCGCCGAGCGATGCAACGTCGACACCGACTTCGAGCATCTCGGCGGCCGGTTGCGCTGCGTGGTCAAAGATTTCGGGCGGGTGATCTTCGACGGAGAGTCCGAGATCGCCGGTCTGGAGGTCGGCAACCTGCCGACTGGCTAGGGTGACTGGGTGCGACACCTGAAGAACGGCGGTCGATGAGCCGCGCGCGGGTGGTCATCGCGGGCCTCGGTGACAGCGGTGTGCTGACCGCGATCAAGCTAGCGCGGCACGCCGACGTCGTCGGCATCTCCGCCAAGCCGGGTCTGCTCAGCGGCCAGGAACTCGGGATGCGGCTGAGCCGTCCGAACGACTGGGCCCGCTACAACTGGATCACCTTCGACCGATTCCGCGGCCTCGATCGTGTTCGGACACTTCACGGCACGCTGTCCGGAGTCGACCTGGCCGCGCGAAAGGTGTTCGTACAACAGGGCGACGGCAGCACGACCGCCGAACCTTATGACGCCCTGGTCATTTCGACCGGCGTCACCAACGGGTTCTGGCGCCAACCGCGCCTGCAGTCGGCCGACGAGATCGCCACCGACCTCCGCGAGGCGCATCAGCGCCTGGCCGCAGCCCGTTCGGTCGTCGTCATCGGCGGTGGCGCCGCCGCGGTGAGCAGCGCCGCCAACCTCGCGCGCACCTACCCCGGCAAGCGCATCGGGCTGTACTACCCCGGCGACCGTGCGCTGGTGCACCACCACGCCCGCGTCTGGGACCGGGTGAGCCGCCGGCTGAACGACTTCGGCGTCGGAGTGCACGCCGGTCACCGGGCAGTCGTACCGGACGGCTTCGAGTGCGACGATCTCACCACCGGGCCGGTGCAGTGGAGCACCGCCCAACCCGAAACCGCCGCGGATGCGGTGCTGTGGGCGATCGGCCGGGTTCGGCCCAACACGCAGTGGCTGCCGCCGGAGATGCTCGACGAGCACGGCTTCGTGCGAGTGTCACCCGAGCTTCGGGTTCCGGGGCAGCGCGGTGTGTACGCGATCGGTGACGTCGCCGCGACCGATCCGCTGCGCACGTCGGCCCGCAACCGCGCCGACGGGCTGCTGGCCCACAACATTCGCGCCGAGTTGGCCGGAAAGCCGTTGCGGTCCTATCGGCCGGCGAGCCGTCGCTGGGGGTCGGTGCTCGGACCGCAGCCCGACGGGCTCGAGGTGTTCACGCCCAATGGCCAGGCGTTCGGTTTTCCCGGCTGGTCGATCGATCGGGTGCTGATGCCCTGGATCGTATGGCGCGGCATCTACCGCGGCGTGCGTCGAAACTGAAGTCGCGTAGGGGCTCTGGCGCAGGGTCAGTTCGGCTGGAGCTCCGAGGTGATGCAGTCCAGCAGCGCGGTGTACCGGTTGGCCTCGCGATGCGGTCCCGGCTTGCCGCTGCTGATCAAACCCGCGGCGAGCCCGCGTTGCGGATCGGCCCACACGGCGATGTTCGTCAGGCCGGTGTGCCCGAACGCTGAGGGAGTATTGCGGCCGAATGGTCCGAACCGCTTGGACCCCAGCATGTAGCCGGTGCCCCAGCGCAGCGGCGCCAACCCGACCGCGACATCCGGCCGCAGCCGTCGGCATTCGGCGGTCGCAGCGCGCAGTGTCTCGGGTGCCAACACCCGCACACCGTCGAGTTCGCCGCCGCGACGCAACAATTCGGCGAAGCGCGACAGCTCGAAAGCGGTAGACACGGTGTTCGACGACGGCAGCACGCTGGTGAGGTACTGCGGGCTGTTCGAGAACGGAATGATCTTGTACAGCGACCCGCCGACCGCCAACCGGAATACGGTGGCGGCCGGCTGGGGGAGCTCTTTGCCGGTCGCGTGGCTCGGCGCAACCAGCGGAACATCCTGTGCCGCAACGCCATAATTGGTCCACCGGAATCCGAGTGGCTCGAGGATCTCAGACGCCAGGACATCGCGGATGTTGCGGCCTGCCGCGGCGCCGACGATCTCGCGGATCAGCGGACCCCACGTCAACCCGTGATAGATGTGGACGAGGCCGGGCCGATACAGCGGTTTGAGTTCGCCCAGCTTCTCGCGGGTGTACTCGCTGTCGTCCATGCGGCGCAGGTCCGGACGCGGTCCGGTGTGGATCGGAATCCCCGCGCTGTGGGTCAGCACATGCCGGATCGTGGTGCGGTGCTTGCCGTGGCTGGTGTAGCTGGGCAGGTACTCACAGACGCGGTCGTCGAGCGAGAAGCACCCGCGCTCGACGAGCATGTGCACCACCGTCGACGTGATCGCCTTGGCCGCCGAGTACGCGCAGAACGGTGTTTCGGTCGTGACGGGCACCTTCTCCGCATCGGGCGGATCGGCGGGACCGTTGCCCCAACCGTGCCCGATCGCCCGGTTCAGCACGACTCTGCCGTTGCGGCGTAGGCACAACTGGATCGCGGGCTGCATACCGGCTCGATACCAATGCCGGGCGGCGTCCCAGATGCGCTCGACCGAGGCGGGGTCGACTCCGGAATGGTCCTCTTCGCCGACCGCAGTCACGGCGTCGAGATCGGCGGGCACGCGGATCCGGCCCTCGGCGCGAAGATCAGCCACGCCGCCAGGCTAGCCGGGGCCGCCGTTCAGGATTCCCTTGCCGATGAACGCGCCGAGCTGTCCGAGCAGGTCGCTGGGCGCGGCCTGGGGCGGCGGGGCGGCGTTGGTCTGCTGCCACGGCTGGCAGTCGCTTGTGGTGAACGCGGTGTCGGTCGCCTCGATGCGAACCACCTGAGGCTTCTTGGTGAGCGCGTTGTCCGGCATCTCGTCGTTGTTGACGCGCTTCCAGTAGCAGGCGCCGTCGGCGATCGGACCTGCCGTCGAATAGGTACCCGGCAGGATGTCGGTGCCGACCTTGTAGGTGCCGTCGCGGTCGATGCGCGTCGCGGGCGCAGCCTGCGGGGCCGGTCCCGGCCCCGGTGCCGGTGCCGGCCCGGGCGCGGCAGATGGCCCCGGGGCGGCTGGATCCGGATGGTGAGGTTCGTCCGGCTGGGCCTGCGCGGCACCCGCCCCACCCAGGGCGAGGAGCACCGTCGCGGCGACGGTTGCGGGTCGCGTCAGCTTCATAGGGAGCCAGTCTAAGCGCAAGTTGCCGATGGCAATCAAAAACCCGCCGCCACAGCGGGAGCTGCGGCGGCGGGTCACTTCAGACGGATTCAACCGGTTGCAACCCGGAATCAGCCGGCCATGAACTCGTCATAGGCCGATGCCAAGTCCGGCGGCAGCGCCTGGATGTTGCACGTGCGCTGCACGTCGCCAATCGGCGCGAGGATGCCGCGCAGGTCGTAGTACTCCTGCGGGTTCGCGGTGAAGTAGCCGCGAAGAGTGGCCGACGCCTCAGCACGAGGCTGGCTGAACGCGGTGGTCACGGCCTGGTTGGCACCGGGATGGCTGTCCAGATAGGACCGGGCCGAGCCGGTCACCGAGCTGACGGTGCCGGACACGGCGCTGGCGCTGCAGTCCGGCGCGGCCGCCGCCGACGGTGCGGCGATGGTTGCTGCGGCCAGACCCCCTAGCAGGCTGGCAGCACAGGCGCCTGCGATTCGCCGACGCGCGGCGATTCCACGGATTTTCATAGCGTTTCTTTCCTTTGAATTGGGATGGTCGCGGATCCCCCGTCCGCGAAATCCAAGGTACCCAAGGCAAACGGATGCAAACGTGGCCGCAGGGCCCGAAAACGGCTCACCAGCAGGCGTTACATCGGATCGCCGTGATCTGTGCCGCAATTCCGGCCGAATTCGATAAGCGCGCGGGCAGATCGATGTACAGATCTTGAAAACTCTCAGAATTCGCCGACCGCCCTTAATTGATCGTGATGCAGATGGTGACCGAATTGTTATCGACCCAGCTGTTCGGATGGCCCCGACGGGCCGAACCTAAGGTGGTGTCCATGTCGACCCCGCCCGTGACGCCGACGTGCTACCGGCACCCCGACCGGGTGACGTATGTCCGCTGCGCCCGGTGTAACCGCTACATCTGCGCGGAATGCATGCGCGACGCGGCGGTCGGCCATCAGTGCGTGGACTGCGTGAACTCGGGCGCAAGCCAGGTCCGCCAAGTGCGCACCCAGTTCGGCGGGGTGCCGACGGCCAAACCGACGGTCACCTACGTGCTGATCGGCGTGAACGTGGTGATGTTCGCGCTCCAGATCCTGGTACCGGGCCTGCAACGCGAACTGGTGCTGCAGTCCTACGCCGTGGCCGACGGCGAGCTGTACCGCATGGTGACGTCGGCTTTCCTGCACTACGGTCCGGCGCACATCCTGTTCAACATGTGGGCCCTGTACGTGGTGGGCCCGCCGCTGGAGGCGGCGCTGGGCAGGCTGCGGTACTCGAGTCTCTACCTGCTCAGCGCGCTGGGCGGATCGGTGCTGGTGTACCTGCTGTCCTCGCCGGTCGCGCAGACCGCGGGGGCGTCGGGCGCGGTGTTCGGGTTGTTCGGCGCGGTCTTCGTGGTCGGCAAACGGCTGAACATGGACGTGCGGTGGGTGGTCGCGCTCATCGCGATCAACCTGGCGTTCACGTTCGTCATACCGCTGGTCAGCTCGCAGAACATCAGCTGGCAGGGCCACATCGGCGGGCTGGTCACCGGTGCCGTGATCGCGACGGCGTACGCCTACGCCCCGCGCGGCTCCCGCAACCTGGTTCAGGCCGGAGCCACCGCGGCCACACTCGTGGTGTTCGCGCTGCTGGTGTGGTGGCGTACGGCCGTTCTGCTGGCACCGTTCGGCATGGCCTGAGGATGATCCGATGGCCGACGACGCGCTCGACGAGCTGTACGCCGCGAAGCCCGAAGACTTCACCGCGCTGCGCACCAAGCTCGCCGGCGAGGCGAAGAAGCGGGGCGACACCGATGTGGCCAAACGGATCTCGGCCGCGCGCAAGCCGACGTCCGCGGCCTGGGTGGTCAACCGGCTGGCGCTGGGCGACGACGGCGTCAAGCGGCGCCTGAAGGATCTGGGCGAGCGGCTGCGCGACGCCCACGCCGCGATGGACGGCGAACGTATCCGCGAGCTGTCCGCCGAGCAGCGCCGGCTGGTCAACGACCTGACCCGCACCGCGTTCGAGGAGGCCGAGCTCAAGAGCGCGACCGGGGCGTTGCGTGACGACGTCACCGGCACGCTGCAGGCCGCGGTCGCCGACCCGGACGTCGCCGACCGGCTGGGTCGGTTGACCAAGGCCGAGGAGTGGTCCGGCTTCGGCGAGTTCGGCGACACCGCAATCGTTGTCAGCCCGACGACCAGACGTAAACCGGAGCGCAAACCCGAACCCGAACCGGCGGCGAAGGACGAGCCGCGCGACGACAAAGATGCGGCGGCCCGGCGGGAAAAGCAACAGGCGCGCGCCGCGCTGGCCGCCGCCGAACACGCCAAAGCCGAGGCCGACGATGCGCTGTCCGAGCTGCAATCGGATCTGGCGGCAGCGCGCCTGAGACACCAGGATGCGAAGCGGCGGTTGCAGGAAGCCGAACGCGCCCTGGCCGGCGCCGAGGACGCCTACGACAAGGCCAAGCAAGCCAGCCGCGACGCCGCCGCCGTCGTCAAGGAGGCCAAGACGCGGCTGCGGCGCGTTAAGTGACTGCGCGACAGCTGATCTCCATGCTGTCGCTCTCCCTCGCGGGGAACGGGACGCTGACGTAGCCGTTGCTCGGGTCGCGCACGTGCTCGAGGTACGGCGCGAGGTCGGCCATCGACGTGTTGTCGGCTATGACCAGTGCGCCCGGCGACAGGCGGGGCGCCAGCAGCTCGAGTACCGGTAGGTAGAGCTCCTTCCAGCCGTCGAGCAGGACGAAATCGACTGGGCCCTCCAGCGTCTGCAGGGTTTTGAGCGCATCACCGGCCAGCACCGTGATGACATCGTCGAGCCCGATGTCGGCGAAGGTCTTCGTCGCGGCGGCGACCTTGGCTTCGCTCAGCTCTGTGGTGACGACGCGACCGCTGCCGTTGTCCCGCACGGCGGCGGCCAAGTGAATGGCGGAGATCCCCAGGGACATCCCGAACTCGACGATGGTTGCGGGTCTGCTCGCCCGCACCAGCGCATAGAGCAGCCGACCCGCCTCCGGGGTGACCGGCATATAGAAGTCGCTGAGCGCATCGGCGCGCTCCTGCGGGCTCGCCTCCGACAGGCGGGAGAAGTCGGCGCCCCGGTCACGCAGCGCCGCCATCTGGTCGCCGGCTTCGGCGTACATCCGGTCGAGTGCCGAGGCGACTTCGGGGTTGTGCAGTGAGATGCCCATGACGTCCAACGTATCGGGCCGAACTGAAATGGCCGACACCCTTCCGTGCCAGGATGGCGACAGGGCCATGGGCGCTTCCGGCACGTCGACGCGACGCGTGATTGCGGTGATCACGCTCATGGTGCTTGCTGCATGGGCGCTGCGCGGCTACGTACCCGGCGTCGAGCGGACAGTCGACCGGACGGAACCACAGCGCAGCAATCCGGCCGCGCTGGCCGCCGTCGTCGTGTTGCTGTGTGTGGCGGTGGCGATCCTGGGTTTGGCGATCGTCGTGCGGATGCGCAACCCGCGACCACGCCGCGCGCCTGCGGGCGACCTGCCGCGCAGCGTGGGGACCTCCGAGCGGCCGACGTGGCGTTTCGCGGTCGTCGCGCTCGCGGCCGTGATCGTGTTGCTGCTGGTGGTCGTGCTGCTGTCACGGCTGCCCGATCCGGGGCCGATCGAACCGCCGCCGAGCAGTCCGCCGGAATCGGTTCCCGATGATCGGGTTCCTGCTGATCCGGCTGCTCCGCGCCCGCCGGGCGAGGACGACGCCGCCGGCCCGAATGTGATCAGCTACCTCATCCCGCCGATGCTGATCTTGATGGCGCTGATCGTCGTCAGCATGGCGGTCGCCTCCCGGCGGCGGACTCGCGCCCCTGTTCCGGCCGCCGTCCTCGACGCCGTCGACGAACCGGCGAGGCCGGCGACCGCGACGTCGCTTGCCAGGGCCGCCGAGATCGGGCTCGCCGAGATCGGCGATCTCAGCCGAGAACCACGAGAGGCGATCATCGCGTGCTATGCCGCCATGGAACGCGAGCTCACCCGCGTCCCCGGTGCGGTGCCCCAGGCCTGCGACACCCCCACCGAGGTACTTGCCCGGGCCGTAGCGAGCGGCGCGTTGCGCTCCGACAGCGCGACCGAACTGGTCGATCTGTTCGAGGAGGCCCGATTCTCGCCGCATGTGATGAGCGAGTCGCACCGCGACGCCGCCGTGCACGTCCTGAATCGGGTGCTGGCCGAACTGCCACAGCGGACCGCGGGGGCGGTCTCATGAGAAAGCTTGCGGCAGCGGCATTCCTGTTGGTGGCGGGGACCGAACTGATCGCGATCGCAACCCGCGACCGCCAACTGATCCTCATTGTCACGGGTGGCGCGCTGGCGTTGGCGCTGCTCGGCGTGCGGTGGCAGCTCGCGCGGGAGGACGAGACCAGTTATGAGGCAACGCCTTCCGACGACGCCGCGGAGTCGCTGCTTCGCTGGCGATCTCGCACCGAGACGCTGATCAGCCGCGCGGAGGCCACGCGCAAGGATTGGGACCGGCACCTGCGGCCGATGCTCGCCCGGCAGTTCGAGTTGGCGACGGGCCAACGCCGGAACCGGAACCGCACCGCCTATCACGCCACCGGTGAGATGCTGTTCGGCCCGGAACTGTGGGAGTGGGTCAACCCGGAGAACGTCGTGAAAAGCGTTGCGGACCAACCCGGTCCCGGCCGCGCGACGCTAGATGAGATCCTGCAACGGTTGGAGCGGGTATGACAGCAGGATTGCCTGCGGCGACTACCACCGCGAACTGCGAAACCGTGCTCGACGAGATCGGGCGGGTCGTGGTCGGCAAACGCGGGGCGCTGACCCTGATCCTCACCACCGTGCTCGCCGGCGGCCACGTGCTCATCGAGGACCTGCCGGGCCTCGGAAAGACGCTGATCGCCCGCTCGTTCGCGGCGGCGCTCGGCCTGGAGTTCAAGCGCGTTCAGTTCACCCCGGACCTGCTGCCGGCCGACCTGCTCGGCTCGACCGTGTACGACATGCAGTCGGGTCGCTTCGAATTCCGTCCCGGCCCGATCTTCACCAACCTCTTGCTCGCCGACGAGATCAACCGCACGCCTCCCAAGACACAGGCGGCATTGCTCGAGGCGATGGCCGAAAGCCAGGTGAGCATCGACGGCGCCACACACAAGCTTCCGTCGCCGTTCATCGTGCTGGCGACCGACAACCCGATCGAGTACGAGGGCACTTATCCACTGCCCGAGGCCCAACTGGACCGTTTCACGATCCGGCTCGAACTGCGGTATCTGTCCGAGCAGGAGGAGGCCTCGATGTTGCGCCGCCGCATCGACCGCGGATCGGCGGAGCCCACAGTTGGGCAGGTCGTCGACGCGCACGAACTCGTCGCGATGCGGGAATCGGTGGAACAGGTCAGCGTGCACGACGACGTGCTGCGCTACGTCGTGTCCTTGGCCGCCGCCACCCGCCAGCACCCGCAGATCGCGGTGGGCGCCAGCCCACGGGCCGAACTCGACCTCGTTGCGCTGGCCCGCGCCCGCGCGCTGCTGCTCGGCCGGGACTACGTCGTCCCCGAAGATGTGAAAACCCTTGCCATACCTGCGATTGCGCACCGCATCACGCTGCGCCCGGAGATGTGGGTGCGGCGGGTTCGGGGCAGCGACGTGGTCGACGAGCTGCTACGACGGCTGCCGGTGCCGCGGACTAACCCGTGATCGAAACCCGCTGCACCGAGGCCGAACTGGACTGGCGTGCATCGCCACTCGCGCGAGCGCTGTTGACCTGCGCGGTGCTGTCGATGGCCGCCGCGGTGATTGGCTCGCGCTGGGAACTCATCGTGTTCGCCGCGCCGCTGATCGGGGTGCTGTGTTCGGTGGGTTGGCAGCGGCCGGTGCCGAAGGTGCACGTGTACGCCGACCCCGGGATCCACCGATGCTTCGAAGGCGAGCCGGCGCGGATCACGCTGTGGGCCGAGGCCGAGAACGATGCGGCGGCGATGAAAGCCGCTGCGGTAGAAGGGATGACACTGGAGGTCGCCGAGCGGGAGAGCGTAAGCCGGCAGACCGTGGTGGCGGCCGCGCAACGGTGGGGCCGGTATCCGCTTCGCGCGCAGGTGACCGCCACTGCGCGCGGCGGTCTCGTCGAGGGCATCGCAGTGGTCGACGCCGCGGACGTCTACGTGTTTCCGATGGCCCCGCCGCAGTCGACGGGGATGCCGCGCACGGAACTGCTCGACCGCCTAGGGACCCACCTGACCCGGCACATCGGCCCCGGCGTGGAGTACGCCGACGTCCGGCGGTACGTGCCGGGCGATCAGCTCCGGACGGTCAATTGGGCGGTCAGCGCGCGCCGGGGCAGCCTGCACGTCACCGAGCGACTGACCGATCGCGCCGTCGACGTGGTCGTGCTCATCGACAACTATGCGCAACCGGCGGGCCCCGCGACCGAAGCCACCGAACGCACCGCACGCGGCGCCGTGCAGGTGGTGCAGAGCGCGTTGCGCAGTGGTGACCGGGCAGGCGTCGTCGCACTCGGGGACCGGCATCCGCGATGGCTGAGCGCCGACATCGGTCGCAGGCAGTTCTACCGGGTGCTCGACGCGATGCTCGGGGTCAGCGGTGGATACGACACCACTTCGGGCACGCTGGCGCCGCGCGCCGCGATCCCGCCGGGCGCCATCGTCGTCGCGTTCTCCACGCTGCTCGACACCGAGTTCGCGCTGGCGCTGATCGATCTCCGTAAGCGTGGCCACACCGTCATCGCGGTCGACGTGCTGCAGGGCGCTCCGTTCGAGGGTGAGTGCGACGGGCTGGTGGCCCGAATGTGGTCCCTGCAACGGTCGTTCATGTACCGAGACATGGGCACCGTCGGCGTCGACATCGTGGCATGGCGCGACGAGGACACCCTCGACCAATCCATGCAACTCGTGCCCCATCGACGGCGACCGGTGCGGGGGCGACGGTGAACCGCGCATTGTCGACGGCGTTCGGCTTGGTCATGGTGGCCGCGGCCACGTTGCAGTCCGAGGGTGCGGCGTTGGCCGCGTGTGGCGTGGCGGTAGTACTCATCTTGGCGGGCAACGTGTTTCGTGCAGCCGCGACATTGGCGGTGGTGTCCACCGCCGCGGCGATCGTCCTTGCTTCGGCGACTCCCGCTGTGGCGGCGTTGTGTGGACTGTCGGGGGCCGCGTATCTGGTGTTGCGGCACACCGCGGACGTCACCGCCCCGACAGTCATCGGTGCGCTCGGCTTCGCGGCCATCGGGCTGGCGGCGGTCGCGTTACCGCTGGAGCTGCCGTGGGTGCCGTTGCTGGCGCCGCTTGCAGTGCTGACGGCCGTGGTGTTGGCGACGCGGCCGTTCTGGGTGGGGGAGCGGCGACGGTAGAGGCGCGCTTGACGTCGACCTCATACCAAGAGACGGTGGGCCGTTGACGCGCTGCCCGATATCGTCTTAGGACGCTTATCAAACGATAAGCGAAATGCTCAGCGGGACGCTTACTTTCAGGAGGCCGGGATGCCAAGCGAGGTGCGCAAGGCGATCACCGGCGCCTCGATCAGCAACGCGGTCGAGTGGTTCGACTTCGCGATCTACGGCTTCCTGGCGACGTTCATCGCCGCCAACTTCTTCCCGGCGGGCAACGAGACGGCAGCGCTGCTCAACACCTTCGCGATCTTCGCGGCGGCCTTCTTCATGCGGCCGCTGGGCGGGTTCGTCTTCGGCCCGCTCGGCGACAAGCTGGGCAGGCAGCGGGTACTGGCACTGGTGATCCTGCTGATGAGCGGCGCAACGGTACTGATCGGCCTGCTGCCGACATACGCCTCGATCGGTGTGGCCGCTCCGCTGCTGCTGCTGTTCCTGCGCTGCCTGCAGGGATTCTCGGCTGGTGGCGAATATGGCGGCGGCGCAGTCTATCTCGCTGAGTTCGCGTCCGACCGGCGTCGCGGGCTGACGATCACGTTCATGGCATGGTCCGGTGTCCTGGGCTTTCTTCTCGGCTCGGTGACCGTGACGCTGCTGCAGGCGCTGCTGCCGCCCGCGGCGATGGAGAGCTATGGCTGGCGCATTCCTTTCCTGATCGCCGGGCCGCTGGGCCTCGTCGGCCTCTACATCCGGCTTCGCCTCGACGACACGCCGCAGTTCGCCGAGCTCAGCAGAAGCGACCGGGTCGCCAAGTCGCCGCTGCGCGAAGCGGTGAGGACGTCGTGGCGGCTCATCCTGCAGGTGATCGGCCTGTTCATCGTCTTCAACATCGGCTACTACGTGGTGTTCACGTTCCTGCCGACCTATTTCATCAAGACACTCGGGTTCAGCAAGACCGACGCCTTCGTCTCGATCACCCTGGCCAGCCTCGTCGCGCTGATACTCATTCTTCCGCTGGCCGCGCTGTCCGACCGGATCGGCCGCCGGCCGATGCTGATCGCCGGCTCGGTGGCGTTCGCGGTGCTCGGCTATCCGTTCTTCCTGCTGTTGAATTCCGGATCGATGGTCGCCGCGATCGCCGCGCACTGCGGGCTCGCGGTCATCGAGTCGATCTACGTCTCGGCCGCGGTGTCGGCGGGCGTCGAACTGTTCGCCACCACCGTGCGCTACAGCGGGTTCTCGATCGGCTACAACATCTGCGTCGCCGGATTCGGCGGTACGACGCCCTACGTCGTCACCTGGCTCGCCTCCGAGACCGGCAGCGACCTGGCGCCCGCGTGGTACCTGATCGTCGCCGCCGTCGTCTCGCTCGCGGCGATCCTCACTCTGCGCGAGTCCGCGGGCCGACCGCTCGTCCAAACCAGCGACCAGCAGGTCCCCGCGGCTAAGGTGGGCCTATGAAGCTTCACGTGATGCCCTACGTCACGGTCGAGATCGACGATCGGCTGCGCCGCCGTGTGCGCTCCGCCGGCGAACGACTGCGCGTCAACGTGCGGGCCTATCTGCTGAGCGCGGCCGACGACGTGGACACGGCCAGCGACAAGGTACGCGGCCTGTGCGACCGGGCGGTCCATCGCGTCGACTCGGTCGTCGCGAACGTCAACGACAGGATCGCGCCCGACAGTACGGCCCCGACCCTGCGGGTCGTCGCGGGCGGTCGCGAGGCCAGCTAACCCGCGCGGGTCGCGCGTCCGCCGACCAGGAAGCCGCCGACGAGCACCACCAAACCGATGACGGCCACGGGAATCGACCACATGCGGCGGTCGGAGACCGCCGAGTTGCACTGCGCGACGTAGTCGGGCGGATCCTCCGTCAGCTCGTCGATTACCGGCAGGTTCTTCAGCTGGTTCGGGTCGTTGGTGTTGGCCTCGCGGGCCGCGGAGTCGTCCGCGGCGACGGCGTTGCCACATCCGATCTCCTGGTTGTCGGGTCCCGAGATCGATACGGGCATCAGCAGCCCGACGACCCCGATGACGAGTACGACTGCGCCGACCAGCAGGATCAAACGTCGCAAGTTCATGATCGGTTTGATGCCCCGATAGTTGGGGCACCAAACCTCGCGGGCGGTCGCCAGTTCGGCGGACCGGCCGGCCGTATGTTGTGCTTGTCCGATGTGCTCGCTGTGGCCGGAAAGGGGCGGAACGCTTTGGTAGGCCAGCTTTGGTAGGCCCGTCGTGGTAGGCCAGGGCCTGGTCGTCGTGCTCGCCCTGCTCGCCGCGGTCTTTTTGGCGATCGGCATCGTGGTTCGACAGCGCGCGACCATGGACGTCCCCGAGGAGCACGGTGTCAGCACCGTGATGGTGATGACGCTGCTACGTAGACGGCTGTGGTGGGCGGGCACGGCCGCGGCCGTTGCGGGCTACGTCTTTCAGGCTCTCGCCTTGGCCAACGGATCGTTGCTGCTGGTGCAACCGATCCTGGTGTCCGCTCTGCTGTTCGCGCTGCCGATGAGTGCACGGCTGGCCAACCGCCGGGTCACCCGCGGAGAGTGGATGTGGGCTTTGGTGCTCACCACGGCACTGGCCGTTTTCGTGTTGCTGGCCAAGACGCGGCCCGGCGACTACGAGGCGTCTGCCCCGCTGTCGGCGCTCGTCGCCGTCGTCTGTACCGGGGCGGTGATGGTGTGTGTCACCGTCGCGGTCCGCAACGGCGGATGGAAGCGGGCGGTGCTGCTGGCGGTCGCGGTGGGTGTGTTGTTCGGCGTCGTCGCGGTGCTGACCAAGATCGTCATGCACCTGCTCACGCATGAGGGCGTGCGCGCCGTCCTCACCGCACCGGGACTGTATCTGCTTCTCGTGCTGGGCGTCGTCGCGGTGTTCCTGCAGCAGTCCGCATTTCACGCCGGCTCCTTGCAGACCTCCGTGCCCACCATGTTGGTGCTCGAACCCGTGATCGCCGTCGTGCTGGGCGCGGTGGTGCTCGGCGAGGATCTGACCGTCGACGGCGGAAAGGCCATCGCGATCACGATCGCAATCGCCGCGATGACGGCGGCGACGATCGCGCTCGGCCGCGACGAGGGCGCGCTGGAAGAGGAACTCGAAGCGGCCGCGAAGCGCGGGTCTTAGCCGTCAGGCGAACCGATCAGTCGACGACGGTGACCGTGGCGACCTTGTCGAGGCCGGAAATGGTGAGCAGGGTGGTGATCGGTCCTTTCGCGGGCACGATCAAATCCAGCTTGGCGCTCGCCGCGACGGAGAACAGCGCGCGCAACGCGGCGCTGTCGCAGTACGTCACCCGCGTGAGATCGACCGTCACCGCTGAGCTGTCCGTCGCAGCGCGCGACAAGACCGCGCTGAACTCATCGACGTTCGCCAAGTCGATCTCGCCGACCGCGGTGACGACCGGACGCGCTTCGGCGCTTCCGGCGGTGAACCGGAACTGGTCTTGCCCCATGGCTTTCAGAGTCTCACCGACAGTCGGGCACACCCATCGACGGCAACGTGAGCGGTTCCAGTCACAGCACCTCCGTGTCCTAGAGGCGCCGCCGCCTCCGTGCATACCAAATAGTCCGCACCGCTGCCTTTCCTCGACAGACGTCCTTGCCGATAGATGTAATACCACGCGGACGGCGTCGACGCCGCGTAGAACTTCGTCAAAGTTGAATCTCCGGTAATTGAAACGTCATAGCCACGGTCGTCCCCGCCGGAGTGCCGTCCAGGTCGACGTGATCGCTGACCGCGCGCATCAACAACAGGCCGCGGCCCCGGGTGCCGGGATCGGCGGGTGGCGCCTTCCACGACCCGAAGTCGGTGACCCGCACATGCACGGCGTCGTCGTGAATCTCGGCTTCCACGCGCATGCGCCCGGGCGCACGTCCGCGGTAGGCGTGCTCGACGCTGTTGGAGCACGCCTCGTTGACGACGAGGACGAGGTCGGCCGCCGCCGCGTCGGAGATACCGTTCGACCTGAGCCACGCCGCCAGTCGATGCCGCACCTCCGTCAGCTTCGGGGCGGTCGCGGTGTCGTCGATGACAAGCGCGGCGCGGGTGGACCGATAGAGCACGATCGCCACGTCGTCGTCGTAGCCGCCCTCGGGTGACATTCTGGCCAGCACCGCGTCGGCGACTTCTTCGATCGGCAGATCCGCGGTGTCGGCCACCACGGTGGCCACCTGCTCGATCTGGGCGTCGATCGGTCGGCTGCGGCGTTCGACCAGACCGTCGGTGTAGAGCATCAGCGTCGAGAGCGGGGCCAACAGGTGCGTTGCCTGCGGGCGCGGTTGGGTGTGCTTGACCGCCAACGGAACCGAGCACGCCGCGTCCAGCAACTGCGGTGGCGCCGCTTCGGACACCAGCACCGGCGGCACATGTCCGGCGCTGCTGTACTGCACCGTCGCGGATTCGGTGTCGATGATCGCGACGAACACGGTGGTGCAGAAGGCATCCGGGATGAACTCGGCGACCGAGTCGAGGTGTTCGAGCACGGTCGAGGGCTGCGCGCCGGTCAGCAGCAACGCGCGTGTCGACGCGCGCAACTGGCCCATCACCGCGGCCGCCGCCAGGCCGCGGCCCACACAGTCTCCGACGACCAGCCCGATCCGGCGTTCACCGACGGGAAGCACGTCGTAGAAGTCCCCGCCGATCTCCAGCGGATGCACCGCCGGCTCGTAGCGGACGGCGAACCCTGCCGGCAGATCGGTCGGTGCCAGCAGCGACCGCTGCAGCGTCAGCGACGTCTCCCGGGCGCTTTCGAACTGCCGGACGTGTTGCATGGCCAGGCTGAGGTGGCCGACCAGTGCCCCGATCAAGCGCCGGTCCTCCGCGCTGACGACCCGCGGCTCCCGGTGCTCGAGGCACAACACGACGTCGCGCGCGCCGGAGAGGACGGCGACGAAACCGCGGGTGGTGCCGGCGCTGGGCGCCGCGCCGACCGGTGTCACGGTCAGCGGTATCCACATGCGGGCGTCCTCGAATGTGCGGCGCCAGTCCTCGTCCAGGTCCTCCCAGCCGGCCAACCCCGGTTCGCCCGCGACCCGTACCGTCGGCTGCTCGCCCTCGGTCTTCGGCCATATGACCGCCATCAGCCGCTGCGCATCCAGCGGTACGCGGCACTGGGCCAACGTGATCGCCAGCACCTCATCGACGTTCCTCGCGACGCTGACGGCGGTGGCCAGGCGCGCTACCGCACGGTCGCGCTCCGCGGCGGCGCGCGGCCCGGTGACGTCGCGGATGGTGCCCACGTACAAGCCTCGGCGGGAGTGATGATCCGGGACGGCGTTGATGCTGACCGCCACCCAACGCAGGCGCCCGTCGCGGTGCCGGATCCTGATCTCGGCGGTGATCCTGCCGTTGCGGAGGAGCGCCTTGTTCCGGTGATGCGCCGCTGCGTCGTCGATCACCCACGGATGGGGCATCGGATAGGGCAAGCCTTCCTGGCCGTACCCGGTGATCTCGGCGAAGGCGTCGTTGATCTCGACAACGCACCCGTGGTCGTCGGCGACGAAGAAGCCTTCCTGCAGCGAATTGACCAGTGCGCCGCGGAACTCATCGCGATCGGCCAGATCGTCGGCGCGCGCCCGCTCCCGCTCATAGCGGTGGTACAAGTCTCCGGGGTCGGTCATGTTCGACGCAGTCGGCCCTCCCAGCTCGCGCGCACCGGAATCCCCGAGCACCTCAGGTCTGTCGATTCGACAGTAGCCTGCGCATCGCGGCCCGATCAGCTGAAGCTTTGATATCCGCCCGCACGCCACGGGTTAAGCTCGGCCCATTGCCGTCGCGGTGGCGGCGCTGACCGGAGGACGGCCTTGTCACGTAATGACCCGATTTCCACCTCGATCTCGCACGAGGGCGGCATCGCTGTGCTGGAGGTCGGCGGCGACGTCGACCTCGCCACCGTCCCCGTGTTCCAGGCGGCGATCACCGAGGCACTCACACAGGAGCCGTCGGCGCTGGTGGTGGATCTGTCGGCGGTGGACTTCCTCGCATCCGCGGGGCTGCAGGCGCTGGTCGCGACACACGAGAGTGTCAGCAAGGCCGCCCGCTTCGCGGTGGTGGCGGACGGCCCGGCGACCAGTCGGCCGATCCAGCTGACCGGACTCGATCAGGTGTTCTCGCTGTATTCGACGTTGGACGAGGCACTCACCGCGCTGAAGTCCGGTTGAGTCAGGCCGAGGCCTTGACCTTCGCAGCGGCGTGCTCGGGCATCGGTTCGTAGCGGGCGAACGAGCGGGTGAAGGTACCGGCGCCGTGCGCCAGCGAACGCAGATCGACGGCATAGCGGGTCAGTTCGACCTCAGGGATCTCGGCCTTCACCAACGTGCGGTCCTCGCCGACCTTGTCGGTGCCCAGTACACGGCCCCGCCGCCCGGCCAGATCGCCCATGATCGCGCCGACGAAGTCGTCCGGAACCAGGATCGACACCTCGTCGACGGGTTCGAGCAGGTTCACCTTCGTGGCCGCGGCCGCCTCACGCAGCGCCAGCCCGCCGGCCATCTGGAAGGCGAAGTCCGACGAGTCCACGCTGTGCGCCTTACCGTCGAACAGCGTGACGCGGATGTCGACGACCGGATAGCCCGGCCCGACCCCCTTCTCCATCTGCGCCCGCACGCCCTTCTCGACGCTCGGAATGAACTGGCGGGGCACCGCGCCGCCGACCACCTTGTCGACGAATTCGAAACCCGAGCCCTCGGGTAGAGGTTCGACTTCGATGTCGCACACGGCGTACTGACCGTGTCCGCCTGACTGTTTGACGTGCCTGCCGTGACCTTTGGCCTTGCCCGCGAAGGTTTCTCGCAACGGCACACGCAACTCGACGGTGTCGACGGCGACACCGTAGCGCCGGGACAACGCGTCGAGCACGACGCTGGCGTGCGCCTCGCCCATGGTCCACAGCACGATCTGGTGCGTCTCGGGATTCTGTTCGATGCGCAGGGTGGGATCTTCGGCGGCCAACCGCTGCAACCCCACGGAGAGCTTGTCTTCGTCGGTCTTCGCCCGGGGCTGCACTGCGATGGGCAACAGTGGTTCCGGCATCGTCCATGGCCGCAACACCAGCGGATCGGACTTGTCCGACAGCGTGTCCCCGGTCTCGGCGCGGCTGAGGCGCCCGATCGCGCAGATGTCACCGGCGATCACCGACGGTGCGGGCCGCTGCTGCTTGCCGAGCGGGAAGGACAGCGTGCCGATGCGCTCGTCCTCGTCGTGGTCCTCATGCCCGGCCAGCGAGCCGGCCGGCGAACCGGTGAGGGAGCCGTTGCCGCCGAAGAACGACGAGAAGTGGCCGGACACATGCACGGTCGCGTCGGGGGAGATGGTCCCGGAGAACACCCGGACCAGGCTGACCCGCCCGACGTAGGGATCGGAGGTGGTCTTGACGACCTCGGCCAGCAGTGGGCCGGCCGCGTCGCACGGCAGCCGGTCGCGTCCCTTGCCCTGCGGGGTGAAGACCTCCGGCAGCTGATGCTCGGGCGGCGAGGGGAATCCCGCGGTGATGATCTCGAGGAGTTCGGCGGTGCCCACCCCGGTGCTGCTGCACACCGGGATGACCGGGAAGAACGACGCCCTCGCGACGGCCTTCTCCAAGTCGTCGATGAGCACCGACTGATCGATCTGCTCACCGCCGAGGTAGCGCTCCATCAGCGTCTCGTCCTCGGACTCCTCGATGATCCCCTCGATCAGCGCGCCGCGGTGCTCCTCGATCGCCTCGGCGTAAGCGTCGTCGGGATCGTGCGTCGCGGTGCGTTTGCCGTCGGCGTACTCGTAGTGCGTCTGGGACAGCAGCCCGATCAGCCCGGTGCACGGTGAATCCGCTCCGTTGGCGCCGGGCTTCGCCTGCGTGGCCGGCAGGTACAGCGGAAGCACTTTGTCGCCGAACGCCTGCTGCGCGGCGGCCAACGCGTTGTCGTAGTTCGCGCGGGCGTGGTCGAGTTTGGTGATCACCACCGCGCGTGGCATGCCGACCTGGCTGCACTCCATCCACAGCGACCTGGTGGGTCCGTCGATGCCTTCGTTGGCGGCGATGACGAACAGCGCGCAGTCGGCGGCCCGCAGCCCCGCGCGCAGTTCGCCGACGAAGTCTGCGTAGCCGGGCGTGTCGATGAGATTGACCTTGATGCCGTCGTGTCGCAGCGACGCGAGCGCGAGGCCCACCGAACGCTGCTGGGAGATCTCGGCCTCGTCGTTGTCGCAGACGGTGCTGCCGTCCTGCACGGAGCCGGCTCTGGTCAGCACACCCGAGGCCACCAGAAGCGCCTCGACAAGTGTGGTTTTGCCGCCACCCGATGGGCCCACCAGCACCACGTTTCGGATGGCGGCCGGACTGTCCGCGGTTGGAGCGGCTCCGGCGCCCTGGGCATGTGTCGTCTTGTCGGCCATGACGTTCCCTTCCCACCGCCCGTCCGATGGCGGCCGCCCAGCCGCCGCAGTGTGTGTTAGACCACAATTCCTCTAACCGTCAGCGAGCACAAGGGCTGCGCGAAGCTGTTCAGGCCTGCCATGACGACAATCGCTCGATGTCGACGGTCACCACGGGCCCGGCCAGCTCGAGCCGCTGGTATTGCGGGTACTTGCGGCGCAGCAGCGCGTAACCGGCCGCCATTTCCTCGCCGCTGTAATGAATTTCGGCGCGGCCGTCGGCGCGCACCCACCACAGCTTGGCCCAATCGTCGTCGTAGTGATGGGCCAGCATGCTCACCTGCGGGTTGGCTTCGATGTTGACCAGCCTGCGCAGCCGGTGTGTCGACTTCCGCTTGGCGTCCACCGCGGTGTAGACGACGTTGCGGTGCACCGCGAACACCACCGGAACGACGTGCGGCGTCGACTCCGGCCCCACCGTGGCCAGCATCGCCACCGGCGACTCGGCGAAGACGGCCTCGGCATCGAATTCGGCCATACGTTCAGCGTATTCCGGATCCCTCCGGCGGTGGCATCACCGCTGAGCCTGCCCCGGTCGCCGCGGTGCGACGCTGATCGGCGATCGCGTCACCGGCGTGCGCGTCACGCCGAACTCCGCGTCGCGGGTGGCCCTCGTCTGCGGCGGGGGCGGCCGGTTGGTCGCGGCAGGCGGCGGGGCGGCGGGTGCCGCCGACCTCACGACCGGCGGTGGTGCTGCAGGTGGCGGCGGTGACTTCCTGGGCGCCGATGCGGTGCGCGCCGGGGCGGCCGTGGTCTGCGCGGTCGGGGTGACCGTGGTGGCCTCCTCGCCGGCGGGCTCGCCGGGTCCGCGGAACATGAGCAGGACACCGGAGACGACGAGCGCGACGGCCGCGACCGACGCGGCGACCAGCACGGTCAGCATGGGCTTGGTTCGATACCAGGGCGGCGGGGCGGGTTCGAAGTACCAGGTGCGCTCGTCGAAGGCGTCGAACGCCATGTTCGGTTCCGGCAGTTCATCGTCGCGGGCCTCATCGGCGTCCGCGACATCGACGATGTCGGACAGGTAGTCGAAGTCCCCCGAGGCTTCGCGTTCCGCCACACAGGAATGTTAACGCCGACAGACCTGCACAAATGTCCGGTCGGACAAACTGAACAGAAGCAAGTTTCCCGTCCTCTGTACGGCCGCGATAGGGTTCGAGCGCCCCGCACAGATTGATTCACCGCGGCGATCGGATGCGGTAACCGCTGCGCCACTGCGCCGTTTCGCCAGACCATCGGAAGGTTCGGCAATGAACTTCACAGGCCTGGTGGCCGCATCAGCCGCATCCGTTCTCCTGCTGGTCGGTTCGACCGCGTGCGCGCCGCCGCAGAAGAGCGGAGACGGCGCACAGACGGAGTCCGGCGTGAAGGCCGCCGAGGCCACCTCCGCCGAGGATTTCGGTGGAATCGACGGGCTCGTGGCGGCAGCCAAGAAGGAAGGCGAGCTCAATGTCATTGCGCTGCCACCGGATTGGGCGAACTACGGCGCGATCATCAAGGCGTTCTCGGACAAGTACGGCATCAAGGTGAACTCCGCGCAGCCCGACGCGTCGAGCCAGGATGAGATCAACGCGGCCACCCAGCAGAAGGGTAAGAGCACCGCGCCCGACGTTTTCGACCTCGGCCAGTCCGTTGCGTTGGCCAACACCGCGATGTTCGCGCCGTACAAGGTGGCCAACTTCGACGACATCCCCGCGGCGTTCAAGGACCCGAACGGCACCTGGGTCAACGATTACGGCGGTTACATGTCGATCGGATACGACTCGGCCAAAGTCCCGCCGGTGACGGCTGTCGATGATCTCCTCAAACCGGAGTACCGCGGCAAGGTCGCGCTCAACGGCGATCCCACCCAGGCCGGTGCCGCGTTCTCCGGTGTGCTGATGGTCGCGCTCTCCCAAGGCGGTTCGGTCGACGACATCGTTCCGGGCGTCGAGTTCTTCCGAAAGCTCGCCGACGCGGGCAACTTCCTGCCCGTCGACCCGACGCCGGCAACCATCGAGTCCGGGCAGACGCCGGTGGTCATCGATTGGAATTTCACCAACGCCGCCGAAACCAAGAGGTTGCCGTCGTGGCAGGTGCTGGTGCCGTCGGACCACGCGGTGGCCGGTTACTACTACCAGGCGATCAACAAGGACGCGCCGCATCCGGCCGCCGCGCGGTTGTGGCAGGAATTCCTCTACAGCGACGAGGGACAGAACCTGTTCGCGCTCGGCGGCGTGCGACCGGTGCGTGCCGACATCATGGCCGCCGACGGCAAATTGGACGCCGCGGCGACCGTCCCGGTCATCGACGGGCCCGTCACCGTGCCGTCCCCGCAGCAGACCAAGGCGGCCACCAAGTACCTGTCCGAGCACTGGGCCGCCGCGATCGGCTGAGGAGCGACGCTGAAGAAACTGCGGGATGCCGTGCCCCTGCTGCCGTTTCTGGCCGTGGTGGCGACGTTCCTGGTCGTCCCGACCGTCACGGTGATCGTCAACGCGTTCAGAGAAGATGGGGCCGACAGCGTGTTCACGCTGGCCCGCATCAACGCGTTGTTCTCCGGCCCGGCGCTCTCGGCGCTGACCAAGAGCCTGGTGTTGTCGGGCAGCACCGCGCTCATCGGCGCGTTGCTGGGTGCCGTCCTCTCGTGGTTGATCGTGTCGAGCCCGGCCAATTCGATGGTGCGCCGCGCGGTGACCGCACTGTGCAGCGTGCTCGCGCAGTTCGGCGGTGTGGCACTGGCTTTCGCGTTTCTCGCGACGATCGGGCTGAACGGAGTCCTGACGCTGTGGATCGAGCAGGTGCTCGGATGGAATCTCGCGGCGTCGGGCTGGCTCTACGATCTCCCTGGACTGACCGTCGTCTACGCCTACTTTCAGATCCCGCTGATGGTGATCGTGTTCGCGCCGGCGCTGGAGGGTCTGCGCGAGCAGTGGCGGGAAGCGGCGGTGAGCCTGGGGGCGTCGCGCGGCCAGTACTTCCGCGAAGTGGTCGTGCCGCTGTTGGCGCCGGCGTTCCTGGGTTCCGCGCTGCTGTTGTTCGCCAACGCTTTTGCGGCGTACGCGACGGCCGCGGCGTTGGTCAGCCAGGGCAGTCCGATCGTGCCGCTGCTGATCCGGTCGGCGCTCACCAGCGAGGTGGTGTTGGGTCAGTCCGGCTTCGCCTACGCCCTGGCGCTGGAGATGATCGTCGTCGTCGCCGTGGTGATGGTGATCTACCACAGGTTGGTGCGACGCACCGCGCGGTGGCTCCGATGAGCTTCGGTGCCAAGCTGTTTCGAGGCGCGCTGTGGGTGTTGTTCGGATTGTTCTTCCTGTTCCCGCTGTATGCGATGGCCGACTTCTCCACGCGCAACCTGATTGCCGGCGGACGAACTCTTCGGGCGTGGGCCAACCTGGTGGCCGACGACGCGCTGTATCAGGCCATCGTGGTCTCGCTGCTGCTTGCGGTGTTTACCGTGTTTGCGGTGTTGGTGATCCTGCTGCCCACGATGATCTGGGTGCGCCTTCGCGCACAGTGGGCCACCGGTGTGGTGGAGTTTCTGTGCCTGCTGCCGTTGACGATTCCGGCGTTGGTCATCGTCGTCGGCCTGCGCAACGTGTACCTGTGGGTCACGTACCTGTTCGGGGAATCCGCGTTGACGCTGACATTCGTATACCTCGTGTTGGTGTTCCCGTTCGCCTACCGTGCGCTGGACGCGGCGCTGTCGTCGATCGATCTGCCGACGCTCACCGAGGCCGCGCGCTCGCTCGGCGCCGGATGGACGACGACGATTCTGCATGTCGTGGTGCCCAACATCTGGTCGGGCATCCTGTCCGCGGCGTTCATCTCGATCGCCGTCGTGCTCGGCGAGTACACGATCGCCTCGCTCAGCGGGTACCAGACGTTGCCGGTGCAGATCGTGGCGATCGGCAAGTCCGACGGCCCGACCTCGGTGGCGGCGTCGTTGGCCGTGCTGCTACTCGGTTTCGGTCTCCTGCTTGCACTTTCGCTTGTCACCCGCGGGCGCCGTGGCGTGCGAGGAGTCGCGCCATGACCGCCGGAGTCGCCGTCGAACTCAACGACCTTACGCGTGTGTACGGGTCGGTGAAGGCGCTCGACGGGCTGACCCTGCACATCGAACCGGGCGAGCTGGTCGCGTTGCTCGGACCGTCCGGCTGCGGCAAGACCACCGCGCTGCGCATCCTCGCCGGCCTGGATCGAGCCACCTCGGGGACGGTGTCGGTCGACGGGCGGGATCTGAGCGGGATTCCGGCGAACAAGCGCGACATGGGCATGGTGTTTCAGGCCTACAGCCTCTTCCCGCACCTCACGGTGCTCGACAACATCGCGTTCGGGTTGAAGATGCGTCGAAAGTCGAAGCGCGAGCGGCTATCTCGGGCGGCCGACATGATCGACTTGGTCGGGCTGTCCGCACACACCCACAAGTTCGCAAGCGAGTTGTCGGGTGGACAGCAACAGCGCGTCGCGCTGGCCCGCGCCCTGGCCGTCCAGCCGCGCGTGCTGCTGCTCGACGAACCGCTTTCGGCGTTGGACGCCAAGGTCCGCTCACAGTTGCGTGACGAGATCCGCCGCGTGCAGTCCGAAGTCGGCACGACGACGCTGTTCGTCACCCACGACCAGGAGGAGGCGCTCGCCGTCGCCGACCGTGTCGCGGTCATGAGCCACGGCAAGCTCGAACAAGTGGCGGCGCCCGCGGACCTCTACGCCAACCCGGCGACGCCGTTCGTCGCGGACTTCGTCGGGCTGAACAACAAAGTGCCGGCGATGATCTCCGGCGGTCGCGCGCATCTGCTCGGCACGTCGGTGCCGACGCTGCCTGGGTCGGTGGCTTCCGGCTCGGGCCTGGCGATGGTGCGGCCGGAATCGGTCATGGTGACCGCGGACCCGGCCGGCACGTCGACGGTCAGCTCGGTGGTGTTCCTCGGTCCGTCGTCCCGCGTCCATCTGACGCTGCCCGACGGCGTGCCGGTCAGCGCGCAGATGGCCAGTTCGGCCGCCCGCGCCTTCGCGCCGGGGGACGCCGTGACGGTCGGTGTCCAGGCCGACGGCGTCCTGGTGGTCCCTGCCTGAGCGCGAACGTGGCGCAGTCGGGCTAGACGTCCTTGACCGGCTCGATGCCCAGGTCGCGGTATGTCACCAGCGCGGCGAACGGCACATTGCGAGCGGCGAAGCGCTTGGCCGCGATGTCCCCGCGGTCCACCATCGGGATCACCCCGGTGACGACCGCCCCCGCCGCGGTCACGCGGTCGAACGCGATCTCCGTCGAGCCACCGGTGCTGATCACGTCGTCGACGAGCAGCACCCGGGTGCCCGCCTGCAGCCGCGTGCCCTCGATCCACTGCTCGCGGCCCCGCTGCTTCTGTTCCTTGCGGACCGAGAACCAGGCCTTGCCGGTCACCATCGCGACGCCGTGCGCCAACGGGTCCGCCCCCATGGTGAGGCCGCCGACCGCGTCGAACTCGATGCCGCGGCTGTCGGCCAACTCCGCGACCGCCCGGCTGACGATCGCCAACCGCTCGCCGGTGTCGATCGCGTATTTGCCGTCGATGTAGTCGTGGGACAGCTGGCCGCTGGCCAATTTGAACGGCTCCTCGCGACGTTCGTGACCGCGGGTGGCGATCAGGTCGAACGCCGCTTGCCAGGAGGCCGGTCGCCCGGCGGCTGCAGACATACCCGCAATCGTATTTCAGTCCCGACGCGCCAGCCGCGTCAGCTCCACGGCGGCCGAACGCAATTCGCCGATGGAATCGATCGGCGCGCGGTAGCCGATCCGGGTGTAGGCCATGCCGCGGTCGGTGGTGATCCGTAGGTCCAGGCCGTACCGGTCGACGCTCGTGCAGGTCGCCGCCGTGGTGTCCGGGTAGCCGCCGAGGACTTTGGCCATCGCGACCAGCGCGTCGGCGTGGTCGGCGTTGAGGTGTTCGATAGCGCCGGCCGCCAGCGGCTGCACCGGATCGGGCTGCGCCGCGGCGTAGGCCTCACCCGTCGCCGAGTCCATGCGGCCGTACCCACCGACCCAGCGCACGCGGTGCACCCGCAGCACCCACAGCGTGAAGTCGCTGTAGTCGATGTAGTACTTCGCGGCCGCGACGGCCGACAGGTGCGCCTCCCGCGCGGCGGCCAACTCGTCGCCGACGGGTCGCTCCGCCACGCCCGCGAGCGTGATCCGACCGCTGGCCAGCGGGTCGGTTTCCGAATCCGGCGCGACGATCGCGATGCTGGCCCGCGGATCCTTCAGGAGGTTGCGGCCGTGCTCGGCGAGGTTGGACACGCACAGCACCGGGGCGCCGTCGAGCAGGCCGTACGTCACGAACGACGCCCACGGGTCGCCGTCGGAGGTCAGCGTCGCGAGTGTTCCGGTGTTGGTGGACGCGGCGATCGTGCGGGCTTCCTCGGCCGCCGACGGCCGGGACGCGTTGACCACCTCCGTCAGCGGCGGAGGAGTCGACGGTGCGTCGCCGGGGTCGCCGTGATCACGTGTTGCCACGCCGGAACGATACCGAAGCGATCGCCCGTAGCCGCCTCGAGCCTCAGCCGCCGAGCGCTGCGATCAGGTCTTTGATCCGGGTGGTTTCTTCCTCGGTGGCGGGTTCCTCCGCCTCCACGGCTTCGATCAGATCCCTGCGCAGTCCGACGCCGTTGGCCGCCTCCTTGCTCGACAGCTTCGCGTGCACCCGCGCGACATAGAGTCGCTGGCCGAGCGTGGCGTTCGGTCCCGTCGCGGCGTTCTCCATCAACTCGTCGTAGCGCTTGCGGACCCCGCTGAGCGCGACGATGACCGACGGTGTCGGGCGGCTGCGACCCGCCGCCTCCGTCAGCGAGCCTTGCAACTTGCGCAGGCCCGCGAGGATGACGCCGGCCCGCTCCGAGAACTCCGGGTCGCTGTGGCCGGGAAGCGCTTCGATGGCGGCGTCGTACATGTGCATCGCCGCATCGGCCATCCCGACAATTACCGGAGCTTCACCGTCGTTCGGCGTCGAATCAGCCACAGCACCCACTTCGTTCGGAGATCAAGATCACAAGACGTCGAAAACCGTAGCTTGTCTCCTTCGCCGATTCAACCGTTCCGAATGGGTTCGACGCCGCCGACCCTGAACGAATCCGCAGGCACCCCGGCGCACGGATCTACGGCGATTCGATTCTTCGCGACGTGGGTAGGTTGGAGACCGTATGGATCAACGCAGCGGTGTCAGAGCATCCGACGCATCCGCCGACCACGACCCGGCGGAGGGTAGTCACGTCGAGGACGGTGTCGTCGAGCACCCCACCGCCGAAGACTTCGGCCACGCCCGGGTGCTGCCCGAGGACCGCACGTGGTTCAAGCGTGCCGTTTTCTACGAGGTGCTGGTGCGCGCGTTCTACGACTCGAACTCCGACGGCATCGGCGATCTGTGCGGGCTGACCGAACAACTCGACTACGTGAAGTGGCTTGGGGTGGACTGTCTTTGGCTGCCCCCGTTCTACGATTCGCCGCTACGCGACGGCGGCTACGACATCCGCGACTTCTACAAGGTGCTGCCGGAGTTCGGCACCGTCGACGACTTCGTCGATCTGCTCGACGCAGCGCACCGCCGGGGTATCCGGGTCATCACCGATCTCGTCATGAACCACACGTCCGACTCGCACGCATGGTTTCAGGAGTCACGCAGGGACCCGGACGGGCCGTACGGCGACTTCTATGTGTGGAGCGACACCAGCGACAAGTACAAGGACGCCCGGATCATCTTCGTCGACACCGAGGAGTCGAACTGGACCTTCGACCCGGTGCGGCGCCAGTTCTACTGGCACCGGTTCTTCAGCCATCAGCCCGACCTCAACTACGACAACCCCGCCGTCCAGGAGGCGATGCTCGACGTCCTGCGGTTCTGGCTCGACATCGGCATCGACGGCTTCCGGTTGGATGCGGTGCCGTACCTGTTCGAGCGAGAGGGCACCAACTGCGAGAACCTGCCCGAGACGCACGCGTTCCTCAAGCACTGCCGCAAGGTGATCGACGACGAGTACCCGGGCCGCGTGCTGTTGGCCGAGGCGAATCAGTGGCCGGCCGACGTGGTCGAGTACTTCGGCGACCCCGACACCGGCGGCGACGAATGCCACATGGCGTTCCACTTCCCGTTGATGCCGCGCATCTTCATGGCGGTCCGGCGCGAATCGCGGTTCCCGATCTCCGAAATTCTGGCGCAGACGCCCGACATCCCGGAGATGGCGCAGTGGGGCATCTTCCTTCGCAACCACGACGAGTTGACGTTGGAGATGGTCACCGACGAAGAGCGCGACTACATGTACGCCGAGTACGCCAAGGATCCGCGGATGAAGGCCAACGTCGGGATCCGGCGACGGCTGGCGCCGCTACTGGACAACGACCGCAATCAGATGGAGTTGTTCACCGCGCTGCTGTTGTCGCTGCCCGGTTCGCCGGTGCTGTACTACGGCGACGAGATCGGCATGGGCGACATCATCTGGCTCGGCGACCGCGATGCCGTGCGCACCCCGATGCAGTGGACGCCCGACCGCAACGCCGGCTTCTCCACCGCGACGCCCGGCCGGGTCTATCTGCCGCCGAACCAGGATGCGATCTACGGCTATCAAGCGGTCAACGTCGAAGCCCAGCGCGACATCTCGAACTCGCTGTTGAACTGGACCCGCACCATGCTCACCGTGCGCAGCCGCCACGACGCGTTCGCGATCGGCAGCTTCCACGAGTTGGGGGGCTCGAACCCCTCCGTGCTCACCTATGTCCGCGAGATCGAGAAGGACAGCGGCGAAAAGGACATCGTGCTGTGCGTCAACAACCTGTCCCGTTTCCCGCAGCCCATCGAGATGAATCTGCAGCACTACAACGGGTACACGCCTATCGAGATGACCGGGTACGTTGAGTTCCCCCGCATCGGCCAGTTGCCCTACCTGCTGACCCTGCCCGGTCACGGGTTCTACTGGTTCTCGCTGAAGGCGCCCAGCCCGGAGCTTGGAGAACAGTGATGTCCCTGCCGTTCGACGAATGGCTGCCCCACCAGCGGTGGTATGCCGGGCGCAGCCGTGAGTTGGCGTCCGTTCGGGAGGCCGCGCGCGTTGCGTTGCGCGACGATCTGGACCTCATGCTGCTCGACGTGTCCTACACCGACGGCTCGAGTGAGCGATATCAAGTGGTGGTGCGCTGGAATACCGGACCTATCGAGGAGTACGCGGAGGTCGCGACGATCGGGACGGACGGCGACCGCACTGCCTACGACGCGCTCTACGAGCCCGACGCCGCGCTGTTCCTGCTGTCGCTCATCGACTCGTCGGCGACGGTGGGCTCCGGCGAGAACACAGTGCGCTTCGTCAAGGAGCCCGACGTCGAGTTACCGCTGGACGCCGCACCGCGGGTGTCGGCGGCCGAACAGAGCAACACCAGCGTGGTGTTCGAGGAGGAGGCGATCCTCAAGCTGTTCCGCCGCATCACGCCCGGGACGAACCCCGACATCGAGTTGAACCGCGTGCTGGCGCGCGCCGGCAACCCGCATGTGGCGCGGCTGCTCGGCTCTTTCGAGACGACTTGGCCAGTGGACGGGCACGGCGAGCCGTGCGCGCTGGGCATGGTCACGGAGTTCGCGGCGACCTCGGCCGAGGGCTGGGACATGGCGACCGCGAGCACCCGCGACCTGTTCGCCGAAGGTGACCTGTACGCCGACGAGGTGGGCGGCGACTTCGCCGGGGAGTCCTACCGGCTCGGCGAGGCGGTCGCGTCGGTGCATGCGACGCTGGCCGACGAACTGGGCACGGAGACCGCGCTGTTCCCGGCCGACACGGCGTTGGAGCGGTTGGCGTCGGCGGCCAAGTCGGTACCCGCCCTCGAGCAGTACGCGCCGCTGATCGAGGAGCGATACCGCAAGCTTTCCGAGGAGACCATCAGGGTTCAGCGCATCCACGGCGACCTGCATCTCGGTCAGGTGCTGCGCATCCCCGAGGGTTGGCTGCTGATCGACTTCGAAGGCGAGCCCGGCCAGCCGCTCGAGGAACGTCGTCGCCCCGACTCGCCGTTGCGCGATGTGGCCGGGCTGCTGCGGTCCTACGAGTACGCCGCCTACCAGCGGCTGATGGAACAGTCCACCGACGAGGACCACGACCGTCAGCTCGGGGCGCGGGCAAGGGAGTGGGTGGACCGCAACGCCGCATCGTTCTGCGACGGCTACGCCGAAGTGTCCGGCGCGGATCCGCGCGATTCCGGGCAGCTGCTGGCGGCCTACGAATTGGACAAGGCGGTCTACGAGGCCGCATACGAGGCGCGCTTCCGGCCGAGTTGGTTGCCGATCCCGCTGAAGTCGATCGCCCGGATCGTCGGCTGACGCGCCGGCGCCGGCCCGGCGTTTAGCGTCAAGGCAGGCGGGCAACCGAACTAATGTGAACGCGAATCCGGACCCAGGTACTTCACCCAACGACGGTGGCGGCGTCGGCGACACGCTGCGCCCGACGGAGGCGTTCGACTCCGATGACGTGCGCAACGACGACGGCGATGAAACCGTCGATCCGCCAGATCATTGGCGCGAGGCGGACAAGGTCAATGCCGACGGCGAGATCGACGAGACTCTCGACGAGAAACTCGCCGCCGAGGAGCCCGATGTGGCCGAGCGGCCGACCGACGAGGGCGTGCAGATGGACCGCGTCAATCCGGACGACCACGGCACCGACGAGGGCCAGATCAGTGGGACGCCCGAGGACGGCGATTCGTTCTTCCCCGTCGTCGAATAGCCCTCTAGGCCATCGGCGCCTGCAGCACCACCACTGAACGGGCTTCGACGGTGATGGCGGAGCCGGCGTTGAGCGGCTTTGGCTCCGACTCGTCGGCCGGATCCTTGCCGGTGTTGATCACCGGAATCCACGCCGGCCCGAACTGTTCACCGGGCAGCGTGAAGTCGATGGCCTCGTGGTGGGCGTTGAAGCACAGCACGAACGAGTCGTCGACCACCCGCTGACCCCGGACGTCGCGGTCGGGGATCCCGTTGCCGTTGAGGTAGACCGCGATCGTCTTGGCGAAACCGCTCTCCCAGTCCTCGTCGCTCATCTCGGAACCGTCAGGTGCGAACCAGGCGATGTCGGGCAGCCGCTCACCCCCGCGCTGCCGCACGGGGCGGCCGGAGAAGAACCGGCGCCGACGGAATATCGGGTGACCCGAGCGCAGGGCCGACACCGTGCGGGTGAAGTCCATCAGGTCGGCGTCGGCGGTGGCCCAGTCGATCCAGGACAGCTCGTTGTCCTGGCAGTAGACGTTGTTGTTGCCCTGCTGCGTGCGGCCGAGTTCGTCGCCGTGCGCAATCATCGGCACGCCCTGCGACAGCAGCAGCGTGGTGAGGAAATTGCGTTGTTGCCGGGCTCGCAGGGCGTTGACCTCCGGATCGTCGGTGGGCCCTTCGACGCCGCAGTTCCAGGACCGGTTGTGGCTCTCGCCGTCGCGGTTGTCCTCGCCGTTGGCGTCGTTGTGTTTCTCGTTGTAGGACACCAGATCCCGCAGTGTGAAGCCGTCGTGGGCGACGACGAAGTTGATGGATGCGACTGGACGTCGGCCGGTCTGCTCGTAGAGGTCCGACGAACCGGTGAGCCGGGAGGCGAACTCGTCGATGGTCGCCGACTCGCCGCGCCAGTAGTCGCGAACGGTGTCGCGGTACTTGCCGTTCCACTCCGTCCACTGCGGCGGGAAGCCGCCGACCTGATAGCCGCCGGGGCCGACGTCCCACGGCTCGGCGATCAGCTTGACCTGGCTGACCGTCGGATCCTGTTGCACGAGTTCGAAAAACGTCGCCAGCCGGTCGACGTCGTAGAACTCCCGGGCCAGCGTCGAGGCGAGGTCGAACCGGAACCCGTCGACGTGCATCTCGGTGACCCAGTACCGCAGTGAATCCATGATCAGCTGCAGCGCATGCGGGTGGCCGACGTTCAGGCTGTTGCCCGTGCCGGTGTAATCCATGTAGTAGCGCTTGTCGTCGTCGACGAGCCGGTAGTACGCGGAGTTGTCGATACCGCGGAACGACAGGGTCGGCCCCAGATGATTGCCCTCGGCGGTGTGGTTGTAGACCACGTCGAGGATCACCTCGATGTCGGCTTCGTGCAGCGCGCGCACCATCGCCTTGAACTCCTGCACCTGACCACCCGGGTTGGGGTTGGAGCTGTACTTGGAATCCGGTGCGAGGAAAGCGATGGTGTTGTAGCCCCAGTAGTTGGACAGGCCCTTGTCGACCAGGGTGGAGTCGTTGGCGAAGTGGTGCACCGGCATCAACTCGATCGCGGTCACGCCCAGCGACTTGAGGTGCTCGATGATGACCGGATGGCCCACCGCGGCGTAGGTGCCGCGGATCTGTTCGGGGATGTCGGGATGCGTTTGCGTCAGGCCCTTTACGTGCGCCTCGTAGATGATCGAATCGGCGTACTCGTGGCCCGGCGGCCGGTCCACGCCCCAGTCGAAGTACGGGTTGATCACGACGCACTTCGGCATGTTGGGCGCCGAGTCGTCGTCGTTGCGGCTGTCGGGGTCACCGAAGTTGTAGCTGAACAGCGACTGGCCCCAGTCGAATTGGCCGTCGATGGCCTTCGCATACGGGTCGATCAGCAGCTTGTTCGGATTGCACCTATGCCCCGCGGCCGGCTCATACGCGCCGTGTACCCGGTATCCGTAGCGCTGGCCGGGCTCGATGTTCGGGATGAAGCCATGCCACACGAACGCGTCGACCTCGGGCAGCGTGACCCGGGTCTCGGTGCCGTCAGCGTCGAACAGACACAGCTCGACCTTTTCGGCGGCTTCGCTGAACACCGCGAAGTTGGTGCCGAAGCCGTCATAGGTGGCGCCCAGCGGGTAGGCCTTGCCCGGCCAGATCTCCACGGGGGCGGCTTGGGCGGTGGCGGCTTGGGTCAATGCACACTCCAGACGACGAACGAACAGACCAACGGAACCATACGGGTGTGCCCGGTGAGGCAACATCACAACCAAATCGCATCGAAGTTCGCCAGCGCAGGAGAACATGTGTCCAGCCGTCCCGACCTGCCCACTTATCGGACGTTGGTGACCGACGTCGATGATGGTGTGGCAACTGTCACGCTCAACCGGCCGCGGCAGCGCAATGCGGTCGGCGACGGCATGCGCGAAGAACTGGCCGACGCCTACCGAAGGTTGGACCGTGACGATCGGGTCCGCGTCGTCGTGCTCACCGGGACGCCGCCCGCTTTCTGCGCTGGCGCCGACCTCGGGTCCGGCGAGGACACCTTCGCCGCGCCAGGTGCGGGCTTCAGCGCCGCGGGCGTCGACGTGCCCGCTTGGGCGCTGGCTAAACCCGTCATCGCGGCTGTCAACGGGCACGCCATCGGGCTCGGACTCACCCTGGCCTTGCAGTGCGATATCCGCATTTTCGCGGCCGATGCGCGCTACGGCGTGGTGCAGGTGCGGCGCGGCGTCGTCGGAGACGCCTGTTCACATTGGGTGCTGCCGCGGTTGATCGGCATTGCGCGGGCCGCCGAAATCCTGTTGACCGGTGCGGTTTTCGACGGCCACCGAGCTGTCGAGCTGGGGGTGGCCAACAGGGTGCTGCCGGCCGAGGAGGTGTTGCCTGCGGCATTGGAGGTCGCGCACGACATCGCGACGAACAGCGCGCCGATGTCGGTGGCGGCCAGCAAGCGGCTGCTGTGGGACTCGTTCGACCTCGACCGCGCTGCGGTGGGCGTGCGCGAGACGGCCATCCACGTCGCGCTCATGGGCCATGACGACGCGAGGGAAGGTGTGCGTGCCTACCTGCAGCGGCGGGCGCCGTCGTGGACGGGCAGGCCGGTCGATCCGACGGCCGGCTAGGCGATTTCGACGCCCGCCTTGCGTAGGTCGGCGACGGCCTGCTCGGTCGACTCTGGCGCGACACCGGCCGTCAGGTCGAGCAGCACCCGGGTGGCGAAGCCGTTGGCCGCGGCGTCGGCGGCGGTCGCCTTGACGCAGTGGTCGGTCGCGATGCCGACCACGTCCACCTCGTCGACCCCGCGCTGGCGCAGCCAGTCGGCCAGCGAGGTGCCGTCGTCGTCGGTGCCTTCGAACCCGCTGTAGGCTGCCGAATACTCGCCCTTGGTGAAGACCGCCTCGACCGCGTCGAATTGGAAGTGCGGGTGGAAGTCGGCGCCGGCAGTGCCGACCACGCAATGCCGCGGCCAGGACGTGACGAAATCCGGGCTTTCGGAGAAATGGTCGCCGGGATCGACGTGAAAGTCCTTGGTGGCCACAACATGTGCGTAGTCGCTCTCGCCGGCGAGCAACTCGCTGATGGCCCCTGCGACGTCGCTGCCGCCGGTGACGGCCAGCGAGCCGCCCTCGCAGAAGTCGTTCTGGACGTCGACGATGATGAGCGCCTTCATCCTTCCGACGCTACCCGCCGAACAGCAGGTACAGCCCGGTGAACGTGTAGCCCACCATGACCAGCATCATCGCGAGTTGTCCGGTGAGTTGATAGCCGGACGGCAGGATCCGCAGCGCGCGGTCGTGCGCCGCGACCACGCCGGCGATGTGACCGGCGACGACGAACCCGACCTTGAGGCTCGAGAGAACCGTCGGATGTTGGGACAGGAAGTAGCTGACCTCGGCGTTGCCTATACCGAGGAGGTTCCAGCCGCGGCCCAGCGGATCGGCCAACAGGATGATGGTCTGCTGTCCACGCTCGATCAGATACGTCAGATAGTGGGCGAACACATATCCGATGACGATCGGGATCAGCGAATGCGCCATCAGGCCGGGCAGTCGGCGGCGACGGTCGCGGTCGACACCGCCGGTGGCGATCGACGCGAGCCAGAACGTGCAGGCGACGATCGCGGCGAACGAGAGCAGGCCGGCGGTTCTGATGAGGGTTGCCGTGAACTCTGACGAGGAGTTGTCGTCGACGAAGTTTCGCCACGCCGGCATCGCCGAGAAGCTGTCGAACGCAGTCGATCCCAGGAGCACGGCGACGGCCGCAACGGTGCCCGGGCGCACCGGCAGCGACGGAAGGTGGTCGAACGGGTTGCCGATCGCGATCCGGCCGGTGTCGGGGTCGCGACGAAAGGGCGACAGCCGTGACGCCACCACGCTGTACACCTCGAACGGGTCGGCCCGCGCGCACCACCGCTCACCGAAGCAGAGCGCACCGGCGAGAGTGACGCCGAGGTAGATCAGCAGCCAGATCCGAATGGCGGTAAGCGAACCCGGTTCGGGGCTGGCCAGTTCCAGCCAGACGAACGCGAACAGGCCGAAGACCGCCGGCCAGTACCCCAGCCACGCGGGGTAGGCCAGGCCCAGCGAACGACTGCCCAACAGCCGAAGCACCGCCCGCACCGGCGATATCGCCCGCCACACGGGCCCGATGACCAGCGACACCGCCACCAGACCCACCCACAACAAGACGTAGAACACGCCGGGTAGCGGGTTCCTCTCGTCCTGGGGACCCGCGACCGCGGCGATGCCCACCCACACCGCGAACGCCAAGCCTGCGAGCGCGACAATCCACCGGGTCACCGGCGCGTCCACCACCGTCGACACCCAACGGGGAAGGGGTCGAACGGAATTCGTCGGATCGAACCGCGGCTTCCGCCAAGCGAGCGCGACCACCGCGAACGTGAACGTCAACGCCCACGCCCCACCGATCAGCGCATAGGTGAAAGGGATCGGCAGATCGGTCGAACCGCCGAGACCGTGGGCCAGTACGGAAACCGACGGCCCCGGCATCACTGCTGAACTTGGACGGTGGCGACGACGCGGTTCAGCTCATGCAGTTCGATCTCGACGTTGCCCGGCACCTCCACGGTGAACTGGAACTGTTGGCCGGGCTTGGGCGCCACCTCGAACGTGTGCTCAGGCACCGAGTGCACGTGAAGCTCGTCGGCCGCGTCGCTGTTGACCCGCAGCACAATCGGCTCGTTCACCTTGCCCTGCGCCTGCGCGTTGGTGGGGGTGACGTTGCCGCCCTCAATCGTGATGTCGATGGTGAGCCGATCCGGTGGTCGCTGCTGATCGGGCATGTCCGACGGGCTCACCGTCGGCTGCGCCGGACTGCCCGCTTCGGTCTCGGTGCTCTGCGAGCCGCCGCATCCGGCGGCCAGGAGCGTCACAGCGGTCACGATGCCTATTGCGGATCGTCGGCGCAGTGTCGGTGTCACGGTGTCCCTTCGTCGGTCGGTCGGGTTTCGCGTTTGCGCCGGTTCTTCACCGCGATGTACACCACCACCCCGGCGACCACGATCGCCGGGGCGAAAGCGGGCACCGCAAGCCACACCGGATGGTCGGCCAGAATCACAACATCTGTGCCGTCCGGGTCGCCGATCATGCTTGGGCGGTCGGCTGTAGTTCTGCTTCGCTGCCGGACGGTTCGCTGTTGTTGATCCGGCCGCCACCCCAGGTGACGCCCGCGACCATTGCGAGGCTGCAGACCAGCACAATCAGGCAGCCGATCAGCCACAGCGACTGGGGGATGTCCGGGCTGCGCTCACGCTGCAGGATCGTGATCTCGGCGACGAAGGGACGTGTCATCGACGCCTCGGCGGGCACCTCTTCGGCGCCGATCCCCGGATCGCCCGCCAGGTAGATCGGCACCGCGGCCAGCGTGCGCCCGTCGTGCACGCGCAGCAACGTCTTCCACGTACCGGACACCGGCATCGGTTCGGTGGAGCGATAGTGCCCCGGCCCCACCTGTTCGAGGTGGTCGATGAAGATGCCGCGGTCGTTGGGCAATTCGCCCTGCCACCCGAGCACGGAAACCCAGTTAGGATCGTCACTCACCAGGTTTGCGGGCGTGATCTGCACGTCCGCGGTCACGTATCGTTCCCCTTCGGCGTTCGGGACCTCGGTGAGAGTGATTGCCGCCGAGGCACTTTCGGGGACGTCATAGCGAAGTCCGTTGGCCGTTGCGCCGCCGATCGCCAACACCGTCAGCACGACGAGGCCGACCCCGACGGCGCGGCGGGGTAGCCGCTGCGAGGTCAACACCATGCCGACCATCGCGCCGCAGGCGCCGACGCCCACCGCGACCGGCACCGCCATGGCCAATGCTTCCGGCCAGATGCTGGTGGGCCACGGCAAGTGATAGACGGCGTTGATCCAAAGCGATTCCAGCCACAGTCCCACGGTGCCAATACCCAGGCCGGCGACCAGACCGAACACCAGAGGCCGCTTCAACAGAGGGGTCAGTGCCAGGAGTTCGACGACCACTGCCGCCCCGAGATAGAGCGGGAACCAGTTGATCGGCGCATCGAGGATGGGACCGACCGCAAGCGCGACCAGGCCGCGCAACCCGATCGCGATGATCGCAGCGATCAGGGCCGCGCCTCGGCCCATGTAGATGCGGGCGGCCACCAGTGCCAGCGCCGCGGCGGCGGCGATCAGCATGGGCTGGAACACCTGCCGGAACTGCGGCACGCCGAAGTCGAATTCGATCTGGTAGACGGACGCGCCGATGAGCACGCCGGCGAACGCCAGGTACTGCACGAACTTGAGGCCGATGCCGTCGGGTGGGGTGTCCTCCGTCCGGACGCGCTGGCCTTCCTTCTCCAGGTACAGCGCGGCCAACGTGGAAAAGCCCGCGCCGCCGATCATCATCAGGTGCGTGGGTCCCCACAGCGTGACGTCCTGGCCGAAGATGCGGTGCCAGATGTCGTCGAGCGGGAAACCCATCAGCGCGTAGAGCCCGCAACCGGCCATCACGATCCCGCCGACCGGGGCGTACCAGTCGTCGGTGATGCGCACGGCGGACGGGCCGGGCCGGTCATACGGCAGCACCATCGCGGTGCAGCCCGCGACGAAGATGCCGAACAGGCCGATCAGGATGAAGTAGTGCGCCGGATTGGCCAGCGCCCCGTCGTCACGGCCGTTGCCGATGTGCAGGCTGACGTCCCAGATGAAGCCGAACAGGGCGCAGATGATCGACGCGATGAACAACGCGATCGGCAGGGCCACCCACGACGGGCGCTTGAACCGCCGTCCGGACCAGTCGCCGAGGCGAGCCAACCAGGTGATCTTGTGGTTGCGGTGCATCCAGCCGATCCACAACAGCAATGCCGCGACCACCGCGCCGGCGACCGAGAGGCCGATCACTTCGTTGAGCGCGGCACCACCGCCCTCGTCCTGCGCGATAAACGAAATTTCCGCACTTCCCGTCATCTGCCCACCTGCTGACTGTCGGAGGAAACTTCTTACTCGTCGGTAATGTTGCCAGAAGCCACCGACCCGAAACCAGAGGTATCAGGTGGCGACGACGCGGATTGTCTCAAGCGAGGTGTCTGCCGCATCGGGAATGTTCATGCCCGCTTTCAACCCGGTTCGTAGGTAGTCGAGGACCGCGTCGTTCAGCAGTTCGCCGGGGACGACCGCCGGGATACCCGGCGGATACGGGGTGATCTGCTCCGCGCAGACGCGCCCGCTCGCCTTCTCGATCGGCACCTCCTCGACCGGCCCGAAGAACGCGTCACGAGGCAGTTCGACGGTTTCCAATTCGATCTCCTCGGGCGACGGCAGGTGCATCGGCGGGGGCGGATCGAAGTGGTTGGCCTGCTTGCGCCACGCCCACAGCGCGTCGAGCAACCGTTCCGCGCTGGCCTTGTTGTCGGCGAACGACATGGTCGCCAGGATGCGCCGGTGGTCGCTCATGCCGACGTCGAGTTGCTTGTGTTCACGCAGCCAGTCGTGCGCCTGGTAGCCGGACGTGCCGGTGGCGGAGACGTCGATCAGGATCTGCATGCGATCGAGGGCGTGGGACGCTTCTTTGCCGAGCAGTTCGTCCTCCATCACCGCGACGTCGGGGATGAGCTCGATGTCCTGGCGTAGCTGACGCGCGAGTCCCAGTGCGTCGCCGAGCAATTCGCGGCCGCATTCGACCATCTGCCGGCGCCAGCCGTCCATCGCGGCATAGATCAACACGTTCGGGCTGGTAGTCATCAGTAGGTCCGCGCACGCCGAGAGGCGGTCCTGGTCGACGAGGTCGCCCTGCAGATGAAAGACCGAGCCCTGCTCGAAACCGGCGCCCATCTTGTGCACGCTCACCACGCAGACGTCGGCCCCGGCGTCCATCGCCCAGGTCGGCAGGTCTTCATGGAACGGCAGGTGTGCACCCCAGGCCTCGTCGACGATCAGCGGCTTGCCGCGTTCGTGGCAGACCTCGGCGATTTCGGACAGGTTTGTGCAGGTGCCATACGCGCTGGGGCTGACGACGAGGGCTCCGGCTGCGTCGGGATGACGGTCCCAGGCGTCGCGGAAGTCCTGCGCCGACGGTGGATGGCTGAAGTGGCGCTGGGCGTCCCAGCGCGGGGTGACCCATTGCGGCTGGACGCCGGAGAAGATGAGGCCGGCGACGATGGATTTGTGGCTGTCGCGTGGGACGAGCAGCCCGCCGTCCCCGCCGGCGACGGCCATCATCGCGGCCTTCACGGAGAGTGAACTACCGCAGGTGGAGAACCAGGCGACCTCGGCGCCGACTGCTTCGGCCATCAGGTCTTCGGCGTGCTGGAGGTATTTGTTGCTGCTGCGACGGTCGTCGAGTCCGCCGTTGGCGAGCAGGTCGTCGGCGAAGGCTTCACGGCCGAGCACCTCGAGAACGCGGGCGTCGGTGCCGCGCCCCTGCCGGTGACCCGGCGGGGTGAAGCCGTAGCGGTTGCGTTTTCGGTAGTCGACCAGCGCGTCGAGCAGCGGTGCTTCTGATTGATCCATGTGGCTCACGGCTTGAGGATCACCTTGACCATGCCGTCCTCCTTCTTCTGGAAGCTTGCATAAGCCTCGGGTGCGGCGTCCAGCGGAAGCCGGTGGGTGGCGAACTGCTCGAGGCGTAGCGGGTCCTCGGCGGTCAGCAGCGGCATGATGTCGGGCACCCACTTCTTGACGTTGGCCTGGCCCATCCGCAGCTGAATCTGCTTGTCGAACAACGTCATCATGTTGATGGGATCGGCGGCGCCGCCGTAGACCCCGGACAGAGAGATGGTGCCGCCGCGGCGGACCAGGGAGATGGCGGAGTTCAACGCGGCGAGCCGGTCGACGCCGGCATTCTTCATCACCACGCGGCCAATCGGCGAGGGCAGGAACCCGCTGGCGGTCTGCATGGTTTCGGCGACGGGCGAACCGTGCGCTTCCATTCCGACGGCGTCGATGACGGAGTCGGCGCCGCGGCCGTCGGTCTGGCTCTTGACGACCTCTTCGGCGTTGTCGGTGCGCAGGTCGATGATTTCGTCGCAGTAGGCGCGGGCGCGTGAGATTCGTTCGTCGACCAGATCGACGCCGATCACCTTGCAGCCCTTGCGATGCGCCGCGATACGGCAGGCCATCGAGCCGATCGGTCCCAGGCCGAGGACGACGAGGGTGCCGCCGTCGGGCACCGCGGCGTACTCGACGGCCTGCCATGCGGTGGGCAGCACATCGGAGAGGTAGACGTAGCGGTCGTCGGGCCCGTCCTCGGGCACCTTGATGTGGGTGTACTGAGCCTGCGGGACGCGCAGATACTCCGCCTGTCCGCCGGCGACTTCGCCGTAGAGCTTGGAGTAGCCGAACAGTGCGGCGCCGGTGCCTTGATCGCGGTTCTGCGTGGTCTCGCATTGACTCTGCAGGCCGTGGTCGCACATGAAGCAGTGCCCACAGGAGATGTTGAACGGGATCACGACGCGGTCGCCGGGTTGCAGACCGTTGACCCCACGGCCGACCTCTTCCACGATGCCCATCGCTTCGTGGCCGAGGATGTCGCCGGGAGTCATGAAGGCGCCGAGCACTTCGTAGAGGTGCAGGTCCGAGCCGCAGATGTTGGTGCTGGTGACCCGGATGATCGCGTCGGTCGGTTCCTTGATCGCGGGATCGGGCACGTCGTCGACGGACACCTTCCGCCGACCGTGCCACGTCACTGCTCGCATGGGGGCCTCCTGATTGTCTGGAGGAGGCGTGCCCGCTGGGGTGGCTGTCTAATCCTGCGGGTCAGGAGGTGTCAGACGGCGGCTGGCTGACGCTTCGAACGATGCCCGCGGACGCCGCGCGATCGAGCGAACGGCGGTCCAGCGCGCGGCGGTCTGGCCAACGGCGATCTAGCGGGCTGTCGGGTGCGCAGCGACTTACATGCTGCGGTGATCTGGCCATGCGCTGACTCAGGCCGAACTCTGTTGAGCCTCAACTGGTTTATCGTTGACGCGGCGTTACGGACGGCCGTGGTGGCGGGTTCAGTTGGGTGGTGGTGGGGGTTGGGGTTCGAAGGGGTTGTACCACCACCAGTCGGCGCGTTCGCCG